>NZ_JBITJP010000022.1:0-190679 GCF_044460165.1 Embleya sp. NPDC050154
GGGGTATTTGCGTGGTGCTGGCATGGTTCGTGGTGCTCCTTACGCCGGGCACCATAACCCGGCTTCAAGGACTCCACCAAACTCAGAGCAGCTCACAGGCCAGGACCGTTGTGGCTGCGGCGTCGAGGAAGAGCATAAATGTCCAGGCTCGATCCGCCGTGTTGATCTGGCCGAGGCGAAGGAGTTCGTCGTCTGCGCGTTCGAGGATGTCGACGGTCTCGGCGAGGCCGGGTGTCGGTTGCTCCGGCTTTCGCTTGCGCAGTCGTCGGAGCCGGGTCCGGTAGGTCTGCGCGTGGCGGTTGGCGGGGACGAGGCCGTCCCAGATGACGAAGGTTCCTTCGGAGAGCAGGGCCTGGCGTGCGGGACCACATGCCGCTGTCTGCTCGGTGAGCATGGTGAGGAGGTCGTCGCGTGTCATACGCCAACCCTGCCGGGCCCTTGCTCGACTGGCCAACCGAAGCGCTCGACCCGACCACACGCCGATGTGGTCGGGCAGCCGGAGATGGGCGATGGTTGCCCGCAACCGACCACAGTTGCGGCGCGCATGGCTGTCCGACGGCCGATCTCCGGCCGGACCAGCTGTCGGCGTCCACGCGGACGTGGCTCCGCCCACGCCACCCGCACCGTCTCGACCGGGATCTCCCCGTGAGCCCTCGGCTGCATCGACATCGACACCCTCCCAAACGACCGCGTCGGCCCTCAGGACCACAACCGCCGTCTTGAAGGCCGTACGTCACGCGAGGACCCGAATTGACCCACAGCGTCAGCGTCGAAATGTGCCGGGGCGTTCGCAGATCGAGGCAACGACAACTGTGAAGGGCCGATCGGCCCTGCCGTGTGGTCGTACGTGGAGAGATGGTGGGTGGACACAGCCTCAGGGAGGTGACGCGGTGATCGTTCTCGTCGGCTATGCGAGCGTTCACGGCTCCACGCACGAGATAGCGCACCGGATCGCCACGCTGCTCGAACAGGACGGCGTACACGCGGAGACCGCGCCCATGAGTGCGTTCACGGACCCACGACGCTACGACGCGTTCGTCCTGGGCAGTGCGATCCGCAACGGTCGCTGGCTGCCGCCCGCGGAGGCGTTCCTGCGCGGCCACGCCGCCGACCTCGACGGACGGCCCGGATGGTTGTTCAGCGTCGGTCTCACCCGAATCGTCGCCGGCCGACTCGGTCGTCGCACCCCCGAGCCCGCACAGGTCGCGTGCTTCCGCGAGGTCATGCGCATCCACGAACACCACGTGTTCGCAGGGGCGCTGGACAAAGACGATCTCCCCTGGTTCGGGCGCAACCTCTATCGCATGCTCCGAGGTCACTACGGCGACTATCGCGACTGGGGCGAGATCGACGCCTGGGCGGACGACATCGCCCGCACGTTGCGAGCCGGCCGCACCCCGTCGGGAGACGCCGATGCCGCGCGACCGGATCGAAGACGACACGACCCGTGACACGGCCTCGACAACGGACGGTCGAACCGTCGCGATCGGCCCGGGCGGAGTTCAAGGACACCCGACTCCCGCACCACATGAAGCGGGCGATGGCCCGCCACGTCGAGGCCGAGCGCAACGGCGGCCCATCGTCCCCACCCGTGGGCAAGTGCGGCAAGACACTGCGAAGTGGGCCGCCGACGGGATCCCCTCGTCGGCGGCTGCCACCGAACTTCCCTCGGGGCAGCCGAGTTCGATGGCCGAGGGGACCATCGGTCCTTTCGGTGGGGTCGACCGGTCCTTTGTCGGCACGCTCCGATGGAGCACAGTTCGAACGCGCCGACATCGCGTCGGCCCTGGTCGATTGGAGTGCCCATGACGGCGCACGGAGGACTGCCGCCCATCATCGTCGGTGTCGAGAACACCGACGGTGGAAAGCTCGCCATCGCCTGGGCGGCGGACGAAGCGGCGCGACGGAAGCTCCCGTTGCTTCTGGTGCACGCCCTGGACTGGCCGCTCGGAATCGACCGCGACGCCAGGGGCGCCGCGTACCCGCAGACCTGGCCGGGCCGCTTCCGCAACGCGGGGCAAGTTGCGCTCGACGAGGCCCGCGTCCTGGCGACGGACCGACACCCCGGGTTGGAGGTCGACACCGACCTGGTCGACGGCGAACCGACGCATGTACTGCGGGATCGGGCCCGTACAGCCGCGATGCTCGTCCTTGGGTCGCGACAGCTCTCGTCGGCGAAGGAGTTGATGACGACCGGTGGCATCGCGGTGCCGGTCGCCGCGCACGCCTCGTGTCCGGTGGTCGTGGTGCGGGCGGGTGAGCCGGCGGGCGTCGACACGCGGCGGATCGTCGTCGCGGTGGACGGGGCCCGGCGGTCCGAGACGGCGGTGGCGTACGCGTTCGAGGAGGCTTCCGTACGCGCTCTCCCGCTGCTCGCGTTGCATGTCCGGCAGCCCTTCGCCGGGCTGATAAGCGGGATCTCCATCCCGGACGAGATGCAGGAGGGCCGGATCCGGCTCGCCGAGACGCTCGCCGGGTGGCACGAGAAATATCCCGAGGTCGCGGTGTCCCGGGACGTCCTGGTCGGCCACCCCGTCGCCACCCTCGTACGGGCGTTCCGAGCACGCCCTGTGCCTGGTCGTGGGCAGCCGCGGACTCGGCGGATTCCGGGGCATGTTGCTCGGCTCGGTCAGCCAAGGACTGATCCATCGCGCCCACTGCCCCCTGGTCGTCGTACCCGGCGCGCACGACGACCGGGAACCTGCGCAGCGTTGATCGGCTCGCCCCGACCCACCTTGCATCCCCTCGGAACGGCGGACAACGATGCACAAGGCACAGGCCCGGTACCCCCCGACCCGACCCACGGAGTCCGCAACGGGACTGACCACGCGTCAAGCGCAGACCAAACGCGCCGAGTGCGGTTCCAACACCATCGAACGAGCCGAGCAGACACCCGTATGGGCGCGAGTGGTGGCACAACTGCGGGATCCGCTGGTCCTGGTACTGCTCGCCGCCGCCGTATTGACCTCGGTGACCGGCGACTTCGCCGATACCGCCATCATCCTCGTCGTGGTCATGGTGAACACGGTGGTGGGCGTGGCGCAGGCGATCCGAGCCGACCACGCGGTGACCGCGCTGTCCGATCTGGCCGCCCCCGGCGTTCGGGTCCGCCGTGACGGAATCGAGTGCGAACTCACCGCCGCGGAACTGGTTCCGGGGGATGTCGTGCTCCTCGTCGAGGGGGACGTCGTTCCTGCGGACGCGTGCGTGGCCGAGGGGTCGGCCCTGCTCGTCGACGAGTCCGCGCTGACCGGCGAGTCGATGCCGGCGGACAAGTCCGCCCCGGACCCGTCCGGCGAGGTACAGCCGGAAAACCTGCTCGGCGCGGGCACCGTCGTGCTCCGCGGCCGGGCCGTGGTCGAAGTGATCGCAACCGGTTCGAACAGCGCCCTGGGCCGGATCGCCGTGCTCATGCGGGAACACCCGGGCCCCACACCGTTGCAGCGCAGGCTCGCGCACTTGGGCAGGGTGCTCGCGGTCGCGGTGATCGCGTTGTGCGCGGTGGTGTTCGGCCTCGGCCTGCTCCGCGGCGAACCGATCGAGGCGATGGCGATCACCGCGATCAGCCTCGCGGTCGCCGCCGTGCCCGAGTCGCTGCCCGCGGTGGTAACGCTCGGACTCGCCTTGGGAGCCCGGCACATGGCGGCCCGACACGCCATCGTCCGCAATCTGCCGGCGGTGGAGACACTGGGCTCGGTGACGGTGTTGGCAACCGACAAGACCGGTACCCTCACCGAAGGACGCATGGTCGCCGAGCGGCTGTGGACGCCGACAGGAACAGCCGAACTCACCGGGAGCGGATACGGCCCGGTCGGACAACTCCGCGTCGCCGGCTCAGCGGTCGACGCCGAGGCCGTCCCGCACATTCGCGATCTGCTGACTGCCGCAGTGCTTTGCAACGACGCGACACTGGTCCCTCCGGACACCGACAACACCCAATGGCGGGCCTTGGGCGACCCCACCGAGAGCGCACTCGTCGCCGCGGCGGGCAAGGCGGGCCTCGAACGCACTTGCCTGCGTGAGGGCCATACGCGGCTGGCCGAGGCCCCGTTCGACAGTGTGCGCAAGCGCATGACCACGATCCACCACGACCCGGACGACGGCCTGCGGGCATTCCTCAAAGGCGCCCCCGAAGTCGTGCTCACCTCACGATTCCTCACGACGGACGCGACCGGCCTGCGGATCGCCAGGCATGCGGCGGACGAACTGGCCGCCGCGGGCTACCGTGTCCTGGCCTTCGCGACGCGCCGGCTCGAAACCCTGCCGGAGCCGGCCGAGTCGGCGGAGACGGGTATGACGCTGCTCGGCCTGATCGCGATCGCCGACCCACCCAAAAGCACCGCCCGGGACACCGTCGCCGCCTGCCGCGCCGCCGGCATCACCCCCGTGATGATCACCGGCGACCACCCCGCCACCGCCCGCGCCATCGCGCTGCGCCTGGGCATCATCGGTGAGCGAGGCGCCACTGTCCTGACCGGCGCCGACATGAGCGCCGACTCGACCCTGGACCTCACCTCCGCCCGTGTGTTCGCCCGGACCACCCCCGAACAGAAACTGACGATCATCCAGGCGTGGCGTACTCGCGGCGCCGTGACCGCGATGAACGGCGACGGCGTCAACGACGGGCCTGCGCTGCGACGAGCCGACATCGGTGTCGCGATGGGCAAGCGGGGCACCGAAGTCGCACGCCAGGCCGCCGACGTGGTGCTGGCCGACGACGAGATCTCCACCGTGGTCGCCGCCGTGGAGGAAGGGCGCCGGGTGTACGACAACATCCGCCGCTTCCTGCTGTACGCACTCTCCGGCGGCATCGCGGAGATCGCGATCATGCTGATCGGACCCGCCCTCGGGATGCCCATCCCACTGGTCGCCGGCCAGATCCTGTGGATCAACCTGCTCACCCACGGCCTCACCGGAGTGGCCCTGGGCGCCGAACCGGTCGACCCCGGCACCATGCACCGCCCGCCGCGCCCGCCCGAGCAGAGCATCCTCGGTGACGGCCTGTGGCAACGCGTCCTCGGTTTGGGCGTCGTCGTCACCGCGATCAGTCTCGCCGTGGGCACCTGGGCCGACCACACCGGCCGCGGGTGGCAGACCCTGTTGTTCCTGACCCTGCTGGGCGCCCAACTCGGCGTCGTGACGGGCCTGCGCACCCGGCTGCTCACCCGGGCGAACCCGTCACTGCCGATCGCGGTACTCGCCTCCGCGGCGCTCGGCCTGGCCGGCGTGTACGTCCCGTGGCTGCGCGAACTGCTCGGCACCGAGACTCTTCCCGCCGCCGATCTCGCTCCGGCACTGATCGGCGTGCTCGTGGGGTTCGCCGCCGCACGCGCCGCCCGGTGGATCCGCTTCCTCATCCGAGGATCAGCCGAAAACGATCGCGCACCGATCGCCTCCGGCGGGCCGGCGCCGACCCCCGATCCGGCGGGTCCCAGTTGACCTGCCCGATCGAGAAAGGCACCGGGAACCCAACGCGCACTCCGGCCGGCTTGGGCCGGCTCATCGTGCCACCGCCGGCGTCGGGCCGAAAGCGTCGGCAAGGCTGGTCAGGATGGAGCCGGACCAACTGCTCTCCCCGAACACGCCGACCGGCATGGCGAGCACGCCGCACTCGTGCCGGAGCGTCTCCGCTGGGATTTCAACCGGGAAGAAGTAGTTGCCGGGACAAGTGCGGCTCGCCGTGGGAATCGCCCCGAGCACTTCGTCCGGCAACCGTTCGAACAGCCGCTCAGCCCGTGCGGCCAGTTCGTCGGCGACCTGCCGGGGCACGTCGCTGTGCTCGGTCAGCAGACGGTCGGCGAGCCTCAGCTGTGCCGACGTCGGCGGATCCGCCCGGAACGCTTCGGCCAATTCGGCTTGCGCCGGACCCAGCAGGACCACGCCGAATGTACGTGGCCACAGCCATCCCTTGGTGACCGAATGCAGCAGGACCGCACCACCGGTGTCCAGCAATCGCCGTGTGCCGGCAGCGAGCGGGACTCCCAGGTCATAGACGCTGTCGATCAGCAGGCGGCGGTGTGGTGATACCCGCAACCACGAAATCACCGCGGCGCACTCGGCATCGGACAGGTATCGGCCGAGCGGCTTGCTGGGGTTGGCGAGCAGCAGGTATTCGGGCCGGTGGTCCGCCGGCGACCCCGGCAGGACCGGCGCGGGTAGCGTCGGGTAGGACGCGGGCGCCAGGCCCGCGGCGCGGGCCAGCTCGAAGTAGACCGGGTACACGTCGCTGGGCAGCCACAACCGCGCCTGCACGGCGCGCAGCCGGTGGAACACCACGCCGAGCCCGTGACGGACCCCGCGACAGACCATGGCGTGGCCGGACCACTCTTCCGGCAGCTCGAAGCGCCGCAGCCAGGCACGGGCGAGATCGCATCGGTGCACCGTGCTCGTGTCGGTCGGCGGTTCCGGTCGCATCGGAGCAAGCGCCCGGTACACGTTGGTCTCGGCGGCGTCCAGAAGCGACGAGGAAGCACGGAGTTGCCGCTGCCGGAATTCCTGGAACTCGTCGAACCTCATGCCGTCGCACCTTCCGGCACGATTTCGCTGGCCCGGTCTTCCAGCGAGGCGTAGCAGCGTCCGTCGGCCATGACGTTCCAGCTGCGTGCGATGCCGTTGGTGCGTTCCCAGAGCAGGCTGGGTTCGGTGTAGGCGGCGATCCGCATCGGCTGTCCGTCCCAGCTGCCGTGGTAGACCGGCGCGCCCCAGGGCAGGCGGCTCGCCAGTTCGAGGCCGTGCTGCTCGGCGAACCGGGTGACGATGGACAGCGATACCTGGTGCTCTCGGCTCCAGACGTTGGCGGCGCGGTCGAAGTAGAGCGACTCGGTACTGGTGGATACGTAGAGCTCTTTGAAGCAGACTTCCTCGACACCGAGAGACGCGGCCCACGACAGGTAGTCGGCGACCTCGGCCGCGTCGGCGACGCCGCCGTGCTGGAGCACGCAGATCAGCCTCATCCGCAGCCCCGGCCACCGGTCACGTCCCACGCGCCAGGTGTCGATGACAGAACTCACCGGCGTGCGCAGCATCATCAGCCGCTCGCTGACGGCGTCGTCCTGATGGTGCCGGGAGACCGCCAGTACGCTCAGACCTGCGGCGCTCAGGGCTGCGAGGCGGTCGGCTCGGTCGGCGTGCCCGCCCCTTGCCAGAGTGTGCGCGTTGGTGATCAGGACGACCTTCGGGAAGGCCGCCGAGCAGGCGGACACCAGTCGCAACTGCTGTTCGAACGGTATGAGCGTGGGCTCCCCGCCGCCGGTGATCACTGCACGCTCGGCCCCCGCCGCACGGGCGCGCTCCAGCCAGTGGGCGACCGCGTCCCACGGGACCCGTGCCGGTGCTTGGTCGCTGGAGATCGAAGCCGAGGAGAAGCAGAACGAACACCGGGCCTGGCAGGCGGAGGCGACCGGCAGAAGCGAAACCGTGCGCGGTCGCGTGTCGGCGTAGCGATGCTGTGCCGATTCGTGCAGGTGCAGGGAGGCCGCCATCGCATCCTCGACGGTTGTCGGACGCAGAGTGAACTCGTTGCCTACTTGGTCGAGTTCGTGGACTGCTGACAACCGGATGCGAGCCTCGTGCAGTTCCGTGCCGAGGCCGGTCGACACGTTGGGTATCAGCTTGCCGGGGTCCACCGTGGTTTCCAGCACCAGCAGCCGATCGCCCGGAATGGCCAGACGGTCCAGCAAGCGTCGCGCCTTGCCGATGCCGATTCCCAACTCCGCACGGGTCAGCAGGTGGAACCGGTCGGGGTAGGTACTCTCCGGAATTCCTTCTTTATCGTAAGCGAAGGCGTACTTGTCGAAGCCCTTCGCGAAGTTCGACAGCACGATGACGTGGAAGCGCTGGTCGGTATGGTTCATCCGGTCATCATGCATGAACGGACTCCAGACGACATGGGCCGAACCTGCAGGCGGAACGCGGTGTCCCGATCCGATCCGTCGTCAACGACTCGCGCGTGATCCGCACGGGAGTTGGAGTGACCACCGGAACCACCGGGACCACCTCGGCGCCGAGGCACGGAAGACGCAGCCGTACGCCCAGGGAATGTCGGTGCTTCGTTGCTTCCGTAGGCTCCGGGCCGGTTGTTCGCTTCCGGGGTTCCGCCTCCCGGCCGGGAGCGCGCTCGCGCCTGAACAACCTCTGTCAATCGCCAACCGCTCGGGGTAGGTTGCCGCGTCAACGGGATCCCGGGCGGGTGGGGAAGACGTCGCCGCCCGTCCCGGGCACCGCGCGTCGATTCGCCTGGATCCGTCTTCTTCGCATGCGCGGCACGCGACTTTCCAGGGAGTCCCACTTGTCTCCGGCATTCCCTTACGACCGGCCTGCCTCCGAGGCGGCGCCGAGCCACGAGCCGGCACCCGATAATCCGGCCGCAGGCTACGACCAGGCCGGCCCACCCATGTCCCACGGTCACCTGCCGGGCCGGGGTTACGACTACGGCAGCTACAACTTCGGCCACGGCGTCCCGCAGGACCTCGGCGACTACTGCGCGAGCTGGGGCCGGCGCGCCGGCGGATACGTGATCGACGGCGTGATGGGGTGCGAACGCGTGGGCGAGGGCGCGGACGAGGGTGACGCAGCGGGGTGCGCCGATGCGGTGGGCGAGGGTGGGTGCCTCGGTGGCGGCGGCCGCCGCCCGGTCGATCTGTCCGCTCCGGAGACAGGCGCGGGCCTGGTAGGTGAGGAAGACGCCGCGGGTCTTGTCGCGCGGGCGTTGGAGGACGTCGAGGCCCTCGCCGATGAGGTGGAGCGCGTGGGGGCGTTCGCCGAGGTCGAGCAGGCATTGTCCGGAGTCGACGGCCAGGTCGGCCTCACCCATCCACGAGCCCGCGAGTCGGGCATCGCGCGGACGAACACCGCGGTGGAGATGTCGCCGCGGCCGCGGTGGTGTTGCGCGGCCGGCCCTGTCCGAGCTCGGCCGTGCTCTGCGGGGACCCGGAGATGGCACCCGCGTGCGCCGGTGCCACGTTGCGGGCCCGATGGTGAAGGCGTCGCGGACCTGCCTTGCGGGTGCTGCACCGGCCGCGACGGCGAGCGTGTTCGGTCGCGTCGACTGCTCCGCGATGTACCCGCCCTCGGTCCGGAACCACTGCGCCGCCCGGCCGAGGTAGGCCGCCGCGTCCGGCGCGAGCTTCGCGGGGTCCGCCGTGAGCGCACGTTGCGGGGCGATGTTCGTGAGGTGCAGGGCAGCGACCCGGTCCGGGTGTTCGGCCGCGAGGAGCTCCGCGACGGTGTCTCCAACGTCGCCGCCGGACACCGTGTACCGCGAGTAACCGAGTTCATCCAGAGCATCCGCAACGATCCCGGCGATGCGATTGGCCGACATGCCGGGCAGGGTTAGCGGGGGGCGAACGGGAAGCGCGGCAGCGCGGGAACCACACGTGCATGTCCGCAAGCAAAGGCAGAACGCGCTCGAACCGCAACACCGAGTCCGGCCAGCCGTGCCGCAGCACGACCATCGGGGCGCCGGGCCACGTGGACCGGGCCAGAATGCTCAATCGCCAAACCGACGGGCGCGCGAGCTTCGCACTCCCACGACGACGAATTCTCCTCGCAGACCGACCAACGGCACAGGCCTCGGCAACCTGCCCGTGCCCCGGAACGGTCGGTCACCGTGCGGACGTCAGGGCGACGACCTGCACGCGATGGCGCGCCGTGCGTGTCGTTCGACATCGAAGATGGTTGCGTGCAGGGCGCTGATCTGGGGCGACCAGGTTGGATGTCGATGGGTGTGGCTCGTCCGGCGTGAGCCAGGTGTGCTGTCCGGTGGGGTTGGTGCCGCTAGGCGGAACCGGTGGTGCCGGTCGGCGGAGCCTGTTGATAGAGCGCTACCAGCACGCCGTGGACGGGCTGGTCCTCTGTATCTTCCTCGGCCTCGTCGACCAGGTTGGTGAGGGTCTCGCCGAGTTCTCGTGCCTGCGCGGGGCTGAGACGCAGGTGGCGCATCGTCAGGGTCTCGGCGGGTGAGCGGTCCAGCTCCTGGGCGAACGCGGCAAGCATGGCGGCGGTGCCTGCCGCTTGGGGTTCGGCGACGACCATGTGGCGGGCCGTGCGTTGGTAGTACTGCTCGGTACCGCCGCGGACCTGGCGGGTCTCGGCGATGTGGACCAGCCCGGCTTCGCGGAGCACTTTGAGATGGTGGGCCACGTTGCCCTTCTTCGCGTCGAGCTGCGCCGCGAGCCGGCTGATGGTGGCGGGCCTTTGGCCGAGGGCGAAGAGCAACCGCTGCCGCAACGGGTGGGCGAGCGCCGCGAACTGCTCGGGCGCGCCGATCTCCAGGACATCCTCAGGAGGCGGCGGGAAGGAAGGCTGATCACGCATACCGAAAGTGTCTAAACTTCTTGACGCTTTCGCAAGGGCAGTGCTCTACTCCTCGCCATGACGACTCTGACGAAGACTCCGCCCGCCCCTGTCATCGACGAGACAGCCCGGCTGCTGACCGAGCACTACGTTTTCCCCGACATAGCCGAGCAGCTCGCCGGCCTGCTGCAACGACGCCTCACCGAGGGCGCCTACGACGTCGACGGCCCCGAGGAGCTCGCCCGGCTGGTCACCGCGGACCTGCAGTCCGTCAACGGCGACCGACACCTGAGACTGAAGCACCACGTCGACCCGGTGTCCCCGAAGCGGGGGGCGGCCACCCTGGACTCCATGCGCCGGGACTTCGACACCTCGCTGGGCGGTGCGCCCCGGGTGCAGTTGCTCGACGGAGGGGTCGCCGTGGTCGAGCTGGCACCGATGCTGTTTCCGCTGGAGTGGGCCGCCGAGCCGCTGAGTGCCGCGCTCACCGTGGCCTCCCGCGCCCAGGCGCTGATCGTGGACCTTCGGTCCAACCGGGGCGGCGACCCGGACACGGTCGCCTTCGTCTGCAGTTACCTGCTCGACGAGCGCACCCACCTCAACACCATGTCCTGGCGCCGCGGCGAGCGCATCGAGCAGTCCTGGAGCCTGCCGCACGTTCCCGGCGCGCGCTTCGGCGGCAGCAAGCCGTTGTACGTGCTGTCCAGCGGCAGCACCTTCTCCGCCGCCGAAGAGTTGGCGTACGACCTCCAGCAACTCGGTCGCGCCGTCGTCGTCGGCGAGCGCACCCGCGGCGGTGCACATCCATGCCAGGGCTGGACCGTGCACCCACACCTGGAAGCCACCGTGCCCGTCGGCCGCGCCATCAACCCCGTCTCCGGCACGAACTGGGAGGGCACCGGTGTGCAACCGGACATCCCTTGCGCTGCAGGCGACTCCCTCGACCGCGCGCACGTACTGGCCCTCGCCCGACTGGCAGACTGACCCAGTCCAGCTCACCGACAGCAGCACGCGAGTGCTCCCCATATGCACTTCGGCTTCGGCAGCCGGCTCCGGCGGCGGGGGCCTGGTCTCCGGCGGCCCTCGGCGTGCTCACACCCCGCAGGACCGGGCCGGCACTCCGCGCACCGGGCCGAGGGTGTGGTTATGACGAACTCCCCGCAGTGCAAAGCCTATCCAAGTGATCTGTCCGACGCCCGCCGGGCGCTGGTGGAGCCGGTCCCGGCGTGCCCACCGCAACCCGGGGCATCGACGCCGGAGAGAGAATCGACGGCCGCAAGCGCGATGTGCGAGGGCTCGACCCTGTGCGGGTCAGGGCTTGTGCTGCATGATCCAGGTGGGCAGGGGCTCGGTTATCGTGTCCAGGACCTCCCAGCCGGCTCGGCGGTACATCTCGACGTTTTCGGGGTTGCCGGTCTCCAGAACCGCCGGCAGTCCGTGCTCGGTGGCGTGCCGCAGTCCGGCTGCCATGACGGCGTGGCCCCAGCGCTGTCCGGCGTGTTCGGGGTGGGTGCCCAGGACGCCGAGGTACCAGAAGGGCGCGGTGGGCAGCACGTCGTGCACGGCGACGTCGTAGGCCCGGACCCGGGCGGCCGCGTCGGCGGGGAGCACCGAGGTCCAGGGCTCGCCCACGGCACCGCTCTCGGCGGCGGCCGGCGTCGAGGTCGCGGGCGGTTCCCAGATCGCGACGGACCCGCCGCTCCCGACCGTCCACACCGTCTCCTTGTGTACGCGCTTGTCGAAGAGGTGACCGAAGAACGCTGCGGCGTACGGCGGGTAGGTGACATCGTCGGGAAAGAGGTACCGCAAGACCGGGTCGCCGGGGAACGCGGCGACCAGCGAGGCCACGACCCGTTCGCGATCCGCGGGCGTGGCGATGGTGATCTTTGCTTCCGTCATAGGCGCGGACGATAGCCCAGGTTCCGGGTTCCCGCGCATGTGGGGAAATCACGCCGGTGCTCGGTATCGGGCCGGCCGGGCGCGACACAACCGACGGTGTTCCCGGATCTCATGGACAACTCCCTGATATCCACAGGGCCCCGCTTCGGAATCGCGGCACGAACGTTCTCGGTTCTCGCAGGCATCGCCGGCAGCAGGAGGTTCACGCCTGAGGTGCGGCCGAGGTGGGTGAGCACGCCGTGCCGGACCCGTGCCGGCCGCACCCCCTGCGTGGCCCAATGTACGCGGTGTGCCCACCCGGACTCGCGCGGAACCGGCCGATGCGATCCGGGGGCGGCAACACCTGCGACCCGCGCCGCATTCGCACGACGTGTTCCTCTACGTTGGTCGGGATGGAATGCGCCCGAGCGGCTATCGCGCGGGACCGGCGACGCGGCAAACGTACGGAGACGTCATGCCCTTGTGGGACAAGGTCGAGCAGTCCGTCCGGCACATGCAGACGCAGTTGACGGCGAAGAGGCGGGAGTTGACCAGTGACGCGTTTCGGGACGCGAGCATGGCGATGTGCGCGCTGGTCGCCGCCGCGGACGGGACGATCGACGAGGCCGAGACGCGGAAGGTCGCGCAGCTGATCGCCGGCAACGAAGCGCTGCGCCAGTTCGACAAGGACGACCTGCAGCGTCGTTTCCACGCCCACGCCGACCGGTTGTCGACCGACTTCCGGCTCGGCAAGGCACAGGTCATGAAGGACATCGCGAAGGCCAGGGTGAAGCCGGACGAGGCGCGCGCGGTCATCCGGATCGGCATCGTCATCGGCGGCGCGGACGGCAGGTTCGACCCGAGCGAGCGGACGGTCATCCGTGAGGCGTGCGTCGCGTTGGGCATCGCCCGTGCCGAGTTCGGACTCTGAGACGAGGACCGCAGAGTCGTCATGGCCCGCCGCGGACCCGAGCCCGGTGGGGGCCGGATCGCCGGGAACACCTGCCGGCCGAGACGGGCCCCTGCCGCTCGACGGGCCCGAACAGCGCTCCCACGCCCTCCACTTGCCGGTCATCCGTCGGCGCTGCGGCACAGTCACGCAGGATCTGGTCGAGTTCCGCCACCCAAGGCACCGACACATCACGGAAATTCCACACCAGGCCGAGCCGCCCGCCCGGGCGCAGCACCCGGGCAGCTTCAGGGACGGCTCGTTCCGGGTCCACCCAGTGCCACGCTTGCGCACAGACCACGACGTCCACGCTTGAATCCGGCAGTGGGATCGACTCCCCGGTCCCGTCCAGAACCCGCACATCGGGAAGCACCCGCGCGAACTGCTCGCGCATCCCGACCGAGGGCTCCACCGCGACGACCTCCCGGCCCGCGGCACGCAGCGCCCGGGTCAGCTTGCCCGTACCCGCACCAAGATCAACCACGGTTCGCGCGTCCTCGGGCACCAGCCAGGCCACCGCCTCCGGCGGGTAGGGCGGGCGGCCACGCTCATAGGCGTCCGCTGCGGCACCGAACGACCGCGCCTGACGAAATTCTTCCTGCTCCCCGGCTCTCGTCATGCCAGGCATCCTGCCAGGTGCCGCTCGGTGCGACAGCGGACGAACCGGACGGTGCGGAGCACGACGACACGGTGCAAGACCTCGCGATCCAACGCGCATCCTCCACGGGATTCGGCCGCCCGTGGACCGCCGGCCGGTTGTATCCGAGGGTTCGTGTGCATTCGCGACGCGCACAGTGGGCGGGGATGGCCGCCCCGTCCCCGACCTGCGGAGCGGACGCGGCAGCCGCGCCGTGTTACGTGCTGCGGTGGTTGTTTCACGCACGGCGCGGCCGGTGCCCGAGGGGCGGGGCCGGCCGCGGCGTGTCTGCGGGAGCGTTCGAGCCCACACACGAACACGCCGCGACGCCGCCCACGATCGTTTCCCGGTGGATCCCTGCCCGGCGCGCCGCGCCGCACCCGGGAGATGCGTTCACCCGATGGGACGCGCCGGCACCGCAGCCGCGACGTCGGGCGATGCCGGGCACAACTCGATCACGGTCGACCCCGGGCCACTTCACCTCCTCGGGCCGGCGGAGTAGCGTTCTCGATCCCGATCTTGGAGGTCCCGAATGTGGGTCATCCGTGAATGGATCAATGACGAGGGCAACCCGTGCAAGGCCGTCGTCAGCGAGGAAGTCGCCGCGCGTTCCGACGAGGAACTCCGCGCGATGCACCGCCGACTCGAGCATTCACCACGCCGAACGCCGGATGCCGCGATGGACTCGATCAACCGCACGCTGAACACGAACCTGGACGCGTTCGTCCTCGAACGCCTGGAGGGCCTGCACACCCCCGGCCGCCACATCGGCCTGAACGACCTGGTCCCCGGCCTGCTCCGCCCGGACCTGGACCCGCAGTTGATGGAGACCATGGACCGCATGTTCGACCGGCAGATCGAGACCATCGCGGACGGGATCCGACGCGGCGAACCCCGGTAGACCCGTCCACGGGCGCGCCCGGCATCCCCCTCTGCCGGCCCGCCCGCGCGACGACAGGGACGGCCTCGACCGCACGAATGTCGCGGTCGGGGCCGTCTCGTCGTCCTGTGCGGCCCGCCCGCACTGCCCGGGTGGGTCGGGTTCAGCCCGTCTTCTCGGGTGGTCGGGCCGTGGGGCCGCGCGCTTCGGGGTCGCCTGTGGTCGTGGCCTTCGTCGCGGTTCGCTTGGCGATGTCGGGGCGGTTCTTGGTTGCGGCCGCCACGCTCGCGGTGGGCCGACGTGGGCACCCGCAGGAGTTTCGCGAGTCGGGGGACCTTGGTGAACCGGACGGTGTGACGGGCGCCGGTGGCCGCGCCGGAGCGCGCGAAGACGAACGCCGGGCGGTTCTCAGGAGAGCGGCCAGTTGCGTAGGGCGACGTCAGCCATCTCCTGGAGTTCATCGCGGCCGACACCGCTCGCGGCTTGCACGGCGATGCCGAATGCCAAGGTGGTGACGTAGCGGGCCAGCAGCCCCGGATTGGTTTCCGGAGGCAGGTCGCCGTCGTCGACGGCTCGCTGGAATCGCTCCCGGACGCAGGAGCAGCCGTTGTTGCGCCAGGCGACGAGAAGGTCACGGACTCCACGCCCGGAGTCGCCGACGGCCAAGGCGCCCTGGACGCCCAGGCACCCGTGAGGATGGGTTGGGCGGGTGGTGGTTCGAACGGTGCCGGCCAGAATCGCGGTGGCGACGCCGAGGGCGGTCGGCTCCTCCAGGGCCCGGGTCAGGTATGCGCCCGGGCCTTCGGTGTAGCGCTCCAGGGCCTTGCGGAACAGCTCCTCCTTGTTGCCGAAGGTGGCGTACATGCTGGTGGTGGAGATGCCCATCGCGTCGGTCAGAGTGGCCAGGCTGGCGCCCTCGTAGCCGTGCTCCCAGAAGACCAGCACGGCGCGCTCGAGAGCTTCGTCTGCGTCGAATCCTCGCGGTCGACCGATCGGGCCGCTCTTTTTGGTCTCCACGCCCGCAGTCTATCTCTTCCGCATCGATCGCTACAGAAGTGCTACGTTCGACTTCCGCATCGATCGATGCGGAAGTCGAAGGAGGCTGATCCCATGGGACTACTGGAGGGTAAGACCGCTCTCGTCACCGGAGGCGGCACCGGAATCGGCCTGGCCAGTGCGGTGCGGCTGGCCGCCGAGGGCGCACACGTGTTCATCACCGGCCGGCGCAGGACCGAACTCGACGCGGCCGTCGAAGTGATCGGTTCAGCGGCCACCGCCGTGATCGGCGACATCTCGAACCCGGCCGACCTGGACCGGCTCTACGAGACGATCCGCAGCCGGGGACGGGGCCTGGACGTACTGTTCGCGAATGCCTCCGTCGCCGCGTTCGTGACGCTCGAGGAGGTCACCGAGGAGCACTTCGACACCCTCTTCGATATCAACGTCCGGGGCACGCTGTTCACCGTGCAGAAGGCGCTGCCACTGCTCAACGACGGCGCCTCGGTGATCTTGAACGGCTCCACCAACGTGGACGTCGGCGCGGAGGCGTTCGGCGTGTACGCGGCGACCAAGGCCGCCACCCGATCGTTCTCCCGGACCTGGGCCAACGAACTCAAGGGACGCGGCATCCGGGTCAACACCATTACACCCGGCCCGACCGATACCCCTGGTCTGTCGGGGCTCGCGCCCGACCCGGAGCAGGCCGCCGGACTCAAGCGGCAACTGGCTACGCATGTGCCGCTGGGCCGGCTCGGGCGCCCGGAGGAGATCGCCGCCGCCGTGGCCTTCCTCGCCTCCGAGCAGAGCAGCTTCATCACCGGTTCGAGCCTGTACGTCGACGGCGGCCTGAACCAGATCTGAGTTCCATGGCCGCGCATCCGGCGAGGATGGCGGCGCGTGGCCGGCCGCGCTCGCTCGGGACGGGCGAGCCCGGCAGCCTCGATCGCAGCCCGCTCAGCGAGTCGTGGCGCAGCGGGCCCGGTCAACCCGCGTGGGTCGCGCACGAGCACCAGACCCGTGCCGAACTGATTGCCAACCTCGCCAGGGCGCGCCGGATCATTCCCGCCGCAACCGCCGAGGTCGATGGCGGGTAACTGCGCTTCACCCGCAAGCCCACCGACACGAACGCCACGGTCTGGGACGACCCTTCCGGCTCGCCCGCGCGGCGGGCGAGCCGGTCTCGGGCCTTCTCGTGTCTGGGGCTGGATCGTCGGGAGTATCAGGATTTATTTCTTGATAGTTCCGGGTCGTCACCTCGCCCCGTGGGGCGACGCCCTCGGGGCATGGAGCTCGTCCGGCCACAGCATGGTCTGCGGGGTGAGGATGTCGCCCTGCGCGCGGCGGCCGGTATCGGATCCGGCCGGAAATGCTTCGTCACCGGCCCGGGCCGGTGCGGGCACGCGGGCCGCACGCCCGGAGCTGTCCCGGACGGAATAGGAACGCTCCCCTGCCCCTCGTGGCCGTCAGCCGGGGCTTCCGGGGCTGCGGTGGCCGTAGCGGGTGAGGTCGGCGGAGCGTTGGCCGGGGGGTTGGAGGTCGGCGTAGGGGTGTTGGAGTGCGCCGGTGCCGTGGACGAGGACGCGCCGTGGTTGGGCGGGTGTGGGGTGTGGGGTGGGGGCGCCGAGGAGGTCGAGTGCGGCCTGGGGTCCGTGGTCGCGGCGGAGGGTGGCGATCTCGTCGAGGTCCCAGGCCATGGTGCCGACGACGGTGCGCCGCCGTCCCCGGACCTGGACCTTGCCTCGGACCAGGAGGAGCCCGGAGTGGAAGACGGTGTGGGCGCAGGCGGGGTGGGAGTCCTCGAAGAAGGCGAGGTCGACGAGGCCGGAGCCGTCTTCGAGGGTGACGAAGATGACGCGTTTGCCGGAGGCGATGGGTGGGGTCTGGGTGGAGGCGCGGACGCCGGCGACGAGGACTTGTCGGCCTGCCGGTTGTTCGGCGAGGTGGGTGGCGTCGACGGCGCCGATCTCGCGGAGGAGTCGGTGGTGGTGTTCCATCAGGTGGCGGGAGAGGTCGATGCCCAGGACGTGGAGTTCGGCGCCGACGGCTTCGCGGGTGGTCATCTCGGGGAGTCCGCTGGGGGCGGTGGCGTCGAGTCGGCTGTCGGCGAGGGGGAGTTGGCCGTCGCCGACCCTGCGGGTGCGGCGGTGGAGTTCGGACAGTTGCAGGAGCAGGTCGCGGCGGGTCAGGCGTCCGTTGTGCAGACAGTCGAGGGCGCCGATGCGGGCGAGGTGTTCGGCGGTGGGCAGGGCGGGTCGGGCGCGTTGCCACAGGTCGGACAGGGAGGTGTAGGGGCGGCCGGCGTCGATGCGGGCGCATTCCTCGTCGGTGATGCCGCGCACCGCCGACAGCGCCAGCCGCACCCCCCACGTACCGTCGCTCGTCTGCTCGATGGTGTGGCCGGGGCGGGAGTGGTTGACGTCGACGGGCAGGATCGGGACCCGGTGGCGGCGGGCGTCGGCGACGATCACCCGGCGCGGCCACATCCCCGGATCGTGCTCCAGGAGCCCGGCGTACAGCGCGGCCGGGTGGTGGGCCTTGAGCCATGCGCTCTGCAACGCCGGGACGGCGAACGCGACCGCGTGCGCGCGGCAGAAGCCGTATGCGCCGAAGCTCTCGACGATGCGCCACACCTCGTCGCGTACCTCGGGGGTGTAGCCGCGGGTGGCGGCGTGTTCGTGGAACCAGTCGCGGACCTGTGGCATGCGGTCGCGGTCGGACAGGGCGCGGCGGGCGACGTCGGCGAGCGCGAGGTCGCAGCCGGTCGTCGTGGCCAGCAGGCCCATGATCTGCTCGTGCCAGATGGTGACGCCGTAGGTGTCGGCGAGGACCGGTTCCAGGTCGGGGTGGGGGTAGGTGGGGGCGGCGCCGTGGCGGGCGGCGATGTACTGCTCCGGCATGCCCCCTGCGACCGGCCCGGGCCGGAACAGGGAGATGTCGGCGATGACGTCCTGGACGCCGCGCGGCTGCAGGCGGCTGAGCAGGTCCTGCTGGCCCGGGCTCTCCAACTGGAACATGCCGATGGTGTCGGAGGCCTGGATCAGCCTGAACGCGAAGAAGTCGTCGAGCGGCACCTGATGCGGGTCGTCGAGGTCGATGTGTGTGCCGGTGGTGCGTTCGACCTCGGCGACGGCGTGCGCCATCGCGGACTGCATCCGCACCCCCAGCACGTCCAGCTTGATCAGGCCGAGGGCTTCGACCTCCTCCTTCGCCGCTTGGACCATGGGGAAGGCGTCGCCGGGGGTGGGTTGGACCGGCAGCCGGTCCAGCAGGGTGGCGTCGGTGATGATGACCCCGCAGGGGTGCATCGCCATCCCGCGCGGCAACGCGTCCAGTCGCTCGGCGAGTTCGAACAGCGGGCCGTGGCGCTCCGCCTCGGCCGCGAGCTGCCGCAGTTCGGGCAACTCGGCCAGCGCGGTGGTGATCCCGCGGGCGCGGATGTGGGGGAAGGATTTGGCGATGCGGTCGATGTCGGGTGCGGCCAGGCCCAGGGCGAGGCCGACGTCGCGCAGTGCGTGGCGGGCCCGGTAGGTCTCGGGCATCGACGTCACCGCGACGCGCTCGCTGCCGAACCGCTCGAAGATCCTGCGGTAGACGTCCAGGCGCCGGGCGGACTCCACGTCGATGTCGACGTCCGGCAACGAGGACCTGCGTTCGGACAGGAACCGTTCGAACAGCAGGCCGTGGTCCAGGGGATTGGCGGTGGCGATGTCCAGCGCGTGGCACACCATCGACCCCGCCCCCGACCCGCGCGCCGCCACCCGCACCCCCATCTCCCGCACATCCGCGACCACTTGGCCGACCGTGAGGAAGTAGGTGTCGCACCGCAGCCGTCCGATCACCTCCAGCTCCCGCGCCAACCGCTCCATCGCGACCTCGTCGCGGTCCAGGCCCCGCCGGACCATTCCGGCCTCGCAACGCTCGCGCAACACCCGCGCCGCCGAGTCGTCCGTGGCGCCCACCACGGCCGGCTCGGGGAAGAACGTGCCGCCCAGACCCAGGTCCTTTACCGGATCCACCCGGCACTCGTCCGCGGTCGCCGCGGTCCGTGCCAGCAGCACCCGGGCGCGGTCGGGTCCGGCGCCGGCGGCGTCCGCGATCCGGGCCGCGACCGCCGCCATCGCCCCCGGGTCCTTCAACCAGCGCTCGCGCGGATCGAGAAAGTCCGGGCGGTGGAAACGGATCGGGCGCAGCAGGCGGGCGGCGTCCAGGACGTCGGCGACCTTGTACTGGTCGGGGTCGGCGTAGCGCACGGCGTTGGTCAACACGGCGGCCACCCCGACCCGGTCGGCCAGCTGGACGGTCCGGGCGGCCAGACGCAGCGAACCCGGCCCGGTACCCGACGACCAGTAGTACAGACACTCCAGGCGCAGCGCATCGCCGAACAGTTCACGCCAGGGCGCCAGCAGGTGCTCCGCGGTGTCCGGGCGGCCGTCGGACAGTGCCCTCACCGGTTCCGAGGTCGGGCCGAGCAGCACGGTCAACCCGGGCCCCGCGTGTTCGCGCAGCGCCGACCACGGCACCACCGGCGGCCCTCCGACGGCGTGTGCGGCCGAGACCAGACGGCACAACCGCGACCAGCCCTCGCGGTCCCGGGCGAGGAGGGTCACGCGCAGCGGGGGTTGTTCGACGTGGGCCCCGCCGCGGACCGGTGTTCGGCGCCGCCGCGCGCGAGGTGTGTCGGGCGCGGCGGGGGCGACGGAGACGTCGACGCCGAAAATCGGGCGCACCCCGCGCTTCGCGCAGGTCTGGGCGAAGCGGACCGCGCCGCCGACGGTGTCGCGGTCCGTCAGGGCCAGGGCCGACATGCCTCGCTCGGCTGCCCGCGCCACCAGGTCCTCCGGATGGGAGGCGCCGTACCGGGCCGAGTAGCCCGACGCGGTGTGCAAGTGCGCGAAACCGTCCACCGCACACCTCCGCCCGCGTCCACCCCCCTGTCCGAAAACCACCTCTCATTCGGACAATAGTTCGAATGGATCAACTTTGCCAACCGTCCTCCCTACGACGGGCAGCGTTGGTTGGCACGCCCTTCGTGCAGGGAGCGGGCCGGCGGGGTTGTGCTGGGTTCGGGTGGCCCGCCCGGTGCGGGCGCGGCACATGAGCCGGTCGAGAGCGTCCGCGAGGTTCGCTTCGGGCGTGTCGGCGTCCGTGCGCCGGGCCGCCGCCGGCAGCGGTCCCGGACTCAGGGCGTGCCGCGCACCGGGCGCTCGGGTCGCGGCGTTGCCGACAGGGGAGGGGTGAGGAGCGGCTCGAGCAGCCGAGCGAGCTGCTCGCGCTGTTTTGGATCGAGTCGACCGGTGGCCGGTGCGAGGGTGTCCCGGACTTCCTCGTACAGGCGCCGGGTGAGGTCGCGTCCGGCGTCGGTGATCAGGACGACGACGGCGCGCTTGTCGTCGGGGTCGGCACCACGTGTCAGCAGCCCGCGGCGTTCGGCGCGGGCGATGAGGCCGGACAGGGTCGACTTGTCCAGGCCGAGGAAGGCCGCGAGGTCGCTCATGCGGGGGCGTCGGTCGCGCAGGATGCCGAGCACGCGCAGCTGGGTGAGGGACAGGTCGTGCTCGGCGCCGATGCGGGTGCGAGCACCCCGAGCCTGTGGCCCAGGGCGAGCACGAGATGGTGGTGGACGTCCTCGCGGCGGGCCTGCACCATCTGACCCGGGCCAAGGCGGACGGCACCCACTACTCCGCCACCGGCGTCTTCCCGCTGGTGCCCGGCGTCGACGGCGTCGTGCGTGACCCGTCGGGCCGCGTGCGATACGCAGTACTGGACGACACGAACCTCGGCACCTTCGCCGACCGCACCGTGATCGACGCACGTCGAAGCGTCGTCCTGCCCGACGACGTGGATCCCGTCCGGATCGCCGCCGGGATGAACCCGGGCATGTCCTCCTGGGTCGCCCTGCGCCGCCGCATCACCTTCCGTGAGGGGCAGCGCGTTCTCATCCTCGGCGCGACCGGCAGCGCCGGACGCATGGCCGTCCAGATCGCCAAGCGGTTCGGCGCCGCCCGGATCTTCGCCGCCGGCCGCGACACCACTCGCCTCGAGGTGCTGCCCGACCTCGGTGCGGACCGGGCGCTCGCCTTCGACGAAATCACCGCCGCCGCCGAGGTCGACGTCGTCCTCGACTTCGTGTGGGGCGCTCCCGCCGCCGGCGCCATGCTTGCGATGCTTACCGCCCGTGCCGACCGCTCTGTCCCGCTGACCTGGGTCCAGATCGGTTCCATGGCGGGCGAGTCCGCCCCGATCCCTTCCGCGGCGCTGCGTGGCGCACGGTTGAAGATCGTGGGCAGCGGCATCGGCTCGGTCTCCGCCCGTGACTTCATCGCCGAACTGCCCGAGCTGGCGACAGCGGTGACCGAGGGCACCATCGACGTCCAGGCCCGTGCCGTGCCACTGGCCCAGATCGCGCAGGCATGGTCCGAGAAGACCGGCGAGCGCCTGGTCTTCGTGCCCTGAAGCCCTCGGCCCACCTCACGTGTCCCGGCTGCCTGCCGCCGCTCCACGCGGCAGGCGGCCGGGCAAAACAAGGAGTGGGTCATGACAAACGTGTTGGGCTCGAACAAGCGCCTCGGCACGTCTGAAATACGCCAAAGTAGACCGCCGTTCCATGCCGTACGAGGCGCTCCCGCTCGGATTGCGCGGCCTGAGCGCCGGATCGGCCGAGGTGTTCCACCGCCGCGACCTGCTCGAAGCAGTGATCAACGCTTCGGGCGCCGATGCGAAGAAGGTCGGCGCGGCCGCCGACGCGATCGAGGCGCCGGGCCCCCGTGACGTGGGCCATTTCGCGGGCATGGGCCTGGACGCGGCCGACATCGACGTATCCGCCCTCCCGTTCCGGCTGCCCAGCCCGGCGATGGAAGGGTTCATGACCAGCCTCGAAGCGGGCGGCACGGTCATGGCCGAGCGCGCCACCGCGCTCGGCGTGGACATCGTCCGCGGCGCTCTGGTCACGACCGTGATGCAGGACGACGAGTCCGTCACCGTCACGGCAGGCGGACAGGGGTGCCAGGCCCGCTACCTGGTGGGCTGCGACGGCGGACGCAGCACGGTGCGCGGCCTCGCCGGCTTCGACTTCGTCGGCACGGACCCGCTCTTCACCGGCTACGTCGCGCGCGTCACCTTCGCCGACCCGCAGGAGCTGCCACTGGGCTTCAACCTGACGCCGAACGGCATGTATCTGCGTACGCCCTTCGAGGGGCACCTGGGCATGATGGACTTCGACGGCGGCACGTTCGACCGCTCCAAGCCTTGGACCCGCGAGCACCTCCAGGAGGTCCTGCGCCGCATCACCGATACCGACGTGACGCTCACCGATGTTCATCTGGCATCGAGCTTCACCGACCGTGCGATGCAGGCGACGACCTACCGCAAGGGCCGCGTGCTGCTCGCCGGCGACGCCGCGCACATCCACTCCCCCCTCGGCGGCCAGGGGCTCAACCTCGGCATCGGTGATGCCGCCAACCTTGGCTGGAAGCTCGCCGCGACCGTGCACGGCACCGCGCCCGAGGGCCTGCTCGACACCTACACCCGTGAGCGCCACCCCGTCGGCGCCGCGATCCTGGACTGGTCACGCGCCCAGGTGACCACCATGGAGCCCGGCCCCAACGCCCCCGCGCTGCGGCAGCTGGTCCACGAGTTGCTGAGCACCACAGACGGAACGACCCTCGCCTACCGGAAGACGACCGGGCTGTTCGACCGCTACGACCTGGGCGGCGGCCCGCAGCCGCTCGTCGGCTGCACCGCCCCTGACTTCTGTTTCGAGGACGGCACTCGCCTCGGTGAATTGTTGCGCCAGGGCCGGGGCGTGGTCCTCGACTTCAGCGGCGACCACGCGCTGCAGCGTGTGGCCAAGAGCTGGGAGGGCCGGATCCAGTACGCGGCGGCGTGGCACGCAACGACCTCGGATTCAGCGCCCTGCTCATCCGCCCGGACGGCGTCGTGGCCTGGGCGGACCATCACGTCCCCGACCTCGAGGCGCTATAGCAGGCCGCGACCCGTTGGTTCGGCAGCCCGCAGAATCGGTTCGGCAGCCTGGCTGTCTCCCACGCAAGCACCAGCGTCAGCCGGTTGCGTCTACCGGAGCTCTCGCTGCGGAATCTTGGGCGTCGTGACATGACGGCATCAATGTTTCCAGCGGCGAGCCGAGCCGATCAGGTTCGAACTGAGCGCGAACGCCGTAGCGGTCCTGGATGAAAGGTCGGAATCCTGGGGACAAGGGTGTCCGTAGTGCATGATTATCCGTATGGAGAAGCCTGACTTCACGCTCTCGCGCGCCCCTGTCGCATACGCCTGCATGATCGTTCGCAAGCCCGCCGAGGAGGTGTTCCGTGCTTTCGCCGACCCGGATGTGACCTCCCGATTTTGGTACAGCAAGAGCAGCGGGCCGATGGTCGCGGGGGCCGAGTTGCGCTGGGAGTGGGAGACGTACGGTGCATCGGCCGAAGTCCGGGTCAAGGAGGTCCAAGAGGGCCGGCTGATCCGGTTCGAATGGGGCAACTACGGGCAGCCGACCACCGTTGAGTTGCGGTTCACCCCACACACGGCAGGAGCCACGTTCGTCGAGGTCACCGAGACCGGTTTCGAGGGCTCGGGGGATGATGCCGTGCGTTGGGTGAACGACACCGTCGGCGGATTCGCTACAGCCCTGTGCGCCATGAAAGCCCTGCTGGAACACGGCATCGAACTCGGCGCCGTCCCCGACCATCATCCAGCCTGACCGGCACCCACGCCGTGTTCCGTGACTTGGAGCGGCAGAAGTAGCCCCACCGGCGAGAGCCTTCGGATACGAGCAGACTTCGTTCGCCAGTGATGCCGAAGTCGTAGCCGTGGAAGCGGAGTTCGTTCTGCCATGCGGGGCGGCGTCGACCTCGTCCCACAGTCGACGTGGCCCGCCTTGGACAGCCTTGCCGATACCGGGTCGGTCGTCGGCCAGCGCCCAGGAACGTCCTCGGTTCCCCACAACTGTCACGCGGCCCCGCCCTCGAGTGTCGCGCCGCGTCGAATCCGGCGCTGCCGTCGTCGCGTTGGCCGCGCAACTCCACGAAGCCACGCCGCGCACGAGCTTCCCCGACGCGGTGTTGGCGGACTTCCTGGCCGAGCTCGCGGAGTCGTCGCTGCCCGGGGACCCCTAACCCGTGAGGGTGAGCAGGTGTTCGCGATCGTCGCCGAACGCGACCCTGGCCCCGTCGCCCAGGCGGCCCTGCATGCCGACCTCGGGCGTGTACGCGGGTCCCGGTCGACTCGGCGGCTACCCGACAGGTGGGCCCGGCACCTCGGCGGAGGGCCGAGCGGCCTCGCCGAGCCGGTACACGCTTCCCTGCGGGCCGACGGTGGCGCCGAAGTCCCGCAGCCTGGGCGGCTGGACCTTCTTCCACGGGATCACGGCGTCGTGGATCTCCTGCGTGCGTCCTTGACCGCCTCGTCGACACCTGAACCCACCGGGCGGCGGTTCGAGGCGTACAGGGACGGCAGGGGTGGACGTCCCACGGCCGCGCCCGGCCACGACCTCGCACCCGCAAGCCTCGATGGCGCCCCGGTCGCCGACGCCGGGAATCGGTAGCCGACGGTGAGCGCGTTCGAGGCGCGCTGAGCCCGGGCGCGAGCCGGGTCAGGGCGGATCGGTCCGGCTTGGTTCAGCCTGATTCGGTCTGGTTCGGTCTTGTTCGGCTCGGTTTCGCCGTTGGACAGGGGCGGCGCGCGTGAGCGTGCCCGGGGAGATCGGGTCCGGCGCTTCCGGGGTGCCTGGCCCCGGGAGGCTCGGCCTCGGAGGGCCGGGCTGTGGGTGCCCGCGCCTACGCGTCGGTCGGTCCTCTCGCGCCGACGGCGGCGACCGGCCGCCTGGCCACGTTCGCCGCGAGTCGAGCGCCCTGCCTCCGATCATCGGAGGCAGGGCATTCAGCAATACGCCGTGGACCTTCGCGGCTTGGTCGACCACCGCGTTGTCGTCGGCTTCGGTGGCATTTTGCCGGGGTGGTCGTGCAGGCGGGTGGATGGCCGTCGGGTCGACGGTGGCCTTCCTGTCGTCCCGGCCGTCGAAGTCCGCGGTGAGCAGGAGCGCCACCACCAGGTCGGTGGTCGTGGCGTGTTGGGTGATGCGTTGCATGGTCCCCCAAGTGCGGATGTCCGGGGGGACGGATGGCGGCGTGGGTGGTTGCACCGGATGGACCCGTCACGCGGCGATCGGCGTCGTGGTGGTGGGACGAAGCGTTGGGAAGTCCCTCTGTTTTCCCGGATCAGGGCGGATAGCTTGCCGAGGCCGTCAAGTGCCGGTCCTGTCCTGGAGGTTGTCCGATGAGAACGGTTGCGGGGGTGCTCGGCATCGCGTACGGGCTGATCGTGGGGTGCGCCGGAGCGGCCGGCATGGTGTGGGGGCTGAGCTCCTTCGGCGAGGTGGGGTGGCTGGTCTTCCTCGGCGTGTTCGTCGTCGCGCTCGGCGTGGCCCTGGCGCGCAACGGGTGGAAGCTCCTGAAAGGGGAGCCCGGGGCGGACGATCGGCTGATCCAGTTGCTCATGGTGCCTGCGGGCTTGTCCGGAGTGGCGATCGGCAGCATGGTGGCCCAGGCCGATCTGTCCACCGGTGCGGTGCAGAATCAACTGGCGGGGTTCATCGCGGCCTTCGTGCTCTCGGTGGCAGCGATCCTGCTGACTTCTCGGGCTTGAGCGGAGGTCTTCGACCTTTGTCGATGCTTCGGACGTCGACGAGTCGGGTCGGCTTCCGCGCGTTCGCCGGGCCCGGCATGAGTATGTGAGCCGGCGCGCCCCTGCGTGCTCGGCATCCGCTCGCGCGGGCCCTCGAGCAGATACCCGCAGCCTCGCCGGGGCCGTCCGGGCGCTGCGCCTCTCGCGTCGCCGGGCGCGCCGCTGCGCTTGCCTGCCCAGGCCCAGGGATGCCGCCTCCGCGCACGGCGGTTCGCGTCAGCGAAGGTCGAAGGGGATCGCCTTGTCCACCTCCGGCTTCAGGCACGCGTTCGCACTGCACGCGCCGTAGCTGACGACCACCTCGGCACGATGGCCGCCCGTTCGGCGCACGGGCAGGGTGAACGTGACCGGACCGTCCGGGTAGACGGGGAGTTCGGTCGTGAGACCCGTCAGCCGCAGGAGCCGGGTCGAACTCCCGGTCGCCGGCGGGCCGTCGGCGGCGAGGTCGCCCCGGACCCCGATGCGGGTCGGGACCCCCAGACCGTCGATTCCCTCCGCCGGGAGATCGACGCCGTAGATGTGGAAGCCCGGTTGGGGGGTGAACGTCACCTCGAGTTCGCGCCGGTCCTCGTGTGGCGGGCGAAGCGTGGCGGTGACGGTGACGCCGCTCGCGGTGACACTTGCCGTGAGCGGGGTCGAGGCCGGGGCCGGGGCCGGCGTCGATCCGCATCCGCACAACGCCACGACCGTTGCCGCCACCCACGCCGACGCCATGGCGGACCGGTGCCGGCGCGGGCGGGTCGTCATTCCCGCCCCGCGTTGCCGCGTGCCCAGCGGGTCAGGAATGCGGCGACCTGCCCCGGGTCCAGATTGCGGGCGTTGGCCAGCGACCCGTCGTTGGTGGCGGTGCGAACGCTCCCGTCGGGTGCGAGTACGACCAACGCGGGGATTCCGCTCGTCGCGAGGTCGAGGTAGCGGGCGGCGACATCGAGATTGCGGTCGAACTCGCCGACGTCGACCGGGACGACGACATAGTTCTTCGCCAGCAGTGGTTCCACCTGTGGGGATCGGAACAGGTTGTGCAGGACCCGACAGTCCGGACACCAGTTGGCGCCGAAGTCGAGCAACACCGCGCGATCACTCTGTGCGGCGGTCGCCAGCGCGGTACGGATGTCCGCGTCCGCGTCGCGTGTGGCGTCGAACCCCTTCGGCACGGTCGAGGTTCCGGGAGACGACGGCGTGTTACCGGCCCCGTCGAGAGGGCCTTTGGATGCCGTCGGAACGGACGTGGACGGGGCCGCTGTTCGGGAAACGGGGGCTGTGGCGTCGTCCTCGGCCCGTGGGATGTCGGCGGAGTCGTTCGCGCCGCACCCCGCAGTAAGAAACACCGCCGCCAGGACGGCTGTCAGGCATGGACGCAGGCCGCGCACGTTATCCCCCTTGCTGAGAATGGTCGCCGGAAACTACCAGTACTACGAATGGAGTTCGCACCTGGGGCCCTGGCCCGAACGGAGGCGGGAATACGGAACGTCGGGCTCTGGTGGCATTTTTCCCTTCGCCAACGCGCCGCGCGTCACGAGTCGGGAAGTCCGTCCGGGCCGGGCCGGTGGACCGATGGTGTCGTCGGTCGGGTGGGGCACAGTGCCGCCGATGTGAACAGCCTGTCCGCGATGCTCGCCGGCCGCGACCGCGTCAACCTTTTGATCACCGGCAAGCACCCCGGATCAGGCTTCGCTCCCTATACCTTCCGCGACGAACTCACGCACGGCGCGGCGGTGTGGCCACACATGGGCAACGGGACGGGCCCACCCGACATCGTGCTCGCCTCCGCAGGCCGACGGCAGCGGCGTGACGCACCCGCCTCGAACACGATCTCGGCGGCGGCGGTGGATTGGAAGGGTTCCTGGACGCGGTCCGGCGTATCGGCGGGTTCCCATCTGGCGATCGCCCGTCTCCCCGGCGGCGCCTGACGCGCGCAACGGGGTTCGGCAGGTCCCAGGTCGTGGTTGATGTGAAGGGCGCGGCGCGTTGCCTGGTGCGGGGGACGCGGGTGGTGGTCGTCACGGTGGCGGCCCGTGACCGCATACGAGCGGGCCGGGCTGCGCGAGCCGGTGTATGGAGGCTGGGTGGCCGTTGTTCGGGGGCTTCCGGTGCGGGGGCCGGGTACGGGGGTGGGTCCGCCGGCGCCGGGTGGGCGGGAGCACGGCCCGGGCCCGCTGCCCGCCTGCGCTGTGGTGGTTTGCCAGGTAGTTCGCGTCCGGCCGTGATCGATTCGTTCGTCGGCGCATGGAAGACCGGGGTGTCCTGCCGGTCTTCGGGGTGCGGGGGACTGGGTCGTGCGTGGTGGCCGCGCACGGGCGGTCCGACGAGCGTGGTGCGTGGCGGGTTCGGCGCGGTCTCCCCGGAGCGCGCGAAGGCGGGACGCTGGGGCGTCGCAGGTGGTTGCCGATGGCTTTCGGGAATGTCCATCCCCGATCCGGAGGCGGTTGCGGGTCGCTCCACGATCGCGCCTGGGCGACCAGGGCCGCCGGCGCGTCGGCGTTTCGGCATCGACCTTCGGGGGTGGATCGCTGTGCCTCATGCCGTTGCGGTTGCCCGCGTAGTCGCGCCGTACGGCCTATCAACGATCACGGGCATGTCGCACCAAGACGGTGGAGCAGACATTTTCCGGCGCGGATCGTCGTTTCTGCGCCCTTGGCCCCGGTGCCTCGGCCCGTGGCCCGTCTCGTGGGCGAAGGTCGGGGTCCGTGCCGCCGGGTTGTGTAAGGCGTGAGCGGGTGAGCTTCGCGTGAGTGGAACTCCCACGCGCCGGTGCCTCTTTCAGGTGAGGTTCGGCGTGTCGTCGGGTGGGCCACGCTCCGGCCGGGTAGGCGCGCTTCGTCGGGTCCTCACAGTCACTCGCGATGTGCTGTGCGGGCTGTGCCCGGCGTCGTAGTACGGGGCCTCGGTCGCATCTTCCGACCGAGGCCCCGTGCGCGTTCGCGGCGGTCCACGTGCGGGGAATCCCGGCGGTGTGTTCGCCCGGGTCGCGGAGCGTGCCGACGGAGTCGAGGATTTGCGGTGTTCGCCGTGTTCGCCGAGCCTGCGCGGCGTGGGGCCGGGGTTACAAGGTGTTCTCGCGAATATGTGCACGGCGGAGGATGGGGCTGCGGCTGGTGGGTGTCCCGAATTTTTACCGACTCGTGAGGTTCTTGTTGCGCAGGTAAAGGGTGCCTCGGGTGAACGGTGCCGTTTCCCTGTGTTGGCGCGGAATTCGCGTTCCCGGCGGTGCGGGTCGGGTGGTGCGGGTGTTCGTAAATGTGCGACGCGTGGCCGGAAACGGGCAGGAATCCGGGGTGCCGTTCACCGTTTCGGACCAGCTTCGTCGGGGAGGGTGCGTCGTTAGCCGGGCGTGACTCCCCGAGCTTCCGCGTCCGCCGCGGCTTCTCCCGCTCTCGCCCAACGCGCCTTTCCCATGGGGGATTGGGTGCTCACCCCTCGCGCGGCGACGTTCCGCAAACGGTCTCCGCACGCGTACATCGAGCGTGCGGGACATCGCGTCGCGCTTCGTCACTGTTCCGCCGACATGGAGCAGTTCGCCCTGGCGATGGTGTTGATCGTCGCGGAGTACTCGCGCCGACTCGACGACGTCCTGGACGATCCCCGTTCGTGAATTCCGGGACCGACCGCCTGCCGACCATCGAAATGTGTATTTGGCATCGATATTCGTGTCGGTGCCGCGCGACGCCCGATCCCTTGAATGAGTCAGGCCCATGTACGAAGGTTATGGATACGACCCGTATCCCCCGCCCGGCATGCAATTTCCCCCGAGCGTCGCGTCGTCTCCCGGCGTGGTGGAGTGGTCGACGTCGAACGCGGCCGTGTCACCCGACGGGCTCTCTCCGTCGTTCGCGGTGGTGGGGGACCCGCAGTTCGAGGCCGATCTCGCCCGGCTGCTGGCCGGCCCGGTCGAGGAGATTCCCGCCACCGTCGAGCTCCCGGCCCCGATCCGCGGGCCGGGCAGTCATCGCCGGCAGCCGCCGCAGGCCGTCCCCCCGGTCACGGGCGGACGGCGGCTGGACCGGCTCAGCCGCACCTTGGTGGTCGTCAGCGTCGTGCTGGTCGCCGCGATCGGTGTCCTCGGCGCGGTGATCACCCTCGCGCCGCTGGGGCACACCGGCGGCGCCACCTCGGGCCCGGCCCGGTGGTGGCCGGTCCTGGTCCAGGGGCCGTGGCTGGTGGCCTCGCTGTCGATCCTGCGTTCCAGCCTGCACCGCCGCCGGGCACTGCACTCGTGGATCGTGGTCGCCGCCTTCGCCGGCCTGTCCATGACGCTGTCCCTCACCCACGCCCCCATGACCCTCCAAGGCGTCGTCGTCGCCGTCCTGCCCGCCGTGGCGACCACGGCCTGCCTGCACCAACTCGTACGCCAGATCACCCTCACCCGACCACCCCGACGATCCACCCCCGGCCAAGTCCGCAAACCTCCACCCTGAACCACGCCCGCCCACGTGCCGCAAGGCGCCACATCCGAACGCCGGTATTCCGGGTGGCCGTTCCTGCGGGTCGACGGCCGTGAACCCTTGCGCCTATCGGCGCATCGTGTCCCGGACGGGGACGAACGACGGCCGGTCGTCCTCGTCCGGGCTCACCCCCGCTGCTCGTCCGGGACCTTGGCGCCCTGCCGTGGGATACCTTGCGCGGTGGGAGGTGCGCCCAAGACGCCGGCTCCTGCCTTGTGCGCTTCGGGTGGTGGGGCAACGGGACGACCCCGGCGCGGCCGGCGCCGGACCTGGCCGTCGCCGGACGAGGGGGAATCGACCCCGCATGGACGGCCCGTCCGGGTGAGCCCAGCGGCCGGGCGTCGCCCGGGCGAGAGGGTCGGTCGAACAACCCTGCCCACCGCGCTACTTCGGCCCGACCGCCAGGAGGTCCAGGAGTCGGTGCGGCGCGGGGCGCGGTCGCCGTCGTCGACGAGTGCGAGCAGGCGCGGCAGGGGTTCGACGACGCGGATCGGGCGTCCGGAGCGCACGTGGTTGCCGGCGTCGCGCAGGGCCCGATCCACGACGCTTCGCGTCCGGGCCACCGCGCGCAGGTTCCTTGCCCGGTGGAGTTCGTTGCGGTGGGGCAGCCACCGGCCGGCTCGGTGGTCCCTGCCCAGTGTGGTGACATCACGTTCGAGGAATTCCCAGGTCCAGTCGTCGGCGACGAGTTCGCCGCTCTCGCGGTCCGGCCGGGTGGTGCGGCAGCGCGCACACAGCCGTACCGGCCGGGGCCCCCGAGGGCGGTTGGCAAGGCCACGGGCGGTCAGTCGTCGGCCGGGGCCCGGTCTCCTCGCAAGGTGACACACGGCAACGGTGATGGTCAGGCGCGGGCGGGGCGAGGAAGTGGTCACGCGGATTCAACGATGTCACCGGCCTCGGGCCGCGCGCCGGGCCGGCCGGAGGCGAGGACACTCGGCCTGTGCGCCCTCGCACTCCACCGGCCGTGCGGGTGTTGGGCTGTGTGTCCACGAACGTGTCCGCCGTCATGTTCGCCGGCGGTTAGGGTTTCGATTTGCGCAGGTCTGATGTGGGGGTTTCGGGGTAGGCGAGCGGCGTGGGGTTGGGGCGCTGGGAGAGGTGGAGCGGCATGGGGTGGACTGCGGACGGTGTGGATGGGCGGGCGTTGGTGGGGGTGGTCGCCTCGGCGTCGGCGGTGTTCGGAGATGGCGAGGGCGTTCGGCCCGCGCGGGATCTGGCCGTTGCCTTTCTCGGTGGGGTGCAGGCCGAGCACGGGCTGCCGGTGTCCGAGCGCGCGATGGACACGGTGCGGCTCGTGGTGAGTGAGTTGGTGACCAACGCTCGCAGGCACGCGCCCGGTCCGTGTCTGTTGACGTTGGAGGTGCGGGACGGTGCGGTCGAGGTGAGCGTGTGGGATGGCGATCCGACGCCGCCGGCGATCCTCGCGCCCGATCCGGCCCGGATCGGCCGGCACGGTCTGGAGATCGTGATGGCGGTCTGTCGAAGCTTCGCGGTGCATCGTGAGCCCGTGGGCAAGCGGATCTGCGCGTCCGTTGTGCTGGCCGACGATCCGGGCGGGCACGTCGCCGGTCGCCAGGCCTGAGGACCCGCGACACCACACGGCCGCCGCCGTCGAACCGGTCGAGGGCCGGCGGGATCAGGGTCTCGGTGGGAGTCGGCCGGACGACGGGCATTGGTGTCGACGCGACGTCGGCGCCTTGGTGGAGCAGCGCTTCGCAAGCGTGTCCGGGTGGCGGCCTGTTGCCTGTCCGCGGCGACTCACGCGCCAGGTCGTCACCCGAAGGTGGGCGGTTCGGTTCTTGATGGTCGTGATGCGTCGGTGAGGTCGGCGCCGCCGCGCAATAGCAGTTCTGGGTGGTCACATCGGTGGAGCCGGGGTTCGCGGCGGCGCTCGTGCGGATCCCCCGGCTGATCACGCGGGACATCCGTACCTTCTACGCGGTCGGGCTCCTGGTCAGTCAGGGGAGGGCGCCGACGAGGAGGCGTCGCCGTCGAGCATGCGCTGTTCGCCGCATAAGGGGCCACGCGTCGTCGTCGCGGTCGATCGGGCGGGCGAAGAAGTGCCCATCGCCGAGCGAGGCGCACTTCCTGGTTGCGGCGGACGGGTACTCGTCGCGGTCCAGGCGCTGCCCGGCCCGGTCGCCCTGCCACTCCGTGCACATCCTTCCCCCAGCCGCGCGGTTCTGTTCCCGGAGGGCGGTGTCGATCACGCGGTGGAGTGCTGCGGGGATGTTCTTGCCGACGATCGGGCAGGAACGTGTTGCCCTGGTGGCGGAGGGCGCCGTCGACGTGGCGGGCGCTCTCGTCCTCGTCGGGGTTGCCCGGGCTGACGGCGAACGCGGGTTCGTGGTCCGAGACTCCGTTCCGCTGTCGCGGCATGTCTTGCGTGGCGGGTCATGACGGCTCAGATGCGGAAGGTCGGGATGTAGCGGCAGCCCGTCGTCTTCGCCTCGATGATGGGGACGCCGTCGCGCGGCGCGAAGTCCTGCTCGCAGTTCAGGAAAAGCAGGCCGGCCGCCTTGAGCTGCTGTTCGGCCGTGGACTTCACCTGGGCGTCGGCGGTCCCGAGGAGGCGCACGGTGAATCCCATGCCGACCCGATCGCCGGAATACGTGTCCTTGCCTTTATGAAAGGTCTCCAGCGTAGTGTTGTCCTCGTCGACGAGCAGGAACACGACCGAGAACTTCTGGCCGCCGTACCAGCACAAGGCCTTCTGTTTGCCCCCGCGAACCTTGTCCGCCGTGTCGAGTTCCGTTGCGGGACCCGTCGTTTCCATACGCTGACAGGGGCCGAGGGTCGGCTTCAGCAGCGCGGCGATCTCCTCGAACGAGCGCGCCCTGGGCAGCCCGGAGGCCGGCGTGCTCGGGTTGGGATCGGCTCCGGGGCCACCGGTTGCCGCCCCGGGGGCGGGCGTCGAAAGCGCCTTCGGCTCATCGTCGCCGCCTGCGCAACTCGTCGCCATTAAAGCCCCGATGGCCAGGGCGGCGAGCTTCGGAAACTTCATGGAACTCCCCTCTTGAGCGGGCTGATCTGCCTCGCAGTGAAGCAGCCTAAACTGCCCGCGTCCTGTCGGATGAGAGTCCGCGCAATCTGTCCTGGCCCGTGGGTCGGTCAACGCATGCGGGCCTCGCGCTTCCGCCGCGGTCGCTACGGACGATCTCGGGCGCGCCGCGGAAGGCGAGGTCCAGGCACAGTCGTTGCGGTCGGGTCGGGGGTTGTCGACGGGGGTGGTCAGGGCCAGGCGCGTGAGGGAGGCTCCGATGCAGTGGAAGGTGCCGTGTCCGAACGCGACGTGGGGGATGGGTGTGCGGATGATGTCGAAGGGGTGGGCGTCGGGGATGGACGCTCTCGTCGCGGTCGGCCGACTGGGCGTAGGAGACCACCGGTTCGCCGGCACGGATGCGGGCGCCGAGGTGGTCGATGTCGGCGAGCGGTAGCGCGGGATCCGGCTCCCGCCGGGGACCGTTCGGCCAACGTTGCTGTCGGGGGCGGCGGTTACGCTGCCGCCGTCCGGGCGCCGGGGGAGTTCCGGATACCGGGTTTCAGGCTGCGGGCGCGAGTTCGGCGCGGCCGAAGAGCAGGGCCCAGCCGGAGGGCAGCCGGGTCAGGATGCGGGTGAGGAGGTCGGGGCCGGCGAGCGCGGCGACGACGGTCAGGACCGATCCGGTGTCCCAACGTGCGACGCCGGGGGTGGTGTCGGTGCGGGCGGCGATGTCCTTGACGAAGCCCAGGCCGCCGGCGGGTCGGGGTTCGGCGGTGTGCGAGGTGAGCAGGAGGGCGGCCTCGAGGGGAAGTCGGGCGGCGAGGTCCAGGCGCTCCTGCCCGCCGAGTTGGCGGCCCAGCCCGGAGAGCACGACGCGAACCGCGTCCTCGGCCTGGGCCCGTGTGCGGTAGGCCCCTTCGAGACGGACCTTGTCCAGCAGTTCGGTGTAGGTGCCCACTGTCGTGGTCGGAGAGGGTTCGTTTCGGGTTTGCATCGTCGCGGATCGCCTTTCCGGTCTCGGAGCCGGCTGGGTGTCGGAGTGGGCGTGGGCGGGGAGCACGGTTGGCACGGTGCGCGCGGTCGAGTGACCGCGTTCCGGTGAGGGCTCCGGCCCATGTGGCCGCCCGCGAAGGGCGGTTGGGGGCCGGCGGCGGGCGCGCCGAGAGGCGGTGCGTCCGTCGTCGGCCCCGCAGGGGGGTGTCGTGGCCCTGCTTCAGGCGGTGATGACCTTGCGGTCGGGGGTGCCGGCGCCGATGGGGATCTTGCGGGGCTTGGCGCGCTCCGCGATGGGGATGCGCAGGGTCAGTACGCCGGCTTGGTAGTCGGCGTCGATGCGTTCGGTGTCGAGGGTGTCGGCGAGGACGATCTGGCGGGAGAAGACGCCCACGGGTCGTTCGGACAGTTCCACCTGTACCTCGTCGGCCTTGGCGACGGGTTCGCGGCGGGCCTTGACGGTGAGCATGTTGCGTTCGACGTCGATGTCGATCGCCTCGGGGGTCACGCCCGGCAGGTCGAACGCGACCACGTACACCTCGCCGTCGCGCCAGGCGTCCATCGGCATCGCGGTCGGCCGGGAGGCGGCGCCGGGGGCGAGGAGTTGCTGCGCGAGCCGGTCGAGCTCGCGGAAGGGGTCGGTACGCATCAACATAACGAGAACACCTCCGAAAGTTTCGGTCGGTAGCGCCCTGACGGGCTCCCTGGAACCGTTGTAGCATGTCATCGGAAGGATGACAAACACGTGGGTCGTCCACATGATGACGAAGCAGGGGACGACGTTGTGAGAGGGGCTCCGGTGAACGCGAACGACCGACCCGACAATCCCGCCGCGGGGCCCGCGTCCTTCCTGGCCGCCGCCGCGGCCCTGGAAGCCATCGACCGAGCCGTCCGCACGGCCCAGGACGGCGAGGCCGGGCCGCCGCACCCGGACGCGGGCCCCGAACAGGCCTTGGCCTCGCTGTTGTTGCTCCGCGAGATCCGGGAGCGGCTCGCCGGATGGGAGAGCGGGCTGATCGAGAACGCCCGCGACGCCGGCGCCAGCTGGGCGGACCTCGCCCACCCCCTGGGCGTCGCCAGTCGACAGGCCGCCGAACGCCGCTACCTGCGACTGCGCCCGGGCCCCGCCGGAACCACCGGCGAACAACGCGTCACCGCCACCCGCGAACGCCGCGCCGCCGACCGCGCCGCCGGCGCCCGAGCCCGCGACAACGCCGCCGACCTGCGACGCCTCGCAGGCCACATCACCGCACTCACCGACCTCCCCGCCGCATCCCGCCCGAGCGTGGCAAGACTGGACCAGGCCCTGGGCCAGGACGACCCCGCCGCCCTGATCGACCCCCTCAACGCCGCCCGTGCGCACCTGGCCGCCGCCCACCCGGAACTGGCCGCCCGCATCGACGCCCTCGTGGACCCGCCCACCGCGACCGGCCACGCCCCGGTGACATGACGCCGGCCGGCCTCCCGTGCGGGTGGACTCTGCCGGGCAGGTCGAGATCTCACGGATCCGGCAGGCAAAGTGGTTGCCGGGGTGCGGGGCGCTGCTACCGGAACCCAAGCTCCAGGCGAGCCACGGACGTCCGCCTCGGGGCGTACGGCTCGACGCCGACGAGAAGTGGTTGCGAGACGCGGATGTTGGTGGCGCGGCCGCGAATGGCACGGGCGGTGCGGTGGCGTCGTGTGGCCGACCTCCCGGGAGGCGGATCGGGGACCTCGCCGTCGGCCTGGCCCGGCTCGGCCACAGCGTGGCGTACATCGGTCGGGTCGGCGACGACGCCTTCGGAACCGGCGTACGACGGGCCCTGCGCGGTGAAGGCGTCGACCACGGGACTCGTGGTCGACGCCGAACTCCCCACCAGTCTCCTCGTCCGCGACGCACCCGCCGGGCGGCCGGTCACCGTGCTCTACCACCGGGACGGCAGCGCGGGCGCGGCCCTTCGGGCGTCCGATGTCCCCCGGAGCGCATCGCCTCGGCGCGGCTGCACCACCTCACCGGAATCACCGCGATGCTCTCGCCGTCCGCCCGCGAGGCTGTCGTGGAGGCCGCGAGGATGGCGGTCGGCCACGGGGTCCCGGTCTTCTTCGACCCGAACCTGCGCCTGCGCCTGGGCCCCCTCCAGAGTTGGCGCGAAGTCTGCGACGACCTGATCCCCCTGGCCGACACAGTGCTGGTCGGCGCCGACGAACTGGCCTTCTCGAACTCGACGCGGCGGAACTGTCCGCACGGGGCGTACGGACAGTCGTCGTCAAGGACGGCGCGAACGGCGCCTGGGCCGTCGAAGGCGACACCGTCGAACGGACACCGGCCCGGCAGGTGCCCACAGTGGACCCGGTCGGCGCGGGCGACGCCTTCGCCGCCGGCTGGATCTCCGCGGCCCTCCGCGACCTGACCCTGCGTCAAAGACTGTGCGAGGCAGCCGTCGTCGCCTCCTGCGCCGTCGCCGCCCGCGGCGACATCACCGGTCTGCCCGACAGCTCCACCCGGGACCGGCTCTGCGGATCCCACCAAAACGTCCTTCGCTGAGGAGAATTCATGGCCGAGCGCCGGTCTTACCGCTGGGACCTCATGCAGTGGATCGCGCGCGAACGCGTGGTCTCGATCATCCGGGCCGGGTCCGCCGACCAAGCGGCCCAGGACCTGGAAACCCTGGTGGACGCAGGCCTGACCGTGATCGAGGTGTCTCTGACGACACCCGGGCGGCGGACGTGATCCGGGAAGCGTCCCGCGCCCGTCCCGACGTTCTCATCGGCGCGGGCACCGTCCTCGACGCCGAATCCGCCCGACATGCCGTGGCGGCCGGCGCCCGGCTGCTGGTCTGCCCCACCCTGTCGGCCGACGTCATCCGCACCGCCCACCGCTACGGCGCGGTCGTACTCCCCGGCTGCGCCACACCCACGGAGATGACCGCCGCGATCGAGGCGGGAGCCGACGCGGTCAAGGTCTTCCCGGCCTCGGCCTGGACGCCCGGCGCGCCGGCCGACGTGCGTGCGGCCCTGCCACAGCTCCCGCTCATCCCCACCGGAGGGATCTCGTTGGAGGCGGCCCCGGCCTGGATCCTGGCCGGCGCCGTCGCGGTCGGTCGGGCTGGGGTCGACGCTGACCCGCTCCGGTGCGGTGTCGACGCGCACGCGGGTCGACGCGTTCAGAAAGGCGTTGGCCGACGAGGCCGGATGACCGCAATCCCGACACCGTCCCCCCGAACCGGACGGATCCGCGTGACCGGCCGCGGAACCCGCCTGCGCCCCGGCCTTCAAACGCGGTACGACACCGTCCACGCGTCCCCATTGCCGTGTTCGACGCGCTGCGCTCGTGCGGCGTCGTCCGGTGGCAGACCTGGCGTGACGGACGCGGCCTCTTCCACCTCGGGGTTCCACCGTTTAGTGAGGCCGTCGGAGTGCATGACCAGCGCGCTGCCGGCCGGAAGGGGGTGGGCGGAGGTGCGCGGCCCGCTTGATGTCGGTACGGCCGTGGTTCACGACGACTCCCGGAGTGAAAGGGCGTACCGGCGGCGGTTCCACCGATCCTGCGGCGGCCGTATGCCCCCGGGCCCTTCGGGGATACCCCCGCAGCCCGGGGAGATTGCCTGCTCTTCGAACATCGCAAAATCTGTTGTGTCGGGAGTAGACATTGGGTGCTCGTGTGGCTATGGTTTCTCTCGTAGCCCAGAGAGATCGAAGGGCCCGGCAGAGAACGAACTGCCGGGCGGCAGGCGGGTAGTCGCAGTGCGCAGGACGGTTCGGTGGTGGGATTCCGAAGCCGCGGTTGAAGTGAAAGGGCGACGGAATCGACGGCCGGACCGGGTGGCCCGCGGCAATAGGGGTCACCACAGGCAGTGTCGTGGTCGAGCAATGCAGTACCGGTAGGTGTAGGTCGCAGCACCCGGCAGTGGAGTGGGTGAGCAGTACCTCGGTGAAGGCGTCGGCTGCGGGCGCGCGCACCGGGAGGTTCGACGGTGGGGTTCCAAGCCGAAGCGAGACGCAGGACGGGCGACGGGGCTGATCGTCGAAGGGTGGCGCCGTGAGAGGCCACCGAACGTTCGCATCACCTGTAGTACGCAGTCGAGCAGTTGATATTCGAGGGAAGAACGGAGGAGCCGGGCACCATCGGGATCGCCCGGGCGGAAGTCTTGGGCCCGGGTACCGCAGGACATCGATAGTGAGGTGGTCTCCGGTCGAGCAACCGCGATCCCCGCACCCCCGACGGCAGTTCGGTCGGGTGGGCGGAAACACGAGGCCGGCGCAGCAGTCGTAGCCGGCAGGTGGTGTAGCAGTTCCTTCGGGGCCCGGTGCCGTACGGCACCGGGCCCCTCTACGTGTTCCACACGAACAGGCGCGGTCCGCTCCCCTCGGGTACGGCCGCATCGCTCCCGGCCGCCACCGCCCCGGGGGCTCGTCGGCCACCGGCGAACGCCGCGCCGCCGGTGCCCGGGCCCGCGACTACGCCGCCGCGTGCGGTGCCTGGTGGCCGGGTCACACATTCACCGACCGTTGGTTCTCGCTCGTGCGGGGGACCCCGGCACCGGACATCGGGTGACGACGGGCCCACCGCCCTGATTGCCGGCGTCACCGGCCTGCACCAGCCCCCGGCCACCCGGCACGGGGTGGCATGTGTCGGGTCGAGCGCGGCGGCCGAAGCGCCCGAGGGTTCGTCGCGCCCTCGACGAGAACGGGATATCGCGCCGCGGAGGCGTTCCCGAGCAGCGAGTGATCATTCGCGACGAACGAGTCGTCTCCGCGTTCGGCGATGCCGGAAAATCTATTGTGCCGGGAGTAGACATCAGGAAGGTCGGTGGGTATGTTTTCTGTCGTAGCCAAGCGAATCAGTGAGGCGCGACAGAGACGAACTGGCGCGCGTTGTTGAGGGTTCGACAGCAGAGTCCCGGGGCCGTTCGTTGTTCGGCAAGGGTTCCGGAGGCTGGTTGTCGGGCCGAGGAGAAACTGAAGGCGGCCCACGGGGGTCGCCGTGCAGGACGAGCAGTACCCGGCAGTACCTGCAATTCGGTCGTAACCCGCAGTGGCAGTACACGTTGCACACGCAGGACAGGAGAGGAAGGAGCGAACGCCATCCGGATCGCCCGCTCGGTGCGGTGAGACTTCGGCCGAGTGGGATCCGTGGAGAACACCGGTACGAAAGGTGGTCTACGGTCACGCAATTGCGATCCCCGCACCCCCACTCGTTGGGGCGGATGCGGAACAGGTAGGCCGACACGTCGGTGTCGGTGGATGGTGTGGATTTCTTTCGGGGCCCTGGTGCCGTACGGCACCAGGGCCCCTCGACGCGTTTCCCTGACGACTTTGACGAATGTGAACTCAAGAGAGGCGCCGATGGCCCCCGATTCCCGCTCCACCCCGACCAGGGCCGACAGGCTCGACGACGACGACTACCCCGCCTACACGATGGGCCGCGCGGCCGCCTTGATCGGCGCCTCCCAGGGCTTCCTGCGCGCGATCGGCGAGTATGGCCTGATCACCCCCCTGCGTTCCGAGGGCGGCCACCGCCGCTACTCCCGCTACCAGTTGCGCATCGCCCAGCGTGCCCGCGAACTCGTCGACCAGGGCACCGCCGTCGACGCCGCCTGCCGCATCGTCATCCTCGAGGACCAACTCGAAGAAGCCCTGCGCCTGAACGCCGAACTGCGCGACGCCAACGAGACCCGGCCACACGAAAGCCCCTGACCCGCCGAGGACGCCAGGCGCGGCCCTCCACGGGCACGCGCCCCGGCGCGGATCGACGCCACCGCCGTCGAAACCGCCGAGCCGGGTCCTCCCCGAGATCCCACCGGGGTCCTCGGCATGAGCGGCAACCCCCATCCGGAACGCGGCGGAGCCCGCAACGAGGACACCTACGCGGGCCGTGGGCCCGGTCGATGATCTGGAGGCAGCGATGGAGCCGGACCCAGCGGACATGGCCGCCCTGGCGAAGCGATTGGCCGCGGCGGCGGAGCAGTTGCTCCTCGCCGTCAAGGGCATGGACGACCTCGGCTGGACGACCGACTCGTACAACAGGTCCCACCTGCGCGACATCGCGAGCTGCCTCACGAACAGCGCCATGCGCATCGCCGCCCTCCACGGACTCCACGGCTCCCGCGACGACGCGGCCGGACACGCGCGCTGACGAACGCGACGACACCGCTCGGCCGCCCGCGAACCCGAGGACGGGTCCGTCCTCGCCCGTGCGCCGCCACCATTCCTCGTCGTCGAAGTCGTCGAAGTCGTCGTTCGTGGACGTGAGGTGCGCACGGCGGGCAGAACTCACGTGGCCGTCGATGCGCCGGCGCTGTTTCGCCGCGAGCTGTCACGCCTGCGTGGCCTGCTCCGGCGACGCCCACGCCGTGGTCAGCAGGCGGCCGGTCGAAGCCGGCGCGGCGACCTCGACCTCATCTCCACCCACACCACGAAGCCGACCGGAATACCGGAGGCCACCGAGACGGTCCATCGGTCGTCGTCGCCTTGTCCGGCGCTCGGGCCCGGTCAGCGGGTGGGGCGTCGGCCGGAGCGGCGCCACCGCGCCGCGGCGTAGACCAGGGCGACGAGGAGGACCGCGATGCCGATGATCAGCAGGTAGCCCAGCCCGTCGGCGACGGTGCCGACGAGGCCGAGGACGATCGCGACGAGGATCAGGGCGAGGGAGAGCGCCATCGTCGCCTCCCGGGAATTCGTTGGGGCGGTGTTCAGCGGCGGGCGAGTTGCCGCTCGCCGGCGGTGCCCGGTCGGTAGGGAGGCCGAAGTGTGTGAAGACGGCTTCTTCGTCCTCGGCGGGCAGCACGTCGTCGGTGCCGATCGCGGGGCCCTTCTTCACCAACGGTTTGTCGAACGCGACCTTGACGTAACCGGGGCCGACTACGCCGCCGTCCAGGGGCACGAACACCAGTCGGTGTCGGGACGGCAGCCCCCGATCTGTTTCGGGACCGGACACGTCACGAGACACCGCGCGAAGCCCCAGATCACAGCGTCGGCGTAGGACACGAACTACGAGACCCTGCCGGTCGAGGATCGGGGCATCGAATCGCGGGGGGAACGGTGGGGAACGGTGGGGAACGACGCCGAATCCTCTCCAGGAATCATCCCGGTAAACCGCCATCTTTTCAGGCATGCGCCCGAATGGGTGGGGCACAAGCGGGTCGGAGGTAAAACAATGATTCCCCTGCTGGTAGTCCTGCTTCTCGCCCTGATCCTTTTCGGTGCCGGTTTCGCTTTGAAGGCCCTGTGGTGGATCGCCGTGATCGTCCTGATCGTGTGGGCACTCGGGTTCGTTTTCCGCTCGGCCGGCAGCGGTGGCGGCCGTGGCCGCTGGTACCGCTGGTAGCAGCGCCGCCCACTCGGGCGACACGATGAAACGGGCTGTGGTCCGACTCGGAGTACACGAGTCGGACCACAGCCCGTTTCGGCATTCCCCGACGAATTCTCGAAACCGTCTCCGAATACGGGACACCGTTTCCGGAGATGAATACCGGTTTCGGGGGCAGGCGTCACACCACGGGCCGGGGCCACCGTGATCCCGCAGGGGATCCACACCTCCACACGGCGACCCCGGCCCCCGCCGTTCCCGCCGCGTTCTCGGTATCCCGATCCCGATCCCGACCGATCCCGGTCTCGCGGCACGCAGCCCCGGGGCCGGCGCGCCTGCCGATTCCGGGCCACGACCCGGCCCGCCGGTTGGGGGAGCTTGTCGTTCGGAGATGTCGACGAAGACGAGACGGGTGTGGTCCGGATGTCAGGCGCGGCGTGGGGTGCGCGGGTCGGGGGAGTCCGCGTCCTGGGGGTCGATGCCCGTGACGGCGGAGGCGTCCTCGCCTCCGCTCGGCCGGCGGGACGGGCCCTTGGGGCCTCGGTCGTGGGTGCCCTTGCCGCCGGATTTCCCGCCTTGTTCCTCGCCGCGTCGGCCGGTGCTCTCGACCGTGTCGCCGGGGACCTCCTCGGTCTCCTCCTTCGACACGATCCGCCCCGGCCCGGGAGGCGCGGCGTACTCGTCGGGGTGGAACGAGCGGTGCGCGCTGTCGTTGTCCTCCTGGTGGGTGGCGTTCACCGAAGGGGACCAGCCGCGATTCTCGGCGTCGACCCGGCCGCCGGCGCTCTTGTTGCGATGTTCGTCCGGCTGGTTCTTGTGCGTTGTCATGGCATACCGCCAATCTCGGCCCCGAGAACCGCATCCGCGCGGACGCGGCACCCCCAAGCCTAGTCCCCGGCGCGCCGTCCCCCGATTTGTGTCGTGCCGGAGGGAAGCGCCGCGACGCGCCGGCCGACGGCATCCATCTCGGGCAACCCCAGGCTCGCGACCGTATCGGACGGGCTGCACTGCCCTGAGCCATGCGGGCCAGGGTCGTTCCCACTCCGCACAGCGCGGAGTGCGCGACCGGGAGCGCTCCGCGGGGCTGAGGTGCCGTGGGACCTGGGCGCACATCCGGTCCAGGACGACCGAGTACGCCCGGGCACCGGCGGCGGCTGCCGCGCGGGCCACCGCCCCGGTTCCGGTGCCCACATCGAGCACCCGCCCTGCCCTGGGGAAACTTCGCGGATGGCGCCCCTGTGGCCTCGGGGTCCGGTTCATTCCCACGTGTGGTCGGGGTGTCCGCGAGTGCGCAGGCGCCGTTTCATCTCCGCCTCGTACAGGTGCCGCCTGCCGCCGACGAGGTCCTGGCGCAGGCGTTGCTCGGCGTCGGCGAACGGCTGATAGTAGGTGCGGTCGTATTCCTCGACGATCTGGAACGTCCAGTGCCCGGGGATGACGTTGCGTCCGGCGATCTCGGTCGCCAGGACGCGGGCGGCCTCCTGGTGCCCGGCCCGGCACAGCATGTCCACCGCGTCCTGGAGGATGCGGTCGGCGCTGCCGGTGAGCTGGTGGAACGCGTACAGGTGGCCGCGGGCGCGGGCGGTGTACTCCCACGCCTCCGACACCTTCCCGACAGCGGCCACGGTGGCGTCGTCCACCCCGTCGGGGCGACGGTGGGCGTCCTCGAAGGACGACGAAGTCGAATCGGGCACGACGGTTCCTCTCGCCTGGCGGGTCCTCGTATCGAGCCGGTGCCTCCGCCGCATCAGGCCCGACGGTGGACGGGGTCGGTGCAGGTGGCACCTTTGGATCGTGGCGCTCCGACCCTCGGAAGATGGGGCCGGAGCGCCTCGGTCGCCGTGAATGCCCCTCCTCCGGGCCCGTGGTTCAGGAGTTCCGGCCGCCCCCGCCCGGCCGGGTGGCGGCGGTTGCGCCTTGCTGCAGTTCGGGCTTGATCAGGTCGTGGGTTCTTGCCGTGCCCGGAGCCTCGTCGCCCGATCGGCCGGTTCGTCGACCGTGCCGGTCGAGGCTCGGCGTTCATGTGGTGGCGAGCATGCCTTCGCGCAGGGTGGTGAAAGCTCGGGTGAGGAGTCGGGAGACGTGCATCTGGGAGAGGCCGAGGGTGGTGCCGATTTCGGCTTGGGTGAGGTCGTCCCAGAAGCGGAGTTTGAGGATGCGTCGGTCGCGGTCGTCGAGTTCGGCGATGAGCGGGCGCAGCGTCTCGCGGTTGAGGACGAGGTCGAGTGCGGGGTCGGGTGCTCCGCGCAGGTCGTGTCCGGTGGTGGCGGTGGGGTCGTTGCCGCCGAGGGGTGCGTCGAGGGAGTCGGTGCGCAGGGCGGCTCCCACCTCCAGGCCCACGCGTACTTCCTTCTCGTCCATGCCCAGGGCGGCGGCGAGTTCCCCGAAGTCGGGCTCGCGGCCCAGGCGCGCGGAGAGGTCGTCGCGGGCCCGTACGAGTCGCAGGTAGAGCTCTTGTTCGCCGCGGCGGGCGTGGACGGCCCAGGTGTGGTCGCGGAAGTAGCGTTTCAGCTCGCCCGCGATGGTGGGGATCGCGTAGGACAGGAATGCGGCACCGTGTCCTGGGCGGTAGCCGTCGACGGCCTTGATCAGGCCGATCGCGGCGACCTGGCGCAGGTCTTCGCGCAGGTCGACGCGGTGGGTGTAGCGGTTGCAGGCGTGGGCGACGAGGTTGAGGTTGTCCTCGACGATCTCGTTGCGCAGCGCGGCGTGCGCGGGAGTACCCGGCTCCAGGCCGGCGAGGCGAGTGAGGTTGCGGTCGGTGACGGTGCGCGGGCCGCGCGGGGCGTCGACGCCGTTGAGGGTGAGGGTCATCGAGATGGGCCTCCGAACGGGTGCGTGTCGGATGCCGGGGGATCGCCGGGAAGGGCGGGCACGACGGCCCGGGGCGGGGTCGTCCGTCGATGCCTTCCACCCCGCGACCCGTCCACACCTTCCCGGTGGGACGCATTCGCGCGCACGCGGCCGACGGGAGTGCGGCCCATACGCGACACCATCCCTCCAGGCGTGCTGCCGTGTCACACTCCCGCCGACCCTGAACACAGGGACGATCACAGGGAAACACACCTAAATCGGAACTTCTCGGCAAAACGGCGGTTGACGGGCTAAGCCCGAGGGGTGGTGCGGCCGTTCGGGCGAACGGGGCAGGCGTGGGGGTGTGCTCCTCAACCGATCGCTCCGCATCGTCCGTGGGCGGTACGGGCGCGGGCGCGGGCATCGGGCACGGGCATCGGGTCCGGGTGGGCTCGTGGGCCTTCGTGGGAATCCCGACCCGCCTTTCCGGCGTGGTGGGGCCGCTCCGTGACCGGGAATCCGTGGCGTTGTGTCCGTTCGGTCGCGCATCGCCGGGAGACGCGCGGCGAGTCCGTGTTCACCGCTCTCGTGGTTCACCCGCTCGGGCGCGTGCGGCGCGCCGCGGGCGGGGCAGGGATGGTGGCGCGCGGTTCCTCCCCGTTTCTGGGCCCGGGGAGGGGCGCGTGTGGTGGGTGGGCGTCTCTTTCCGGCAGGGGAGGAGGCGCCCGCCCGCATGCCCGGGTGCGGGCGAGCCGGGTGCCGCGCCCGGGGGTGGTCAGTGTTCGCGGCCGCGGAGTTGCGGGGGACTGCCGGCGGAGGCGATGACGACGAAGGGGTGGCCGTCGACCGGGCTTTCCTCGTCCGGGTGCAGGACCCCTTCGGTGCCCTCGGGCAGGGGCGGGCCGTCGGTGACGATCGCGCTCCAGAGTGCCGGGAGGGGGCTGCGGGGGTCGGGCCAGTCGTACAGGTCGACGGTGACCTCGGCGCCGGTGCCGTCGGCGAGTTCGAGGTAGGCGTGTACTCCGGGCCTGTCCACCCGTCGATTTTGCGACGGACGCCCGCGTCCCGCGCGCCGGCCGGGCCCGATTTGGGAGTGCGGGGGCCGCGCGGCCCGGGCCGGCGGCAGCCTCGCGGCGCCGTGACGCCCGGCCGCTCGCGTGGTGGGCCGCTCATGCGCGCCGTGCGGGGTGAGGGACGGCGGGGGTGAGGTTGGCGAAGGGTCCGGCGGCGGCGAGGAGGTCGGCCAGGGCCGTAGAGGTGGCGCTGTCGGGGTGGGCGGCGAGGGCTTCGCGGGCCTGGGCGATCGCCTCGCGCAGGTCCTCGTGGCGGGTGGTGGGCATGGACGGGGTCCTCCCGGTCGGGTGGGGCCGCCCGGGTCCGGTGTCCGGTCCCGGACCACCGCCGATACCCGGCGCCTACCCGGTGTCCAAGCTCCGACGCCGGATGCGTCGAACGGCAGGGCGCGGGAGGTCCGAATCCTGGGTGGTCGGGCTCGGAGCCGACGGAGCTCGACGAAGGCATGTTCGCGTTCCGGCGCCCGAGGCGGTCCGAGGAGGAGATCCGCGAGTTCGGCCGTGTCTACGACCGGGGACAGACCGCCCGCGCCACGGCGTCGGTGTTCCGGGCCGCGCTCACCCAGCGGCGCCCGCCATGTTCCTGCCGGCCCTCCCGGCCATGGATGGGTCGCCCGTCCGAGTGACCTTCCCCGCTCCCCGACGACGCCACCGCGCCGTCCTGTGCGGCACTCGCGCTCACCTGGCGGAGGGCGGCATGTGAAGACGTCTTCTCCTCCCGTCGTGGTGCACCGGGTGGGGCGACGGTGCGAACGGATCGGCGTGGATCGGCGAAGTTCCGCCCGCGGGGGCCGTATCGGGTCCGACCGCGGATCGCACGCGGCGCAAGCGGGCCACCGGCTCGTGAGCCGACGCGGTGCGCGGAACGAAGTTACTGAGCCGTAACTCACACCGCCTCGAAGTGTCGAAAATTTGGTCGTCTGGTTTCACGGATTGTAGAAATATGTCTTTTAGAGGGGACAAGGGATGTCGAAGCGGTTCCAACGGGCGCAGGTCGGCAGCGGCGCTCTCCGGGCATTGATCGATGCGCTCGCGGAGGAACTGGGCCGGTCCGTCGTCCTGGACGACCCGTTGGTCCGTCTGATCTGCTCGAGCAGGCACTTCGGGGACGAGGACCCGGTGCGTGTGCGCAGTTTGTTGCAAGGGCTCGCGGACGACGAGGTCATCCGCTACGTCCTTGGTCAGGGCGTCGCCCAGTGGGCCGGGCCGGGCTTCATCGAGGGCCGGGACGACCTGGGCCTACTGCCCCGCTACTGCGTGCCCCTGCGGGAGCGGGGCCGACTGCTGGGTCTGCTGATGGTCGTCGCAGCGGACAAGACGCTCTCGGCCGAGGAGACCGACGCGATCGGGCGGGCGGCGCGCGCGGTGGCCGCACAGATGTACACGGAATACGTGGCTACCGAGGCCGAGGAGAGCGGCACACACGAACTGCTTCGCGGTCTCCTGGGCACGGATCCCGTCGGGCGCGCCGTCGCTCTGGAGCAGGGGATCGACCGCGGCCTGTGGGTGGACGCGGCGCATTCGGTGGTGACCGTCGTGCGGGTCTCCCGCCCGCACGGCTCGCCGGCCGAGGTCGAGACGGCGCTGCGGGCCGCGGTGGAGGGATATCGCAGCACGCGTTGGGCCGCAGGCGCGATATCGGTGGATCGGGACCGCGCGGTCCTGCTTCAACTGTGCGATCGGCTGCCGGACTCGGGAGAGATCACCGCGCAATCCCGTCGCGTCGTCGAGTCCCTCGGCACCTTCCTCGACGCGGCGGCGGTTCCCACGGTCGGCGTCGGGGGGCGCCAGGAGGGTCTGGTGGGTGCGTGGAGTTCGTACGAGCAGGCGCTCGTGGCCATGCGCGCCGCCCGCCGACTGCCGAACCTGAGGGGCGTCGGCGACTGGGACGAGCTGGGCGAGTATGCCGTGCTGCTGCAGCTGCCGGACCAGGCTCTCAACGCCTCGCTCGTACCGAAGCCGCTGCGTGTCCTCACGGAGAACAACGGCACCGCGCGCTTGGAGGAAACCCTGCGCTGTTTCCTGGAGAACGCCGGATCCGTACCCAGAACCGCCGAAGCGCTGCACGTCCACCGCACGTCGCTGTACTACCGGCTGCGGCAGATCCAGGAGATCACCGGTCTCGACCTGGACAACGGTGCCGACCGGCTCGTGCTGCACATGGGCCTACGCATCCGGGAACTGTTGACGGCCGGGGCGCCCGCCGCCGACTGAGCAGCGCCCTCGGGCATCACGACCGATTCCTCGGATACGCGCTCCGACAGACCCGGTTTCCACAAAGAGAGGAAAACCTCGGTACGCGGCCATACGGTCGTCGGCTGGTTGCTACAGACCGATGAAGGCACCCGGACCGATCCCTACGTTCGGCGGTAGCGGCGACCGGGCCCGGGAAACGAGAATGTTCCAGGCGGACGACGGGACATCGAAATCTCGGCGCCGCGGGGAACGCGATATCGAGGGCGTCGGCGCACACCGACGCCACGCAAGGCACGGAACAGGAATGCGGTCATGGGCGAACTGACGACGGACGACGGAGTACGACTGGTCTACCGGGACAGCGGTGGCGACGGCGTGCCCCTGGTCATGCTCCACGGTTGGGGACAGACCCAGGAGATGTTCCGGAATCAGCTCGACGGTCTTTCCCCCGCCCGTCGCGTCGTCACGGTGGACCTGCGCGGCCACGGAGTTTCCGAGAAACCGCACCACGGGTATCGCATCGCTCGCCTGGCGCGGGACGTTCTCGAACTCGTCGACCACCTGGAACTGGATCGCTTCGACGCGCTCGGATGGTCGATGGGTGTCTCGGTGTGGTGGAGTTTCCTGGATCAGTACGGAACGGGCCGCATCCGCCGGTTCGTCGCGGTCGATCAGCCCGCGGCCGTCGCGGCGGTGCCGTGGATGACCCGTGCCGAACAGGAGGAGTCCGGCGCCATCTTCGACGTGGCGGGCCTGCTCGAACTCGGAGCGGCGCTCGCCGGTCGGGACGGCAGGCGCGTGCGGCTGGACTTCGTGCGCGGCATGTTTTCCGGCGACACCGACCCCGCGATCCTCGCCTTCGTCGCGGAGCAGATCGAATCCACTCCCGCGCACGCCGGCGTTCCCCTGTTGTTCGACCATTGCGCTCAGGACTGGCGGGACGTGCTTCCCCGGGTGGACGTCCCGACCCTCGTGATCGGTTGCGACGGAAGCCACGTGTCCCCCGCGTCGCAACGTTTCATCGCCGAACAGATTCCCGACGCACAACTCCACATCTTCCCGACCGACGTGGCCAGTTCACACTTCCCTTTCCTGGAGAATCCGGCCGCTTTCAATGCAGTGGTCGACAAATTCCTGTCCTGAGATCCGGACAGGGAGATCCTGTCGTCGAGCGGCATCCATGGTGAACCGCGTACGCGGTCCACCATGGAATTCCCACCCCATCCCGCACATCTTTTCTGCTTTCCCGCCCGTCCGCGTCAATGCGCTGATGCGTCGATGGGTCGCTGGGCACCCACACTTCCGTGCGCTTCGACTCGATTCCGTCGTCGACGCCCACGGGCTGGCCGTTCCGTGTCGAAACCACCGGAGCGGCCGTTGTTCCCCACACAATCCGGGATTTCGTCGGCGGAGTCGACGTGCCCAAATTCGAGGAGATTCGCATGTCCGATGCCGTCGAGCCGGTCCGACCGGTGCTCGAAGAGGCCGCCGCGGCGTTCGCAGCGGCGACCGACCAGCCGCCCTACCTGTTCGACCTCGGTCCGGTGACCGGACGCAAGACGGTCGACGAGGTCCAGTCCGGCGAAGTCGAGATGCCGGACGTCGACGAGGAGTGGATCACGGTCCAGGGCGGCCCGACGGGAAGCGTGCGAGCGCGGATCGTCAAACCCGCCGGCGCCGCGGGCAGCCTCCCGGTGATCCTCTACATCCACGGTGCGGGCTGGGTCTTCGGCAACGCCCACACGCACGACCGCCTGGTTCGCGAACTCGCCGTCGGTGCCGGCGCCGCCGTGGTTTTCCCCGAGTACGACCTTTCCCCCGAGGCGCGGTACCCGGTCGCCATCGAGCAGAACTACACGGTCGCCCAATGGGTCGTGGCGCAGGGCACGTCCAAGGGCCTGGACGGCTCGCGGCTCGCCGTGGTCGGCGACTCCGTCGGCGGCAACATGGCCGCCGCGCTGACGCTGATGGCGAAGGAGCGAGGCGATGTTCCCCTGGTCCAGCAGACGTTGTTCTACCCGGTGACCGACGCGAACTTCGACACCGATTCGTACCACCGATTCGCCACGGGCTACTTCCTGCGCCGCGACGGTATGCAATGGTTCTGGGACCAGTACACCACCGACGCCGACGAGCGTGCCCAAATCACCGCGTCGCCGCTGAGAGCCACCATCGACCAACTCACGGGCCTGCCGCCTGCCTTGGTCATCACCGGCGAGGCCGACGTCCTGCGCGACGAGGGCGAGGCGTACGCGAACAGGCTTCGCGAGGCCGGTGTCCCGGTCACCGCCGTGCGCTTCCAGGGCATCATCCACGACTTCGTCATGCTCAACGCCCTGCGCGGAACCCACGCCGCGGAGGCCGCGATCACGATGGCCGTCGAAGCCCTGCGCCGCGCGCTGCACACCCGTTGACCAAGCACCGAGCACGCATCGCCGACCGTTGGCACGCGCCGACCCGGTGAACCGGATCCGATGAAGCAACCCGACGGACCGACCCGACGAACCGACCCGATGAAGCACATCGAGAACAAAGGAAGCAGCGGAATGACCGCACGTCCCACCCCCACCGCCCTCCTCGTCCACGGCGCGTTCGCCGACTCCACGAGCTGGCTCGGAGTCATCGCGGAACTGCAGAGCCACGACATCCCCGTGGTCGCCCCGCCGAACCCGTTGCGCGGACTGGCCTCCGACGCGGCGTACATCGCCTCCGCCGCCGCCCAGATCGACGGACCGGTCGTCCTGGTCGGCCACTCCTATGGCGGTGCGCTCATCACCGTGGCCGGCACGACGCCGAACGTCGTCGGACTGGTCTACGTGGCCGCCTACGTCCTGGAGGAGGGCGAGAGCCTGGGCGAGCTCCAGGGCCGCTTCCCCGACTCGCCGCTGGCCGCCAACCTGAAGCAGGCCACCTACCCGACCGAGGGCGCGACGTCCGCGGTCGAAGTCACCATCGCCACCGAGGCGTACGCGGACATCTTCGCCGCCGACGTCTCCGCGTCCATGACCAAGGCCCTGGCCGTCGGTCAGCGTCCGCTCGCCGCCTCGGCCTTCACCGAGAAGGCCACCGCGGCCGCGTGGCGGAGCAAGCCCTCCTGGGCACTCGTGGCCACCGCGGACCGGGCGATCAACCCCGACGTCGAACGCTTCGGCGCCGAGCGCGCGGGTGCCACCACCGTCGAGATCGAGGGCGCGTCCCACGCCGTGGCAGTCTCCCGGCCCAAGGAGGTCGCGGACCTGATCCGCGACGCCGTCCGCGCGACGACCTGACCTCGGACCCCGGCGCGGCCACGCCGTGTGGATGCTCACCACATCACGCGCGGCGTGTCCGCCCGCGCACCGCGCGCAATCCCACGCCATGGCACCTGACCCGCGCCGGGGCCAGGCCGCGGTCGCCCACGGCGGGCGACCCGGCCCGGTCGCGCGCGGCGACCGACGAGGCCGCGTTGCGCGCAACACACCGAGACCCCCGCGCCTGCATCCCGCGGGGGCCCGGCATGTCCGACCCCGCTTCTCACGACCCGGCCCCGGATCGGACGGCGTTCCAGGGCAGGGGAAACGGCTCCGGCCACCGGAACCCGACGGCGAGCAGATCCGGCCCCACGGGCGATCATCGGCCGACCGCTCCTCGAGGAGTCTCGTCACCGCAGGCGCTCAGCTCTCACTCCCAGCGCCCCGCCCCCGGGAACCATCGGTGCCGACGGCGCTGGTGCGGTCAAGCCGAGCAGCCTCAACAGCGGCGGCCCGTACGGGATCGGCGCTTACAACCTGCTCGTGATCGTCGCGGACAACGGCGACGACAGCGACTACAACGACGCCATCCTCGAATTCAGCCGGTACACGCAGAGCGGGGCATCAGTCGCTGTGGGCGACCGGCTCGGGACCGGCGTCGAGCGCATCGAGCACCGCGTCGCCGTTCGCCCTCGCCCACTCGGTCAGCATGTGGATCGGATCGATCAGCGTCGCCCCGAGCGGGGTGAGCTCGTACTCCACGCGGGGCGGCACCTCGGCGTAGGCGTGGCGGCGGACGAGTCCGTGCGCCTCGAGCCGTCGGAGGGTCTGGGTGAGCATCTTGCGGGAGATGCCGCCGATCAGTTCGATCAGTTCGCCGTGGCGTACCGGGCCCTTGCTGAGGCCATACAGCACGACCGCCGTCCACTTGTCGGCGATGAGTTCGATCGCCAGACGCGCCGGACAGTCGGAGAGAAAGGGATCACCAAGACCGAATCCGCTCATGGCGCCAAAGGTACCTGCGGGTTCCCGTCGGAAATCTAGCCTGGGTTTCTCCCCCTTCTTTGGACGTCAGGAGAGTCATGCGAGTCGTCACCCAGCACACCCTCGGCGGTCCCGAGGTGCTCACCGTCGTGGAGGCGCCCGAGCCACGAGCGTTGCCGACCGAGGTTCTCGTCCGCGTCAAGGCGATCGGGCTCAACCCGCTGGAGGCGCGCCTGCGCGCCGGCGAGTTCCCGCTGCTCGGCCGACCGCCCTTCGTCCTCGGCTGGGACGTCAGCGGCGTGGTCGAGGACGGTCCGCTGACGTGGCGGTTCGAGCCCGGCGACGAGGTGTTCGGGATGCCGCTGTTCCCGCGCGCGGCGAACGCGTACGCCGAGGTCGTCGCCGCGCCGGCGCTGCACCTGGTACACAAGCCGGCGTCGCTCTCGCACGTCGAGGCGGCGGCGCTGCCGATCGTCGGGCTGACGGCGTGGCAGGGCCTGGTCGACCTCGCCGGCGTCGGCGACGGCGACCGGGTCCTGGTCCACGGCGGAGGCGGCGGAGTCGGCCACGTCGCGATCCAGATCGCGAAGGCACTCGGCGCGCACGTGATCACGACCGCCGGCGGCAACAAGCGGGACTTCGTCGAGCAGTTCGGCGCCGACGAAGTGATCGACTACACCAGGGTCGACTTCACCGAGGCCGTCCGCGACGTCGACGTCGTACTCGACACGATCGGCGGCGACACCGTCGAACGCTCCCTCGCCGTACTGCGCCCGGGCGGTCACCTGGTGACGGCGGTCGCCGAGGACGACGCGGGGCTGATCGCCGCGTACGAGGCGGCCGGGATGCGCTTCAGCGGCGTCGCGGTCGACCCCGACCCGGTGGCCCTGCGAGGTCTCGTCGAACTGGTCGAACAGGGCAGGCTCCGGGTCCACGTCCAGGAGACGTTCCCCTTCGAACGCGTCGCCGACGCACACCGATTGCTCGACGCCGGCCACCTCCAGGGCAAAGTCGTCCTCACCATCTGATCCCGTCGCGGGGGCCTCGCGCGAGCGAGGCCCCCGCGAGATCCATGCGTCAGGAAGCTTGCACGTCGGACGGCCTGGGGTGTGTAGGCATCAGGAAGCCAGGGCAGCCCCCGAGCAGCGGTCCGCCGACAAGGTCGGGCGTCAGCGGGACACTTCCCGTTTCGTGAGCACCGACGGACCCGCACCGCGCCGGGCGCGGTTGCCCACCTCGCATTCGTGCGGACCTTGCCGAGAACTCTGCGGTTCTTCAGATGGGCGGAACCGTGGCGAGCAGGCGCACTGCCGGGGTCGGCAGGGCGCAGGTCGATGCCGGCGGCTGCCGCCGTGTCGGCGTGGGCGACGGTGAACAGGGCGTGGGTGAGCGTGTCCACGCGTCCGCGTACACGTTCCTCGGCCGCGCCTGCCAGGTCCACGCAGTGTTGAGGACGGCCGAGTTTCATGCCCTGTTGGGCCATCGTGCGCATCGCGAACGCGTCCTGACCCGGCGTCCCGGACTCGAGTGCCAGGGCGTAGGACTGGAGGTAGTAGCGCTGGGATTCCCAGCGGTGGGGCCTGTACCTCCGGTCCCACATCCTCGCCTGGTGGGCGGGAGGTTGTCCGGAGACCGAGGCCGGCCGGTGTCAGGTCCCGGCCCAACCGGCGACCCAATGCCTGGGCGAGATGGTGCGGCGTGCGACCGGAGGGGTGGCGGTAATCGTTGACCAGCCGCCTCGATCGGCGACGTGCCGCTGACGGTGCCCGCGACGCGGGCTGTGAAGTGGCCTACCTGCCCGGCCTGGCGATGCGAAGAATCGCCGATCTCTACAGTGCGTTTCCCGGCGAGGATCGCGGCGGGATCATGGTGGGAATCGTCGAGGCGGAGCGGGAGGCATGGCTGGGCGAGGTCGACGGTCTGCATGTCTGCCTCGCCGGCGCCCACGACAACCTGGTTCAGCTCGACAGCGAAGCGGCGCGTCGATTTACTGCCGTCAGCCTCGGCATGCCGACGTTCGGCCGGATCGCCGTCCGCACCGCGGACGCCAAGACACCCCCGTCGGCAACGGATTAGGCTGCCTCCCATAGTTCAGCGACGGCCGACAGGATGCCAGGAGAGTGGGGATGGGCTCCGTCGTAGTAGGTGTCATTGGGACCCTGATGGGCGTCTTGATCGGCGGTGCTCTCCAGCAGGCGCAGGCATCGCGCAACCGCAAGTGGCAACGAGCGGATTCGCTCGGCGATGCGAAGCGACATGTATACGCCGAGTACCTGAGGTCGATCAGCGCAAGTTACGCCCAGGCGCTGTCCGGTCAAAGGAGCCGTTCGGAGGACGCCAACCTCCTTGCAGCGACAGCCGAGATCGAGATCCTCTCCGGAAGGGAAGTGTCCGGACCGGCTCGGGATCTTGTGAACGCCGTTATCGACACGCACACCAGGATTGCCGCCGGCGCCGGCGTGACGGACGCGATGGTTGCCGACGTCGATCGCCGGCGATACGAAGTAATAGACCTGTTCAAATCCGATCTTGGACTATAAAGAGCTGCGTCGGGCCGCCGTACATCACGACATTCCACCCGAAGCGAACGCGTTCGAGACGCTACATGGACGGCGCCCTCACCCGGCTCCGTGCCGAGGGCTTCGCCGTGGCGGACCAGGACGTCGCCCGGCTTTCCCCGTTCGTACGCCACCACGTCGAATTGCTCGCACGGTACTCGTTCCTCCTGTCCGAGATGCCCGGCGGGCTTCGGCTTCTGCGGGACCCGGACCGGGTTGAGCAGGGCTGAGAACCGGCTCGGCCGGCGCGCACTCGAACCACGCCGATCCGACCGGCTGACGGGCTGCTGCGGCGAGAGCCCACGATGATGGCCCCTGCGTCGGTCTGCTCGTCGAGGCAGAAGAGGCAGACCGGCTCGGCTGTGCGCGCCATCCCGCCATTGGCCACGTTTCGCGCTTGAATGATCACTTCTGGTAGTCGTTCAGAGGAGATCCGCATGCGTTCCACCATCCGTGCAGCCATGTGCGCCGGATTGTCAGCCCTGTTCCTGTGCTCGGGCGCACTCGGTGCATCCGCCGTGACCCACACGTTCGTCGCCCCGGCGACGGTCGCCGCCGACTGTGCGGTGCTCGGTCCCCAGGGGCCCGGCTGGGCCACCATCGAGAACGCGTGCGATTTCGGCATCAGCGCGTCGGTGACGCTGACCTACGGCCCCTCGCCCGCGTGCATCGACATCGAGGGGGGCGGCAGCCGCCTGATCTTCTGGGGCACCGAGGCAGAGGCGAGCAACGCCTCGCAGTGCTGAGCGGCCCATCCCGGCGGAATGCGTGCGGTGGTGGCCCCGAAACCGGTCGGGTAACGGGGCCGTCGCCGTCTCAGCGCCGGTCACTTCGGCCACGAGGCGGTGTCGTCGTGGGGATACGCCGTCGGCCGGTGGCGATGTCCTCCAGGACGTCGGCGGGCGTGACGTGGGGGTCGGCCGTTTTGCGGGTGGTGGCGGGTGTGGTGCAGGTCCAGGCCCAGCGGATGGCCGCGCCGAGGGTGTAGGTCTCGGTGGCGTCGGTCAGGGTGAGGGGGATGTCGGGCGGGGTGTCCGGGAGTTGTCGGGCGATCTTGGGTGCGGTGGCCTGATCGCCGCCACCCCGAAACGGGGCTTGCAGGGGCAACAGCCTTGAATGGTGGGCGAGGTCGCGGTCGATGAGGTCGATCGTGTTCGTGGTCCGCGGACTCCGGGCGATTGAGACCGCCCGGAGTCCGCGGATCCCGACGGCGGGCGTGCACGTGGAAGCCGTGACTCCGATACCGGGTGGAGTGACCCGGGTCACATATCGGGAGCGTGTCGGGTGACCGCGGACAGTTCAGGGGCGTGGAGATGAACTTGCGAGCGCGGGTCAGAGACGGTGACCCGTACGCCTTCGAAGAGTTGTTCGCCGAACACGCCAAATCCGTCTACAACCATGCCTTCCGGACCACCGGCGACTGGTCCGCGGCCGAGGACGTCGTCGCCCTCACCTTCCTGGAGGCATGGCGGCTGCGCGTCCGGGTCGACGCCGAAGGCGGTTCCCTGCGCCCGTGGCTGCTGGGCATCGCGGTGAACGTCGTGCGCAACGTTCGCCGCACCGGCCGCCGGCACGAGGCGGCGCTGGCCCGGATGCCGCACGACCAGTCGGTGCCGGACTTCGCCGATGACCTGGTGGGGCGGATCGACGACACCGAGACCATCGCGAAGGTCCGGCGGTCGCTGGCGACACTGCGCCGTTCGGAACGCGAGGTGTTCGCGCTGTGCGTGTGGGCGCGCCTGGACTCGGCGTCCGCCGCCGAGGCGCTCGGCATACCGGAGGGCACGGTGCGTTCCCGGCTCTCCCGGGGCCGCGCCAAGCTCAAGCGCATGCTCGGCCCGCAGGCGCAGGACGCCCCGCTCTCGCCCGGCGAAGCCGCACCGCACCCCGTCCCCGCATCGCGGCCCCCGGGCCGCCCGACCCCCGCGGCCGCCCGGCCCGGAAAGGACCTCCGATGACGAACAACCCGACCGACACCGACGCGCCGGTACGCGCAGAGCTCGGCGCCATGTTCCCGGCGCCCGCCGAGCGCAGCCTGCCGCACGACCGGGCGCGGGCGATGTCCGCGGCCCTCCTGCGCGAGTTCGAGGGCGCGGCCGTCGGCGGCCCGGCCGCGACGGCGAAGTCTCGGCGCAAGCGCCTGGCGTGGCGCGTCGGTGCGCCCGTCGCGGTGTTCGCGGTCGCGGGGGCGACCGCCGCCGCGGTGCTGATCGACGACTCGCCGGTGCGCCCCAAATTTCCGACGCAGGCCTCGTGTTCCTACGAGTACACGGCCAAGCCGAAGTTCGCTTACGCGGCACACATCGAGGCCGGCCAGACCCCGGAGGAGGCGTGCGCGCGGTACTGGCCGGACATGACCGAGACCGCGCGCCGGATGTCCCTGCCGGGCAGCGACGCGCCCGACGCGGCGACCGTGCCGGCCCTGGTCGCGTGCACCGCCAAGGGAAGCCGCGACCTGATGGTCGTGCCGCAGCCCACGGATCGCAGCCCGCAGGACGCGTGCATCGCATTGGAGATGGGTGTGCCCGACAACGACGCGACCTACCACGGCGCGACGATCGAGCAGGTGCGGCGCCTGGCCAGGCTGGTCGGCGATCACGAGGGAAGCCGCCTGTGCATGACCGTCGCCGACGCCCGCGCGCTCGCCGAGCGGTCCCTGGCCGAAGTCGGCATCGTCGGCTGGGACGTCGAGTACACCCGGGAACCGGGCGTGACGACCGGCCTGGCCTTCGCGGTGGCGGACCCGGACGCGGGCGCGGTCCTGATCCGCGACCTTGTTGCGCCGGGCTCGGCCTGCACGGGGACGCAGAACGCCAAGTAGCCCCGCCTGCGGACACCAACGTGTTCATCGATGCCCCGTGCGGCGCCCGAATCGGGTCGTCGACAACCTGCTGGACCCGGGAAAGGCGGGTTGGATCAGTCCCCGGCGCACGGACACGCCCGACACCGAGCGCATTGGCTCGGTCGCGGTCGTGGTCGCTTACCCCGTCGCCGTCGCCGTCGCTGTCGCCGTCGCCGTCGCCGTCGCCGTCGCCGTCGCCGTCGCCGACGACGAGGCGGTCGAGGTCGCGAACGCGACCGGCTGCGGCCTCGGCGGCTCGGTCTTGTGCGCCGACCTCGAATCGCGCAGATATCTCCTCCGGGTGAGTTTCACGGATCCGAACCGGGCCTGGCTCCCGACCGGTTGACGGCGATCGTCGCCTCACCGAGCCGGGACGCCTCCTGAGCCCGACGGACCCGGGTGGGCTCGTGATCACCACCTCCGGACCGGCCACGCGAGGGGCTTTTTTCGCGTGGCCGGCCGCCCGAACTTCCCGGCCGCCCGAACTTCCCGGCCGGCCCGCGCTCCGCCGGAGCCCCGATTCCCTTATGTGAGCGCCCTGTTGCCCCCGCGCGTGTCGGCCAGGGCTCACTTCGTGCTGCCCGAAAACACCCGCCGGCCACGACACCGCATCGCGCGGCCTTGCGCAACACCGCCTCGCCTCGGGCGCTGCCTTGCGTCGTTGCGCACTCACCCGCCTTGCAGGCGCACCGGACGACCTGGTGCGGTGGTGGTTCCGGCGAACCGGGACAACACAAGCCACACGGCGATGCATCCACGGCTGTGCTCGGCGCCCTGCCGAGCGACGTCGGGATCAGCCGCTTCGCCGAACGCGATCACAACGTCGTGCGCTGGACCGAGGCCGTGCGCGGCGGCAACTTCCTGTCGATGGAACACCCGACCGCGCTGGTCAGGACGTCCGCGCGTTCTTGCCGATGTGCGCGCCGGCCCGGCGGGTGGAAGGCTTTCGGCGGCTCGGCGGCTCGGCGGCTCGGCGTGGTCCGCCGGGTCAGCGGGGCAGGAGCCGAACAAAAGTCACTCCCGGGGGCAACGGCAGCTGCGGGTCGGACAGTAACAGGGGGACGGGCAATGGCTGCCCGGTGACTGGAGAAAACGATGCGTGTCCTGTCCCGCAGTGCACCTCTTGTTGTGCTGATCCTGAGCCTGAGCACGGTGACGGCCCCGGCGGCCCCGGCGGGGCCGCCGCTGACGCCGTGGCGGACGACCGAGATCAAGCCCGGTGACGTGATGGTGCACGGCCTGGCGTTCGACGATGCCGGCGGCGGCGTAGGGGCCGGCCGCGCCTACATCCGCGAGAATGGTCGTGTCGTCGACAGTGTTCCCGCGGTCCTGTCCCGCGACCGCGACACCGGCATGTGGCGGCAGTCGACGGTGAAGACGCCCGGGGCGGGGGTTTCGCTGCGGGACGTCGACCTGGCCTCCCCGGATTCCGCCCTGGCCGTCGGGACGTTCGACCCCGTCGCCGGCGGATTCCCGACCGCCGTCTCCCGCAAGGACTCCTGGGACGCGGTCACCGCACCGGCTCCGCCCGGGATCCGAAGCGGCCTGCTCGCGGACGTGGACGTGGTAAGCGCCACCGATGCGTGGGCGGTGGGGACCGTGGACTACGCGGAGGAGGGTCCGGGAGGGTCCCCGCCCCAGCAGCCGATCGTCGAGCACTGGAACGGCGAGGCATGGACGCGGACACCGCTTCCGGAGCCGAAGGTGGAGGGCTGGAGCGGCTTCGGCGCGGTGGCCGCCGTCGCACCGGACGATGTGTGGGTGGCCGGCCACGCATACGAGGGGCAGGCCCCGCCGCTGGCGCACTTCGGCGGCGGAACGTGGCAGTACGTGCCGCTGCCGTTCGAGGGGAACAGTCTGTGGGCCGGGGTGACCTCGCTGCTTGCGCGAAGCCCCCAGGACATGTGGGCGCTCGGTTTCATGCAGGACCCAACCGCCGGCGAAGAGCGCCCCCTGCTTTGGCACTTCGACGGGCGGAAGTGGACGCAGGCCGCCGCACCTGTGGAAGACATGCGCGTCATCAAGGCAGTGGCGACCCCGACGGGCATAGCCGCGCTGACGATGCACCGCAGCGAGGGGTACGAGGTCTACACCATCACCGGAGACCGGTGGACCCGGCTGGCACTGCCGAAGGCCCCCAAGGGCGAGGCGCAGTGGCCCACCGCCATCGCGTACGACAACGGCCGGCTCACGGTCGCCGCAGCGGGCCTCGCGGAGTCCCCGGACGGTTCGGCGCCGATCCGGGCCCTGTTGTTCAGCACGCGCGTCCAGCCGGTCGCGGCGCCGTCGTCCCCCCTCGCATCGCCCGTTGGTGCGTGAGCACGTCGAACGAGTCGGCACCCGGGGCGGGTTGCCCCGGGTCGGCCGTGAACCAGCCCCGACACCGGCAGGCGAGTCCGGCCCTTCGGCTGTGTCGGCGTATTCATGCTGAACGCAGGATCTCGCACAACGCCCGCCGATCCGGAACACGAGGCCGCCCCGGCACCGACTCGGGCAGCAACGACTCGATCAGGAATCGGGATCGATCAGGCTGTGAACGAGGTTCCACCTTGCTGCCTCGGCGCGGTGGTCTGATGGCACTTGGCTGACGCGCCGGTTGAGACGGACCGGGACATGACCGTCGACTACACGCCGGTTGTGGGGGGGGGGGGGGGGGGGGGGCCCCCCCCCCCCCCCACCCCCCCCCCCCCCGGGGGGGTGGGGGGGGGGGGGGGGCCCCCCCCCCCCCCCCCCCCCCACAACCGGCATGCACCGCCGAGGGGTCAGCCGGCGATCTCGTCGAGCAGCGCCGCGAGTTCCGCGGGTCGCGAGAACATCGGCCAGTGGCCGGTGGGCAGCGCGCGCGTGTCGATGGACTCGGCCTTGACGAGTTCGGCGAAGAAGGGGTGCTCGGCCGCGATCATGGCCTGAACCTGGTCGAGGGGGAACGTGCACGTGATCAGGTGCGCCGGCACCTTCAGGCGAGCCTCGTTCGAGACGCGCACCGGGCTCGCGGCCACCGCGTACGGCTGCGGCACCGCGCGTGCCCGCAGGGCGGCGAGATCGGCGTCGGAGAGGCCGTCGAGCACCTCCGGGTCGGCCGTCGGGTCGAACGCGTTCGTGTATCGCCCGTCGCCGCGCTCGGCGGCCTCCGCCTCGGCGCGCGTGCGCTCGGCCGGATCGATCACATCGAGCAGGGCGGTGCCGTCCCCGACCGGGCCGGCGTCGACGTAGACGATCCGGGCGATCCGCTCCGGGATGGCGTCCAGCGTCTCGTACGCGGGGAACGAGCCGCCCGAGTGGGCGACCAGGACCACGTCGGTGAGGTCCCGCGTGGTGATCTCCTCGATCAACGCGCGGGTCTGGGTGGCGAGATCGATGCCCGTGACGTCGGCGCGGTCCGCCTCCAGACCCGGCAGCGTCACCGCCGTGACGTCGTGCCCGGCTGCGCGCAGCAGACCGGCCACGTCGTCCCACGCCCACGCGCCGAGCCAGTAACCGGGGACGAGAACGATGTTCGCCATGGTGGTTCTCCTTCGATCGTCGTGCCGACAAGAACAATCTTGGAGCCCATACCTGACAAGTAATGTCATGTACGGGGACGGAGTTGTCAGATGGCGGGGTCGCCCTCCCCGAAATGGTTCGTGGAAGGTCCGGACAAGTTCGTCCGCAACGCGATCGCGGCCCGCCCGGACATTCCTCCGGGACTGCGGGAGCGGATCGTGGCCACCCCGCAGACCGACAATCCCGTCGCGGAGTGGGTCCTGGCGTACCGCCGCGACTCCAACGTGGGAGGCACACCGCCACCGGTCCCGCCGATACTCACCCGGGAACAGGCGGAAGCACTCCTGGCCCGAACCGACCTGTAGACCCTCGACACACGATTGCCGGTCGGTCACTCGACGGCGGACACGGCCGGGGTCGGGCAGGCGTGCGTGCTCGCTCCGAAGATTTTCGCGGGGCGAGGAGGCGCACTTCGACAATCGGGACGCATTGTCCGATTCCCGTCCGCCGTCGCCGTGGAACGGTCTGCCGGGCCCTCCCGGGAGGGGTCACCGGCACACCGGCACACCGGCGCGCTCCCGCGGGCCGGCGCAGCCCGCCGCCGATTGCCCCGGTCGCCACTCCTCCGCGCCGACGCCGTCTGCCGCCTCGACACCGGCCCGGGAAAAAAGATTTCGGCGGACCTTGAGAGATTCTGCTGCGCCTGGCCACGTCCTCTCCGAACGGGCCGCTTTCGGCGGCCCCTCGCCGAAGGGACGGCCGATGAACGAGCAACTACGGCGGAGGCGTCGCGTACCGCGCTCCGCTTGCCTGTGGGCGGCAGTGATGGCCATGCTCCTCGCCCTGACGACGACGGCGGGCGCACCCCCCCGCCTCCGCGGCCGACCAGCCGCTCTGGCCCACCGCCGGCTATCTCGGGAGGCCAGGCTCCAGCGCGGTCGCGGAAGTGGAGAACTCGTCGGTGGCATCCGGCACCGGGGTGCGGCTCTGGCCCTTCCACGGCGGGCAGAACCAGCGCTGGCAGTTCCTCCCACGCCCCTCGAACCGCTACACGTGGCAGATCATGGCCTCGCACAGCCGCATGTGCATGGACGTCGAGGGCGGCAGCCGCGCCCCCGGCGCGCGCGTCCGGCAGACCCCGTGTCACAACGGCTCCAGCCAGGCATGGGAGCCGTTCGTCGTCCGCTACGACGGCTGGGGTCAGCCGCTTTACCGCCTCGTCAACGACAACAGCCACCTGTGCCTCGAAGCCGCCGCCCCGCTCCCGGAAGGCGCGTCCCTGCACCAGGCGCCGTGCGCCGCCGAGAGCGCCCAGGAGTGGTCGATGACCCGCCCGGTGAGCAATCCGGTGAGCGGCAGGGTCATGGACGTGTGGTACGCATCCACCACCTCCGGAGTGCCGGTCTGGCTGTGGGACTTCGTGGCCGGCCCCCACCAGGAGTGGTATGCCCACACCCTGCCCGACGGCCACGCCTCCCAGTTGGTGGCCACCCACTCCCGCAAGTGCCTGGACCTCGAAGGCGGTTCGACGGCAGCTGGTGCCACGCTCGTCCAGCAGCCGTGCGACACCCGTCGCGCCGGCCAGCGCTGGGTCGTCGAGGTCACCTCCTGGGACATCCACCGCTACGCGATCTATCGCATCCGCAACACCACCGCAAACCGTTGTCTGACGGCACCCACCATCGGCAACGGGACACGCCTGGTCATCCTCGACTGCAACGGCACGTCGAGCCAGGAGTGGCGGATGTAGCCCCCACCGGGCCCGGCGTCGCGCACCCGGCGCGGGGGGCTCTCACAGGCCCTGACCGCCCATTCCGCGCCTCGCATGGTCGGCGGGTGGGGTCCTCCCCACCCGTCGACCGTGATTTCTCCGGCTGCCTCACGGCTCGGTCGGAGCGGCCGTCTCGCGGCGGTGTGCTTTCCTCGGCGCCGGCCCGGCAGGCCCGCGAATTGCGGTGAGGGCCCTGGAGGCCGCGCCTCCAGGGCCCGGCGCCGGCGCCGATGGTGGTCGGGGCTCGTGATCCTGTACCGCGCCACCTTCCCCTCGGTGGCCCACCGCTGGAAGCCAACCTCTCCCCGGCCCGGGCAAAGCCCCCCGTCGGCACCGGATTTGGCACCGGATTGGCATCGGATCCCGGATGGCGGGGCGGCCACCCGCGTGCCGAGGGGGCGGCTTCATGGTGTTGCCGCGTCGAGTCGGCGCTCCGACCGGGAAGTCTCGGATCCATGGCTGTTCGGCCGTCGATGTCCGGCCGCTCGGGAGATGCGGCCACGGTCTTATGGGTCCGAACAAATACAGGGTCTGATGTGAGTATCGGCTTGTTCGGTCGCTGGGCATGGTGTGCGCAGAAGTGAGACGCGTTCGTGCGTAGCTTCGGACGAACTATGTTTCCTGATCGGGCCGTTGCTGCCCGAGTCGGCGCCGAAGGCGGTGCCCGGAGGTCCACCGCCCAGTGCCCTCTACCTGGTTGCGAAAACCCCGGCAACGCCCGCTCGGATCGCGCGGGACCAATACGCCTCGTCGACCGGCACCACATTCGGTGTCGACCGGCACCACATTCGATGGGCTCTGAGCCGGTCGATTGTTCGGGGCATTCGTAGCCGGACCGTGACCCGGGAGAATGCGGGCGTGTCACCGGCCCGGCCGGCACCAGGCGAGCTTGGTGCGCACCGGGGTCGTACCATTCCCGAGCGGAGGGTCCGGGTCGGCTTCGGGCGTGGCAACGGGGTTTGCGTGTGCGGGTGTTGCCGGGTCGGTACGAGCTGGTCCGGTTCGTCGGGCGGGGCGGCATGGGGGAGGTCTGGGAGGGGCGGGACCGGCTGATCGAGCGGCGGGTCGCGGTCAAGCTGCTCCCGCATGCGAAGGCCGACGCCTCCGGTGCCGCGTTGTTCTTCCGGGAGGCGCGTACGGCGGGGGCGCTGCACCACCCCGGTGTGGTCACCGTCTATGACCTCGGCCAGGACGAGGGGGACGGTTCGCTGTTCCTGGTGATGGAGTTCGTCGAGGGCCGCGACCTGGCCGCGGTGCTCGACAAGGAGGGGCCTCCTTCAGTGGGCACCGCTGTGGGGTGGGTGGCGCAGACCGCCGCGGCACCGGCCCGGGCGCACACCGCAGGGATCGTCCACCGGGACCTGAAGCCGGCGAACCTGATGCTCACCGTCGAGGACCAGGTCAAGATCCTGGACTTCGGGATAGCCCGGTTCGTGGAGTCCACGAACCGGTCCAGCGCGGTGATGGGCACCCTCGCCTACATGCCGCCCGAGCGCTTCGACGAGCAGTCCGGGGATGCCCGATCGGACCTGTACTCGCTGGGCTGTGTCCTGCACGAACTCCTCACCGGCAGCGTGCCGTTCCACGCCACCGGCCCGGTCTCGATGATGAACGCCCACCTGCGGAGGACGCCCACGAGACCCGGCGAACACCGCCACGGCGTACCCACCGAACTCGACGACCTCGTCCTCGCGTTGCTCGCCAAGGACCCCCGGGACCGACCCGACACCGCCGACGAGGTACACCGACTTCTGCGGAATGGCAGACGGCCTTTGAGGCGGCCCGTCATGACGAGTACGACAACAGGCTCGGGATCACCGCGGAGTTGCCCGCTTCGGAGTGGGGGTTGCGAGCCGGAGCAGCTGACGTCAGGCGAGTTCGAGGAGGTCGGGGACATCGCGCCTCGGCGGATAGCGACCCGGTCGTCACGGCCGCTGGAGCCGGTCTGAAGAATTGCCACCCGTGCTGGGACAAACGCGTCTGGCCGCGGCGCGAGACAGCCAGAGAACCAGCTGGTCGGCGCGACGAGTGGCAGTCTCGTCCTACCTGGACCACCCAACCCACTCCATCCGCCCGTGTCGCGGATTCTCACTGCGTCACGCACTGAGCGACTGTCCTTTGACAGCGAACCCAGTCGCTGCTTTCCCGTCGCGGTCCGGTTGGCAGATTCGCAATGCTTCGCGTTCAGGGTGGCCGATTCGTACTGGCTGGATCTGCTTCGATCGGGGGGCGACCCCTGCTCGTGAGGTGCTCTGTGCCGGCTTGTGGGTGTGATCAGTCGTCGGCCGTGCGTTCCTGGCTGCGCTGGTTTGCGCGGTCGACCTCGGCCATGTGTTCCTCGGCCCACTCACGAAGCCTGGCCAGCGGTTCTTCCAGTGTGGTGCCGAGTGGGGTGAGCCCGTAGTACACGCGTGGTGGCACTGACGCTTCCACCCGACGGCTGACCAGGCCGTCACGGGCCAGCCCTTGAAGGGTGACCGACAACATCTTCTGCGAGACGCCGGCCATCCTGCGCTGTAGTTCCGCGAAGCGCACCTCCTGCGGCCAGGTGCACGCCGACGTGGTCGCTGCCGGGGTCCAGGACGCCGAAGATGGTGGTGCAGTAGCGGGTGTCGCCGCTGGTGTAGCGCTCGTGCAGCACCGTGTTCAAGGTGGTCAGCACGTTGACGGGATCGGGGTCGTGCAGGGCTGCGGCGCGCAGGGTGTAGCGGGTGAGCGAGGTGACCGCGGCGGCCTGGGGGCCTTTGCCGCACACATCGCCGAGGAAGAACGCCCACCGGTCGGCGCCCAGGGGAAACAGGTCGTAGAAGTCTCCGCCCAGCAGGTCCGGGGACGCCGTGTGGTAGTGGGAGCCTGCCTCCAGGCCCGGAATCGCGGGCAGCGCGGCGGGCAGCAGGTTCTGTTGGAGGACGGCGAGGGCTTCCTGGAGCCGTATGCGGTCGGCCTCCGCCTGCCGACGGGCTTCTTCGGCCGCCTTGCGTCCGCGCAGCAGCTCGGCCTCGTAGGCGCGGCGGTCACGGGCGTCGAAGACGGTGGTGCGGATCAGCAGCGGCTCGCCGTCCTCGCTCACCTTCACCTTCGAGGTGACGAGCACGGGCATGCGCTGTTTGCCGGCGCCCCTGATGTCCAGGGCGATTCCGCTGACCTCGCCCTGCATCTGCAACATCGGCGCGAAGTGCGTCTCGTGATAGAGCCTGCCGCCCACGGTGAGCAGGTCGGCGAACCGCATGCGGCCCACGACCTGGGAGCGTTCCAGGTCCAGCCACTGCAGCAGCGTGGTGTTGATCTTCGCGATGGTGCCGTCCATCAGCGTCGACAGATATCCGCACGGCGCCTGCTCGTAGAGCTCCTCGGCACTGTCCTCCAGCAGCGAGGTGAATACCGCGTCCGTGGCGTGCGCGTCCTGCTCCTCGCCTGGCTCGGATGCTTGGTCGGTGCGGCACATCACCGGCTCGCTCCGACGAAGTCGATGATCGACCCCGCGGTGGCCTGTGGTGCGCTCAGCTGCGGGCAGTGCCCGGTCGCCTCCAGCGTCACCAGACGGCTGCCGGGGATCGCGGCGTGGACGTAGGCGCCGACCTCCCGGGGAGCGATCACGTCCTGCTTGCATTCCAGCACCAGTGTCGGCAGGGAAACCGACTCGAGATCGGCGCGGCTGTCGGACAGGAAGGTCGTGCGGGCGAAGACCCGGGCCATGTCCGGATCGGTCGCGCAGAACGACGCCGTCAGCTCCTCGCCGAGTTCAGGGCGGTCCGCGTTCCCCATGATCACCGGGGCCATCGCCGCCGACCAGCCCAGGTAGTTCGACTCCAGCGACTCCAGCAGCTCATCGATGTCGTCGGCGCTGAAGCCGCCCCGGTACCCGTCCTCGTCGATGTAACAGGGCGAGGGGGCGACCATCACCAGACGGGAAAACCGCTGTGGTGCCTTTGCCGCCGCGAGAACCCCGACCATCGCGCTGACCGAATGCCCCACGAAGGTCACATCGTGGAGGTCCAACTCGTCACAGACCTCCAGCACATCCAGCGCATAGCCCTCCAGCGAGCTGTAGCGCCGCTCGTCCCAGGCCGACGGGTCCGCTCGCCCCGAGCCCACGTAGTCGAAGAGGACCACCCGGAAGTCCTCGGCCAGAGCGGGGAGCACCAGACGCCACATGTTCTGGTCACAGCCGAACCCGTGTGCCAGCAACAGCACCGGCCCGTCCGCACGGCCGGTGACGGTGATGTTGTTCCTGCGGCGGATATCCATACCCGCCAGTCTCGCATCACTCTCCCCACTCGACGCAGGGGCTCGGGCGTCTCGCCTCGCTGTGTGACGGTCGTGCCGACCGAGGTGGCAACGGGCGGCCCCGCCGGACGCAGGTGGTCCTGCGCAGTGTGGGCTTCGTAGCCGGGGATGTCCCGTGCGACAAGGGTCACGGTTCCCGAAAGATCCGCCCGTACCTGCGACGGCGAAGCATCCCGCTCGATTCCCGAGCGGCGTGACGGGAAGACGACCGTCTTTGCAAAGGAGAACGCGACGGATGCCCACCCCTGCTCGATCCCGGGGCTTACACACTCTCCGGCGTTGCCGTGCACCCTTGGCGCGCTTTCGACGCACGGTGGCGCCCGCCGCGCCCGCCGCGCCCGCCGCGCCCGCCGCGCCCGCCGCGCCCGCCGCGCCCGCCGCGCCCGCCGCGCCCGCCGCGCCCGCTCCCCGGGACGCGGGGTCGGTCGCGTCCGCCTGGCGGTGCCGGGGTCCTTGGGGTCGACGCCCGTACGGGGTTTCGCTGTGGTCGGACGTTCACCGTCGAAAGATGCCCGGCCGGCCGCGCGAAACTCGGCCGGGGGACTCGAACGCCTCGATACCCGTGTCCCGTTGGCCGGTTGGCGTTGGGCCGGGCGGTGCATGGTGGTGGTTGGTGAGGGGCGCGTGCCGAGTCTTTCTTCCCCGAGGACCCGGCCCGCGCCCGAGGGTTTCATACCCGGGCGTCGAGGGGTTCATGGGTCGCCCGTTCCGGTGAACTCCGGACGCGCCGCGTTCTCGCCGAACGGGAAGGGCGATCGGTGGACGTCACGATGGCGGCCCGAGCCCTGTGAGTTCGGGTGGACCGCTCGACCCGGTGGCTGTTGTTCGGGGGCGTCCGGTGCGGGGGCCGGGTACGGGGGTGGGTCCGCCCGCGCCGGGTGGGCGGGCGCGCGATCCGGGCCCGCTGCTCGCCTGCGCTTCGGTCGAGCGTGGTGCGTGGTGGGTTCGGCGCCGTCTCGCCCCCGGGCCGGGGAGAACGAAAGGACCGGAGGCTCACGTCGGACAAGGCCCCCCGGCCTGTTTCTCTTCCCGGGCCGGGGCAGCCCCGATCCGCAGTTTGGTGCGGAAGTCGGGGTCGTTCCTGTCTCGTGGGAAGTGGTGGGCCGGGGTGCAGGGAACGGCGTGCGGCGGCGCTTTTCCAAACGACTCAGCGGAGGCGGCGGCGACGCTGTTCTCGTCCTCGCGTTCGGTCAGGACCTGAAACAGCAACTCGTCCCCGCGCCAGTGCAGTTCCATGTAGTCGAGTTCGTCTTCGAGGGCACGGGATTGGCCTGCGTGGCCCGGACCGACGCGGCCGAGGCGATCCGCCGCCTTGAGGCGACACCCGCATCGGCCGACATCATCGACGCGGCGCCGGAGGATCCGCACGCCGTCGAACGGGACGAGATCCTGCGGATCGTCGGTGTGACGTCCGTGCCGGGCGGCTGCGCCGTGACCCAGCCGTGGGGTTACGCGCCGAAGATGCCGGGCGTGCCGACCCGGTTGTCGGTGGGAACCGTCTGTTACGGCCTCTACGCCAACCCCAAGAGCGGCAACCAGGGCGCGATCGCGCGCGACGGGGCCATCGAGGGCTGGGACCTGCATCCGGGCGGCGGACCGTACGAGGACGACACCCCCGAGGAGGTCTTGGCCTCCTACCTCCACCAGTACCACGCGGTGGCCTTCACCTGCGCCTTCGCGCGACTGCGCCCGACGGGACCGCGGGCGGTCGTCGGACCCCCCGACCGGTGGGTTCGATTGCCGGAACGCGACTTCTGGAAACATTGACACCGGTGAGGCCGAACAACCTCACCATCTGCGCGGATCGGCGTCACCGGTGGGGTCGACGCCGAAGTCTCGGGCGTCCGCGGTCTGTTGGACCCGGTCGCGCGTCGGCAGAGCCGCGATGTCGTCGCGTTGGCAGGCGTCGATCACGGCCAGAGCCTGAACCCTGGTCCAAGCCGCACACGCCTCGGCGAGTTCGGCGAACTCCGCGCCCCGGTCCAGTGAGGCTCGGCGGACCGCGTCGGCGAGCAGGCTACCGGGCCGTTCGGACCATGACCGGTCGATCCGAATGGTGCGTACGAGCACGCCCAACCACTCCCACCGGGCCCCGGGCAGCGGCGACACGCTCCGCAACTCGGCCGCCAGAAACGCTTGCAGAATGTCGCCCGGGACTATTCGGCCGGCCCTGCCGACTCGGAAGAGCAGCACCGCCGGCATCGAAACGCTGTCCTCATATCGCGGAAAGAGTCGACTGATGCCGGGCCCGCCGAACTCGGCCGGGCCGCTCGTGGGGCCGGGATCGGGCGCCATCGGACGTCTCCTCGAAGTGAAGGCCCCGCGCCGAGGGCGTGTTCGGCCGGCTCACCCGGCCGGCTGCGCCGCACGGGTTCCGCGACCGTCTGCACGATGATCCCGCGTCCGTCGGACACATCGAGCCCCTGAACCGATCACGGTTCGGCCCGGCGCATCCCGGCGGCCGTCCGCGAGGCCGCTCACGGATGCGGGATATGGTCGAGGACGCGCAGCATGCCCTCGCGTCCTGTGTGTGGCTGTGGCCGGCTCCCGGCCGCGCCTGCCGGTTCCCGCCTCGGGCGCCCCCGTCCCTCGCCCGCAGGCGCACCGGTACCGGTGGGTTGTCTGTGGCCTGGCCGCGCGGAGAGGCGCATTCCGGCATCGTGACGTCTTCGCACGCAGTCGCCCTTCGCTTAGCCTGTGGCAGTTCGCCCCTGCGGTGGCACCTGATGCGGCCGCGGCGCCGGTCCGTCGTTCGCGCCGTCGCTGATCGAGCAGGCACGGGACCGGAACCCGGGTTTCCTGGCGGTGCTGTGGGTGACGGGTGTGCTCAAGGTGACCGGCGGATTTCTGGGTTTGGCGCTGGTGCGCCGTCGCGCCTGGGGCGGCGGCATGGAGCGCCTCGTGCATTTCGCGGCGTGGGGCGCGGGAGTGCTCCTGGTCTGGCACGGCGCGGAGTTCGTGGTGCACGGGCTGCTCGTTCGGGCCGACCTCGTCGACATCGATCCCGAACTGCGGTCGGTCAGCCGCTGGTACACGTTTTTGTGGGGGCCGTGGTTCGTGGCCGACGGGGCCACCTTCGTCATTGCCGCACGCGCCCACCTGGACACCGTCACCGACCGCCGCGCTGCCCGTACCGCGGGCACGGTCGGCGGCGTAGGTGCGCTGGTTCTGTCCGCGCCTTTACCGTGGGAATCGGCTGAGCGTCGGAGCCGCCCGCAGGGTTGACCCCCGCCGCGTCACCCTCGCCCAGGCGAGGAACGCGGGCTGGTCGCGCGGGCGCGCCACGGCCGCCCCGACGTGTGACACCCGACCCGCGCCCGCGCCGGACGCAACGCCGTCGCGGACCGGGTTGCCGGTGCCCGCGGGCCGAGCGGGGCGGGGCCCACCAGTCTCGTTGTGCACGGTACGGGCGCGGTGGTCCGCAGCGCCCCACCTGGCGCGTCCCGCTCCGCCTTGGTCGGCCGCCGGACGGCAGGTGCGTGCCGCCGGATCCGGTTGAGGCCACAGGTCGCCCCGCGGGGCTTCAGTCGTCTGGTGGGCGAGCATGTCCGTGGGGCGCATTTCGGGTTCGTGCCGGCGCGGATGGCGTGCTTCACCGTTCGAACATGCCGAGCACGAACCGGAGTCACCCACCGTGGGCCCCGGCTGCCCGGCGAGTTCAACTGTGCCAACCCGCCGCGCTCCGACGGGGAGGCGACGACGTGCCATCCCGCCCTGGGATACGCGCTCCGGCCGTGATCTGCCCGAACGTCCCCAGGATGGGACATCGGCGGTGTGAGTGGCCATCAGCGACCGGAGTCGCGTATCGCCTGGCAGGCCCTGCCGTGAACGACGGGCGGGAGGCGGGACGGCGGAACGGGCGGCGATGTCGGTCGTACCCGCTCAGCCGGCCTACGTGTGCGTGTGCTGTGTCGCCTCGCGTGCCTCGGTGAGGGCTCGCTGCCTGAGGTCGCCGCCGAACAGCTGAATCGTGGTGGCGGCAAGGATGTCATCCCTGCCGATGGTCCGCCCGTCCCCCCTGCGGGCGGAGTAGGCGTGGGGGGAGTCCTTGAGAAACGGGGGCGAGGCCGGTTCACCTGATATCGCCAGGGTGACCGCGCCGAAGCGTTTGACCCCGCCCTCTCGGACGACCATGGCCGCGTCCCGGGCGAGGTCCGTCAGGAACACGCTTGCGATTCCGTCCAGGTCGCGGACCATCGCGGGGACGGCCGTCGCCCCTTGGCTCCGCAGCAGCTTCTTCACCCCGGCCTCGAACCTGTGGGCGCCGACCACAGCACTCGGTTTGCGCGACCTGCTGCGCTTACGAGAAGGCACGATGACACCCTCGGCGTCATATAGGACACCGGTCAGCCCTCGAAACGTCGGGCTGTGGTGGTACCACGTGTCGCCCACCTCGAGTTCGATGTTCCGGCCGATTGCCGAGACAAGGTCCCCGGGAACCAGCTTCTTCCGAGCTTCCTCCGCCGCTGCTCTCCTCGCGCCGTCGATGATCTCCCTCAGTACTGTCCACGTCACCGACGCGGCGGCCCACGCGGCCGACCGGGAGACGTGCATCGGCGTCACGTCCCTGAACACCGCTTTGACGAGAGAAGGCTTGAAGGGCGAGATACGCATGACCGAGGCGGTCTCGGGACCTCTGTGCTCGGGGCGTGCGGGCTGTGCGGTCATCGGAAGAAGTGCTCCCTGTCGTCGTAGTTGTCACAGGGCCACACTTCACCACGCAGACCCGACACCAGGACCACCGGTGCCGACCGGCCCGACCCGACCAGCCCGAACCCGGGAACAATCGCCATCAATTCCCATGGCCCGCCATGGGAGCAGACGGAACCCGCGGGATGGAACGCTCATGGGGAGCAGTTCTTCCACCATGAGCATGAAGAGTGGCACCGGGAACACTGTGTATCGGCGATCGGAACCGCTCCTCCGGCACAACACCGTTCGCATCCTTATCGATCACCTCGCCCCTCGACGGATCATCGGACCTGTCGAGGCGGGAGGCCTGGGAGTGCCGGTACTTCGCGGCATGCAGGGCACCACGGCCGTCGTCATTCGAGGGAATCGGGCCTATGTGACCAACGGACCAAACCTGGCCGGGAACGACCCGACATTGATGCTCGTGGAACTGCGCCGGCGCTGACACGTCTCTGCGGGATGGGCCACCCCGAGCGGTGCCCGGTCGACCAGGTTCGCGAAGGCCCGGGCGCGGTGCGGGACGTGGGGCGCGGAGACCGGTCCCGGGGTCGCGGCGGAGCGGGTGCCGCAGGTGCCGGCCCCCGACGACGGTGACCAGGTCTGTCCGCGGCTTCGGGCAGGTGCAGTCGGGCGGTGGTTGCCCCGCTCCATCGGTACACGACGAGCCATCCCCGCAGGCTCCAGAACGGGTCCGGGTACTCCACTCCACGAACTGCCGAAGTCCTGTGCGTGGGGCGGGATTCGCCCTAGGGTTTACCAGAGCACTGCCTGCCACCTCTCCGCCGGGCGCGCCCCGCACGTCGGGTGCCTCGGTCCATTCGAACGGTCGCGCCCCGAGCGGGACGCCGGCCTCGCCGAATCGTGCTTTGCCGCGCCCGGTGCCCGAGCCCTCGGCCGGACGGGTGCGTCACGGGAAAGGGGACGCCTACGCCATGAGCAACTCCGATAGCTCCGCCGTCCGGGTAGGCGCCTCCGTCGCAGCCTCCCTCTGGGTCGCGGCCGTCGTGGGTGAACTCGTCTACGCTCTGATCCGGGCCGAGGACACCTTGGTATGGGGCCTGTTGAATGTGTACTTCGGCGACGGCAGGACCGATATCGCGATATCCCTCGATGTGTCTGCGGTCCTGTTGTGGCTCGGTGGGACCCTCTTGTTCACCGTCGTCACGGCCATTGCCCGCAGCGGGGGTTCCGCCGGTGGACACGGGGAGTTCTGAGACACCGCCCGCGCATCGTCCCCGGTGCTCGCCTCCCTCGGCCGATCCCGGGTGGGGATCCGCTCGGCTCGTGTGCCACTGCGCCCGAGGCCGCCCGGACTGCCGGCACCGACTGCCGGACACCGAATGCCCCTTGCCCACGCACGGCCCCGCGTTCGCCCCCGACCAACCCGTCGCCCGATTCGATCCGGATCCGCCCGAAGCGGTCGACGTGCCCGTCGGCGGTGAACCGGTCCGGCGGGCACGTTCGAGCCTCTTGCGCGGCTTCGCTCCGTTCGGTGCGGTTTGGGAGCCGGGTGTCCGGTCCGCAGTGTGGCGGGGAAGCGGGGCCGTTGCCTCGACGCATTCCGCCAGGCGTCGTTGACGCAGCCCTCTTCGACGTGCCACCAGCCTTCCGCCCGACCTCGAACAAGCAGGGCTTGATGCCGCCCATTCCGCGTCGGCCCGCACATCGAACGCGACCAAGGGGAAGTCGTCGCCGAACGCCGCACCGCCCGGACCGAACGGCGCGAAGCGCTCATGGACGGCGTTCGCGCCGGGCCCGAGCGGGCCGCTCGGCACCGGCAGGATGCGCATGGTGCAGCCGCCGGACGCCTCGACCCGGCCGACGGCCCAGTGCAGACCTTCGTGATCGCTCGCGAGCCGCACGACGTCGCCCTGGGCAACGCCACCCTGAAGGAACGGCACGTTCTCGATACGCGCGGTGTCGTCGCCCACCCGGACGGCCCACAACACTTCCCGGTCATGAGGCAGCCACCCCTCCCGCGGCACGAACCGGAACCAGTCCTTCATCCGCCCTTCCGCCGCGTCGACGTCGCCTTCGTTCACCTGTGCGACCCCGGCGTCCTTGCGCCCCTCGACGTCGTCCTCACGACTCTCGCCCCGGGGCCGGGCGCTCCCGGGGCCGGGTCCGATCTGCTGGAGGAGACCGCCGGGCCCTGCCCGACGACGCGAGCGACCGGCTCGTCGACGTCGTCCTGGAGGTGTGGCGCACTGCCCTCGGCACCGACCTGCCCGCGGAAAGGCTCGCCGGCGCCGGGGCGTTCGCGCACGCCCGCGCGCTCGACCCGGGCACGTGGGTCGGCCTCGCCGCCCGTACCGCCGCCACAACACTCCCCGACGCCTCGCCGGTCAACGCCGCCCGGGCCGCCGAAAACCCGGACAGTTCCGCCGCGTTCGCCCTGCTCACCGCGCTCCTCAAGGGCGTGCACGCCACCCACTGGCACACCGAACGCGTCCGCGACCATGCCCGCGCCCTCCTCGCCGCGGACACCCCCACGTGTCTGTCGGAACCGACCGGGCGCTGTTGCGGAACACGCTCATCGACAGCCGGCTTCGTTGATCTCCAGGAACAGCGTTTGTCGATTGGTTCCGGAGTCGGCTGGTGATCATGCGATTCATGAATGTCGAGCAGAAATGATGGCGTTGCCGTGGGGGGCGGCGACAAAAGGGAAGGCGGAAGCCGCCGGGATGCCGGCAGGATGTCCGCGCTCAGCACCCAAGGGAAAGGCCCCACGACCGTGGCTCGTGCCATTACTTTGATCCGCTCCGCCTCCCTGTCCGACGTCGCCGAGTACGCCTACGCTGCCACGGCGCCCGCCGAGTCACGCCTGATCTTCCTGGCCGGGTCATGTCCGCTGAACGATGACGGTTCCACGGCAGCGATCGGGGACTACGCGGGCCAGGCAGCGAAAGCGATCGAGAACATGCAGGCCGCGCTTGCTGCCGCGGGTGCGTCGCTCCAGGACGTCATCAGCACAAGGGTTCTCGTCGCATCGGCCCGGCGGGAGGACCTGGTGGCCGCCTGGCAGGTGGTCCGGGACTCGTTCGCCGACCATGACGTCCCCAGCACCTTGATGGGCGTCACCGTGCTCGGTTATCAGGACCAACTCGTCGAGATCGAGGCCGTCGCCGCCGTGCTCGATTCGTGAGACCCGTTCAAAGGACACCGCAAACGCGGGATGGCCGGCCGTCCGGCACGCCGTGCTTGCGCTCAAGCTCCCGCATCGACATACCGCCGCGATGGTCACGCCGGATCGCGCGCGTGCAGCTCGACCTTCGACATATCCGAACGACACAGCTCCGAGACGGGGCCGATGGCAACGACGCGTGACCAGGGGCCGTGAGATGTTGCCGCCCGGAGTACGGCGCGGGCCGACTACCGGGTACGCGAGGGCGTTCCACCGATCTCGTCGAGCCGGGCCGTGCCCTACGCGACGGCACCGCCGCGCCGGAACCCCGGCCGAAGCAGAGGCCACCGACTTCAATCTGGCGTGAGCTCGGGTCACCGTACGCCCGCGCTCCACCGCCGCGTGCAGCGCCCGGTGGTGGACGCGTGGTACGTACACCGGCAGCACCGTCGACGAGCCCCGGGAGTTTGGCCGCCAGACCCGCGGCCAGGTCGCTCGGCTTCTGTCCCACGCTTGCGGCAGTTTGGACGAGCAGGTTCTCACCGACGACCGAGACGATCTGTTCGGCGGTGATCGCCTCGTTGGGGCCGTCTCCGATCCATGACCGGACCTGCGACTCCAGACCGGCGTCGGCCAGGCTCCTCGCCGAGATCGTCAAGGTCGTCGGCTGCGCGTTGCACCGTCTTCGTTGGTCACAGAGTCACGCATCCGGAACATCTTTCTCTCCTGGATCCACGCGGCACGAGATCCCCGCCCTCGGAGCGAGTTCCTCCCGAGCATCATGAGCGGCAACTCCTGCTGCCTCCAGGGGAGATCATCATCTGCCAACGCATCCGGATGCCACCACTCGGCGCTTCCCGACTTCGCGCCGCCTCGATCCGCCGCCACGTACGAAAAGCCTTCCACTGCAAGTCGTCGTCGGCGTCCTGGAGCGAGTCCAGGTCGCGCAACGGGCACAGACCCTCGCCGGCCCCGCATCATTCCGGAAGGAGCATCACGCTCGGCCGCCATCAGGAGAACTCAGGGGATGTCACACAGTCCTGAACGCAGGATCGGAGACGCTCACTCGATTACGGGTGGGGGTTCCGGCCGGACGATTGCGGCAGAGCCGGTGCCGGACGGGCACCGCGTCCGTCGATGTGCGCGGACGACCCAGGTCACGAGGTTTCCGGATGCTCGGGCCGTCCGCGCGGCTGCCGGGGGTGGCGGGTCAGCGGCGGTACATCACGTACGGCTTGTTGTCGCCGGCCATCGCGGGTCGCCGCGTTTGCCCTCGGTGGTGGGCAGTTCGTACGCTCTCCTCTGTGCGTAGGTGAGCAGCACCGGCTCCACGCGCGCCCAACACCCCGTCCGCGCCACCCAGTCCCGCTCGACGTCCTCGCCCGAGCAGTCGAAATCACCGACGTCTCCGGGGCGCCGCGAGCGTGCGGTTCGAATCCACGCGGCGCAGAACTCTGCGAACGGTCCACGCCAAGGACTGCGCGCGTCCGTCACCCCGACCAGCACCGTCCAGACCCGGGTCCTGCTCGGCGATCACAGCGGCAGCTGGTCCGCGACCGCTTGGGCCCAGCGACGGTATCCGGGGGCGGCGGGATGGAAGCCGTCGCGGGCGAAGAACCCGGGGCCGACCGGGATGTCGTCGGAACGGACCCAGGTCGCGTGCGGGCGCTCGGCGCATATCCGGCGGGAGACTTCGTCGAGGACGCCGGCGCGCCGGGTGAGGTGGCGGGCCAGGGTGTTGGGGAGGGACGGGAAGGTGCTGAAGGGCGGGATGCCCGTGACCGCGACCCGTTCCGCGCGCTTGCAGAGGTCGTCCACGATGGCTGTGAGGTCGTCCCGCCAATCGGTCGGTGAGCGCCTTGCGAGCACGTCGTTGACGCCGGCGAGGAGGACGGCGACGTGCAGGCCGTCCCCGAGCTCCGGTACGACCCGGTGGCGGATGCGCCGGGCGGTCGCGCCGTACTGCCCGACCGCTTCCCACTCGACGAACGAGTCTGTCCGGGCTGCGAGTTCGCGGGCGAACGCGCCGGGAAAGCCGTCGTCGTGGGTCTCCACCCCGTAGCCCGCCGCGGTGGACTCGCCGACGACGGCTACCCGTAGCGGACTGCGATGCTCGGCTCCCGCGCTCCCCGTGACGGCGCCTGCGGGGGGAGGCAGGTACTCGGCCCGGGCACGCACCCACAGTGCTTGGGCCGCGATGACCGGAAGCAGCACGGGGTTCATCGCGCCGCCTTCTTGTCCGGCCCGGAGCTCACGGTCGTCGCTGGGTCGGGCACCGGCGTCGCAGCGCTCCCCTCCGCGCGCAGCGCTTCGATGGCTCCCCGGCTTCCCTCGGTCAGATCCGCGCCCACCGCCTGCAGCATCATGACCAGCGCGCCCCTCGCGAGGAACTGCGCCAAGTCCTCCGACCTTGCTTCGGTGGCCCGTTCGACTTCCTCCAACGTGCGGGCGAGGAATGTCCGGCACCGTGCCGCGATGGTTTCGTCGGCGCGTGCCGCGGCGCACGACTGCATCCACAGTCCGCTGAGGACGCCGTCGGCGATGAGGTCGCGGAAGCGGGCGCCCATCACCTCGAAGGGCTCGTCCGGAGCGGCTGCCGCCGTCTGCCGGAAGACCGCAAGAACGCGGGCCTCCATCTCATCCATGCAGGCCAGGAAGAACGCTCGTTTGCTTCCGAACAGCCGGAACACGTACGGCTGCGACACGCCGATCTCGTCCGCGATCCGCTGTACCGCCGTCGTCGTCAACCCGTTGTCGGCGAACACTCGCATGCCTGCCTCGATGGCCTCGACGCGGCGTTGTGCTGCCGTGCTGCGTGGTCCCATGACGACATCTTGTCAGAAGTAACTACTTACTTACAACATCCTCCTGTGATCATCTCCGGCCCGCCTATGGAGCTGGTGCGTCGGCATCTCGTCACGGCGGCACTGTGCAGAGTGATCTTCCTCACACGCTGTCACAACGATCGACGATGCGTCGCCTTGTTGCCGAACCCCTGAAACGAAGGAGACACCATGACTGGGAACACCGATGTGGTTGTGATCGGCGGCGGGTACGCCGGGGTGATGGCGGCCAATCGCCTGACACAGTGCGACGACGTGAGAGTGATACTGATCAACCCGCGCCGGACCTTCGTCGAGCGGATCCGTCTGCACCAGCTGGTGGGCGGGTCCGACGACGCGGTCGTCGAGTACCGGGAGGTCCTGGGCGAGCGAGTCCGGCTGGTGGTCGACACCGTAGCCCGGATCGACCCGGCCGGGCGCAGGGTGACGCTTGCGGCCGGTGGCACGGTCGGCTACGACTACCTGGTCTATGCGGTGGGCAGTGGCAGCGCCGACCCGCAGGTGCCCGGGGCAACGGAGTTCGCCTATCCGATTGCCACCTTCGAGGAGGCGGGGCGGCTGCGGCCGGTTCTCGATGCCGCGCCCGCGACGGCTGCTGTGACGGTGGTCGGTGCCGGTCCGACCGCCATCGAGACCGCCGCCGAACTGGCGGAGGCGGGCCGGGCCGTGACCCTGGTGTGCGGTGGGGTGCTCGGCCCGTACCTGCACGCCCGGGGTCGGCGCTCTGTGGCCGGGCGGCTGGCCAAGCTCGGTGTGACCGTGCTGGAGGGCCCCGACGCGAAGGTGACGGCGGTGACCCGTGATGGCGTGCGGCTCGACGGCGGCCGCGAGCTGCCGAGTGCGGTGACCATCTGGACCGCCGGCTTCGGGGTGCCGGACCTGGCCGCGCGCAGCGGGCTGAGCACCGACGCCCTGGGCCGCCTGCTCACGGACGAGACGTTGACCAGCGTGGACGACGGGCGCATCGTCGCGGCCGGGGATTCGGCGGCGCCGTCGGACCTGCCGTTCCGGATGAGCTGCCAGGCCGCGATTCCGCTGGGTGCGCAGGCTGCCGACACGGTGCTCAGCCGGATCGCGGGTGAGCAACCCGAGCCGATCAGCCTGGGGTTCGCCGGCCAGTGCATCAGCCTGGGCCGACGCGCCGGCATCTTCCAGTTCGCCGACAAGGACGACACCGCGAAGAAGCTCCACCTCGGCGGACGCCCCGGCGCCAAGCTCAAGGAGTTCGTGTGCAAGATCACCGTCAAGCACCTGGCCGCCGAGGCAGCCAAGCCCGGCTCGCACACCTGGGCGAAGGATGACAAGCGCCGGCACCTACTGCAGGCCAAGCGCGGCGAGGCGTCGGCCACCGCTGGACGGTAGGACTGGCTGCCGAAGCCGCGCACGACCGGCACCGGTACACCCGGATCGGCCAACCAGGAACTGAACTTCCGCCGCAGGGAGTCTTTTTCCGCCGCGACGTACACGGCGACCTCCCGGCCGCGGCTGCGGGCCAGCCGGAACCGGTCGGGCGCCCGCTCCAGGAACGCCGCGTTGTCGGTCCGGGCCGGAGGGACGTGGACCTCGCGCAGGGTGTCCACCAGGTCGGGGAAGCGCCCCTCGCGCCGGGCCCGGGCCGGACGGGAGGACAGCCGGCGGTACATCGACGGCGTGTTCGGCACCAGTTGCTCGGAGATCGCCCGATGCCAGAGCTGTCCCAAGGTCACGCCGGCGTCGTACTCGGCGACGATCTCCCGGGCCCGGTCGATCAAGACCGGCCAGTGGACGCGCCCATGCGGTACATGTACCCCGGGGTTCGCCCGAGCGGGCGAGACCGGAGACCGGACCCATATGAGTACGGGTACTCAGGCGGATACGACCGGCCGGCTTCACCATATAGAGGACGACACCGGTTCCGGGGGGAAGACCAAGGCGACTGCGCTCACCGGCAGCACCACCGAACTCGGGCGATCTCGCCTCGCGGATCTCTCCGTCCAGGTCGCCCCCCACAACCGAGGGCACTACGACGCATTGGCATTCCTGATGGGCTGCCCGGTGCGCCCGGCGCCACGGCCTGGCTGGGTCGGCCCCGGCCCGACTGGCATTCACCGAGATCAATTCAATCGCAAGGATCACAATGACTGCAGGCGCTCCGCAGAACCCCGTTACGGTAAACGACAGGCATTCTGCGCTGAACCTTACGCACGTTGCCGAGATCGTCCCCGTCAGGTCTATCGAGGATATCTGCGCCGCCGTCAAGGAGGCGACGCGCACAGAACGAGGGGTGGCTATATGCGGAGGCCGCCACGCCATGGGAGGGCAGCAATTTTCCAGCAACGACATACTTGTCGATACCGCAGAATTCAACAGTGTTGTCTCTCTGGACGCCGAACGTGGCCTGGTCGAGGTAAATTCCGGAATTCAGTGGCAGGAGCTGCACGAATGGCTCCTGGCGAACCAGGCCGGAGTCGAAAAAGTGTGGACGTTCCGACAGAAGCAGACAGGCGCCAATCGACTGAGCATCGGTGGTTGCCTCGCAGCGAACGTACACGGCCGCGGCTTGACTCTGCCCCCGTTTGTCAGCGATGTGGAGAGCTTCACCATTATCGGTTCGCAAGGTGAGCCAAAGCTGTGCAGCCGGGAGGAAAACGCAGACCTGTTCGCGCTCGCCATCGGCGGGTACGGCCTTTTCGGCGTCATAGGGAACGTGACGCTGCGCCTCACGGAGCGGTACAAAGTGCGCCGAGTGGTGGAAATCGGTCGAATCGACGATCTACAAGAATCGTTTGATCGACGCATCGCCGAGGGCTTCCTGTACGGCGACTTCCAGTTCGAAATCGACCCGGTCGCAGATACATTTCTGCAGCGCGGCGTGTTCTCGTGCTACCAGCCAGTCGGCAGTGATGCGTCCATTCCCGAGGATCAGCGCATTCTAGCCCCTGATGACTGGCGCGGCCTGTTGATGCTTGCCCATACAGACAAGTCGGCGGCATTCGATCGCTATGCCGAGCACTACCTGGCCACTTCGGGTCAGGTTTATTGGTCCGACAGTCATCAATTCGCCACGTACATTGACGACTACCATCTCGCGGTCGATGAGGTGCTTGGCCATCAGGGCTCTGAGGTCATCACCGAAATCTTTGTGCCCCGCTCGCGACTCACCGAGTACATGGCCGCAGCCGCGGACTACCTGCGCAGCAACGACATCGATCTCATTTATGGCACGATACGGCTTGTCCGGCGCGATGATGAAACCTTCCTCGCCTGGGCCCGCCGCGACTACGCGTGCATCATCTTCAATCTCCACGTGCGCCATGACGCCACGGGGCACGAGGAAGCCGGCACGGCGTTCCGTGGCCTGATCGACCTGGCCATCACCCACAACGGCAGCTTCTATCTCACCTATCATCGGCACGCGACTCGCGAGCAAATAGAAGTTTGCCACCCGAAGTTCAGCGAATTCCTGACCCTCAAACGCGCCCACGACCCGCAGGAACGCTTCACCAGCGACTGGTACCGTCACCACAGGGACCTGTTCGAAATGGCACAAGCATGGTGACCGTTTCCGCGACAGCTCTGGTTGTAGCAGGAGGGCAGCTACTCGTCGGGCAGGATCCGACATGGCGTCCGCTGGTGGGTCCACAGGCCCAAGCATTCCTGCGGACTGCCCTGGGCGGTGCCACATTCCCATGGTCATTGCTTGCCGCCGCGACGCGATGGAGAATGGCACGGGGTCTTTTGCGCGGGCTGGAACGTATCTTTCTACCCGGGCTCTTTGCACACCAAGCGCTGCGCAAGCAGTTGCTGCGGGAATGGGCGCGCCAATCTATTTCCGAAGGGGTGGAGCAAGTCGTGGTTCTGGGTTCAGGGCTCGATACGCTGGCACTGGAATTGTCCGGAGTATTTCCAGGCACCCGCTTTATCGAATTCGACCGTGCCCCGTCTTTGAATCTCAAGCGGTCAGCGTATGAGCGTTACGGTGGCCTGAAGAATAATCATGCGCTGGTCGAGGGCGACCTCGCGCGCGGCGGGGTCGAGGATCAGTTGGCACGTTCCCCGCTGTATTTTCGGCAAGCGCGGACATTGTTCGTTGTCGAAGGTGTTTTGATGTACCTGGAAGCAGAAGAGGTCACCGTACTGCTCGGTGAGCTGGGTGCCCGCCCGGCGGGTACGACGTGGTGCGCGTTTTCTTTTATGGGCCTCGATGTCTCGGGTCGACCGTCGTTTGTAGACGAACGTAGTCCCGTGCAAGGCTGGCTTCGTCGACGCGACGAGGTATTTCGCTGGGGCAGCACCCACGAGCACCTCGCCGACATGCTCACCACGGCGGGTTTCACGGTACGCGCAATGACAGAGCGGGACACCCTCGCAGGCCGCGCTCCAGGCAAAAACGCCAAAGTGGCCCGTGGTGAATATCTGTGTCTTTCGAGGAACTCCTGAGCTTCGATTCGTGAACTAGCAGGGACTGTCGCCACGTCTGGGCGGCACCCATGCCGGCCGCCACGAAGGCGAGCCGAGGCACGCGGTCGCCGTCGCCTCGATGCTCGCCCTCACCGTGGTCAACCCATTGCTGGGGATGGCCCGGGCGAGGGCGCCCAGGTCTCGAATTGCCCGGTGGGCGGGGCGGGTTCGCGACTCGCGGACGTCGTCGGTGGTGTGGGTGGTCGGGGTTCGGATGCGAACGTAACGGCACTCGTCCTGCGCGTGTGTACGGAGCCGGGGTTCGCCGGTGCCGGGCGCGCACCCCGGTCGTGGGAGGAGGGCGTGTACCCGCCTCGAAAACCACTCAGTCACGGCGGGTGGAGCCCCGGGGCGCGCTACGGCGGGGACGGGGATTTCGCGGCGGGGGAGAGGGTCCTGGCCGTGGTGGGGAACGGGGCGGCGTGCCCGGGGACATTCGCACTGCCATGTGGATGCAGTGGGGGTTGGCTGGTGCCGACCGAGCCTGGTGACGGGCGGCGGAGGGTCGAAGTTGTGGTGCGCCGCCGCGGCGGTGATGGCCACGACCGGCGGCCGGCCCGGGCGTCTCTCGGTCGCGGCGAGGTTGTCCGCGCTGGTGCCTGCGCAGGTGGCGTCGAACGGCCTGTGCAGGCGCGTGGTCGACCTGTTCGCCTTCGGGAGTCCGTGGCCGCAGCCGTCGCCCGTTCCCGGTCGCGGGCCGGAACACCGTCCGATCCGAAGGCGAGTTCTCAAGAGCCGGCCTTTCCTCGCGGCGGGTGTGGAGCGGGAACGGCGGGGCAGGCGTGCGCCGAACCATTGCACGGACGACTCCCGGGCGGCTGCTGTCTGCCGCGTGGGGGTCGTCGATAGTCGACATCCGAGGAGGATTTCCGTGAGCACCGGCGACAACGTGTGGGGTCACCGTCCCGAGTCCGGCTACACCGCGGGGACGAGCCTGGCCGGATACAAGGTCGATGCCACCGACGGCCACATCGGCAAGGTCGACAAGCACAACGACGACGTCGACGCGTCCTACCTGGTGGTCGACACGGGTGTGTGGATCTTCGGCAAGCACGTCCTGCTCCCCGCGGGCACGATCGCGAGCATCGACACCGAGAACAAGGTCGTCCACGTCTCGCGCACCAAGGAGGAGATCAAGAACTCCCCCGAGTTCGACAAGGACAAGCACCTCGACGACCACGACCATCGCACACGGACCGGCGACTACTACGGCAACACCGCACCGGGCACCCCGGGGGCCGGCCCCGCCGGCACGCCGTAACCGGCGAACGGATCCGGTTTCGACGCCGACCCGCGAGGCTGTCCGCCGCCGGCGGCGTCGTCCGGAATTCCGTCCGTGATCGCCGGTCGGCGAGGCCGATGTGCTCCGCGTCCGCCCTGACGACCCACGTCCGCGGGTACCGACACCATCGGTCCGGTGCCCGCACGAACCGAGAGGCCGGGTGAATCCCATGGCAGGCAAGTTCGAGGTGTACACCGACAAGAACGGCAAGTTCAGGTTCCGACTCAAGGCGGGCAACGGCGAGATCGTCGCCACCGGCGAGGCCTACGAGACCAAGGCCGCCTGCCTCAAGGGCGTCGAATCGGTGAGGACCAACGCGGCCGACGCCAAGGTCGAGACCCTCGATTCGTGACTCCCGCCGGGTCCGCCGCGCCGACGAGCGCGGCGGGCCCGGGTCCTGTTGTCGACAGCGCCCCGGCGCGCGCCGACTGCGCGTTCTCCACGTGCCGGCCCGCCGGCGCGGGTCGGCGGTGCTTCACCGAAATCAACACGGGTGGGAGCCCGGATATGACCATTCCGCCACGCAACCCGCCCACAGAGGAACTGAGTTGGACCCTGACGCACAGTGGTGGTGTCTTGGGCCGGGTCCGCGCCACGGTCCGCGACGCCCTCGGCGGCTGGGGCCGGCCCCCGGACCGCGCGGACGACGTCGTCCAGGTCGTCTCGGAACTCGTCGGCAATGTTCTTCGCCACACCCACGGCGAAGCCGAATTGACCTTGAGCCCCACCCCCGACGGAGTCGAGATCGCGGTGGGCGACCACGCCCGCGATCTCCTCGTCCTCCAGCGTCCCGCGAACGGCGACGGCGGATACGGCCTATGCCTGCTCGACATGCTCACCACGACGTGGAGCGTCGAACAACACGAGGCGGGCAAACACGTCCGCGCCCGCATACGACGTTGAAGCCGCGCGACACAGCCGTGCGATCGAATGCGACGATGTGGACATCCCCGACGAGCAAGGCGGCGATCCGATGAGCGTGGCCGAACCCGACCTCGTTCTCACCACATGCACCCCACGTCCGGGCGTCGCGGTCGTCGACGTTCGCGGCCACCTCGACCACCACACCGCGCCCCGACTGCGCAGGCGCGGCTTCGAGCTGATCGACCAAGGGCACCGCCATGTGGTCCTGAACCTGGCCGGCCTGGGGTTCTCCGACTCCACCGGCCTGGCCGTCCTGGTCGCCCTCCACCACCGCACCCGCGCCCATCGGGGCACCGTCGCCGTCGCGGCCCCACCCGAGCGCCTCCGCAGGATGCTGCGCGTGACCGGCCTGTCCCTCGTCGTCGCCGAACACCACGACGTCGACCACGCCTTGGCCGCGATCGAACCCGACGACACTTTGTCTCCTGGGGCGCGCCACGACGCCTAGGACCGGCGTGTGCACTCCGTACGCTTGCCGCGTGTGTCGCCGAGGCGGGCGTCGAAATCCACTCCTGCGAGCGCTTACAGGCCCACCGCGATGACAAGGTTCCTGGCGGAAGACACGGTTCGTTATTCGGCTCGCTACTGCATACGGGTGTATCCCGTGGCCCCCTGGGCAGGCCGGCCCTGCGCCCGTCCGGCGATCGAAGGGGATGCCCATATGAGCCCGAGCACCGCGAACATCACCGAGACGACCGCCACCGTATGCCACCCGCGCCCCGTCGACCTCCCGACAGACGACGACCACAGCGACCTCCTCGCGGGCCATCACTGCACCAGCCTCGCCGGTTCCTGGCCGACTCGCAGCTGCCCTGGGGCTTGGACGCGGCCGGCGGCGCGGTGTCCACCCCGGCGTGGCGCACCAAGCCGTCCTGGTATCTGGTCGCCACCGAGGATCACATGATCCCGCCCCCCGTGCAGCGCGCGATGGCCGAGCGAATCGGCGCCCGCGTCGCCGAGACGGCCGGCAGCCACGCCGTCTACGTCTCGCAGCCCGCCGCCGTCGCCGACCTGATCAAGCAGGCCGCCGGCAGCTGAACCCGCCCGACCGGCACTCCGGCGCCCGCCGGCCCACCCCCACAAGGGGCGGGCCGGCGGGCGCCGCTCCGTCACAGCCACCCCTCCGGCAGCCCCAACGCCCCACGCCCGGACGGGACTTCACCGACCCCCGAACACAGAGGAGCCCGACATGGCATCACACCGGAGATCCCGGAAGCTCGGCCTCGGCGCCGCCGCGTTCACCCCCTCGGCGTCCGCCTCCGCCGGCGACCGCCACCCCGGCCCGCCCAAGCCGACCGTCGTCCTCGTGCACGGCGGGTTCGCCGACGCGTCCAACCGGAACGGGGTGCGGTCCCACTCGGGGAACAGATCCCGGGCCAGGGCCTCGTCGAGGAACAGGAAGCGGGCGCTGTTCGGCCGTCCGGGCAGGTCGAACACGGGTGCCAGGAGTGCGCGCCCCAGGGTACGCCGAGGCCGTGCAGGCCGGACCGCCGTCCCCTGGCGGGCTGCCGCAGCAGCCGCCGGCACGGCGTGGGCCCGGTCGACACCACCGAGGAGATCGAGGCCGCCTTGCTGGAACAGTTCGGCCACAGCCGCTACGCGACCGCGATCCTGGCCGAACTCGACCTGCTCACCGGCGCGTTGACCCGGGTCAACCGCGGCCACCACCCGCCGATCGTGATCCGCAACGGTCAATGGGTCGCCACCCTGGAACGCCCGCCCGCGCACCCGATGGGCACCGCCATGGGCCTGCCCGTCGAGGTGTACGACGAGCAGCCCGAACCCGGCGACTGGGTCCTGTAGTACACCGACGGCATCACCGAGGCCCGCAACCCCGAAGGCGAGATCTTCGGCCTCGACCGGTTCGTCGACTTCGTCATCCGCCACGTGGCGGACGGCCTGCCCGCGCCGGAGACCCTGCGCCGACTCATCCGAGCGTTCCGCGAGTACCACCACGACCGGCTTCGCGACGACGCCACCATCCTGCTCCAGCCGCGGCACGGCACCGGCATCGGAACACCCCTGACCGACGACCACCCCGCTTTCGGCCGGCATGCCCGCTGCGCGGGATCAGACCGCGGCGAGGACGTCCACCAACATCAGGCGTGAACTCTCGTGCCGCATTCGCCGGATCGCCGCCGGCACCCACCCGCGCGCCGACGAGCCGATCTGCCGCCGCACCCACGCCGCCGAGCGACGCGGCACTGCCGTTCGGCGGGCCACCGCCGGACCCGCCCGACGAATCGAGCCAAGGGCCGCCCGGATCGGGGCGGCCCCGGGTCCGGCGCGCACCGGACGCGGGTGCCGGCGTGCGTCGGGGCGGGGGACGTCCAGGTCTGCCCAGACGGTCTTTCCACCCCGGTGCTTGCGGACGCCCCAGTCGGTGGTGAGGGTGTCGAGGATGTGCAGACCGAAGCCGCCCTCGTGCTCGGGGCCGGTATCGCGGCGCGTCGGCATCCGCGAGCCGGTGTCGGTGACGGACAACCGCACCCCGCGCCCGGTCCGGCGCACGGCCAGGACCACGTCCCCGGTGGTGTGCACCTGGGCGTTGGTCAACATCTCCGACAGGACCAGAACGGCCGCGGCCACGCGGTCCTCGCCCCACCCCCAGTCGGCGAGGGCAGCTCCCACGGCCGTGCGGGCGCGGGCGGCAGCCCCGGTCCGGTGTGGCACGCGCCACCGGACGAGACAACGACGATGTCGAGGCATGACCTTCCTCACGGACACGTGGGCGGACGGCGGACGGTGTTCCGGGGCGACCCCGGCATACGGGCCCAGGCGCGGAACGACGCGCTCGCGTCCTCGTCCGGCCGGTCGTCGAGCGCGGGATCGGAGCGGGAGACCTCGACTCCACCGTAGGGGCCGTGACCTGGCCGTTCGTGCACCATGGGCGATCCTTTCCCGAGGCCGATGCCGCCGTGCCCGCACGCCTGCCCGGCGGCCCGCGCCTTACGCGTCGCCCGATCGAGTGGATCGACACTCGACGCCGCGAACGCCGCGTTTCGGATGACGACCCCGGCAGGACGACACTGCCGTCGGCGCGGAATCTCACCCCCGATCGGGTGTACTTCCCTCGATGTGGGGCACAATGCTGCGGCCCACAGCCGGCCCGAAAGCAGGAGGACGCCGAGATGAACCCCACCGCCGCCGCGACCGCCTTCCCGGCGGCCGACGCGACCGCGACCGCAACCGCCGCAGCCGGGGACGGCGCGCTCGCCGATCTGCCGATCATCGACGACCCGGGCAGTGTCTCGGCGACCGACGCGCGGGCGATGTCGAAGGTGCTGTTCGACCGGCTGCGGGTGTTGGAGGAGGGCACGCACGAGTACCAGTACGTGCGCAACACCCTGATCGAGCTCAACATCCCCCTGGTTCGTTTCGTCGCGGGCCGCTTCCGCTCGCGCCCGGAGACCACGGAGGAGATGGTCCAGGTCGGCACGATAGGCCTGATCAAGGCCATCGATCGTTTCGACCCCTCCTTCGACGTCGAGTTTCCCACCTTCGCCGTCCCCACCATCTCCGGCGAGATCAAGCGCTTCTTCCGCGACACCTCCTGGGCGGTGCACGTCCCGCGCCGCCTGCAGGAGTTGCGCCTGGAACTGGCCAAGGCGCGCGACGCGTTCACCATCGAACACGACCGTGAACCCACCCCCGCCGAACTCGCCCACAGGCTCGGTATCGGCGTCGAGGAAGTCGTCGAGGGCCTCGCCGCCGCCGCGGGCTACACGGCCGCCTCGCTCGACGCCCCGGCCACGGACGACGGCCCCACCGAGGTCCACGCCTCGCGCGCCTCGTTCGTCGACCCCGGCTACGACCTCGCCGAGAACCTGCACGCCCTCAAGCCGCTGATCGCGGCCCTGCCGCAGCGCGAGCGGGACATCCTGTCCATGCGCTTCGGCCAGGACCTGACCCAGTCCCAGATCGGCGAGCGCCTGGGCATCTCCCAGATGCACGTCTCCCGCCTCCTGGCCCGAACCCTGACCGGACTGCGCACCCAACTCCTCGCCGACTGAAACCCGATCGAGGTACGTATTGCCCGGGGAACGACCGCGTCGCCTCGTTCGCGACCGCGCGTGGCGGACCCTCCCACGCACCGCATCGGCCGAGTCGTTGCGATGAACACGGGCACCACCGCCCCGCTGCTGATCTGTCCGCGGATGACCGACGCGCTCGCCATCCCAACCGTCGGAAGGTGCCGCATGAGCACTCGGGAGAACACGGAACACGCCGACGGCACCGAGGTGACGGCCCGGCACGATGTACCGGCCCGCAAGCAGCGCCTGCGTCGGCGACTGGAGCGCCTGCTGGGAATGGCGGCCACCGAAGGCAACGAACTCGTCCCCTTGCGCAACGGCGATGCGATCTTCCCCGCCATGCTCGACGCGATACGCGGCGCCGAGCACACCATCGACATGATGACCTTCGTCTACTGGCGAGGTCGCATCGCCCGCGACTTCGCCGCCGCACTCGCCGACCGGGCCAGGGCCGGCGTGCGGGTGAGACTGCTCCTCGACGGTTTCGGCGCGAAGGAGATCGAGCAGGACCTCCTCGACGTCATGGACGACGCCGGTGTCCAAGTGGCCTGGTTCCGCAAACCGTTGTGGCTGTCGCCGTTCAAACAGAACCATCGCTGCCACCGCAAGGCCCTCGTCATCGACGAGCACACCGCCTTCACCGGCGGCGTCGGCATCGCCCAGGAATGGTGCGGCGACGCCCGCAACCCCGACGAGTGGCGCGACACCCACGTCAAGGTCCGGGGCCCGGCCGTGGACGGGATCGCCGCCGCATTCGCCCAGAACTGGGCCGAATGCCACGACGAACTCTTCGACGACCGCGACCGCTTCACCGAACACGACCAGGTCGGGACCTCGATCGTCCAGGTCGTGCGTGGCTCGGCCGGAGTCGGATGGCAGGACATGCAGACCCTCATCCGCGTCATGCTCACCTCCGCCGAACAACGTTTCCGCCTGGCCACCGCCTACTTCGCCCCGGACACCTACTTCGTCGACCTGCTGTGCGCCACCGCCCGCCGCGGCGTCACGGTGGAAATCCTGCTCCCCGGCCCCCACACCGACCAACGTGCCTGCCAACTCGCCGGCCAGCACCACTACACCCGACTCCTCGACGCGGGCGTGCGCATCCGCCAGTACCAGCCGACCATGATGCACGCCAAGATCATGACCGTGGACGGGGTGGCTTCGCTGATCGGCTCGACCAACTTCAACCGCCGCTCCATGGACCACGACGAGGAAGTCATGCTCGCCGTCCTGGACGAGGCGTTCACCGCGGAACTCGACCGGGACTACGACGCGGACCTCGAACGTAGCGTGACCATCGACCCCGACCGCTGGCGGCGTCGGGCCACCGGGCAACGCCTGCGAGAGGCAGCGGTCCTCCCCATCAGACGCTTCCTGTAGCCACCGGACACGATTGCCGGGGCCGCGCAGCGAGTGCGCCTGCGAGATTCGCTCAAGACGGACGCGGCCGCGCCCCGGCACCCCTACGCCGTCTCCGCGCCGTTCACCACCACCGAGCCGAATCATCGGGCCGATCCTCCCGGGCAGTCCGGGAAGAGCGCGGCCCGACAGCCGGACGGGGGTGAGCGGGTGCCGGACCGCGCGAGCGTCGACCAGGGGGAAGCCGGCGCCGACGGACAACTTCCCCAGCCAAGGCAACACGTCTGGGGCCCTGGGTAATCACGGCCGTCACCGAGCGGTCGAGTGGCGAACCACGCGCAGAGAAGCCTGATCCGTCGCCGTCGACGGATCAGCCATGGCCGTACGAGAACCGGGCCGAGTCCGGGTGCCGGATTTCGGGGCCGGGGCCGGGTCGGGGGCCGTGCCAGTCCAGGCACAGGACGGTGGCGTCGTCTTTGGGCGGTCTGCCGTCGTAGGCGTCGGCGACGGCGGCGACCAGGGTGCGTACGACCTCACGCGGGTGTTCGGCGGCCGTCTTGCGGACGAGGCCGGGCAGGTCGACGGTATGCGCTTCGCGGTCCTGCATGCCGTCGGTGTGGAGCAGGAGGCGGTCGCCGGGGTGCAGGTCGAGGTCTTGCACGCGGTAGGCGCCCTGTCCGACGACGCCGAAGGGCAGATTCACCGCCAGGCGCAGTTCTTCGACCGTTCCGTCGCGCAGTCGTAGGGGCCAGGGGTGGCCGGCGTTGACGAGTTGGGCGCTGCTTCCGTCGAGGCCGATGCGCAGGAGCTGGCCGGTGGCGAAGGTCTGCCGGCCGTGGTCGAGGAGGGCCTGGTGGGTCTGGCGGGCCTGTTCGGCGAGGTCGGCTCCGGCACGGCGGGCGCCTCGGGAGGCGTTGACCAGGAGGGTGGCCATGAGGGAGGCGTCGACGTCGTGACCCATGGCGTCGGTGACGGATAGGTGCAGGGTGTCGTGGTCGAGGGCGTAGTCGTAGGTATCGCCGGCGATGTCGGAGGCGGGGACCAGGGCGCCGGCGAGGGTGAATTCGGGGGCTTCGCAGGTGGGGGCGGAGGGCAGGAGTTGGCGTTGGATCTCCGCGGCCAGGCTGACGGTGGTGGTGCGGTTGCCCCAGTGGTAGAGGTCGGTGAAGCGGCGGTCGGTGACGATGATGTACGCCAGTGCGTGCGCGGCCTCCTCGACCTGGGCCAGCACGTCCGCGGTGACGTGGGTGAGGAACAGTTCCAGGACACCGATGGTGTCGCCGCGGTTGGTGACGGGGGTGAGTACCCGCTGACCCTGGTCGCCCTGTGGTGTCACGACCGGCTTCTGGGCGCGCAGGACCTCGTCGTAGACGCTGCTGCCGGCGAGAGGGACCTGTTCGGCGTGGTGTTCGTGGTCGGTACGGGGGTTGTCGTTGACGCGCAGCAGCCTTCGTCCGACGACGTCGACGAACAGGAAGGACACGTATCGCGCGTCGAAACGCTCGCGCAGATTGTGTGCCACGACATCGAGGGAACGCACCGGCGCGGTACCCTCCGCAGCCGCCAACACCTCGGCCAGTCCAATTCGTTCACGCACCAGATCACTCCCCAGGCCACCGGCACTCCTCCGTGCCGACACGACAACAGCCACAACCGCGACGCATCGCGGGCGGGAACGCGCCGCCACCGACCCCGGGAAGTCGGGATCGAGCCAGGACGGCGAGTGGGTCTCGCCTGCCTGCGGGACGGTGTGGTGCATTTCCCGGGGTGAGTGTGCCCCGGTCAAGGTCATGTATTGCCAGGACTCGACGACGGCGGATCGACGGCGGCGCCCGCCGCGGACCTCCGACACGGGGCCGATGGCGGCCTCGAGAGGTGATCGCCGGTGCTCTCATGTCCGGTGGTGGGAGTATCAGGACGTTTTTACAGTCCCGTCGCAACGGCCGTGTCCTGTGCGGCCGGTTGGCGTGGGGCGGGCGGCACGTGGTGGCTGCAAGTTCGGCGGCGACTTCGACGAAGCGGCCCGACAACCGGGTCGCCGTCGCGGCCCCCGGCGCGCCGGCGCGTGCGGGTCGGGTGTGCTCGGTGACCCGGGCGGAATGTGCTTGGATGTCGATCGAACAGGCGTGCTAACTTTCGAGAATGCAACAGCTGACACGTGCGCTTCTTGCCGCGATCGACGAGAAGAACCCCGACGCGCTGAGTCGCCTGTTCGCCCAGGGTGTCGATCCGGCAGTCGAGTACGACGATCACGGTTTGGTGGATCTGGTCGCCTTCCGGGCTGTCGACACCGGTGCGGTGGAGTTGGTTCGGCCGTTCGTCGTCGCGGGACTGCCGGTCGACGCGCAGGTGGCAGGCGTCTTCGTCGGCGGCTCGACGATGTTGGGTACGGCAGCCCGGGATGGCTGCCTTCCGATCGTCGAGTACCTCATCAGCGCGGGCGCCGACGTCAACCACAGCGATCCGTGCGATCCGAACGACCCGGACGATCCGAATTTCGGGACAGTCCTGACCCACGCGCTGGGGTGTGCCGAGCCTTTGCCGGTCGTGTCCGCGCTGCTGCGTGCCGGAGCCGACCCGAACGTGCCCCGCCCGGACGGCTGGACCCCGCTGATGTTGGCCGCACACGGCGGGGACATCGAAGTCGTGGAAGCGCTGTTGGCGGCCGGGGCGGACGTGCTCGCCGTGAAGGGTACCGGGAATCGCAGAACCCACGCGCTGCACATCGCCGGCGTCCGCCATCACCGCGACATTGAAGCCCTGTTGCGGAAGCACGGTGCGGTCGATCTGATCGACGGCGCATCCGAGGTCGCCCAATGGCGTGCCGAACATGCCGCCACGGCCTTGTCGCTCGTGCGTCATGAGGTGCCGAATTCCGTCGACATCGACGCCTGCACCGAGCGACTGACCACGACCGTGTCCGACATCGCCGACTGGCTCGCCGCGCATGACGCCGGTGCCGCCGAAAGGTTGAGCAGCAGACGGGGCGCGGCGGATCCGGCCGCGATCGCCGAACTCGAGGCCGCGGTCGGTGAACCGCTGCCGGCCGAATTCCGGGCGTACCTACGGCTGTTCGGCGGCTCGGCCGGTCTGGACGTGTTCGAGTACGACGGGATGTCCGTCTCGGAGATGATCAGCACCCGGCGCGGGCTCACCGACCTTCTCGCCGAGGGCACCTTCGACAGCGCGGAGCCACACCAACTGGATCCGGACGACAAGTCCGTCCGATACCGATGGTGGCATCCCGGCTGGGTCCCGTTCGCACGGGACGGTGGCGGCAATCTGCACTGCATCGACCTTGCCCCCGAGGCCGACGGCGTCCGCGGACAGGTCTTCTCCTGGGAGATCCAAGGCGGCCCGCTGCCCGTGCGGGCCTCGTCGTTCGAGCGGTTCCTGACGGCGTACCGGAACAGCCTGCTCCGCAGCCGCGAGGGTTGGTAGGCACGGTTCGAAGCGGCGGGGGCCGGAAACGGGGTGTTGGCCACCGCGCCGGCCCCGACGCTACTCGCTGGTTTCAGGGGGCAGGTGGGATGTCCCCTTCGAAATCGCCGGGGCATCGCGGGCGTCGCCCGGGGATGGACGATCGGTTCGGGGGGTGAGCCGGTCGGCTTCGTCGAGCAGGTAGCGGCGCTCGACCCGGTTGTCGGTCAGCGCGGCGGCCTCGCGGTACAGGGTCCTCGCAGCCGCCGTGTCGCCGGTGGCATGTGCGAGATGGGCCCGCACCGCGCGTTCGCGTCGGTGAGTGAGCGGATCCTGATCCAATGCGTGGCGCCGGTTGAGGTCGTCGAGCAGCGCCAGTCCCCGAACCGGGCCGTACGCGCGCGCGACGGCGACCACTCGGGCCAGTCGCACCGGCGCGGTCGGGGCGAGTCGTTCCAGCCACAGGTAGAGCATCGCGATCTGCGGCCAGTCCGTCGCCTCCGGCGTGGTGGCCGCGGCGTGCAGCGCCGCGATCGCCGCCTGGAGTCGGTAGGGGCCCGGCTCACGGCGGTGCCAGACGCCGTCGATCAGGCGGGTGCCCTCGCGGATCAGATCGCGGTTCCAGCGGGAGCGGTCCTGCCGGTCCAGCGGTATCAACGCGCCGTCGTCGCCGGTGCGGGCCGGCCGTCGCGACTCGGTGAGCAGCATCAGCGCCAGCAGGCCGGTCGCCTCGGCGTCGTCCGGCACCGCGTCGACGAGCATCCGGGTCAGCCGAATTGCCTCGCTCGTCAGCCGGGTGCGAGCGAGTTCGTCTCCCGCGGAGGCGGTGTAGCCCTCGTTGAAAACGAGGTAGAGCACCCGCATGACGGCGCTCATCCGGGAGGCCTGGTCCGTGTCGGTGGGCAGGGTGAAGCGGGCTCCGGCGTCGGCCAGTCGTCGTTTGGCGCGGCTGATCCGCGTCGCCATCGTGGCCTCGGTCGTTCCGTGGGCGTGCGCGATTTCGGCGGTCGTGAGGCCGGCGACCGCGCGCAGCGTGAGTGCCACCTGGGAGTCGGGGCTCAGCACGGGGTGGCAGCACAGCAGTAGCAGGATGAGGCCGTCGTCGGTCTCCCGCGCGGGGGCCGCCTGGCGGGTCGGCTCGCGCAGGATCAGTTCGGCCATGCCCGCTTTCTGCTCGCGCCGGTGCCGTGCCTGCTCGGAGCGCAGGAGATCGACCATCCGCCGGTGGGCGATCCGGATCAACCAGCTCCGCGGTTCGTCCGGCACGCCGTCGACGGGCCACGTCCGGCTCGCCGTCAACAGCGCCTCCTGTACGGCGTCCTCGGCGATGTCGAAGCGGCCGAAACGGCGCGTCAACGCGCCAAGCACCTGTGGCGCTTCGGTGCGAAGCAGGAGTTCGACATCCGCGGTCGCGCCCGGCCCGTCGTTCATCGCGGGATGTGGCGCGCCGTCCGCGCCGGGTCGTGCGACAGCCTGTTGCTCATGACGCGAAGTCCTCGCCCATGATGGGCCGGATCTCGATCGGCTCGCCCAGGACCTCCACGATCCGAGAGGCGATTTCCAGGGCACGTTCCCGGCCGGTCACGTCGATGACGGCGAAGCTGGCGAGGACCTCCTTGAGTTCGGCGAACGGTCCGTCGGTCGCGGTCACACCCGTCGGGGTCCGGCGCACGGTGGTGCTGACCGCGGGGTGGCCCAGGCCCTCGGTGCCGACGAGTTCGCCGGTCGCGCGGAGTTCCTTCTCGAACGCCTGGTAGGCGGCGAACGCGGCCAGCGCGTCCTCCGTCGGGGCATCGGCGGTCGCGGCGTCCCAGGCGGCGGCCGAGGTGTAGCCGAGAAGCAGGTATTTCATGACGCTTCCTTTCCGATCATCCCTGCCGATGGTAGGTCGAATCGGGCCGGTGGACACGGCGGAGCGTCAGCGCAAGGGCGGTCGTCCAGCCGAAGGCGACCAGGCCGTTCACGGCGATCCGGATGCTCATGTGGTCCTCCGACATCGGCAGCAGCAGGACCGTCGCGACCACGCCGTTCAGCACAGCCGCGCCGATCGCCCGGCGGCGCGCGCAGCGCACGGTCAACACGATCGCGGCGACGGCCAGGGCGATGTAGGCGCCGACGGCCGAGGCCGAGTGGACGATGCCGTGCCAGGACATGCGTTCGACCGGCCGGTCGGGGGTGCCGACCGGGAAGCCGTTCTCCGCGTCCATGGTGAACAGTCCGGCGGAGATCATCCCGACGCCGAAGACCGCGACGAGGACCGGTACCGTCCGTCGTCCGACACCTTCGGTCAGGGCCCGCGCGATGCCGGCGGCCAGGGCGAGAGCGCCGAGACCCGCGAGTACGAACGTGGTGATCTGGATCCAGCCGGCCCCACCGGTGGAGAGTTGGCTGATCGGGTGCCGGGTGATGTCGAAGCCCTCGCGGGTGGCCATCTGGACGCCCGCCGAGGCGAAGAACACCGGCCCGGCCAGCGCCCCGGCGATGAACAGGTGATCCGAGCGGCGCATCGCGGGGGCGGCGTCGGTGGTGACGGTGTTCGTCATGACTCCTCCTTGGTGGGTCCTGCCGGATACCTCGGTACCGAATCCCGGGTCTCGACACCTTCCAGGCGTGATCCACGCCACACGCGCCGGATGTCGAGGTCGGGTCGACGGCTTCGAGGTATCGGCGACCATCGACAAGAAGGAGGACGACATGTCCGAAAGCAACCAGCCGAGCGTCGAGCTCAAGGCCTTGGATCGCCTGGTCGGCACCTGGGCGGTGACCGGCGGGGCCGAGGGGAGCGTGCGATACGAGTGGATGCCCGGCGGGTTCTTCCTGAGCCAGCAGGTCGAGCTCACGCAGTTCGGTGAGCCGGTCAGTGGCCTGGAAGTGATCGGGAACCTCCGTCCGTTCGGCGAGCCCGCCGGCGCGGACGTGGTGTCGCGGTACTACGACTCGAACGGCAACACATTCGACTACGTCTACGAACTCGCCGGCGACACACTCACCATCTGGGCGGGGGCGAAAGGCAGCCCGGCGTATTTCCGGGGCACCTTCAACGCCGACGACACGGTGATGACCGGTGACTGGGTCTACCCCGGTGGGGGCGGATACACGTCGACCATGACCAGGGTCTGAGCCCGGAGGCTACCCGGGGTCGTACGCGGCGGCGCCCGCGTCGTGGGCGGCGGGCGCCGCGGTGGACCACCACCGCCGGACACACTCCTTCGTGGGATACGGACGGACCGTCTCTGATCGGGGCGGCGTACTTCGGTTCGGCGCGGTAACGCCTGCGTGGTCCACTTCGACGACGAGGAACGGTGACGGCGCGGGCCGGGAGTGACCCGTCCTCGCGTTCGCGGCCTGTCACGTGGGCGTCGGCGCGCGTCGATTGGTGCACCAGCCCCCCGACAGCACTTCGCCCCGCCGCGTCATGGCCGGCGAGGCATCCCAGGCCCGGGTCGGCCGACAGCATCCTCGACGAGGGGCCGGGCGCCGGTCGTTCACCCCGTGTCCGGCCGGGGTCGCAGGCCGAGCAGGACGTCCTGGACGAGATCGGCGCTGCGCCTGACGGCGTCTTCGCCGAAGCCCAGGAAGTGCCGGTAGTGGATCGGCGCGTAGAAGAGGTCGACCATCACGTCGGTGGGTACGTCGGAGCGGAGTTGCCCGGCGGCGACGGCGGAATCCAGGCGGGCCCGGCACTGCGCGATGCTGGGCTCGAGGATCGTTTCGCGGAACGCCTTCATCAGTGCGGGGTCGTTCTGGGCCTCGCCCACGACGCCCTTGAAGGCCTCGCTGATCCGGCCGGTGATCAGCCGCCGGCTCACCGCGGTGATCTGGGTCGTGAGGTCGGCGGCGATGTCACCGGTGTCGGGGAAGGCGAAGTCGTCGCCGAGTTCCTCGTTCATCGCCTCCAGCACCACCGCGCCCTTGGAGCGCCACCAACGGTAGATCGTGGGCTTGCCCACGCCGGCCTGGGCGGCGATGGCCTCGATGGTCACCTTCGCGAAGCCCTTGCGGCTCACCAGGTCGAACGCCGCGTCGAGGATCGCCCGGCGGGCGCGCTCGCTGCGCCGTTCACTGTTCGGGTCGGGGGTCATGGTTCCCACTCTACCGCTGGCGTGACGTTACGTTTCGTTTTGACAAGTCGCTCGGGAGGATCTAACTTCCTTGGCGTTACGGAACGTTTCGTAACGTGATCGAGCGGGGCCCGGTACCGGATGCCGCCGAGACAAGGGGAGAGGTATGTCCAGCAACGAGAGCGCGACCACCGTGGGGCGCGTCGAGAAGATCGCGACCACGCCGGACTGGTACGCGCCGTATCGGATATCGCAGGCCGTCCGGGCCGGGGGCTTCGTGTACGTGTCCGGTCAGGCGGGGTTCGAGGAGGACGGGACGACCGTCGAGGGCGGGTTCCTGGCGCAGGGACGGCAGGCGTTCAGGAATGTCGCGCGGGTGTTGGATGCGACCGGTCTGGCCTTCGCGGACGTGATCAAGGTCGGCATCTTCGTGCGGGACATGGCGACGAATCTCCCGCACGTGATCACACTGCGCGGTGAGTTCCTGGCCGAGCCCTACCCGGCCGACACCATCGTCGAGGTCGTCTCGCTGGCTCGGCCCGACTGGCAGATCGAGGTCGAGGTCGTCGCGCTGGACCGGAGTGCCGCATGAGCGCCGGGGGCGTGAGGGGAGTGGCGCGGGACACGGACACGGCAAACGAGGGTGGAGAAATGCGGGAGTTGCTGGAGCCGTACCGGGCGGGGCGGCTGGAACTGGCCAACCGTGTGGCGATGGCCCCGATGACGCGCGGCCGGGCCGACGACGTGACGGGGGTGCCGAGCCGGCACGCGGCGACGTACTACCGGCAGCGCGCCGGAGCCGGGCTGCTGATCACGGAGGGCGTGTACGTCAACGCGCTCGCCAAGGGCGGCCCCGGCATCCCGGGTCTGGTGACCGACGCGCAGGCGCGTGGCTGGCGGGAGGTGACGGACGCGGTGCACGCCGGGGGCGGCACGGTCTTCGCCCAGTTGTGGCACGTGGGCCGGATGACCCACCCGCTGACGCTGCCGGACGGCGAGCTGCCGGTGGCCCCGTCGGCCGTCGCCATCGAGGGGAAGCAGATCTTCACCCGGGACGGGATGCTCGACCACGTGACCCCGCGTGAGCTGACGGTCGGTGAAATCGCCCGGACGGTCGGCGACTTCGCGAGTGCAGCTCGGCGTGCGATCGAGGCGGGCTTCGACGGCGTGGAGATCCACGGTGCGAACGGCTACCTCATCCAGCAGTTCATCGCCGACAACACCAACCTGCGCACGGACGAGTACGGCGGCTCGGCCACCGGCCGCCTGCGGTTCGCGATGGAGGTCGTCGAGGCGGTCGTCACCGAGGTCGGTGCGGACCGGGTGGGGCTGCGCATCTCGCCGGACAACGCCGAGAACCAGCTCGCGGAGGCCGACGCACGCACCACGTACCGCGCGCTGGTCGACGCACTGGACCCGCTGGGCCTGGCCTATCTGCACGTGCTGGAGAACGGTGCGTACGGAGCGATCGCGGACCTGCGGACGCGCTGGTCGGGGACGCTCGTCGCCAACACGAACGGTCCGGTGCCGAGCAGCCCCGGCGCGGGGGCCCGGTTGGTGCGGGACGGGCACGCGGACGTGGTCGCCCTCGGCCGCCTGTTCATGACGAACCCGGACCTGCCCGCCCGCCTGGCCAACGGCATCCCGCTGGCGGGGCCACCGACGGAGCACCTGTACGGGGGAGGGGCGGAGGGATACATCGACTACCCGGCCGCGACGGATGACCCCAAGGTCGCGGCAGTCGCATAATCGCCCGGTGCGCGGCCCCCACAGGGATGCTGTCGGCCGATCCGAGCCTGGTTGCTTCGCCCCGCCGCTACGCGGCGGGGCGAAGTGCCGGCAGGGGGATGGTGCGGGCCGCGGCGAACCTTCGGGGGATCCACACTCACCACAAGACGTACCGCCGCGACGGAGGGTCAGGCAGGGACATGTCCGGCCTCTGCCACGTCCTCGGCCTGTTCCACCAGCTCGCTACCCAGGACGCGGGCGACAGCACGAACGGGCTGGTCAATGAGTTGAACTCGCTGCTGGAGAGTATGGCCAACGTGTCCCATGTCCTCCGAGTTTCCTGGCGGTGGTTTGTTGTCAGCGGGTCGGAGTCGCGGTATGCCGATAGGAGGGAACGTCGCCTGCGCCTCGGGGCGCCCCCAGGGTGATTGTGGGGCGGGGCGCGTGGTGGTGCGTGACAGAACCGTCGGGTTCCCAGGAGTGTGGGTGCAGGGCGTGACGCCCCCCTTGTGTCGGGGTGCGGTTCCAGCGGTTCGGATCTGCGCGACTGCGATGGCGTGTCTCACACGCTGGCCCCGGCGTCGTTGTTCGCGCGTCGGGTGACCGACGGCTTGGACCCGAAGTACCCGCTGTTCGCCGTGTTCTCGCTGACCGGCGCCCACAGCGCCCAAGGCAGCCGTGCGGTCGGGGTGGGCTGGGGTCTGCCGGCGGCCGTGGTGTTCGTGGTCCCGCCGAGCCTGTACTACGCCCGCGCCGGAATGCGGCGCGGGCACTGGACGGACCGGCACTCGAGCGTCACATCAAACGCCGTTCCGCGGGGCCGAGGCGACGATGCGCTGGTAGTCGTGCCGGTCACGCGGGACTTGGGGTTCCTCCAAGGCTCGGACCGAGACCGGTTCGCCGACGGGTCCGATCACCGCTCCCATGATGTTCTCCCAGGCGAGACCTTCGGCGTAGAAGTCGATCCCGTACTGCGCGACGATCTTCGGCTGCCCGTCGACTGTCATCGCCCAGTACTGGCGTTCGTAGGCGATGGAGTTGTGCTCGTCCCCGCCGCCGACGTCGGCGGCGAAGCAGGTGCCCCATCCGGGTACCTCGTACTCCACCGCCACGTACAGCGGGCGGCGTACCGGTGTTGCGGCCCTCTTCGCGATCTCGGCCAGTCTCTCGGCCGACATGCGCCGGGGACGCATGAACGGGGACGTCATACTGGTCCCGGGTGAGGAGTACATGAAGGCCTCCGTACGCGCGACCCGCAGTTCGAGCCGATCGTCGGGCTCGGTGAGGTTGGCGACGTCCTGCGCGTACACCGCAGTAAGGAATTCCCGGAAGAAGGTTACGGCCTCGTCGATGTTCACGTCGCCTCTCGCTCCCTCGCCAAGAGCCGCACGTCTGGCTCCGACCGCATACGGTAGCGCACGCGCGGGCGGTGTCCGGGTTCGGCTGTGCACGATCTCCGAGGCCCGCGCCAGGGGTTGGCCGCAGACAGGGGGATCATCCACGCCTCGATGTCCGAACCTACCGCCGGGCCGCGGATGCGGGCCGGAGCATGATCCGGCACGGACGTTTCTCGTCCTCCAATCCACGCCCGACGGTGCCCCGTTGGCGACGGTTGAGGTGCAGCAGCAACTGCGGCTCGGTCGAAACCTCCCGCATGGCCGGGGGTGGCCACGGCGACGAACTGCGAGTGGTAGTCGGGCTGTTGCTCCGCCGTCCACGAGGAGTCGTCGGCCCCGATCGCGAGTAAGGGCGCGGGGGCGTCGACGTAGTCGCGCCACCCACCCAGGTACTCGCGTGCGCGTTCACGGAACGTGATGGCGGTCTCCTTCCTCTCGTCTGTGAGGATTTCGCCGTAGGCGAGGCCGGAGTGGTCGTCGACGGCGTTGTGGAGGTAGGCGAATCCGGCGTTGGACCTGGTTTTGCGTCCGACGGCGCGTCGGGCGGCCCGGATATGGCTGGAGTCGATCCCGCGACCAGTCGAGCTGTTTGGCCGCGTGCGGTCTCGCGAGGAGAATCGCGTGCAGCCGATCCCACACGCCGGCCTCGTTCCAGGCCGCGAGACGACGCCAACACGTCATCCCCGATCCGAACCTCAACTCCTGCGGCAGGAACTCCCACTGGATACCCGTATGCAGGACGAACAGGGTCCCGCACAACGCGCGCCGATCCGGCGCACGAGGCCGCCCGGGCACCGATCTCGGCGCCGGCTCGGGTAGCAACGGCTCGAACAGGGAGCACAGTTCGTCCGAAACGATCGACGGACGCGACTCGCCTCTGCGCACACCGGGCCCAACGACCGAACAAGCCGATAGGCACACCGAATGCACTGTTTGTTGGGACCGCTTATCCGGACCCGCGGTCAGTTTCGTCCCTGGCCCCGATAGAGCTCGAGTTCACCGTCGAGCTCGACGGCGAGGACGGTCGCGTACTCGTCCTGGTCCTTTTCCGCAGGGGCGTTGATCCAGGTGATTCCGGGGACCTCGCCCAGGCCGCCGGTGACGTGGTGGCTCAGTTCCGTGCCGGTGCCCACTACGGTCGCGTGCTTGACCCGGGTGCGCAGACCCTTGAGGGCGAGGTGCTCGCGAAGGGTGCCGTAGCAGACCAGGTAGACGGTTCGCTGATCGGAGGAGAGGGTGCTGGGCCCGTAGTGGTGCCCGGGCGGCAGACCGGCGCCAGTGCCGTGGACGGCCGCATGGTGGCGGGCGATCCACGCGCCGAGGCCCTCCAACCGGGACGACTGCTCGGCGGTGATGCGGCCGTCGGCCATCGGGCCGACGTCGAGCAGCAGGTTGCCTCCCATGCCGATGGTCTCGGTGAAGTAGCGGACGAGCTGACGCACGCTCTTGTGGTTGTTGTCGGCGTGCCGATAGCCCCAGGAATCGTTGATCGTCAGGCACAGCTCCCAGGGGCCCGTGGGCGCCCGGAGGGGGATGCCCTGTTCCGGGGTGGCGTAGTCGCCCCGGGAGAGCATCCGGGCGTTGAGGATGGTGTCCGGGTTCTCGGCGAGGATCATGTCGGCGAGCACGTCCGTGCCCCACTGCTGCTCGCTGCGCTCCCACTCGCCGTCGAACCAGAGCAGGTCGGGCCGGTAGCGCTGCATCAGTTCGCTGACCTGGCCGTCCCGGTAGGAGAGGTAGCGAACCCAGGCGGCGGGGTCTTCGCGGCCGTCGGCGGGCTCGACCAGTGTGTTGCCGGGGATGTACGTGTGATGGGACGGGTCGGGGTGGATCACGCTGGCGTAATCGGGGTGGTTCCAGTCGGAGTGGGAGTAGTACAGGCCGACCTTCAGGTCCTCGCCGCGCAGGGCGTCGACGAATCCCCGGACGAGGTCTCGGCCTGCGGGGGTGCGCTTGGCGACGTTGAGGTCGCCGCACTCGCTGTCCCAGAGGGCGACGCCGTCGTGGTGACGCGCGGTGAGGACGGCGTAGCGCGCACCGGCACGCTTGAACAGCGCGGCCCACGCGTAGGGGTCGTAGCGGGCGGCCGTGAAGCCGTCGAGCTGCGCCAGGTACTGCTCGCGGCTGACGGTTCCGTCGTACATGGCCCAGGATTCCGGGATGCCGTCGACGGCATAGATCCCGTAGTGGACGAAAATGCCGAGCTTGGCATCGGTGAACCAGGGCTGCATGGGCATGGGGTGCTCCTTGAAGAAGGTGTGGGGACGTGGGAGGGCGTCCGACTCAAGTGGTTACTGATGTGCACAGTAGAACCAAGTAGGTGCTCCTGACGTGGGCCAGGTTCACCAGTTACTGGTAATTTCTCACCATGGTCGAAACTTCGGCGAGGCATATCGCCCACCTGGACTCACCTCCGCGCGTGGCGCAGGTCGGGGTGGGAGTGCACGGGCTGGGGATCGAGCGTGAGGTGTTCCAGCTGCCCGAACTGTGGCAGCTGCACCTGTACCGCTACAGCGCCGAGTTGATCGTCGACGGGGTGGCCCACGAGGTCCGGCCCGGCTGTGCGAGCCTCGTTCCACCCGGCGCGGTGGTGGAGTTCCGGTACCGGGGCCGCTCGGAGCACCTGTACGCGCACTTCGAGCTCGGGACCACCGGTACGCCTCACCGAGTACCAGCCGTGCTGGACTGCGGCGCGGAGGCGCCACATCTGTCGGACGCACTGCTGAGGGCGGTAGCGTGGCACTCGATGACCCCGTTGCGGGCCGCCGCAGAGGTGTGGACAGTGCTGTGGGCGCTGGCGGCCGGCGAGGTGCCACAGGCGGAGGAGCGCCATCCGGCACTGGCTGCGGCGCTGGCCCACATCGAGGTGAACATGGCGAGTCCGCTGACGGTTCCGGCCATCGCCCGGGCCGCGGGGGTCTCGCACAACCAACTCACCCGCCTGTTTCGCGTCGCCTTCGCCGAGACCGTGGTCGCCTATCTGCGGCGGCGTCGCCTCCAGGTCGCCGCGCACCTGTTGCGGAACTCGACTCTGGCGATCCCAGCGGTCGCCTCGCAAGTGGGAATTCCTGATCTGCAGGCCTTCAACAAGGCCTGCAGACGTGAACTCGGCGCTTCGCCACGCACTGTTCGTGCGGGGCGCAACGACGAACACTGACTCGGCGACGCGGCAGGTCGTGGTGCGGGCCGACGCGGGCGATTCGTTCCGGGACCACTGACCAGTCCAGGGGATCACCATGACAATGCGTACAGGCCGCACCGAACGCTCCAGCGGGCGGCGCCGCTCCGTGCGCTGCACGAGCCGGTCACCGACCTCGACGAACCCCAGCGGTTGCGTTTTCGCAGACGGGCCCGACTCTCACGGTGCGGTCATCCCGGCAGCGATCCGGTTGTGGTTTCGCGAAATCGCGGTCAGGGCTGGTCTTAAGCGAACAGGTACTCCCTGCGTTCGAAGTCGATCGTCCAGGTGAAATGGCGGAGGTACCCCCAGGAGATCAGCGCGTCCACGCGGATTCCGCCCCAGTCGCCGAAGTCGCGCCAGACGCGATCCGTTACGGGGTAGGCGGTCATTCCCTCTCTCGATGCCGTGCCGATGGCAAGCGTGCCGGGGAGTTCGGCGAACCGGCCGGTCTGCGGCCTGGCCACTCCCCACCGGGCAAGAGTGCGCCGTGGCACGAGCATCGCCACCTGTCCCTGATCGGGGGTGAGCGCCACCAGGCCCGAGTCGACGAATAGGTTGACGCCACTGATCCCATCGACGCGACCACGGGCGATCATCAGGTGATCGCTCCACAGGCCGAACGGTGCCACGTGCTGTGCCGCACCGAGACGGGCCAGATGCCGGGCGCGGGCGATGTTGTCGCCACGGCGGGACAGGACGAGACGCCGATTCGGCGCGTCGACCGTCGTCAGGAAGCGCTCCAGAATGTTGGTGCCGACGATCGGCCCGAGCGGGACGTCGAAGGCCGCGGCCGGCGGAAGTCCCTTTTCATGCACGGCCACGGGCACATTGCGCAGACGGATCGTCCCGATCTCCAGATCGGCCAGTCCGTAGCCGACCCGGTGCCGGCCGAGCGCCGCGAACTCCCGTGCCGAGGCAATCGTGTCGATCCCGTGGGCGGCCGCAAGCTCCCGCGAAAGGTGCACGAATGAGCCGCCGGTGTCGAGGCGGAGTACGGTCGGTCGGTCATTGAGGTGCCCGGCGAAACCGGGCATGAACGGCGTGAGCGGGTCGTCGGTGAAGGGGACGTCGACGACGCCGTCGATATCGATTCCGAGGGGCCGCTCAACGGCCAGGCGCAAACGTGCTCCGATCGCGCCGCGTCGCGCAAGGCCCCGTCGTTCCGCCAGCGTCACGGCGCCCGCGATGTCTCCTCGGTGGATGTGCGCACACAGGATCGGTTCGTTCAGTTCATCGAGACGTTCGTAGCGAGGGGCGATCATCCGATGTGTGTTGATGGCGCCGTCGTAGTTGCCGAGCACGGAGTCGGCGAGAACGAGCACGTGCCGTGCTTCGTCCACGGCATGCCCCGTAGCGAGCAGGTTCGCCGCGAGTTCGCGGGCGAGCGGTAGATCCCCGGCCCGCCAGGCGTCCCAGGCCGGCTGCGCGACGCGGGTGGGCCGGGAACGCATGCCGAGTCGGCGTGTCACCGCCCGTCCGGCGCGCGCCAGTGCCTCGGTTCCTCGTGACACCCGTGTCACCCCCTCTCGTCCTTCGCGGGTGGCAGCCGAATCTCCTGCCGCCCGTCGGCCGTGACGTCCTCCCCGGGGTAGATGGCGAGGACGAGTTGATAGGGCCGACCGTCCTCCCGGTCGGCCGCCGAGAAGCGTTCGCCGAGCCGGACCAGCTCGTCGGCGAACGCGCTCGCGTCGCCGGGAGCGATACGAACGCCGAGTGTCAGGGCCACGATGGGGTCACTCGACTTGTCGGGCAGTCGCGCCAGCGCGGCCGACAACTCACTGCGGGCGAAGGTCAGCGCGATCTTGTGTGGTGCGGTCATGTCGGTCGGAGCGGGCGCGACCGTGAAACGCTCGGCTGACGCCGCGTAGTACTTCTCCAGGTTCCGACCCGTGTCCCGCTTCTCGACGAGGATCACCAAGCCGGCACTTTCCAGGATCCGGATGTGTCGGGTGAGGTTGGCGGGGTGGACGTCGAGCCTTCTGGCGACCTGCGTTGCCGTGGCGGCACCGTCGCGCAGGGCATCGAGGATCGCCATGCGCGTCCGGTGCAGGTACGCCGCAATCTCGGCCTCGGTAGTGAGAACTCGTCTCGTCTTACTAGACATACGACTAACGTTAGCACTAATGCTAACGATGTTGCTTCCCGCTCCGGCTCACCAATGGGGCCTGTGAGAATGGTGGGTGGGGGCAGGCGCAGCCAAGGACGGCTTCAGCTCGGCGTGGCAAGCGGGCCGGCGGCTTCTTGCGCTTGATCGCCGTGTCCTCGGCGAGCCGTCCGGGCCGGCGTTGATCAACCAGGTGGCCCGGCGGGCGGTGAGCGTCCGAGCTTGACTCTGAAGCTCCTACAGATGGTCAAGGAGCCGTCGACACTGCGGGGTCGCTCCTCGAGTCGCAGGTCAGGTAGCGGTAGCCCTCGCGCGCTACGAAGCGCTCGAGGCATCTGAAGATGTCCTTCGTCTCGAGTCGTTCAAGGGTGCGTCGTGCGACGTAGGCGCGGGTGCGTGGGTCGTGGCGCGTGCGGACGAGCACGATGGTGTGCAGTGCGCGGTTGGCCTGGCGGTCGCTGCCGCTGTTGAGTCGGTGGCGGTCGGTGCACCGGCATTCTCACGCTCGTCCTCGCCTGCGGCCTCACCACCGCGAACATCGGCCGCCTTCGGATCTTCCATCCGCGTGTGCACCCGCCGGCCATGCTGATCCGCGGCGCGGGCGGCGCGCTGCTGCCGCCCCTCGTACCCGGCCACCCGGACGGCGGCACGGACATCCTCCTCGCCGTCCCGGCCGGCCGGCGCACCCTGGGCCGACTCGACCGGTCGGTCCACCACTTCGCCCGGGTCGACGGGCCGGCAAACGGTCTTGGGCGGCACCAGGACCGGTGCTTTCGGTGACGGCTACGGGGCCGGCGGCCGCTTCGGTCACGGCTTGCCCGGCCCGCAGCGTGGCGCCTCGCCCGTCCCGGACTCCGCGTCGATTCGGTTCGTCAGCTGCTCGGAAGTTGCTCGAACCCACCCTGTCGGCCTGGCGGGGCGAACGCCGCGGCAACGGCCTCGACTTCGGCTGAACCCGGAACCGGGCACAACTCGCAGGACAGTACGCTCTTTTACCCACATCGCCCTACGCGAGAGTCCCGGCGCGGCGTCGTGCCCGGATCGTTGCGGGTCGCCGGCCGGCAGGTGTGAGACGGCCGGTCAGGACGAGGGCGATGTCGCGGTGCCGTTGGTCAGTGCCGCTCGGACGATACGGATGGCCTCGTTGGCGTCGATGCCGGTACCGGCGATGACGGCGGCGTACTCGGCGGCGGCGCGGCGTGCACGCTCGCGTCCCTCCTCGCCGGCCGCGGCCACGAACGAGCCGGCCGCTCGGCGGGTCTCGATCAGCCCTGCCTCCTCCAGCTCCCGGTAGGCCCGGCCGACGGTGTTGGCGGCCAAGCCGAGGTCCGCGGCCAGGCGGCGGATGGTCGGCAGCCGGGTGCCCACGGCCAGCGTGTGGTCCCGGATCTGCCGGGCGAGCTGCGCGCGGAGCTGCTCGAACGGCGGGACGGGCGAGGCCGAGTCGATGACGATCACCGGTTCACCGGCCGCTCGTGGCGTGCCGCGCCACCGTGCTGCTCCGGGCGGTCCGCGCGGTGATCAGGACGAGCGTGACGGCGCCCAGGACGACGAAGACGAGCCAGGCGGCGTTCCACCAGCCGAGCGCGGTGTCGAAGACCGACGCGACCGGCAGGCACCACACCACGGTGGGCGTGGCGACCTCGCGGGCGTCCTCGACCCGCATGATGACGTCGGCGGTCAGCGAGACCTCGTCGTCGGCCACGACCGGGTGCGTCAGAATATGGCGCAACTGCACGACCGTTGCGACCGCGACCCCGCACAGGGCGATGAGCAGGACGAGTGCCGCGTGGCGCGCGGCGGAGTCCCGCACGGTCAGGGCGGCGATCGCCAACGCCGTCGCGCCCGCGAACGTGGCAACCGCGAACGCGGCCCGCGGCCCGCCGAGAACGGTGCGCCAGCCGAGCCGGACCGGGTGGGCGACCCGCCGCGGCAACGTCGCGCCGGCCCGTCGATCGACCCGCCGTACCCACCTGTCCAGCAGCGACTGGGCCAGCACCAGAGCGGCCACCGCCGCCGTCAGGACCGGCAACGACCAGTGCCGGTAGGGCCCGGACCCGTCATCCGAGGCGCCGGCGGGCCGGTCGGTGACGTAGATGAGGGCGACCACCATGATGAACACGGCCAGCAGGACGTGAGCGGCCAGACGGGTACCTCGCCGGGCCGCCAGACGCGCGGCCAGCAAAGGTGTCGGTCGGACGTCGACCAGGCCGTGCCCGGCCAGCCACACGCCGGCCCGCTCGAGATCCGCCGGGCGCGTCGACCGGGCACCATCGGGAGTCGTTCCTGTCGACATGACGCCCCCTTGTCTCATCTCTTGCCTCAATAGGGTGCGTCAAGGCTTGCGACAAGTCAATGGCGAGGTGGTCGTCGGCGGCGTCCTCCTTCGCCCTTCGTCCTTCGATCCGAGTCCGCCCGTTTCCCGGGCGACTCCTCGGATCGTCGACTTCCGGCTCCGCGCGAAAGGCCATCGGCCACGCGTTCGGCGTCACCGCGCGGCATCGCGCCGAGGGTGTACCCCACGGCGCCTCTCGTGGCGCCATCGCGCCGCTCACCCGGCGAGCGGCCGGGCAACAGGCTTCCTCTCGAAAGCGTCGACGCCGACAGTCGGGTCGACCTCTTCGCGGCACAGGCCGAGAGGGTGACGGGCGGCAGCACGTACATGAGCGTTCGAGACAAGAGGGAGCGCCAACTTCGGCACGCGCCCAAGCGATTGGCCGATCCCAACCTCCGCTTGGTGACGCTCCCGAACGCGAACAAGGCCGTCGGCACCTACGAGGACTCTCGACTGCCGAACGAGAGCGGAGTCGCGGACGACGGAGCCGAGGCCGTGGAACACCTCGGACTCGTCCTGGGCGGACTCCAGGTTGCGGACGTGGCGGCCCAGGTGGCGCTCACGATCCACGCGGACTATGTCGACGAGACCGAATTGCGACCGCGCGAACATCAGTACGCGGCGGCGGGCTCGATGCTCGATCAGGTGGGCGCCTGGGGCACGGCCCTGCGATCACTGCGCTTGGGTGACGATCTCAGCCGTGTTCACCGCGCGTTCCGGGTCCGTGCATCGAGTCGTCACCGGATCTTGTCGCTGTCGGCGGGACCTCGCGACGGCGAGCCGCCGTCGGTGACGTGAGTTCCAGCGGATGCTTTCACGATGGGGTCGGTGCTCGCGAAGACGCCGGCGAGGGCGGCGGTGTGGACCGCGGCCGCGGCGCGGTCCGCGAGCGCGGTGTCGAGTGGCCGGCGCACGACGAGCATCCGGTAGTAGACCGGCGCGCCCAGCGCCGAGATGAGTTCGACGCCGTCGGTCTCGGCGGGCAGTTCACCGCGTGCGATCGCACGCTCGACGATCACCGCGGCGCCGGCGTTGCGGTCGGCGAAGAAGTCGTGCAGGGCGCGTTCCGCCACCGGATCCCGGGTGGCGCCCGCGACGATGGTCTCGATCAGGGTGCGGAATCGGATGTCGTCCCGGTACAACGCCACGATCGACCGCGACAGTGCCCGAAGGTCACCGTTCAATGATCCGGTGTCGGGAAAGGGAAGCTCGTTGAAACTGATCCACGTCAGGAGGTCCACGATCAAGCCTTCGACCGTGCGCCAACGCCGGTAGAGGGTGGCCACGTGCACACCGGAGCGACGCGCCACGTTCTCCATGGTGAGTCCGCCCCGTTCGGGCTCACCGAGTTCCGCCAACACAGCGCTCAGTACCTCCGCGCGGGTTCGCGCCGTGCGTCCACCGGGACGAACGGATCCGGGCGTGTGCGCTGGTTCACTCATGGCTGGCACCGGGCTCCACAACGGTCGGACAGTCGGACTGGCAGTACGCCCGCGGGGGGTACCCGTGTTCGACGGTGGCCATTCCCCGCGCCGGCGATTTCGGGGTGAGAGCCGAGTTGTTCGGGCGAGCGATACGGGACGGACGCGTGCGCGGGGAAGAACCACGTCTCGGACTCCCGTCGAGAGGGCCGACCGTCTCTCATCGGTAGCGCTCCACGGTATGCCTGTGTGGTCGGGGGCCGGGTGTTCCCGCGTTGATCGGGTAGCCCTCGAGCCAGGAAGCCCGAGGCAGGTCGATGGTGAACCATACGGCCTTCCCGTCGGGCAGCGGGTGCCAGCCCCAGGCGGTTGCGATTGCCGCCACGAGCGCGAGGCCGCGGCCCGAGTCCTTGAGTTCGACGGGGTCGGTGGTGTCGGTGGTGTCGGCGGCCCGGGGGTGAGCGTGGCCGTGGTCCTGGACGGCTACGGTGAACACGGATCGTTTCGGGTCGTGCACGAATCGCACGGTGACATGGGCTCCGGGTGCGTGTCGGACCGCGTTTCCGTGGAGTTCGGAAACCAACAGAACGGCGTCGTCCACCACCTCTGCGGGAGCTCCGATGCCAGTCAGCCGGAGCCGGACGAAGTCGCGGGCGGCGCGGGCGGAGCGAGGATCGGAGGGGACGGTCAGATCCGCCGTCACGTCGCCGTCCGCGTTCTTGGCGCGCGGCGCCTCGGGCGAGCGCTCGGTGGGAGGAGGATCCGCCCGGCGGGTGCTCGGGAAAGCGGACCGGGCCATTGGGCAGGTGATCGAGTGATTCACGGTGGTCTCCGCGGCAGTGGGCTGTCGGATGGCTTCCTACTTGACCCCCGTCCGGACGCGCCCCGGTCTCTCCGACGACCGACGAGGCGATGCCCTATATGGACACCTTAACGCGATATGTTTCGTATTAGAAGGCTATGACGATCTGGACATTCGAGAGGAGAGGAAAGAGGGGCGCCCGCACGTGCTCCGAACCGGTCGACGGGCAGGCAGGACGAGGCACCGCATCGTCACCTGGTCATCTGCCGACTTCTTCGCGGCGTACGACGTGACCGGGCCGGTACTCGCCGCCCACGGCGACAAACTCGCCCGCGCCGTCCGGGGTGCGGACGACAGGGTCCAGATCAACCACCCCGCCCGATCCGGCCCGGTGGTGGCCAATCCTGGTCCAGGGGCCGTGGGTGGTGGCGTCGCTGTCGATCCTGCGTTCCAGCCTGCACTGCCGGGGGCACTGCATTCGTGGATCGTGGTTGCCGCGTTCGCCGGCCTGTCCATGGCGCTGTCCCTCACCCACGCCCCCATGACCGTCCAGGGCGTCGTCGCCGTCCTTCCCGCGGTGGCGACCACGGTCTGTTTGCACCAACTCGTACGCCAGATCACCCTCACCCGAACACGCGGTTCCGGGGATCCGGCTTCGGCCCCGTCGTCGATCTGCGATACCGCGCCACCCTTGTTCCGAGGGTGGTGTCGTGGATTCCCAACTCCCGGGCGACATGGGTGATCGGTCGAGGACCGTCCACACCGATACCAGGGATGCCGTTCCTTGCGACTGCCGGTCCAACTCGAACCGAAGGGCTCCGAAGGGTTGGACGACCTACGAACGGTGGGCGCGGGTGCATGTCGAGGTGCTGGTGCATCCGTGCGGCGTCGGTGGGTCCGGGGAAGGGCGGCTCGTCGATCCGGAGGGGCTCAGGAGCCGGCCCGCAGGACGCGCGCCAGGCCGAGCGCCGCGGTGCGGACCGCGGGTGCAAGCTGGGCGGGCCGGAAGCGGGATCGGGGTACGGCGACCGAGAGCGCGGCCACGGCTTCCCCGCCGCTGAACACCGGGGCCGCTATGCAACTCACGCCCAGCGCCGACTCCTGGTCTTCGTAGGCCAGGCCGGACGCCTGGACCTGCTCGATGGCCGTTCGGATCCCGGCCGGCTCGGTGATCGAGTGTGGTGTCAGCCGCGGTAGCGGCGCGGTCTATACCGAGGGCCCGTGCACAACCCGCACCCCGCGTGACCCAGCGGAAGGACCCGCCATGCCGCCGCCACCGTTTGATCGCCCGCCCGCCCACGATGGCGGCAGCCACTCCGCCGTCGATCGGGCCGCCGCCCTCCTGGCCACGGCCGCCCGCACCGGGGTGCCTTGCCCACCGGTGCGCCACCTGTTCGCGGCCGAGGATGTCGAGGCCGCCTACGCGGTGCAGCGCCTGGGCCTTGTCCGCGGCGAGGATGCCGGCCGCAGGATCGTCGGCCGCAAGATCGGACTGACGTCTGTCTCCGTGCAGCGGCAACTCGGCGTCGAACAGCCTGACTTCGGAGCGCTGTTCGCCGATATGGCGGTGCCGGACGGGGGTTGTGTCCCAGCCGGCCGCCTGATGCAGCCGAAGATCGAGGCCGAGGTGGCGCTCGTGCCCGGTGCCGATCTGCCGTATCCGGACTGCACCGTGGCCGAGGTCTTGCGGGCGGTGGACTTCGCGCTGCCCGCGCTGGAAATCGTCGACAGCCGGATTGCCGACTGGGACATCGGCTTTGTCGACACCGTGGCCGACAGCGAGAGGGCCGCACGATGACCGCCACCGCACCGTCCCTGTACGTCCAGGACGTAACCCTGCGCGACGGCATGCACGCCGTCCGCCATCGCTACTCCGTGGGACAAGCGAGTACGATCGCCGCCGCGCTGGATGCGGCGGGGGTCGCCGCGATCGAGATCGCCCACGGCGACGGGCTGGCCGGTTCCAGCATCACCTACGGCGTCGGCGCCCACACCGATTGGGACTGGATCGAAGCCGTCACCGCCGCCGTCCGGTACGCGGGGCCCACCACGTTGCTGCTGCCGGGCATCGGCACTGTGCGGGAGCTGAAACAGGCCCATGCACTGGGCATCCGGTCGGTACGGGTTGCCACGCACTGCACCGAGGCCGACATCGGCGCCCAGCACATCGCCGCCGCCCGTGAACTGGGCATGGACGTAGCCGGTTTCCTGATGATGTCCCACATGGCCGAGCCCCCCGAACTGGCCCGGCAGGCCAAGCTGATGGAGAGCTACGGCGCCAACTGTGTCTACGTGACGGATTCCGGGGGCCGGCTGACCATGGACGGCGTACGGGATCGCGTCCGCGCGTATCGGGACGCCCTCGACCCGGGCACCGAACTGGGCATCCACGCCCACCACAACCTCGCCCTGGGGGTGGCGAACACCGTGGTGGCCGTCGAGAGCGGAGTGACCAGGGTCGACGCTTCACTGGCAGGCCAGGGCGCGGGGGCGGGCAACTGCCCACTGGAGGCGTTTGTCGCGGTGGCCGATCTCATGGGCTGGCATCACGGTTGCGACCTCTTCCCGCTCATGGACGCCGCCGACGATCTCGTCCGCCCTCTCCAGGATCGAGAAGTCCGCGTCGACCGCGAAACCCTCACCCTGGGTTACGCGGGTGTCTACTCCAGTTTCCTGCGCCATGCCGAATCCGCAGCTCGGCGGCACGGGTTGGATACCCGCGCGATCCTCGTCGAAGCCGGTCGCCGCGGCATGGTCGGGGGTCAGGAAGACATGATCACGGACATCGCGCTCGACCTGACGGCGCGAGGCGCCGGGGACACCGCAACGAGCGCCTCGGCCGTCGCGGAAGATTAGCTGCTATCAATGTATTGATTACAGTCTTTTCATGTTCCATACTCCAACCATCGACGCATCCCGTCGGGTCAGGAGGCACAGGAATGAAGACCTCGTGCAGGCACACCGCGGGCACCTACGGGCCCCTCCGGCCGGCCGTGACGTTAGGCGGCCGCACGCCGGCCCCCATCCGAGACGCGGCCGACTCCCGACCGCGCGGAACCGAAGGAATGCCAAATGGCCGAGTGGACCATCGAGACGGCTGTCGATGAACTGCTGAGCAGGGAGCGGCGGATTCAGGACGGCGGCCGGATCACCGATCAATGGCCGGACCTCGACCTGGACACCGCGTATCGGGTCCAGGACGCGCTTCTGGACCGCAAGACGCGGGCCGGTGAGCGTGTCATCGGGGTGAAGCTGGGCTTGACCTCCCACGCCAAGCAGCAACGCATGGGCATCGACTCGCCGTTGACCGGGTGGCTCACGGACGCCATGTCGCTGCCCGCAGGCCCTCCTGTGGCGCTGGACGGGATGATCCACCCCCGGGTCGAGCCGGAGATCGTGTTCACCATGGGCCGGCGGCTGGCCGGTCCCGGAGTGACGCCGGATCAAGCGCTGGCCGCGGTCGCCACCGTGCACGCCGGGTTCGAGGTCATCGACAGCCGGTACCGCGACTTCAGCTTCGCACTGCCGGACGTGGTGGCGGACAACGCCTCCTCCTGCCGCTTCGTCGTCTCCGGCGAGGCGCTGGCACCCGGCAGACTCGACCTCGCCACCGAACAATGCCGTCTCGACGTGGACGGCGAGACCGTTGCCGTCGCCACCGGCGCCGCCGTCCAAGGCCACCCGGCTGCGGCCCTGGCCCTGGCCGCCAACGGCCTTGCGCGGCGCGGGTTGGCCATCGAAGCGGGCTGGACCGTGCTGACCGGCGGGCTGACCGACGCGGTCGTTCTGACACCCGGCACGCGGATCACCGCGGAATTCGGCACGCTCGGCACCCTGGTGCTTTCCGGGGCCATCTGACGGTTCGTCGAGTCCGCCTCCGCTTTCCCCGACCACCACGGGACCGCCCGACAGCGCGCCCCGTCCGCACCACCCGGCCGCCGACCTGCGGCGCCGATCATCCCATCACGCGCACTGCTGCCCTTCCGATTTGGAATCCGCCCCCTCCCGGATCAGTCGTGGCGTTTCGGCCGGGGCGGCGACAGCGCCCGTTTGCGATCCGCGGGCGGTATTCCAGGGCGCTACCCGAAGCATGAGAAGTAGGGAGTCCGGTATGTCATTCTCACGGCGCAAGAGATCGATCGCAGTCGCGGCCACAGCCGCATTCGCCTTCGCCGCCACGGCCTGCGGGTCAAACGGGGGCGGCGACAAGGGGGCGGGTCCGACCCGGATCAAGCTGGGCGTCATACCCATCATCGATATAGCCCCGGTGCAACTCGGCATCGAGAAAGGTTTCTTCGCCGACCAGAACCTGGAGGTCCGCACCCAGAACTCGCAGGGCGGCGCGGCGATCGTCCCCGGCGTCGTCAGCGGCGACTTCCAGTTCGGCTACTCCAACATCGTCAGCCTGCTGATCGCCAAGAGCAAGGGCGTCCCGGTACGCATGGTGTCCGTGGGCGCCCGGGCCTCCGGCGACGAACTGAACGACGGATCGGGCCAGTTGATGGCCAATGACCCGAACATCAAGACCGTCGCGGATCTGGCGGGCAAGAAGATCGCCGTCAACACCCTCCGGGGCATCAACGAGGTCGCCATCCGGTCCACTCTGAAGAAGAACGGTGTCTCGGGCGGCGTGGCGCTGGTCGAGGTGCCCATCCCGAACATGCCGGCCGCACTCCACTCCGGCCAGGTGGACGCCGCCATGCTCGGCGAGCCGTTCACCACGGTCGCGGAGAACCAGGGTGCGCACCCTCTTCCGGTCAACTACGCCAGCATGGGCCACGGGCTGCCGTTCGCGGCCTGGTTCGCCTCCGAGCCCTACGCCGCCAAGAATCCTCAGGTGGTGCAACGCTTCACCACCGCCCTCGAACAGTCTCTGCGATACGCCCAAGCCCATCCGGACGAGGCGCGTGCCGTCCTGAACCGCTACCTCAAACTCGACGACGGCGTCGGAGCCAAGGTGACGCTGCCCGGCTGGGACCCGACGACGAACCGGGACGAAATCGAGACCCTCGCGCGGCTCGCCGTCGATACCGGCTTGATCGACAATCTCAAGCCGCTCGATCAGTTGATGAACAAGTAGCCCACCAAGCCCAGTTCGAGGAGTCGGAGATGGATGTGAAGCTTCAGCCGCGCGGCGGGACCCGGCGGGCGGACGCGCCGCCGGCCGCCGCGAAACACCCGCCGGGGAGGGATGCTTCGGACGGCCCCGGCCGAGCCTCCGCGAGCCACACGTCCCGCGCCCGCGCCTGGGCGCGGACGGTTCCGGACCCAGCGCTCGGGGTGCTCGGCATCGTGTTGCTGGCCGGCATGCTGGAAGCGCTGCCACGCCTGGGCATGGTCTCGGCGGACTACCTGCCGCCCTTCAGCGACATGGCCGCGGCGCTGGCAGACGAAGCCGACGAGCCCTCCTTCTGGCAGGCGGTGCTGGACACGCTCAAAGGCTGGGGGTACGGGCTGGCCATCGCGGTCGGCGCGGGAGTCGTCCTGGGACTGCTCATCGGCAGCATCGAAGTGCTGCGCAAGGCCACCGCATCGACCATCGAGTTCCTCCGCCCGATCCCCTCGGTCGCACTGGTCCCGTTGGCCGTTCTGGTCTACGGCACCGGTCTGGAATCGAAGCTGCTACTGGTGGTGTACGCCTCGTTCTGGCCGGTGTTGCTCCAGATGCTGCACGGGGTTCAGGACGTCGACCCGGTGGCGAGCGACACGGCCCGCAGCTATCGACTCACGCCGTGGATCCGGCTGCGCCACCTGGTCTGGCCGACCGCACTTCCCTACCTCGTGACGGGCATCCGGCTGGCCGCTTCGGTGGCGCTGGTCCTGGCCATCAGCGCGGAACTTCTCATCGGCAGCCCCGGCCTGGGCAGCGAGATCGCACTCGCACAGTCCAGCAACGCGGTACCCACGATGTACGCCCTGGTCATCGTGACCGGCGCGCTCGGGGTCCTGGTGAACGTACTCGCCCGGGCGCTCGAAAGGCGCGTGCTGTTCTGGCACGCATCCGTGCGGACGGAGGCTGCGACGTGAGGACGCTCAAGAACGGCGTCAAGGGCCTGCTCTACGTACTCGGGCTGCCTGTGGGGTTGTTGGCACTGGCATGGTGGATGGCCGCCCGAAGCGACAGCTTCTACTACCCGACGCTCGACGAAGTCCTGACCGCATTCGGTGACACGTGGTTCTCCGCACGGATCGTCGACGACGTCCTGCCCAGTCTCGCCAGACTGGCGGTCGGTTACCTCGGGGCGGTACTGATCGGCGTGAGCCTGGGCGTGCTGCTGGGGTCCCATCGCCGGTCCCGGGCACTGCTCGAACCGGTGCTGGAGTTCTTCCGCGCCATTCCGCCACCGGTGCTCATTCCGGTGCTCATGCTCTTCAGCGGCATCGGCGACACCATGAAGGTTGCCGTGATCATCGCCGGTTCCGTCTGGCCGGTGCTGCTCAACACCATCGAAGGGGTCCGGGCGATCGACGACGTGCTCGTCGACACGGCGCGCTGCTACCGGATCACCGGAGCCGCCCGGCTGCGGCGGTTGGTGCTGCCGGCCGCGAGCCCGCAGATCGTCGTCGGAATGCGGCAGGCGCTGTCCATCTCGCTCATCCTCATGGTGATCAGCGAGATGTTCGCCAGCTCGAACGGAGTCGGCTTCGCGATCGTGCAGTTCCAGCGGAGCTTCGCCATCCCCGAGATGTGGAGCGGAATCCTGCTCCTCGGCCTGCTGGGCTTCGCCCTGTCCTTGCTGTTCCGCCTGTTCGAGTCCCGGGTCCTCGGCTGGTACCACGGGCTCCGCCGTTCCCAAAGGGGAGAGAGATGACCAGCACCGACGCGGCCCCCGCCGCGACCACGGGCCCCACGAGCCCGGTACTGCTCGATGTCCGGAAGGTGCGGAAGACCTACGAGAGCGCCGGGCGGAGCGTGGAGGCGGTGCGTGACCTGACGTTCGGCATCCGCACCGGCGAGCTGGCCTGTATCGTCGGCCCCTCCGGGGCAGGCAAGACGACCCTGCTCAAGTGCGTCGCCGGGCTCCTGACGCCCTCCGACGGTGAGGTGCGGCTGAGCGGCCGCCCGGTCCACGAGCCGCCGAAGGACATGGCCGTGGTCTTCCAGGAGTACGGCCGCAGCCTCTTCCCCTGGATGACGGTTGCACAAAACGTCGCCTTGCCGCTGAAGCAGAAGAAAGTACCGCGTCAGGAACGCGACCGGCTCGTGACGCAGGCTCTGGAGTCGGTCGGGCTCAAGGATGCGCCCGCCGCCTATCCCTGGCAGCTCTCCGGCGGCATGCAACAGCGAGTGGCGATCGCCCGCGCCGTCGCCTACCAACCCGCCGTGTTGCTGATGGACGAGCCGTTCGCCGCCGTGGACGCGCAGACCCGCGCGGAACTCGAGGACCTCACCCTATCGTTGTGGCGCGACCTGGACATGACCGTGCTCTTCGTCACCCACGACATCGACGAGGCGGTGTACCTCGGTCGGCGGGTTCTGGTGCTCTCCGCGTCCCCGACCGTGGTGATGGAGGACATCGCCGTCGATCTGCCCGACGAACGCGAGCAGTTGGCCACGCGCGCGCTACCACGCTTCGCGGAGCTGCGCGCCCACGTCTACGAACAGATCCAGCGCGCCAAGGTGTTCCACACCGCGGCCGCCGCGCCCGGGGATCCGGCATGACCGCGGGGGAGCCGGACGGGACCGGCGTCTTCGTCGACACCATGGCGGAGCTCACCTGGTACGAGGTGGAGCGGGCGGCCCGGGACGGCGCCGTCCTGCTGTGGGCGTTCGGCGTGATCGAACAGCACGGCCCACACCTGCCGACGGGTACGGACGTCTATCTGCCCAGCGCCCGGCTGCGCGCCGTTCGCCGCCTGCTGGCACACCGGGGCATCGAGGCGCTGATCGTGCCGCCCTATTACTGGGGCATCAACGTGGTCTCCGGCAGCTTCCCCGCGTCGTACGGTATCCGGCCGGAGCTGATGCGGGAGGTCATGGCCGACCTGCTCGCCGGGATGGCCAGGGACGGCTTCCGGCACGTCTTCTGCTTCTCCGGACACGGCGACGCGCTGCACAACCGGACCCTGTACGAGGGTGTGCGGGTCGCCCGTGAACGCTGCGGCATCGACGCCAGCTTCGTGCTCGAGCCCGCGCTGGTCGACCGCCTCGGCCTCGACCCCGGCGACCGGTGTCTGACGGTGCACGGCACCGATCCGGCGGACTCCGAACCGGTCGGGGGAGTGGAGCAGCCGCAGTACGCCGATGTGCACGCCGGGCGCGCGGAGACATCGGTGATGAGGCACCTGCACCCCGACCTCGTCCGCGAAAACGTCCGGGCGGGGCTGGTCGCCACCGACCTGGGGCCTGCCGAACTGGCCGTGTGGCGGCGGGGGTTCGACGACGCCCGGCGCACCACGCCGCTCGGCTACTGCGGTGATCCCGCCGCGGCCGACCCCGACGAGGGCCGGCGAGCCCACGCCGCGTCCGCCGAACTGGCCGCGGACGCCATTCGGACCCGGCTTGGGCTCGGCCGAAACGCGGCCGGCACCGGATCCGCGAGTGACTGAGAGAACACGAAGCGACGTCCAATCAGATATATTCATTATTAGATTTCAAGAGACGGAGCGCAGGAGCGAATGGCGCAGATCAGCATGGCCATAGCCGCCAGTCACACCCCTGGCCTCACCGGATGGTTCGACAAGGCGCCCGAGGCCGACCGACTCGTGGTCAGGCGCGCGTACGACACGATCCACGAAGCGGTCGTCGCCTCACGGACCGACGTGCTGCTCGTGGTCGGCAACGACCACGTGGCCAACGCACGACTGAGCGACTACGCCGACTTCACCGTCGGTCTCGCCGAGCGGCACTCCGGCCCCGACGAGTGGTTCAAGCCCTGGCTGCGCGTCGCGGACTACTCACTGCCCGGCGCCCCGGCGGTGGCCGGTGCCCTTTTCGAGGCCCTGAAGGACAGCGGCCCCGACATCCGCGCCGAACACGGCAACCTACGGTTCGACGACAATCTCTCCGTCCCCGCGGCGATGGCCGATCTGGCCGGCACCGGCGTGGCGGTGATTCCCATCCTGCAGAACTGCACGGTTCCCCCCGTGCCCGACGAACGCGTCTGCTACGCCTTCGGTCAGGCACTGGGTGAGGCCATTCGCACCACGCTGCCCGCCGGACTCCGAGTCGGGCTGTTCGGTTCCGGCGGTCTGAGCCACGAACCCGGCGGCCCCCGCTACCTGGAGATCGACGAGGAGTTCGACCACTGGTGGCTCGACTTGCTGGAAGACGGGGACCACTCCGAGATCCTGGCCCAAGCGACGTTCGAGCGCATGGAGGAAGCCGGCTCCGGGGGCACCGCCGAACTCCTCTCATGGCTGGTCGTGATGGGCGCCATCGGACCGCGGCCCCTGACTCGTCTGGGCTATGCGGCAGTCGACGAGTGGCGTTGCGGAGTCGGCGCCGTGCAGTGGCTTCTCGGTTGACACCCCGCCGACGACACGAAAGGACGAACCGCTGTGGCGCTTGACCGTTTCAACCCGCTCCTGCGGGCCAACGACCTGGTGCAGGATTTGAAGTGGAACGGCGAACTGCGGGCCCGCTTCGAGTCACACGAGGCCGAGGTGCTGGCCGCCTATCCCCTGACCGACGAGGAACGCACCGCCATTCGCGAACGTGACTACCGCCGGCTGCACGAACTCGGCCTGCACCCCTACCTCCTCGCGCAGCTTGCCCGGCTCGTCCACGGCACCGGCGAGAAGGCCGGCAGTTCCGAGGCCGCCACCATGCTGCTCCGCTCCCTGCTCGGTGACGACTACGAGACCTACATGGCGGAACGCAGTGAGTGATCAGCCCACCGGTGCGGTGATCCCACGACAGACGCCGGTCGTCGACATCCACACCCACGCCATGCCGATGCCCTTCCTCCGCCAACTCGAACGCGAGGGCCTCGCAGACCTGTCCGGCGCCGCGGAACACGTGCTGACCCTGGACCCGGCGCTCTGCGGCTTGCCTCCGGACGCGCGGGTGCCGTTCGCCCCCGAGCAGCACGACATGGCCCGCCGACTGGCGCTGCTCGACACCACCGGCGCGGACCACCACGTGGTCGCCGCACCGCCGTTCCTCTTTGCTTCCGAGTCCGACGACCCGCGCCTGGTTCTGGACGTCACGCGGCGTTCCAACGATGCCCTCGCCGAATTCGTTGCCGGCTCGGGCGGTCGGCTCTCCGCTCTCGCCACGGTGCCGGTCGGCCTCCCGGGCTCGGCCGACGAACTCGCCCGCTGCCTCGACCGGCTCGGCATGGTCGGTGCCACGATGGGCTCCTTCGGCGGCGGACGAGAACTGGACGACCCGATCAACGAGGAGCTGTGGACGGCGCTGGCCGAGCGCCGCTGCTTCACTCTCCTGCACCCCAGCAGGGTCTCCTCCCGCGACCGGCTCGCCGACTATCACCTGGTGCAGCTGCTCGGCTACCCGGTCGAGACCGCGCTGGCCGCGTCTCGGCTCATCTTCGGCGGCGTACTCGACCGCCACGACCTCGTGCTGTGCCTGGCTCACGGCGGTGGCTGCGCTCCCGCCCTCGGTGCGCGCCTGGACCTCGGATGGCACCGCAAGCCGGTGGCCCGTGTGGTGCGGAACACGCCCACCGACTACCTCCGCCGGCTCCTCTACGACACCGCCGTTTTCGATGTCAGGGCACTGAGCCGACTCGTCGAGGACATGACCGCCTGGAACGTACTACTCGGCACGGACAGCCCCTTCGACCTGGTGGACCGCAGCCCGGTGCAAACGGTGCGGGCCGTCGGGCTCGACGAGGACCAGGAGGCGGCGATCCTCGGCGGCAACGCCGCCGCCCTGCTGCCCGCGCTCGGCCTGACGCCCACCCTCGGCCGACCCATCGACGGTCGGCCGGCTACTCTCGCGAATTCACTCCGACCAGTTGAAGGACACCTGCCATGAGCAGCCAGGACACCACGGTTGAGTTTCGCCAGGCATCGCGCGCCGAAGCGGTGGCCAAGCGGATCGAGACGCGGATCGCGGAGCAGAATCTGCCCAGCGGCTACCGGCTCGGCACCAAGCAGAGCCTTCGTCAGGAATACGACGTGGCGGTCGCCACGCTCAGCGAGTCGATTCGGTTGCTCCTCTCGCGCGGCACCATCTCGGTCCGCCCGGGTGTGAAGGGCGGCATCTTCGTCGCCTCGCCACCCGCTCTTGTTCGCCTCGGCCGCAAGATGCTCGAACTCAGCGGCGACTCGGTCTCCGTCTCGGACTGTCTGGTGGTCCGTGACACGCTGGAGCCCTTGGTCGCCCAGGAGGCGATGCGGCACCGCACCGCCTCCGACGTGGCCGAACTGCGCCGGCTGGCGATGGCGATGGCGACCAAGGGGCTGGACACCGCGGGCTACCTGGCCGCCAACTGGGCGCTACACCGCCGGATCGCCGAGATCACCCCGAACCAGATCCTGCGCCACACCTACATCTCCCTGCTGGAGTTCGTGGAGAGCCGCCTCAAGGGTGTCACCGCCGACGAGCCGACGGAGGTGAACGCACTCGGCCCCGAGGTCCACCGAGAACTGGTCGAGGCCATCGCCGACGGCGACGCCGACCGCCTGACCCGCGTACTGGACGCGCACGCCTGCCTCACCGTCGCCCACCGGGGGACCGCATGACCGCCCCTGGTACCGCATTGCTGGTGATCGACATGCAGAACGACTACTGCCACCCGGAGGGCGTGTTCGCCGCCGCCGGCTTGCGGGTGACCGACCCCGAGGGGCTCGTAGCCGGCATCAATTCCCTGGTCGCGGCGGCGCGTTCGGCCGGCGCGCCGGTCATCTGGGTGCGGATGGAGTGGCAGGACCGCGGCGACGTGGGCCTGCTCGCCGAACGCAGCCCGTTTCTGCGCGAACGCGGGCTGCGGCGTGAAACCTGGGGCGCCGAGCTGATGACGGGGCTGGACCGACGGCCCGAGGACCATGAGGTGGTCAAACCCCGGTTCAGTGCCTTCCATCGCACCGGGCTCGAACAACTGCTGGCCCGGCTCGGTGTCACCACCCTGGTGCTGGCCGGGGTACGCACCGACTTCTGCGTCGAGTCAACCGTCCGGGACGCCTTCTTCCGCGACCTGCGGGCAGTCGTGGCCCGAGACGCGGTTTCCGGGTACTTCGACGACCTGCACGAGAACAGCCTGCGGGTCATGGGCACCGTCTTCGCCGAAGTGGTGCCCGCCCCGACGGCCGCCGAGATCCTGGCAGGCCGCCGACGGCCGGCCTGAACACCACCACGACAGCACAGGCCAAGCACGACTCGAGCGCACGCGTGATCTGAGAGGAAAGCGCCATGCCCCTGGTCGAAGTGACCCTCGTCGAGGGCAGAACCCCCAAGCAGCTGCGCGCCCTGATCGGCGGCATCACGGACGCCGTGGAGCAGACCATCGGCGCACCCCGGTGCAACATCCGCGTCATCCTTCGCGAAGTCCCCGCCACGCACTGGGCGAGCGGTGACGTGACCATCGAAGAAAAGAGGAACGAGCACCATGGACCTGATCCCACACCTCATTGACGGCCGCGAGACCGAGTCACGCGGCGCCGCCCGGTTCGACACGGTGGACCCGTGGACCCAGGAACCCTGGGCCCAGGTCGCGCTCGGCGGCGCGGACGAGGCCGGCGAGGCCGTCGCCGCAGCCCGCCGCGCCTTCGACACGGGGCCGTGGCCGAGAATGGGCTTCGCCGAACGCGGCGCGATCCTGCACCGTCTCGCCGATCTGATCGACGAAAACAGCCATGAGCTGGCGATGGCCGACACCACGGACATGGGCAAGCCCATAACCGACAGCTCCGGCAAGGACGTTCCCCGGTCCGCCATGAACTTCCGCTTCTTCGCCGACCACGCCCGGATGACCGCGGCAGACGCGCTGCCCATGGACAGCGGTCACCACGCCTACTCCCGATTCGAGCCGGCAGGCGTCGTCGCCGCCATCGCGCCATGGAACTTCCCGCTGATGTTGGAGACTTGGAAAATCGCTCCCGCGCTCGCCTGGGGGAACACGGTGGTCCTCAAGCCCGCCGAGGACACCCCGGCCTCCGCCACCATCCTGGCGCGACTCGCCCTGGCGGCCGGCATGCCACCGGGCGTCCTCAACGTCGTGCACGGCTTCGGCCCCGGTTCGGCGGGTGAGGCGCTGACCAACGATCCCCGAGTGGACCGCATCACCTTCACCGGGGAGACCGGCACAGGTCGGGCGATCGCCCGGGCCGCCGCCGCCAATCTCACCCCGGTGAGCCTGGAACTCGGAGGCAAGGGCGCCAACGTGGTCTTCGCCGACGCCAACCTCGATTCCGCCGTCGCCTGGTCGGTCAAGGCCATCTTCGGCAACGCGGGACAGGTCTGCCTCGCGGGGAGCCGCCTTTACGTCCAGCGGGAGATCTACGACGCGTTCCTGGCGCGATTCTGCGCCGCAGCCGAAGCCCTCGTGATCGGCGACCCCAAGGACCCGGCCACCCAACTCGGCCCACTCGCCTCGCAGGAGCACTACAAGAAGGTCCGCTCTTTCGTGGAAGGCGCGCCCGAAGACGGGGGGACCATCGCGATGGGTGGCCTGGGCGACGGCTGGGTGGTACGTCCCACCGTCATCACCGACGCACCCTCCACGGCGCGGGTCTGCCGGGAGGAAGTGTTCGGGCCGGTGGTTGTGATCACCCCCTTCGACACCGAGGCGGACGCCGTGGCTGCGGCCAACGGCACCCCCTACGGCCTCAACGCCATGCTCTTCACCGAGAACCTGTCCCGGGCCCATCGGGTCGCCGCGGCCCTCAAAGCCGGTACGGTATGGGTCAATTGCTTCTTCGTGCGCGATCTCCGTGCCCCGTTCGGCGGCGTGGGAGACTCCGGTGTCGGACGCGAGGGCGGCAACTTCAGCCGGGAGTTCTTCACCGAGCCGAAGGCGGTCGTGATGGCCGTCGACGGGGCCTGAAACCCCTACGGACGCCACGCCCCGGCCGCCGCGCCGGACGCGCCCGTCCGGCGCGGCGGCCGGGGACAGCGCATCCCCTTGGTCCTGCGGATCTCGCGTCTGTGACCGCGGTTGTCGGTGTACCAATGAATGCGGTTCTGACACGAAAATACGGTGCACTTGTGCGGGTCAGGCAACCACGATGGGGTCGAAGCGGACAGCCCCACACCAACCCCACCGTCCGGCCCGACCTCGTTGCGGAACTGCCCTCGCGCCCCAGGCGCGTTGGGCACCGGCAGCGACGTCCTGGCACCCGACACCGGCCATCGGGGCACCGTCGTGGTCATGGCCACCCGCGGCATCACCACGATCCGCGGCCCCACGGCACCGTCGAGGTGACCGCACGGGCGGGTGAGCCTCCGGCCGACCTCTCGCCACGCCGTGTCCGAGCCGTTCACCGCGCCGACCTTGCGCAGGGTTTCGAGGTCATCGCTCATGCACCGCCGCAGAACGGCGTGGGGTGGCTGGTTCGGGGTCAGCCGATGGTGGGGGTTTCTCCGGTGAGTGCGGGGAGGTTGACGACGGTGTCGGTGTCGGTGTCGGTGTCGGGGGCGGGGGCGGGGGCGGGGGCGTGACGGTGACGGGTTTGCTGTGTTCGCTCCAGTCGATGGTGTTCTGCGTCCCACCGGTGCGCCTGGACGGAGTGCCGAATAGAATCGGCTTCCATGTCGAACCCTGACGAACTGCTCGTGGACATCTCCGCCATGGTGGAGTCCGAGCAAAGCAATCAGATGTCACTGACCGTGGTGGTCGGCGGAGCCGTCATCACCGGCCGCTTGGCCCCGGAAGCCGTGTGGCGGGAGCGCGTGTCCGAGGTCCTGAGAAACTCGGACCGCCTCGGCCCCTTCTCCGACGTCTTCGCGGTGGACCGGACGCCGGGCCGACCCGACCGCGGCACCGCGCCCACGCACCTGCACTTTCATCTTGCCCGGGTGTTGCAGGGCAGCCTCGGGATCCCCGAGACGGGTGGAATGTATCGCGTCGCGATCAAGGACATCGGCGCCTGGACCGTCGGTGATGTCAGCTATTCCGACCAGTGAGGCGCACCGTACCTGACCCGCTTCATCAGGGACAAGCAGTCGGCCGACGTCGACGCGGGCGAGTGCAGCGGCGACGCGGATCGCCAGGCCACTTCGGATCTTGGCCGCGTGGCTTGGGTTTTGCTGTCCTGCTCGACCGTGTCTGGCCTGTGGCCTGTGGTTTTGCGGAATCTGGGACGGATGGTCGGTTCCGTTGGGAAACCCGTGGGCGGAGGGTGAGGTCGCCTCGAGGATGCTGATCTTGATGTGATGTGGCGATCGGTTGGCTGTGTGTTCGTGCGTAGGAGCCGTGCTTGGGGGTTGTTTGTCCGGCTGCGGCGGCACCGCGCCGGCGTCCCACAGCAGCTCCCGCAACACCCGCTCGCTCTCGGAGACCCCGTCGACGAGCGACAGCGGCGTCTGCGCGGACGACAGGGAGATGTCGGGGTTCGCGCCGGCCGCCGGCAGCAGCCGGATGCACTCGGTCTGAGCCGTCCTCAGGTCCTCGTCGAAGGTCAGGCAGCGGAAGCAGACCCCGAGCGGGCTGTCGTCGTCGGAGTCCACGGCGCCGAGGTCGGCACCGGCGTCGATGAGGTGCCGTACGACGGCGGGGTCCGGGATGCTGCCCATCGTGAGGCTGTCCACGGCGACGTGCAGCGGCGTGGAGCCGGCGAAGACGTCGCCCCAGTCGGCGAACCACCGCCCGGCGGCGACCTCCTCGGTCGTCGCCGCCCTCGGGTCCGCGCCCGCTCCCAGCAATGCCGCGACGACCTCGGCGGACCTGGCCGCCGCCGCCAAGTGCAGCGGCGTGACCCCGGAACCGTCGAGCGGCCCGAGCGCGGCCCCGTCCCGCAGCGCCAAGTTCACCGCCGCCGAGTCGCCGGCCGCACAGGCCTCCGCGAAATCCCCCGTGGACATCCAACTTCCCCTTCGTCGACGGATTCCGGTCATCCCCAGAACCCGGCGGCACGATGCCGCCTCGGCGCAAACGCGTAGGTGGGGCGCCGCACCCTTGCAAATGGTCGGCCCCTGGGGAGCTGAGGTGGCGCTGCCAATCGGTCGACCGGTGCCGGAGGTTCCACTCTGGGTCGATGGCGGCGAGCTGCTCCGCGCGTGCCGGGTGCGTTTCACCGTTGCCCTGGCGCCATTTGTGCAGCTGCCGCCCGATGGGGAGGCCCTCGATGGTTGCGTCGACCGGCGCGGCCGGGGGTCGCCGTGGAGTCGGGCGTATTCGCGGGCGAGGGTGAGGGCGTCCCGCCGGCCCTGTTCGTAGGCGTCCCAGACCATGCCCGGCGCGTCGAATTCGGCGATCCGGGTGTGGTTCCCCGGACCTCTTGGCTGTCTCCCTGTCCGGCTGTCCTTACGATTTTCGGGCTCGGCTCGGCCAAGTCCGTCGATATCGCGGTGTGGCGACGTTCGCGGACGTCGCGAAGGGCGATGCGTGTGGGGTAGGGCGGAAGTTCGTGGAGCCACTGCCGTTCGAGCGCGGCGTGCAGCACACGACGAGGATGTGGCGCGCCTGTCGCCCCTCAAGCACGCCAACCTCGGCTGCCCGGGCCGCTACAGCTTCGCGGCATCACAACCGCGCGGCGGACTGCGGCCGCTGCGCGACGCGTGACGGTCCGACAGCGACGACGACGCATCATGACGCCTGATCGAGTGACTGCTGCTCGTGCGGCACTTTGGGCGGCCTGGCTTGCCGTGCATTCTCGTCGGCTGGATCACGACCTGGCGTGCACGAACGCGACAATTGCCGAGCCGCACGGGAACTTTGGAGCTCACCCGCGTAGTGCCCTCATCGCAGGGGCCATGATGGGATCATGCCGAATCACAATGTGAACCACGACTTGTCCGAAGAACTCCGCGCTGCCGAGCGGCGGCTGCAGTCTGCCCAGTTGGCTTCCGACGTCGGTGAACTGGCTGGGCTGATCGACGATGCCGTCTGGTTCAGCGGTCCGGACGGGAAGATCTACTCCAAGCAAGATGATCTCGATGCGCATGAGTCGGGGCACCAAGTGCTGCACCGTGTCCAAGAAGAGGAGTTGCGTGTGCTGGCCACCCCGACCGCCGGTGTCACCTGGTTCCTCGGCGTGTTGGAGGGAACTGTCGGCGGTCAGCCATTCGCTGCCCGCATGCGCTACACCCGGACGTGGATTCGCGATGAGCAAACAGGTTGGAAGGTCATCGCGGCGCACGCCACACTGCTCACGAACATCACCGACGATCAGCCGGGTGCAAGCGATGACTGACCAGGGCCTGTACGGAGTTGCAGTTATTCGGCGGGGTGAAGGCTGCGGATCCAGATGATCGTGCCTCGGAGGTGGATCCTCTTGCCGGCATCGATGCCCTGACCTGCGGCGGGGACGTTGACGGAGGTCTTGGCGCGCTGAGTTGTGTGGTCGGCGTGCGGCAACGATGCCTCCCGCCACAGCCGACCGGCGACGAAGGCGGCAACTTCGTGGGGCGCCGGTCGAGCAGGCACCGGCGGACCACTCGTGGCGGGTAGGTTCGACCTGAGCCGGGCCGGCCACGGCGCGGCGGAGGGGAAGGGCGGGATCGGCGAGGAACAACCCGCAACCACCACGCTCGAGGGCCCGCGCGCACCACGCGGGCGCGCCGAGAAACGCGAACCGCCCTCGCCCGAGGTTGCCATCCCCCGACGGAGCACCTCCGCCCGGGAGCACCGTTCTCGCCGGAGGGGTGGGCGGGCCGACAGGAGCGAGCCGGGGTATGCCGGCGCTTGCGAAACGCGTAACCATCAAGTTACGCTTTTCGGGTGGAGGAGATAATCGGAGCAATCGCCGACCCCGTACGCCGGGAGATCCTGGTGCTGCTGCGCGAGGCGCGCCTGTCGGCCGGCGAGATCAGCGACCGCTTCGCGATCAGCCGCCCGGCCGTCAGCCGCCACCTGCGCGTGTTGCGGGAAAGCGGCCTGGTCCGCGACGAACTCGTCGGACGGCACCGCTATTACGTCGTGCAGCCCGACCGCTTCGACGAACTCGCGGCCTGGCTCGCCCGGTTCGCCCGCCCCTCGGTCTGGGAAAGCCGCCTCGACGCGTTGGAGACCGAGGTCCACCGCACTCGCCGCGAGCGCCGCGCAGCCGCGGGAACTCCCGGCCGCGTCGCCGAACCACCCGCTTCCGCAGCCCCTACCGCGCATGGAAAGGCAGAGACCGCGTGACCGACACCCCCACCCCCACCGGCCGACTCCACCGGGTCGACAACGGCGTCGACCTGGTTCTCACCCGCACCTTCCGCGCCCCCGTCGAGGACGTCTGGGCCGCCATCACCGACCCCGACCGCACCGCACGCTGGTACGGCCGCTGGAAGGGTGAGGCCGCCCCCGGCCACACCATCAAGGTCCAGCCGGCCTTCGAGGACCAGGCCCCCTGGACCGACATGCGCATCGACGCGTGCGACGCCCCGACCCGGCTCGCACTCTCCGCATCCGACACGTTCGGCGACTGGCACATCGAACTGCTCCTGACCGCCGACGACGACGGCACCACCGAGCTGCGCTTCACACACCACCTGGCCACAACAGACGGCATCGGCGACATCGGCCCCGGCTGGGAGTACTACCTCGACATGCTCGCCGCCACCCACGCGAACACCCCCCTGCCCACATTCGACGACTACCACCCCGCACAGAAGCCCTACTTCGACTCCCTGGCCGCCGATTCCTGATCATGTTGTCAAGCAGCGAGGGAGATGGGTGGTGTGGGCTGGTGGCACCGTCCGTCACGAAGCAGTGCCCACAGGACGTTGACACGACGGCGGGCGAGGGCGAGGGCAGCCCGGGTGTCTCGGCTTGCCCCCGGCCCGTTCGCGGTCGTAGAACCGGCGGGACTCCTCGCAACAGTGGATGCTGATCAGCACGGAGGTGCGGGCGGGGACCACGTCGAGTTCGTGGCGGCGTCCTGGTTGTTGCCGACCGGCTTGTGGCTGACACCGAAGTAGTACTGACACCGTCCCCGGTCGTCAGGCGCCAGTACTCGCCGTTGTCGTCACCGTTGACCGCACCGGGCGGCGCTGTCCATCGCCTCGTAGCCGGCGCGGAGGCGGTGAGGTAGCGCAGGCGGGCGGCGAGGCCGCGTTCGGTATCGACGGGCGAGGCGACGCCGTCGGCGTATAGGGGTTGCGTCACGTATCGGGCGGTGTCTCGCTGGTGTCAGGAAAGGACAAGGGGGGCCGGCACCGCGACGGGGGCCTCCTCGTCTCCCTCGGTCATTGCTTCGCGGCGATGTCGTGGTAGCGCCGCGCGACCTCGTGGAATGCCTCCTTGGGTCTGCGCTCACCGTCGCTGGTGATCGCTACGACACCGAAGCCGGCTTTGTCGAGGTCGAGGTCGGGGTCGTCGTGGTGAGGGAAGTCGGGCATGGCGTAGGTGAACACGAAGCAGCCGCGCACGCCCTCCGCGTCGTACTGGTCGATGAGTTCGCCGAGATAGCGGGCTTGAACGGCTTCGTCGCGAGGGTGGTCGCCGCGAATGCGCGGGGGTGTGGCGAACCAGTTGACGATCCAGAAGGAACCGGCTCCCCGCTGGTCGGCTCCGGTGAAGGCGCCGCACCCGAACTCGGTGATGACGACGGGCTTGTCGTGGTCGCGGACCAGGGCATGCAGGCGGTCCGGGTAGGTGGTGTGGTTGCGGGCGGAGCGGTAGAGGCTGACGCCGACCAGGTCGAACAGCGACCAGTCGACGTGCTCCCATCCGGCGGCGGCGTAGGTGAGCGGGCCGTCGAAGCGGCGCCGCGCGGTGGCCACGGCGGTGGTGAGCAGACTGTGCAGCCGCCTGTCGATTCTGCGCCGCAGCAGGCGACGGAATCGCAGGATGAGCTTCAGGCGCAGGAACGACCGGGGGCCGGGGACGATGCCGGGCACGGTGTGGGAGAACTCGCTGCCGACCAGGAGCGTTACTCGGTCCGGGTGTTGTCGGCGCAGTTCCTCGGCTGCCTCGGCGACGGTGTCCAGGTGCTCCAGCAGCTTCGGCTGCGGCAGTTCGGGAACGCTGGGGCGGATGTAGACGTCCAGGCCGGTCTGGAGGGCGGTGCGGGCGGCGTCGATCAACCGGATCCCCTCCCCGAGGAGCATCACTGTGGTGCAGTGCAGGTCCCGGACGATGACCTCCATGTCCCGCCGCACGTCATCCGTGTTCGCCTCGCTCACCAGGTAGGAGATGCCGCGGTCGGTCAGCATGCGTAGGGCTCCTGTCGACGCGGACCAGCGGTGATGAGGCGAAGGGCGGCGGCCGCGCGGGCTCGCCGAAACCACGGCAGAGCAGCGGGAGAAGAGGGCACGGGCATGAGGATCCTTGGGGTCCGGGTCGACATCGGTCCGGTCGACGCTAGAGAGATCGTCGGCGGGCGGCATCCGTCTTTCGTCCAGGAACGCATGACTTCCGTCTACCTGATCGAGTCCACAAGGGGTCCGTAGTCGTAGCCCTCCGAGATCCGGCACTCCCGCACCGCCGACCACACCGCAGGCTGACGGCTGCCGACGCAGCGTCTCTTCACGTCGGCGCCGCCCCCCGGCGAATACCCGTGGCCGGACACGGGGACGGGGTGGGGGCGTGCATGAGCCGCGGCAGGCGGGGCAGTTCGGGTACGCGGTGTCGCCTCCGCCCGCTTTCGAGAGCGCCGGAGCGCGGGAGTACGTGCGCTCGTTGCAGGCGGTCGTTGCGCGGATCCGGGGCCAGAGGTGTGGGGCGAAGGTGGTCCTGGGCGTGCTGGTGATCGCCGGCTGTTCATGGTCCCTGGCTGGGAGCCGATGGCCGAGGAGTACCGGGCGATCGTCGTCGTCCTGGGCCCGGTCCTCGCGTTCGGCGCGGTCGTGGCCGTCGTCGGGTCGACCGTCGCGATGAACCGGTCCCGGTGGATGGCCGACGAGCAGCAGGACGTGCTGCGCAACCACCCGTGGCAGGTGTTGCCGTGCCGCATCTCGCCACCACCGAGGACATCACACCGCGGCAACGGCCGGCGCCTACCCGGCTCCGCCGGGATCAGTTCGCTCGCTTCGGCCACCGTGCGTTCGGCGAAGCCGCCCGTGCCGCCGGTGCCGGCCAGGACACGTCGTCCCAGCAATGGCGGGTCCACCCCGTCGCCGGCAGCGCTCACCCGTCCGGCGACCATGCCGCCGGGAATGAAAGGCAGCGCCGGGTGCTCGTGCCACCGGTCGGTGTCGGCCCGCATCTGCGCCTCGGCGAACGTCACTCCGGCGACCGCGACATCGACCACTACGTGTCCCGCTCCGGCGACCGGATCCGGCGCTTCGCCGAGGACCCTCGCCCGCCGCCGCGTCAACGTCGTGTGGGATCAGGAATCGGTCGCTTCGGTCGCGTTGCTCGTCCCGACGGTCTCGGTGCGGGTGGCCAGACGTGCTCCGATCCCGTCGAGAATGCCCTTGATGCCCTCGTCGAAGCGTTGTTGCAGGTTGACCGTCAGCGGCGGTTGGTCGCCGAACGCGTGGGCCAGGCGGGGGTAGGCGTCCGCGAACTCGGACGCCGGGATCTGGTGCCGCGTCTCGTTCCACCACTGTTCGTCCGTGAGGCCGGTGCGGCGGGTCAGTTCCACATCGTTGGCGTGGATCAGGGCCATGCCCTGAGTGAAGCCGGTGATGGTGAGCAGCAGGTTGGCCTGTTCGTGGATGGAGAGGCCGAGTCCATCGAAGGCGCTGAGAGCGCGTTCGCCGTCGGCCGCGGCGTTGTGGTTCCAGCGCATGCGCGAACCGACCATGGCGTACTGGAGGATCCACGGGTGACGCTGGTAGAGGCCCCAGTCACGGCGGGCGGTGTATTCCAGGCCGGCGCGCCAGCCGACCGGGAGCGTGCCGGGCTGCGGCTCTTCGCCCAGGGCCAGCGCGACCATGTGGTCGATGAGGTCGTCCCGGCCCGAGACGTGGCGATACAGCGACATGGTGCCCGCGCCGAGGTAGGCGGCCAGTCGACGCATGTGCAGCGCCTCCAGGCCCTCGGCATCGGCGAGGGCGATCGCGGCGCGCACGATGCGGTCCAGCGACAACTGGGTCCCGGGCTCGGCCGCGGCGTCGGCGACAGCTACGGCTCCGGCGGAGTCGGAACGGGCATCGGCACCGGCGCCGGCCGAGGTGTCGGGCATCCGCCCGTCCGAGGGCGGTCGGGGTGCGCCGGCAGGGTGGCGCTGCCGTGCCCGGTAGGCCTTGGCACGGCAGGACCGCGAGCAGTAGTCGCGGGGGCGCCCCCGCCCGCCGGTCGGGATCGCCGCGTGACACCAGGCGCACTGGGCCATGCTCGCCTTTCTCGGTTTCGACACGAAGACATGCGTGACGTAATTCCGGCGTGACGATATCTGCTCCGTGTCGAAATGCGCAATCACCAGCATCGATAATGCGTTGATATCACAAGTGGTCGTGCGTATTGTGTACGCAACCGTCGTGTGTGTCGCAGCAAGGGGATCTCATGTCAACGCCTGACCAGCCCGGGGAGACCGTGTCCAAAGCCGGCACGCGGGAGTGGATCGGTCTCGCCGTCCTGGTCCTGCCCTGCATGCTCGTGTCGATGGACATGTCGGTTCTGTTCATGGCGCTGCCCTTCCTCAGCTCCGACCTCGAGCCCAGCAGCAGTGAACTGCTGTGGATCATGGACGCCTACGGATTCCTGCTCGCAGGTCTGCTCATCACCATGGGCACCGTCGGCGACCGCATCGGCCGCCGACGCCTGTTGCTCATGGGTGCGGTCGGGTTCGGCTCCGCGTCGATCCTCGCGGCATACGCGACCAGTCCGGCCGCACTGATCGCGGCCCGCGCGCTGCTCGGGGTCGCGGGTGCCACCCTCGCACCGTCCACGCTGTCACTGATCCGCAACATGTTCCACGACCCCGGCCAGCGCAGCGCCGCGATCGGCATCTGGACCGCCGGTTTCGCCGGCGGCGGAGTGCTCGGCCCGATCCTCGGTGGTGTGCTCCTCGAACACTTCTGGTGGGGCTCGGTGTTCCTGGTCAACGTGCCGGTCATGCTGCTGCTCTTGGCGCTGGGCCCGGTGCTGCTGCCGGAGTTCCGCGATCCGCGGCCCGGCCGGTTCGACGTCCCCGGGGCGGTGTTGTCGCTCGTCGCGGTCGTCGGTGTCGTCTACGGGATCAAGAAGATCGCCGAGAACGGCTTCTCGTGGACGTATGTCTCGGTCAGTGTGGTCGGGGCGGCCGTGGGGGCGGCCTTCCTGCACCGCCAGCGGGTCATCGAGCATCCGATGCTCGACGTCACGCTGTTCAGGTCGCGGGTGTTCAGCGTCTCGCTCGGCACCAACTGGCTCATGATGCTCGGGCTCGTCGGATTCGGGCTGTTCTCCTCGCAGTTCCTGCAACTCGTCCTCGGCATGGGCCCGTTGGAATCGGCGCTGTGGTCGCTGCCCGCGTTCCTGGTGATGCCGGTGGGTGTCGCACTCGGTACCGTGCTCGCGCCGAGAATCGGCAAACCCAACGTGATCGTGCTCGGATTGACCATCTCGGGCGTCGGATACCTGATCCTGTCCCGGATCCAGGCCGATGCGAGCGTCTGGCACCTGCTGGTCCCCAACGCGGTCACCGCGTTCGGCATCGGCGCGGTGTTCGCTCTGGTCACCGATCTCATCCTGGCGGCGGCACCACCCGAGCGCGCCGGTTCCGCTTCGGCGCTCTCCGAGACCGCGGCCGAGTTCGGCGGCGCGCTGGGCATCGCCGTGTTGGGGAGCATCGGTACGGCGATCTACCGCGGTCACCTCCAGGACAACGCGCCCCGGGCGCTTTCGCCGGAGCAGGTCCACGCCGCCCAGGACACCCTGGGTGGAGCGGTGGAGACCGCGGCCGTCGTCCCACCGGAGACCGGGCGGCAGTTGCTCGACGCCGCGTTCGAGGCGTTCGCCCGCGAGATGCGGGTGATCGCGTTCGTGGCCGCGGGTCTCATGGCGCTGACCGCCGTCCTGGTCGGAACGCTGCTGCGGGGCACTCGCGGGAACGAAGCCGTCCGAGCAGAACCGGCCCCCGAACCGTCAGCCGTGTCGTCACCGGCGGGCTGACCCCCGGCAACGGGCGACCCGCGGGACTCGCCCGGCCGCGACCGGCCGGGCACCCCGCAGCGCTCGCGACGTTGTGGGCAGCCCGACCGGGTTCTCCGCGTCAGGCACAGGAACGCACCGACCCGCGCGAGCACAGCCGGACGCCGGGCCACCGTCGGGGTGTTCCCGTACCTGACCCACAAGACATCCTGGTTCGCGGTGATCGAACTCCGACGAGACGAACGGGACGGTCGTCAAACATCGGTGAGCCCGGTCAAGGTCCGATGAGACTGAACCTCTCGTCGGCTGGAGGCGGCATCGGAACGTGGGACCCGCCGCGAATCCAACGAGGTCACCTGAGCCAACGACAACGTTGTGTGAGACGGGACTTCGGGAGACACCGGCCGCATCCGACCCCGCCGGTTCGGTCTCTCACAAACGGTCGGATGAGACACAGCGGGCGACACCGCGAAACGTCCGAATCGCCCCGGGTTCCGGTCGCACAATTACTTGCACAACCTCGCGCGTGTGCGAGACGGTTCTGCGACGCTGAAAAGGCATGGAATGGACCCCGGCACGGTGTCAGCTTTCGAGGTCGGTGCGCTGGTGGCTGGAGACGCCTGCACGTGGTATCCGGGGGCGGGTAGCAGCCGCCGTACAGCCGTTAACGCCCGAGGTTGATCGTGGCTCCGTGGGGTGATCGCGGTTCGGTGAAGTCCCTTGTTCGCGTGCCTGTTTGATCATCTGCCTCCGTCGACTTCGGAAGCATTCCGAATCGATCGGTCATGCGGTCATCGGGCGGCGACGGTCTCGGTGTCCTGTGCCTCGTCCGATGCAGCCGCAGGGGTGGCATGCTTCGGGCCGCGGACGGCGATGTACACGAGCAGTACGCCCATGACGGCGACGCCTGCCCACATGGACTGCTGCCATCCGTCGACGAAGGACTGTCGTGCGGCGTGGATCAGGTCCGCCTCGTGGGGGCCGGCGCTGCCCGAGGCCTCGAGCGCGTTGGCGATGCCTTCCCGTGCGGTGTCCGCGGTCTCCTGGGGGATGCCGTCCAGCCTGTCGTCGATGGCGTTGCGGTAGCCGGCCGACAGGAGCGCGCCGAGCATGGCGACGCCGAGTGCGGTGCCGAATTCGCGGGTGACGTCGTTGAGCGCGGAGGCGACGCCTTGGTTCTCGCTCGGCAGCGAGCGGGTGATCGCCTCGGTGGAGGGCACCATGGACAGGCCCATGCCGATGCCCATGACCACAATGCCGGGCAGGATCGACAGGTAGCCGCCGTCGACGGAGGCGAACAGGGCCATGAGCGCCAGGCCGGCGCCGGTCAGCGCGATCCCCGCGGCCATGGTCGGGCGGGCGCCGATCCGCGCGGCGAGCCTGGGCGCCAGGTTGGAGGACAGGATCATCGCGATGGCCAGGGGCATCAGCGCCGCCGCGGACAGCAGCCCCGACCAGCCGAGCACGGCCTGGAGGAACGGGAAGAGGACCACTTGGGTACCCGCCTGGACACCGAAGACCACTACCAGCGTGATCGAGCCGCCGGACAGGCCGCGGTCACGGAACAGCCGTACGTCCAGCAACGCGGCGTCGCGGCGGTGCAGTTCCCAGGCCACGAAACCGGCCGCGGCGACGAGACCGACGGCGAGGCCGATCAGCGTCGCCGGTGCGGTCCAGCCGCGCTCGGGGCCCTCCTGCAGGACGAAGACCAGGCCGGCAACGGCGACGACGGAAACCAGTCCGCCGATGGTGTCGAAGGCGTGGGCGGAGCGCTCACGGGAGTTGGGAACCGACTTCAGCGTCATGCCCAGGGCCACGACGACCAGGGATACCGGCAGGACGAACAGCCAACGCCAGTCGGCGACGTCGACGAGAAGGGCGGACAGGAACATGCCCAGGACGCCGCCGCCTCCGGCGACGCCGGTCCACACGCCGATCGCCTTTCCACGCTGCTCCTCGGGGAAGGTGGAGGTGATGACGGCCAGGGTGATGGGCATGATCATTCCCGCACCCACACCGCTCGCGGCGCGCGCGGCCAGCATCACCTCGGCAGTCGGGGCCACGGCCGCCGCAATGCTCCCGACGCCGAAGACGGCCAGCCCCGCGACCAGCATGGGCTTGCGGCCCAAGCGGTCACCGATCGCGCCGAGCGGAAGCAGCAGCGCGGCCAGGGTGAGGGTGTAGATGTTGACGATCCACAGGACCGTGCTCTGCGAGGTGTCGAAGTCGACGGCCATCTCCGTCTGGGCGACGATCAGTCCGGACACGGACGCGATGACGGCCATCAGCGCCATCGACACGGCGATCAGGATCGCGCGCAGCTGACGCGCATCCGGCGCACCACCGCTGCTGCCGTCAGCGGGTACCGCCTGTACAGGGCTCGTACTCATGAGGATTCCTCTCAAAAGGGCATACGGAGTCAGCGCCAGAGCAGAACCGTTCACCGAGTGAATGGGGAGGGTTCCGACCGCCCCGCGCAGCGCTTGGCGGGGTGGCACGGTGAGCCGGTGCGGGGCCACGTCAGGTGGAGGCGCCCTGTGCCGCGGCGAGGGCCCCGTCGGTGTCGGCGGCAGCCATCGGGGCGTTCGATGTGGGAGACCGCCCCGCGCCCCACGGCGAAGGCTTCGGCTGGGGCGGTCAGGTCTGTGACGTTGCAGGCCGGCCGCACGCCCAGGTCCTCTCTTCGGGTCGCTTGCTCTCGGGGAGTTGAGCGGAACAGCGACCCGATTCCTGACAGGAACTGCGAGTGGCATGAGTCACAGAGCGGCAGGAGCGCAGCCCGACTGTGCTCGTGACGGAGGCCGAGCTGAACGAGGTGGGCTGGTGCCGATCGCCGTCGACATCAACGTCATGCTCGCCAAGCGAAATATGTCGGTGGGTGAACTCGCCGACCGCATCGGCATCACACCCGCCGACGTTGCAGTGCTCAAGGACGGTCGCGCCACGACTGTCCGTTCCACCACCCTCGCCGCACCGTGAGGATCAAGGGCCGGCAGACGCATGGTCCTTGCCGTGCGGGTGCGACGGTTCGCGTGCGACCGGACGTGCTGTTCGCTGAGCGGTCGACCCCGCTTCGCTGCTGTGTTGCAGGGGCCGCACCGCCCCTGCCCGCAGCCGCACCGTGCTGACCCGGCGGAGCTTGTGCGCCGCCGCGGTCATTCCCGGGAGGTGCTCCTGCTCGCCCTGTGACCCACGTCACACTCAGTTCCTGTCAGGAATCGGGGCGCTGTCCCGCTCAACTCACGAAGAGCAAGCGAACTGACAGGAGCGAGACATGAAGCACCGCATCGTCGTCCTGGGCGCCGGCTACGCGGGGGCCTACGTCGCCGGGAACCTGGCGCGCCGGCTGTCCCCGGCGGAGGTCGAGGTCACCGTGGTCAACGCCGTGCCGGACTTCGTCCAGCGACTGCGGCTGCACCAGCTCGCCGCCGGCCGGCAGATCGACGCCCCGAAACTCGCCGACGTCTTCGCGGGCACCGCGATACGGCTGCGCCTGGCCAGGATCACCGCCGTCGACCCGGAGCGCCGGGTCGTCACGGTGGCCGACGCGAACGGCGGCGGCGAACTCGGCTACGACACACTCCTGTACGCGCTCGGCAGCCACGGCGACAACGGCGCCGTCCCCGGCGCGGCCGAGCACGCCTTCGACATCGCCGCCCGGCCCTCGGCGCTGCGCCTGCGCGAGCGCCTGGACAGTCTGGGTGGGCGGGGCGAAGGCGGGAATGTCTTGGTGGTCGGCGACGGGTTGACCGGCATCGAGACCGCCACCGAGATCGCCGAGTCCCGGCCCGGGCTGTCGGTGACACTGATCGCCCGCGGCGAGCTCGGTGCCCGGCTGTCCGCCGGGGCCCGCGGCCACCTGCGCCGGGCCTGCGACCGGCTGGGCGTCACCGTCCTGGAGCACACCAGCGTGGAAGCTGTCGAGGCGGCGCGGGTGTTGTGCGCGGACGGCAGCGTCCTGGCGTCGGATGCGACCGTCTGGACGGCCGGGTTCGCGGTCGACCCCCTCGCCGCCGCCGGCGGGCTGGAGGTCACCGACCAGGGTCGGATCGTCGTCGACCGCAGCATGAGGTCGGTGTCGCACCCGAACGTCTACGCCGTCGGCGACAGCGCCTACGCCATCGGCGACAACGGCAAGCCTCTGCCGATGTCCTGCGCGACGGCCGGCTACACCGGCATGCAGGCCATGAACGCGATAGTGGGAGGCCTGACCGGCCGCAAGGTCGCGAACGTCAAGCTGGTCTACGCGTTCAACCACATCAGCCTCGGACGACGCGACGGGCTCTGGCAGACGGTCGACGACCAAGCCCAGCCGAAGCCCAAGTATGTGAGCGGCCGCAAAGCCGCTCGAATCAAGTCGGGCATTCTCAAGCTGTCGCTGTGGACCACCTCGCACCCGACCTTCTGCCTGCCCACGCGCAAGCACCGCCTGGCCACCGCACCGAACACAGCCACCGACCGGGTGGCCGCCGACAAGCCCGGCCGCGCCGCCGCCTAGGGTCGTCCCCGTGGACAACAGCACCGCCGTCGACCGCTTCGACACCAACCGGTTCGAGGCCGGCCGCAACCGGCTGGCCTCGCTGGCGTACCGCATGCTGGGCTCCGCCGCCGACGCCGAAGACGCCGTGCAGGACGCGTTCCTGCACTGGCAGGCCGCCGACCGGCAGCAGATCAAGGCGCCGGAAGCTTGGCTGACCAAGGTCGTCACCAACCTGTGCCTGGACAAGCTCCGCTCCGCGCACACCCGCCGCGAACGCACCGCCGGCGCCTGGCTGCCCGAACCACTCCTGGCAGGCGACCCGATGCTCGGCCCGGCCGACACCTTCGAGCAGCGCGAATCGGTCTCCCTCGCGATGCTGACCCTCATGGAACGCCTGACACCGCTGGAGCGGGCCGTCTACCTCCTGCGCGAGGCGTTCTCCTACCACCACGCCGAGATCGCAGACATCCTCGACATCACCGACTCCGCCAGCCAGCAGCACCTCCACCGGGCCCGGCACCGCATCACCGCCGAGCGCCGCCGCAGCGGCGGCGAAGTCGACCCGGCGTCCGCCCGCCGGATCGTCGAGGAATTCCTCGCCGCCGCGTCCTCGGGCCGTACCGAACGGCTGGTGGCGCTGCTCACCGACGACGCCATCGCCGTCTCCGACTCCAACCTCGCGGGCCTGGCCGAGAAGCTGCTGCGCTACGACACCCCGCAGCGCATCGCCGCCATCGCCCGGGCCGGCTTCAAACCCGCACCCGCGAAACGCCGACTCGCCGGCGGCCCGCCCGCCGCCCACTACGCGGTCGTCAACGGCGCCCCCGCCATCCTTTTCGTGCTCGCCGACCGGGTCGTCGGCTCCGTCACGTTCGACATCGCCGACGGCAGGATCGCCACCGTGCGCGGCATCGCCGCCCCCACCCGCCTCGCCCGCCTCACCCAAGCCTGGCGTCTGCAGGAACCGGACACGCCGCTCATCACCCGGTGGTGATCCGACGCCGACCGCGACCAACCACGTCACCTGGGCCGCGGGCGGCGTGGGCACGCTGCTGGTTCAGCTCGCACACGCTGCCGGAGCACGGTCGTCGGCGTGGCGCGAGGCGAACGCAAGCCGGCACTGGTGCGGTGGCCCTCGACGGCCGGTCCGTGGACGTGCTCCTGGACGGCGTCGGGGGCGAACTCGGCACGTGGGCCTTCGCGTTGGTGGCCGACGGTGGGCGCGTATCCGCCCACGGCGCGGCCGGCGGTGGGTTCGCCGAGGTGGGCGAGGCCGACGCACGGACGCGGGGCATCGTCGTGCGGGGCATCGCCGATGTGCAGTTCGACGCGCCGGAGATCGTGCGGCTGACGACCAGGGCGCTCGAGGAGGCGACGGCCGGGCGGCTGCGCCCGGTGATCGCGCGCGAGTTCCCGCCGTCCGAGGCCGTCCACGCTCATCGCGCCATGGAGGCCCGCGCGATCGCGGGCAAGGCCCTGCTCATCCCATAGCCCCGCGGAGCAGGCACCACCTCGCGGTGTCCCGCCCCCACGCGGCGAGCAGGGCCAGGACGAGCAGCCGTGCGGCCGCGCGTGCCCCATGCGCGACGGTGTCGGGTCCGAGGGGGTCCAGACGCTCTGAGCCCGGGCGCCGGTCGGGCCGGGCCGGCGACGGGGGCGGGCGACCGATCCGGGGAGTTCAGCACCGGCGCGCCTCCCCCTACGAAGCCGGGACGGCTGTCATCCGCGCGGAGCCGAGATACAGCCCGACCGAACTTGCGAGAGCGGTCCGAACGTGCGGGGACCTGATGCGGTTGAGCGCCGAGGTCCGCCGGACCGATAGCGGCGATGCCCTGCTGATCGGCGTCATTGGGACCACGAATGCCTCCGCGCGCTGCTGATCGACCATCCGACGGCCACAGGACGATCACCTCCCCACGACTCGACACCCGCCGGCCCGTCACGTCGCCGAAGCGGTCCGAGGACGCCTGGGCACTCCGGCTTCGGCACGGACCGTCGACCACGTCGTTCCGTTCACGGCTCCGTTGCCCATCGAGATAGCCCCCGTGGGTCGGCCGCCACAGGACAAGCCGGTGCCCGCGGTCCGTCCTGTAGTTTCCACAGGTTGGCGTAGATGCCGCCGAGGGCCAGGAGTTCGTCGTGTGTTCCGTGTTCGGCCACGATGCCGCCGGGGCTCATGACGTAGATGCGGTCGGCGCCTCTGACCGTGGAGAGTCGATGTGCGATGACGACCATGGTGCGGTCGGTTCCGAATGCCTGCAGGGCGTGCTGGATGGCGGCTTCGGTCTCGTTGTCGACGGCGGAGGTGGCCTCGTCGAGGATGACGATCGGGGGGTTGCGCAGGATGGTGCGGGCCAGTGCGATGCGCTGTTTCTGTCCGCCGGACAGCGCGGCTCCGCGCTCGCCCACCATGGTGTCGTAACCGGCGGGCAGATCGGTGATGAACGAGTGTGCGCCGGCGGTGCGGGCGGCGGCGACGAGTTGTTCGTCGGTGGCGTCGAACGTGCCGTAGCGGATGTTGTCGGCGATCGTGCTGTCGAACAGGAAGGGCTCCTGGGTGACGTACCCGATGGCCCGGCGCAAGTCGGGCAGGCCGAGGCCGCGTACGTCGGCGCCGTCGAGGAGCACTCGGCCTTCGTCCGGGTGTCGGAAGCGCATGAGGAGTTTGGCGACGGTGGACTTGCCCGCGCCGGTGGTGCCGACGATGCCGGTGGTCCGGCCGGGGGCGATGGACAAGGAGGTGTCTCGGAGTGTGGCGGGTCGTCCGGGATAGGCGAAGGTCACCTCCCGTAGTTCGATCTTCCCCACCACCCGTTGCGCGGGGAGCGGGCGGCCTTCGATGCCGGATTCGACGGGCAGGTCGTGCAGGCTATCCACCCGGTCCAAGGCGGCGAGGGTGCGCTGGTACTGGTCGGTGATGGAACCCAATCGGGTCAGCTTCGCCAAGGCGTTGGCCGGCATTTCGATCAACGGGCCGAAGGCTTCCGCGGGAAGTTGACCGTCGAGGACGGCTCGGCCGCCCAGGAGCAGGGTGCCCACCAGTGCCGAGCAGGCGGACAGCCGCAGGATCTGGGTTTGGGCCGCGGCGCTGCGATCGGTGGAATTGTTGGCTTCGCGGTAGTCCCGGCTCAGGCCGCGGATGCGCGTGTTCTCGTGTTCCTCGGTGCATACGGCTTTGACGGTGGTGTGGGCCTGGAGGTTGTCGGCCATGCGGTTGTGCAATCGACCTCGGTGCTCGCCGGAGGCGATGTGGTCGGCGACGGCGCGCTCGTGGAACCGGAAGGACAGCCAGGCGACCAGCGGGACCGGCGCGAAGGCGACCCATGCGAGTTGCGGGGCCAGCAGCAGGTACACGGGGATGAGCACGGCGAGGCTGGTGGTCAGTTGGATCACCTCGTGCAGGTTGCTGCCGACGAAGCTCCCCAATTGGCTGATGTCCTCGGTGAGCACCGTGTTGACGCGACTGGTGCGCTCGCTCTCCAGGTCCGCCGGGGCCAGTTGTTGCACGTGGGCGTAGGTTCGGGTGCGCCAGTCGTCCTCGACCGTCTGTCCCAGCCGGCGCCACGCGAAGTCGGCGCCGTAGCCCAAAGCGGCCATGGTGAGGCAGGCGAGCGCGGCGGCACCGACGAGGACGGGCAGTTGGGTGGCGACGCCCGCGATGCCGAGCCGGGCCAGTATCGTGCTCTCGCCTCTGGCGAGCAGGAGGACGATCGAGGGGACCAGGGCGTAGAGCGTCATCTCCGCGAGCTGGGCAAGCACGGACAAGGTCGTTGCCGCGCCGAGCTTGCGCTTGTGCCGGCCGATGACGCGTCGGAGCGGCCGGCGGCGTGGGGTCGTTTCACCCGATTGTGGCGATGTCCGGTCGGATTGCCGCCACGCCTTTTTGACCACGATCGCGGTCGCGGCGGCGGCCAGGCCGAGACTGACGAGCGGGTTGGCGAGCAATGTCATGCCGAATTTGCCGCACGCCGTGATCGCGACGGCCGCGACCGTGCCGCGGACCACCGTTGCCGACCGCTTGCCGCGTCGCGTCGGGGCGGACGGTTCTCCCCGAGGCCGGGCGGGTTCCGAGGCGTTCGCCGTATCCGGCGATGCGAGTGGACGGTTGGCGTGTGTTCGCGCGTACTCCAGGCTCCGTGCGACTGCCTCTCGCGCGTAGTCGGCGATGACCCGAGAGGGGACCTCTGGGTCGTGCAGGATCAGCATGCGCCCGGTGGCCGGGTTCGCGCGTGCCTCGACGATGTTCTCGTGCCGGTTGAGGAAGGTCTCGATCAGTCGGGCGAGGACGGGGTTGCCGTACAGGCCCGCGACCTCCCAGCGTTGTCTGCCCGGGATCACCGAACGGGCACGCGGTGCCGTCCGAGGATCCGATTCGCGGGTCACCGGGCCGTGGGCGCGTCTGGCTGTTGACAAGGACATCGCGACAATCACCGGTTTCCGGGATCGGGCGCCGCACGGTGCGGCGCCACGACAAGGCACTGCAACGCCCGGCGGCACAGGGAATGGCTTGTTCCGAGGACGGTTGGAGCCGGCCGGCACGGGAAGGGCAGGAGCTCCATCGAGCTGTGGTCCGTGCTCATCGCTGTTCGAACGGACGTGTGCGGAGGCCTCGATCGCACGCCTCGACCAGGGGAGTCGCTGCGTCCGCCAACCTGCTCAGCGGCTGGTGGGGGGACTGTACGGCCGCTTCCAGCAGTCGTACCCAACGCACGCAGAGACCCTCGACCGTCTCCCGGTCGAACAGGTCGGTGCTGAACTGGATGAAGCCGTCCAGTCCGCGGTGGCTGCCGTCCGCATGTCCATGCTCTGTCAGGCTGATGCCGAGGTCCGATTTCGTCGTTCCTGTCGACGTGGCGATCTCGCTTACTCGGATCCCCGGTAGATCGAAGTCGTAGTCCGGGGTGTTCTGCAACACCAGCTTGACCGGAAACAGCGGCTGGCGGGCCGGGGACCGGGTGGGGTCGAGGGCTTGCACCAGGTGTTCGAAGGGCAGGTCCTGGTGGGCGTAGGCGGCGAGGGCCGTTTCGCGGACGCGTTCCAGGAGTTGGGTGAAGGTGGGGTCGCCGGAGGTGTCGGTGCGCAGCACCAGGGTGTTGACGAAGTACCCCACCAGGTTGTCGAGGGCCTGGTCGGTGCGTCCGGCGATGGAGCTGCCGACGGGGATGTCGCTGCCCGCGCCGAGTTTGGTGAGCAGGGCTGCCAGGCTCGCCTGGAGCACCATGAACAGGCTCGCCCCGGACCGACGGCCCAGTTCGGCCAACGCCGTGTGCAGTTCCGCGTTGATGTGCAGGGGAGCTTCGTCGCCGTCGTGTGAGGTGTGGGCGGGGCGGGGCCGATCGTAGGGAAGCGTGAGTTCGTCGGGCAGGCCGGCCAGTGCGTCGGTCCAGTAGGTGAGTTGACGGTTCAGACGGCTGTCGGGGTCGGCGGGGTCGCCGAGCAACCGGTGGTGCCATTGGGTGTAGTCGGCGTATTGGATCGGCAGGGATGCCCAGTTGGGCTCCTCGCTCCGGGAGCGGACGGTGTAGGCGGTCGTGAGGTCGCGGGCCAGGGGCATCATCGACCAGCCGTCGGCCGCGATGTGGTGGATCACGATCAACAGCACGTGCTCGGTCGGCCTCAGCACGAACAGCTCGGCGCGCAAAGGAGGTTCTGCGACCAGGTCGAACGCGTACCGGGCAGCTTCCGCCAATCGATCCGGCAGTTCCGCGTCGTCGACCGCGGTTGTACGCAGCCGGGGTCGGACCGCAGAGGTGTCCAGCAACCTCTGGAAGGGCTCACCATCGGTCTCCGGGAAAACCGTACGGAGACTCTCGTGCCGGGCCACGACATCGCCCAACGCTTTTTCCAGAGCGTCCCGGTCGAGGTCGCCGGACAGGCGCAGTGCCAAGGGGATGTTGTAGGTGGGGTCGGGGCCCTCCAGGCGGTACATGAACCACAGGCGCCGCTGTGCGAACGAAAGCGGCAATCTCTCGGGTCGTGGCGCGGGCAGCAGTGCGGCACGGGCAGGCAGCGCGCCGGCGTCGAGCCGGGCGGCCAACTCGGCGGCGGTGGGGGCCTCGAACAGTGCGCGTACGGCCACCTCCGCGCCAAGGGCGGTGCGGATGCGGCTGGTGAGTCGGGTGGCGAGGAGGGAGTGGCCGCCCAGGGCGAAGAAGTCGTCGTCGATTCCGACGGTGGGTACGCCGAGGGTTTCGGCGAACAGCTCGCACAGCACGCGTTCGCGTGGGGTGCGCGGAGGTCGGCCGGTTGTGGTGGTGGTCGTCGGGTCGGGTGCGGGCAGGGCGGCCCGGTCCAGCTTCCCGTTCGCCGTCGAGGGCAGCGTGTCCAGCACCGTGAACACCGACGGCACCATGTGGTCGGGGAGGGTGCGGCGAAGACGGGCTCTCAGGCGGGCCGGTTCCGTCTCGGAGCCCGGGGCCGGCACCACGTAGGCGATTAGGTGCGTGTCCCCGCGGTGGTTCTCGTGCGCGATGACGACGGCTTGGGTGACGGTGGGGTCGGTGGTCAGGGCCGTCTCGATCTCGCCGGGTTCGATCCGGTGTCCGCGGACCTTCACCTGGTGGTCGGTACGGCCGAGGTACTCCAACTGTCCGTCACGACGCCGGCGGACCAGATCCCCGGTGCGGTACATACGCGTCCCGGGCGGTCCGTACGGGTCGGCCACGAACCGCTGCGCGGTCAGACCCGGCCTGCCCAGATAGCCACGCGCCAGACCCACCCCCGCCACGTACAACTCACCCGCCACCCCCGGCGGCACCAACCCCAACGACGCATCCAACACATAGGCACGTGCCCCGGCAACGGGCGATCCGATGACCGGCGTCGCGGCGGCGTCGAGCCGCGCTCGAACCGCGTCCACCGTGCACTCCGTCGGCCCGTACATGTTGTGTGCCGTCAGGCCGTCCACGGCCCGCAGTTCCCGCCACAGCCGTTCCGGCAGCGCCTCGCCGCCGAGGACGGCCACGCTCGGCCGCCACAGCTCGTTCGTGAACAGACCCTTGTCGGCCAGGACGCGCATGTACGTGGGGGTGACGTCGACACTGTCGATCCGGTGACGCACCAGCCACGCCGAGAACCGATCGGCGTCGCTCCAGGTGGCGGCGTCGACGATGTGGAGTTCGTGGCCGTCCACCAGGGCCGCGAGTTGCGCCCAGGAGGCGTCGAAGGACACCGAGGCGGTCAACGCCACCCGCAACCGCCTGCCGCACTTCTCCGCCGCCGGCGCGAACACCTGTTCGCGATACTGGCAAGCCGTCTCCACTACGCTCGTGTGGCGGGCGACGACTCCCTTGGGTGTCCCGGTCGATCCGGAGGTGTAGATCACGTACGCCGGGTGGTCGGGCATCAGCCTCGGCGCCGGGTCGGCGTCCGGCATGGCCCGCAGCAGCTCGACGGTCTCCGGCGCATCGAGCAGCACGTGTGGCGTGTGGGTGCCGACGCCGCGCGCGGCGGCCGTGGGGGTATCGGTCACCAGCAGCACGGGCCGGGCGTCCTGGACCATGGCCTCGATGCGTGCCGCCGGGTAGTCCGCGTCCAGCGGAAGGTAGGCGGCCCCGGCCTTGAGCACCGCGAGGACCGCCACGACCAGGGACGCCGAGCGTGGCAGGGCGACGCCGACGACGTCCTCGGCTCCGACGCCGCGGGCGATCAACGCGTGGGCCAGCCGGTTGGCCCCGGTCTCCAGTTCGGCGTAGGTGAAGGTGGTGTCGTCGGCCACCACCGCGACCGCGTCCGGCGTGGTGCGGGCCTGGACGCGGAAGAGCTCGGGGATCGTGCCCGCGTGCGGTCGCGTCGCCGTCGTCCCGCCGTCGGGGTCGCCCACGAGCAGGTGGCGCTCGTCGGCGGACAGTACGTCGATGCGGTCGAGGGGCTGCTCCGGGGCGTGCACGACGGCCCGCAGCAGCCGTACCCAGCGTGCGGTCAGGTCCTGCACGGTGGTCGGGTCGAACAGGTCGGTGGCGTACTCGACGGCGCCGTTCATGCCCAGGCACCGTCCGCCCTCGGAGCGCCGGTCGGTGAGGGCGATGTCCAGGTCGAACTTGGCCGTTGCGGTCGGTACCGGGGCGGCGCGGGTGTCCAGTCCCGGGAGGGAGAATGCCTCGGCTTCGGCGGTGTCGACGGAGAGCATCACCTGGAACAGCGGATGACGGGCCGGAGTCCGGTTCGGGTTGAGCGCCTGCACCAGGTGTTCGAAGGGCAGGTCCTGGTGGGCGTAGGCGGCGAGGGCCGTTTCGCGGACGCGTTCCAGGAGTTGGGTGAAGGTGGGGTCGCCGGAGGTGTCGGTGCGCAGCACCAGGGTGTTGACGAAGTACCCCACCAGGTTGTCGAGGGCCTGGTCGGTGCGTTCGGCGATCGGGCTGCCGACGGGGATGTCGCTGCCCGCGCCGAGTTTGGTGAGCAGGGCTGCCAGGCTTGCGTGGAGCACCATGAACAGGCTGGATCCTGACCGGCGGGCCAGTTCCGCCAACGCCGCATGGAGTTCCGCGTCCAGCTCGAAGTCGACGTGGTCGCCGTGATGCGAGGCGACTACGGGACGGGGCCGACCGTGCGGGAGCGAGAGTTCGTCGGGCAGGTCGGCCAACACGCGTTTCCAGTAGGCGAGTTGGCAGTTCAGCAGGCTGTCGGGGTCGGCGCGGTCGCCGAGTAGTCGATGCTGCCAAAGGGTGTAGTCGGCGTACTGCACCGGCAGAGGTTCCCATTCGGGTGCCCGGTTCCGCCTCCGTGCCGCGTAGGCCGTCGCGAGGTCTCGGGCCAAGGGCTCCAGGGACCAACCGTCGGCCGCGATGTGGTGGATGACGATCAGGAGCACGTGCTCGGTGGGATCGAGCGCGAACAGCTCGGCATGCAGCGGAGGTTCGGTGAGCAGGTCGAAGGCGTGTCGAGCGCCTTCGGCCAGCCGCGACGCAAGCGTGGCCTCGGTCACCTGGGTGATCGCGAGCGGGGAGCGCGCCGCGGACGTACCGATGATCTGCTGGAAGGGAACGTCGTCGGTTTCCGGAAACACAGTGCGCAGGCTCTCGTGCCGGGCCATGACATCGTCCAACGCCCGCTTCAGCGCGGCTCGATCGAGAGCGCCTGTCAGGCGCAGCGCCAGAGGGATGTTGTAGGTGGCGCCGGGGCCCTCCAGACGGTGAAGGAACCACAGTCCTTGCTGTGCGAACGACAGCGGCACCTTTTCCGGGCGCTCGCCGGGAGTCAGCCGCGGCCGTGCCTGTCCCGCTTCGTCCAAGTGGGCCGCCAGACCCGTGACCGTGGGTGCTTCGAAGAGTGTGCGCAGGTTGACGTCGGTGTCCAGGACGGTGCGGATGCGGCCGGTGAGTCGGGTGGCGAGGAGGGAGTGGCCGCCCAGGGCGAAGAAGTCGTCGTCGATTCCGACGGTGGGTACGCCGAGGGTTTCGGCGAACAGCTCGCACAGCACGCGTTCGCGTGGGCTGCGCGGGAGTCGGCCGGTTGTGGTGGTGGTCGTCGGGTCGGGTGCGGGCAGGGCGGCCCGGTCCAGCTTCCCGTTCGCAGTCAAGGGCAGCGCGTCCAGCACCGTGAACACCGACGGCACCAGATGCGAGGGCAACCGGGACCGCAGACGCCCGCGCAGCGATCCGGTGTCGACACCGGCACCGGCGGCCGGCACCACATAGGCGACCAGTCTGTCCTCGTGCGCGATGACGACGGCTTGGGTGACGGTGGGGTCGGTGGTCAGGGCCGTCTCGATCTCGCCGGGTTCGATCCGGTGTCCGCGGACCTTCACCTGGTGGTCGGTACGGCCGAGGTACTCCAACTGTCCGTCACGACGCCGGCGGACCAGATCCCCGGTGCGGTACATACGCGTCCCGGGCGGTCCGTACGGGTCGGCCACGAACCGCTGCGCGGTCAGACCCGGCCTGCCCAGATAACCGCGCGCCAGACCCACCCCCGCCACGTACAACTCACCCGCCACCCCCGGCGGCACCAACCCCAACGACGCATCCAACACATAGGCACGGCTCCCGAGGATCGGCCACCCGATGGGCGGCGCCGCATCCCCGGGGGTCAGGGGAGCACTCATCGTCGCGCACACCGTGGTTTCCGTCGGGCCGTACGCGTTGATCATCCGCCGCCCCGGTGCCCATCGCGCCACCAATCCCGCCGGACACGCCTCGCCCGCCACGACCAAGGTCGCCACACGGGTGTCCGCCTCGGACAGCGCGGCCAGGACGGACGGCGGTACGGTCGCGTGGGTAACGCCGAGCTGCGGATCGATCAGGGCGGACAACGGGTCGACCGTGGAGGCGAGCACCAGCGCTGCTCCGGTCGACAGGGCGGTACACAGCTCCGACACGGAGGCGTCGAAGCTGGGCGAGGCGAACTGCAGCACGCGGCTGCGCGCGTCGATCGCGAACCGCTCCGCCTGGGCGGCGACCAGGGTTCCCACGCCGACGTGGGTGACCACCACCCCCTTCGGCAGCCCGGTCGACCCCGACGTGTAGATCACGTACGCGGGCCTCCTCGGATCCACGACGATCCCCGGATCGTTGTCCGGCTCTCCCGCCGCCAACTCGGCGACCGCTTGCGCGTCGTCGATCACCAGGGCCGGGCGGGCGTCACGGAGCATGTACTCGATGCGCTCCGCCGGATATCCCGGGTCCACCGGCAGGAACGCGGCTCCGGCTTTGAGGACCGCAAGGATCGAGACCACCAGTTCGACACTGCGTGGCAGGGCGAGGGCCACCACGTCCTCGGCCCCGATGCCCCGGGCGACGAATGCGTGGGCCAGCCGATTCGCGCGCGCGTTCAACTCCTCGTAGGTCAGGTCGGTGTCGCCGGCGACCAGTGCCGTCGCCCGCGGGGTGCGCGCCGCCTGGGCCTCGAACAGCACCGGAATCGCAACGGCGACGAGGCATCCCTCGCCGCCGTCGCCCTCCTCGAGCATGCGGCGCCGTTCGTCGGCCGACAGCACGTCGAGTGTGCCGACCGGAAGCGTGGGATCGGCGCCCGCCATGTTCGCCAGCAGGCGCAGGAGCCGCCCCTGGTGGTCCGCGAGGTCGGCGTCGCCGTACACCTGGGGCAACGCGCGCAGTTCCAGGCACAGATCGGTGTGGTTCCGACGGTCCCACACCGCGATCATCAGGTCTGCGAGCAGCCCCGCGGAAACGTTGTGCACGGTGCACGGGTGACCGGCGAAGGTGATGTCGTAGTTGAAGCCCATGAGGTTGACCACCGGTGAGAACACCGCGCCGGCGCCGCGCGGCAGACCGAGGTCACGGGGCAGGTCCTCGCCGCGGTAGCGCTGGTGGGTCACCGCCTCTCGCATTCGCTCGTCGACCTGGACCAGGAAGTCCTCGAGCGCCATGTCGGGCCGTACGCTCAGCCGTACGGGAACCCCGTTGGCCAGCATCCCGGGCGTCGTGCGCGCAGCACGATCCAGGCGGCCGGCCACGGCCAGCCCGACCGTGACGTCCTCCATGCCCGTCAGCCGATGCGCATACAGCGCCACCGCGGCGACCACGAACCGGTTCGGGGGGAGGTTGGCGTGCCAGGCCGCCGCCCGCAGCGCCCGCGGAAGCGGAAGCTCCCGCGTCCTACGGGCCATCCCCGGCACCGAGTGCCCGAAGACCGGTGCCTTCTCGGCGGGCTCGATCTCGCCGCAGCTGTATTCCTCGGCCGTGAACCCCTGGCGAGGCGGAATCGTGACCGCGGGGGACCAGCCCGACAGCCGCTCCGCCCAGTACCTGCGGTCGGTGGCACACTCGTCGGACGCGCGGTACTCCTGGTCGGCGCGGACCAGGGCCGACAACCGGCCGAAGGGGCTGGGACCGGCGTGCTGCCCGCGTGCCAGAGCCGTGTACACCGCAGCGGTCCGTCGCGCCACCAGGGACAGGCCGTACCCGTCCATGACCGCGTGGTGATACATGTGAAACCACCAGAAGCGATCCGATGCCATCCGGAGCAGGGCGAAACCGAACAGCGGACCGGATGCCAGATCCATGGGCTGAGCCAGGTCCGACGCGATCCAGGCCCGTGCGGCGCCGTCCGGATCGGGCTCGTCGCCGACGTCGACCAGCGTCAGGGCCCAGGGCAGTTCGTGTTCCAAAATCTGCAGTGGCCCACCCTCGCCCGGAACCACCCGCACCCGCAGTGCGTCGGTCTCGGCCACGACGACACGCAGCGCCGCCTCGAACATGCCAGGGTCGATCGGTCCGTCGATCTCCAGGTACTCGCCCACGCGCAGCGCTGCGCCCGCTTCCGGAGAACGCTGCTCGGCCAGCCAGATTTCCCGTTGCGCCGCGGTGACCGGAAGAACATCGGCCGAAGGTCCGGCTGCGCAACCGGGGTTCGGCTCCGAGGAAGGATCACGCAGAACGGCAAAGTTACGGCGGGACACGGGCAACCTCCTGCAATGTCCTGAGAGCTCCTCCGCGCTCGTGCGGGCGACATTTCGACCGGTCGAGGGCATGCCAAGGAGTCGGGCCTTCCGCGACGGCATGCGTCGCGGGCGGCCGGAGACGAACGAGAACCTCACGCGCTTTGAAAGGCGAACCCGCCTGGCGGGGCCCTGGGTGATGCATTCATCGTGCCGGCGACGAGCCCCTGTTCCGGTCGTTCGACGGCCCTGCCATTCGAAGGAATGAAGATCTACATCGTCCGCTCGGGTGGCGACCGCAGGCGGCTCGACACGGTCCGCCGCGGGTCGTCTCCGGATTTGCCGGTTCCCGGGCCGCTCCGCGGCTGCTCGGATCAACAGCACCGTGTTCGCGGACCCGACCGGTGCCCGGATGACGAGCCGCGGTCCGGCGATGCCTCCCGGCGCCGTACGGACACGCGCTAGGTCGTCGCCGGGGTGTTCCGGTCCCGGGTCGCGGCGTCCAGTTTGTGGGTGACGAACCGGTCGATGCACCTGAGCGTGCCGAGGTTCTCGGGAACCATGTCCCGGTCGTCGACTCGGATTCCGAGCCTGTCCTCCAAGTGGGTGACCAAGGACAGCAGGCCCAGTGAGTCGAGGATGCCCTTCTCGATCAAGGGCAGGTCGTCGGTGAGGTCGGCCCGGGGTCCTTCCCAGCCGAGATCCTGCACGATGAACGTCCGCACCAGGTCAACGATGTCCCGCATGAGCACTCTCCTCCGCGTCGGCCTTGAGCCGCCGATAGTCGATCTTGTCCGTGGTGGTCCTGGGCAGGGCGGGCAGGGTCCGCATGCGCCACGGGACCATGTAGCTCGGGAGCACGGTGCGGCAGTGGGCCGTCAATCGGGCGGTCGCCACCTCTTCGCGCAACACCGCGAACGCCGCGATGAGGTGTCCGAACTCCTCGCTGGGCACCGCGACGACGGCGCACTCCAGCACGGCGGGATGCGAGGCCAACGCTCGTTCGACCTCGCCGAGTTCGACCCGGTATCCGCGGGTCTTGATCTGGGAGTCCCGCCGTCCGAGGAAGTGCCACCGGCCGTCCGAGTCCTGGGTGACCAGGTCTCCGGTGTGATAGGTGGGGATCCCCGGTCCGTCGACGACGGGGCGCAGTGCGTGCGCGGTGCGGGCCGGGTCGCCGAGGTAGCCGCGCATGACCGTTGTTCCGCGGACGCACAGCTCGCCCGTCTCGCCCACCCCGGCCAGGCGGCCGTCGTCGGTCTCGGCACACAGGTCGATGCCTGGCAAGGGGATCCCGATGGGCAGGGCCGCGGAGTCCGCCGGGAGCGGCCGAGGCACGCGATAGTAGGTGCACACGTTGGTCTCGGTCGGCCCGTAGAGGTTGTAGAAACATGCGTCGGGCAGCGTCCCCAGGGCCGACCGCAGTTGCGGGAGGGGGTAGACCTCGCCCGCGAACAGGACCAGGCGCAATGCGGGCAGGTCGCCGGCACGCAGGCCGCTTCGCGACACCAGGAGGTTGAGCGCCGACGGCACCGAGTACCAGACGGTGATCCGTTGCTCGCGGACGAAGTCGGCCAGCACGGTCGGGAAGGCGGCGGCCTGCGGAGGCACCGGTACCACGGCGGCACCCGCCCACGCGGCGGCGAACACGTCGAAGACCGACAGGTCGAAGTGGAGCGGCGCGTGGTTGGCCAGCCGGTCCTCCCCGGTGACGCGGAACTCCCGTGCCGCCCAGTCCACGAACGACATGGCGTTGCGGTGCGAGATCATCACACCTTTGGGGACTCCCGTGGAGCCCGAGGTGTACAGGACGTAGGCGAGGTCGTCGGGCTCCACCGGGATCTGCGGGGGCTCACCGGACAGTTCGGCGGCGGCCCGGGGGGCTACGACGTCCGTCAGTGGAGAGTCGGGCCCGCCGAGATCCGCTCGCACTCGGGCGGTGTCCTCGTGTGCCGCCAGGATGATCCGGATGCCGGCGTCGATCACGATGGTGCGCAGCCTGGATGCCGGAACGCCCGGGGGCAGCGGGACGTAGGCGGCCCCGGCTGCGAGCACCCCGTAGACGCCGATGAGGGCATCGGCGGTCCGGGGCAGGTGCAGTCCCACACGGTCGCCGGGTCGGACCCCCTGGGACCGCAACAGGTGGGCTACTTGGTTGGCGCGCTGGTCCAACTCGGCGTAGGTGGTGACGCCGGCGTCGTCGATCACGGCAGTGGCGTGTGGAGTACGGGCGGCGCTCTCGCGCAGGAGTTGGTGCAGGAGGTCGGTCATGCGTTCACAGCCCCAGCATTCGCGCGATGATCACGCGTTGGAGGTCGGATGTGCCCGAGTAGATACGGCTTGCCAGAGCGTCGCGAACGTCGCGCTCCTGTGCGGCACCGGACATGTAGGCGTCGGCACCGTGGGTGGTGAACGCCGCCATGCTGGACTCGACGAGGGCCTCGCTGAGGAAGAGCTTGACGACGGAGGACTCCAGACTCGTGCGCTTGCCTTCGTCCTTGAGCCAGGCCACGCGGTACAACAGCAGTCGAGCGGCGTCGAGCCGCACGCGCATGTCGGCGATGCGGTGGGCGACGGCCTGGTTTCGGCCGATCGGCTCACCGAAACGTGTGTGGGCGCGCGCGTGCGCGATCGACTCCTCCAACTGGCGGCGCATGGTGCCCAGGGCGGTGGCCAGGATGAAGCTGCGTTCCCACTCGATCGTGGTGTTGAAGACGGTCATGCCCGCACCCCGGCCGCCCAGCATTGCCGCCGCCGGTACCCGGCAGTCGTCCAGGATCACCTCGCTCATGGGAGACGAGGCCAACCCCAGTTTCTCGACGGGCTCACCCACCGAGATGCCCGGCTGCTTCCGGTCCACCACGAACGCGCACAGCCCGCCCAGATCGCCCACGTTGCCCGTTTGGGCCAGCACCACGAAGACGTCGGCCACGGGTGCGTTGGTGATGAACGTCTTGATCCCGTCGAGGATGTAGTCGTCACCGCAGGCTCGCGCCGTCGTTCGCACCGCGAGTGCGTCGGACCCGGATCGGACCTCGGTCACCGCCTGGACGCCGACGGCCGAACCGTCGCACAGCGAGGGCAGATACCGATCCCGCTGCCGGGCATCACCGAAGCGCCAGATCGGCAGTGCACAGGACCACATATGCGCGCCCAACGAGAACAGCAGCCCATTGTCGTGGCAGCCGTACCCCAGTTCCTCCAAGGTCAGCACGGTGGTGACCAGGTCGGCGCCCTGGCCGCCGTACTCGGCGGGAAACGGCATTCCCTGTACACCGAATTCGGCACAACGGCGCCATAATTCACGAGAAAACGGTCGGCCTGTGCCCGATGAAGACGCGGCGAGCTGGGTTTGAGCGAACCGCCCGGCTTCCTTGCGCATCAGCTCTTGTTCGGCGGTCAGCGCGAAATCCACGCGCCGCTCTCCTCTCGATGTCTGCCACTCACGCTCACCGATCGCGAGCGGCCGGAACTACGGTCCATGGATTACGAGCTTTGCAGAGCTTGTTCCGCGATCCAAATGGTCGTTCGCGTTGTCCTCCGAAGAGGTGAATTTGTAAGCGAACCGGAAGACCTTCCTCCGTTCACGGGCGGTTCCACACTCCTCCGGACTCGTGCACCAAACTCACATATGAAACGCTTGTAGTTTTTTTTGCGGGACTTTCGTTTGGAGATTCGCTGGGAATGTGCTGCGTACCCGGTCGCATTCGGCACCGCCCCAGTCGCCCGGCCGGACAGGCCGGCTCGGGTCGGCGGGCACCGTGGACGACCGCCTGCACGTGCGGCCTTGGCGCACGCCCTGCGCCCCGTTGCGCCTTCGAGTGATCGTTTCCTGTCGAGAGACGTGCCCATGGCGCCGCTTGGGCGTCATCCGGCGGTGGGGATTGCCGGAATAGGTGTGACCAGAGCGCGGGGACGCTGCCGCAGTCCCGGCCGCGCGATTAACAAGCTCACCGCAATAGCGATTGCACCCGTAAGAGTGAAGCTTCTTGTATTCATCGACAGAGGCGTCCGCGCGTCGGTTAGCGTGGGTTCACCGGCCGTACGGGACCGTCACTGTTCGACTCAAAAGAGGACGCCAGTCCGTCCACGAGTGCCGGTTCTTTTGCGAGGTCGCACTCGACTGTACGGCCGCGATCCGTCCGTCGACCACACGCAGAGAGATTACAGCCATGACTGCCCTCCCTCCTTTCCTATTGGGTCTCGTATTGGCGCCGGTGGCGAAGCGCGTCGTCAAACCGCTGGTTCAGGGAACCATCAAGACGTCCATCAACCTGGTCATGGAGGTGAAGAAGGCCGCCCGCCAGGCGAGTGAGGAGTTCCACGACCTCGCTGCCGAGGCGTCCGCCGAGAGGTTCGGTGCCGAACTGCGGGAAGACGAGAAGGCCGACGCCAAGGGCACGAAGACCCGGCCTGTCGCGGCTACCGCGGGCGCCGGCGGAAAGAGTTGAGGCCTCACCCTCTGCACGGGTCGAGGAGCGCGCCTACTGCCGGCGCATCCCCAACCGGATCGCGGGAGGAACGAGAATGACGAACCCGTTCGAGGACGAGAACGGCCGCTTCGTGGTGCTGGTCAACGACGAAGGCCAGCACACCTTGTGGCCTGCCGTCTCCGAGGTGCCACGCGGTTGGACGACGGCCTACACGGAGAACGCTCGGCAGGCCTGCTTGGACTACATCGAGCACACCTGGACGGACATGCGACCGCGGAGTCTCGCCGAGGCGAGGTAGAGCCCGTACGACAACGGTGGGCGTCCGCTTCGAACTCGGCGCGACCAAGCACAGGCGGCGGCGACCCCCGCATGGGCACAACCCGGACATCGCGCGCGGACGGATGGGACCACCGAAACATGGCTGCCTCCGCGTCGCCGGACATCGTGCCCTCAGTCGCGTCATGCCCGGGCGGTGGATGCGGAACTGCCTTACGTGCGAACGGTGGCCGGGATTGATGCGGTCGGCCCTGTGCACCGCTGGAGGTTCGGGCGCAGGCACTGTCGGCCTCTCGACGCGGACGAGGCTGTGAAGGAATCGACGGACATGTTTGAAGAGCAAGATCACGCTGCAGACGCGGCGGGCGGCACGTCTGCGGAAGTGCTGTATGCGGTTGAACTCGTACACGATCGGGGCACCTACACGGTCCTCGTGCGAGATCTGGCGCAAGGCACCCTGCAGACAACCACAATTCCCGGAAGGACGGTGGCGAGGATCCCCGTGTACCTGTCCAAGTTGGGCCTCGAAACGCTCTGACCCGCACCGACGGTGAGAGCCCTCACCCTCCACGGAGCGCCTCCGACGCTTCGCAGACGCTTCGCCCCGTGGCGCGCCGACGACACGGACGAGTCCGTCGACGGCGGGGTCTGGTGGGACGCGGAGTATTCGGGGGGAGTCGCTCATCACCGAGGTCGACGGCGTCCACGCCGAACACGCCCCACCCGACGGAGTTCCCGCACCTGGAGATCGGTACCGGCAGCGGCTACAACACCGCGTTGCCGTGCCGGCTCGTCGGGGCCGGGAACGTGAGCACGGTCGACCACACCGGTCACCTGGTCGACTCCGCCCGCGAACGCTGAAGGCCGCCGGGTTCACCCCCGACGTCGTCTTGGCCGACGGCGCCCACGGATGGGAGCCGAACGCCCCGTACGACCACTGATCGCGACCGCCTCGGTTCCGCGCGTCCCCGATGTGGGGGTCGAACAGTACGCGCCCGGTGCGGTGTTGGTGGTTTCGCTCAAGGGCACTCTCGCGGGCGGGTCGACCGCCTGGTTGAAGAAAATCCCCGACGGCACCGTCCGTTCCCGGCGCTGGTTGACGCGGGACCGCTCCGGTCGGTGGTTGTGGCGGTGCGCCGGGCCGTACGGGTTGGTGGCTGTCCGGGCGGCTCGGTGGGAGGCACACATGAGGTGGGGATGTCCAGTCCCTCGTTCGCGGGACAGGGCTTTCGGCCAAGCCCCACCGGGGGTGTCCTCCCGTGTCGGGTCGTGCACCTGGAGTGATCGGGTGGTGGGCGGCAGGCCCGAGGCGAGCGTTCCGGCCATTCGACGACCGGACCGTTTGGTCGGGGCGTGGACTCCATAGGTATCCGGTGCAACGTCCGTCATCAAGGGGAGGTTTGGGCATGGCCGACTGGAAGACGATCACCGGTAGTCTCACGGCAATCTCGGTAGGCTCGCGCACGATCGTGTGGGGCCTGGACGTGGCCGGCAGCATCTACCGGTTCACCAACGACGACAACAACCCCTGGGTGAAGATCCCCGGTGTCCTCAGCGACATCGGCGCCGCGGCCGACGGCACGGTATGGGGCGTCAACGCCGGGAACGAGATCTTCCGCTACATCGGCGACCGGGAGACCGCGAACCACTGGGTCAAGATCCCCGGCAGTCTCGTGCGCATCTCCGCTGGGTCACGGACCATCGTGTGGGGCCTGGACTCCGCCGGCTCCATCTACCGGTACACCAACGACGACAAGAACCCCTGGGTGAAGATCCCCGGCGTCCTCAGCGACATCGGCGTCGCTGCCGACGGCACCGTGTGGGGAGTCAACAAGGGCAACGAGATCTTCCGCTACATCGGCGACCAGGACGCCTCGACGAACCACTGGGTCAAGATCACCGGAAGCCTGGTCCGGATCTCCGCCGGCTCCCGCAGCAACGTGTGGGGCCTGGACTCCGCCGGCAGCGTCTACCGCTTCACCAACCACGACGCCAACCCCTGGGTAAAGATCCCCGGAACCCTCAGCGACATCGGTGCCGGCATCGACGGCAACGTCTGGGGAGTCAACTCCGGCAACGCGATCTTCCGCTACACCGGAGACCAACTCGGCTAGTGTGATGCGCCAGAAATCCTGAGGGTTAGTTCTGCTCTGTTTTCTGGCCGGTGGTTCCGACTTTGGTGAGGTAGTCGGCGAGGGAGTTGAGGATCTCGTCGGCTGTCTTGGTCCAGGTGAAGGGCCGCGGGTTTTCGTTCCAGGTGTCGATCCATGCGGTGATGTCGTCCTCCAGGGCCTTCACGGACCTGTGGACGCCGCGGCGGATGAGTTTGTCGGTCAGCAGGCCGAACCACCGCTCCACCTGGTTCATCCAGGAGGACCCGATGGGGGTGAAGTGGACGTGGAATCGGGGGTGTTTGCCGAGCCACGTCCGGATCTCGGCGGTGTTGTGGGTGGCGTAGTTGTCACAGACGAGGTGGACGTCGAGCCCGGTGGGCACCGCCTTGTCGATCCGGATCAGGAACTTCTTGAACTCGATCGCCCGGTGGCGGCGGTGCAGTGCCGATATGACGGTGCCGTCGGCGATGTTGAAGGCGGCGAACAGGCTGGTGATGCCGTGCCTCATATAGTCGTGGGTTCGGCGTTCGGGCATGCCCGGCATCATCGGCAGCACCGGCTGGGACCGGTCCAGCGCCTGGATCTGGCTCTTCTCGTCGACGCAGAGCACGACCGCCTTCTCGGGCGGGTGGTGGTACAGGCCGACGACGTCGACGACCTTGGCGACGAACTGCGGATCGGTGGACAGCTTGAAGGAGTCCTGCAGGTGGGGCTTGAGGTCGAACCGCTTCCAGATCCGCCCGATCGTCGACTTCGACAAGCCGCTGCGCTGGGCCATCGAGGCCCGTGACCAGTGCGTGTCCTGGCCCGGGAGTGACTCCAGGGTGGCCACGACGACCTCCTCGACCCGGTCGAGGAGGATTGAAGGCGGCCGGCCCGAGCGCGGCTCGTCCTGCAGACCATCGAGGCGTTTTGCGATGAACCGGGCCCGCCAGCGGTCCACGGTCGACCTGTCGATGCCGAGGTCGGCCGCGGCCTGCTGATTCGTCCCGCCCACCGCACAGCGCAGCACGATCTTGGCCCGTAACGCGAGGAACTGGGCGGTCTTGGCCTGCCGCGCCCACTGCTGCAGTTGCCTGCGCTCGGCATCGTCGAGGATCAGGTCGGCCTTCGGCCGGCCGATCCAGCCGGCGTCCTCAAGCCCGGCCATCCGCTCCGCGGCGAAAGCCCGACGCCACTTGCCGACCGTCTTCGCCTGGACACCGACGAGCCGCGCGACACCCGCGTTCGACATGCCGTCAGCACACGCCAGGATGATGCGAGCCTTCTCGGCCGAGCGCCGGTGCGGCAATTCCGTCCGGCGCACCAACTCGACACGCTCGGCCTCGGACAACGTGATCGCCACAGCAGAAGGCCCCGAATGCGACATGACAACAGGGTACTTACTAACCCTCAGGATTTCTGGCGCATCACACTAGGGGGTTGAACACGAACGTTCGCCGGGTTTGGTGACACGCTACGCCGCGAACGCGCCAAAGTCCGCGGCGAACGCCGGCGCTGGGGCCGCCCACGACCCAAAGCCGCCCGACCAGACCCGGCGAACTCTCGTGGTCAACGCACTAGTCACGGAAACGGGGGGCAAAGTCCCCCGAAAGGGTGGCCACTTCCCGACGGAACCGGCTCGGGCTGCTTGCCACGACGCTCGGCGGACCGATGGCTGTCCTGTCGGGCAGTGCGTGCGGAAGCCGGTCCGGGGTACGCCGGACGCGGCCGCCGCAGGCGGTGTCGGTCCGCGGTAACACGCCGAGCCGGTCGAGGGTGTCGGCCAGGTCCCGAATCGTGACCGGCACACGTACCCCCTCGGGGCAGGGAGGCGGCGAACCGGGCGGCCCATCGGCCTCCACGGCCACCGGGTCCTCCTCGTCATCGAGGTCTTCCTCGTCGCACCACCGCAGGTCGTTGTCGAGCGTCATCGACCGGCTCTCCAAGAGCCCGGGCAGGAGCCCAACGACGGTATCGAGGTCGCCTTCGAGGCCCTCCACGGTCGCAGTGGACACGACCATCTGAAGCCACATCACCTGGCGGGGCAGTACCCGCTCCCACCCGTTCCGGCGCGTGGTCGACCCCGCGAGCATCGACCGGCGGACGGCTGGGACATCCCGACGGCCCGGGCGGGAAGCGGGGGCGGGGCGCCGAATGCCACAGGTTGCGAACACGGACGTCGCCGCCTGGGCGTCAGGGCCGCGATCACCTTCGAGAAGGGTGGTTTCATCTTGGCGTCGTTTCGGTGTGGTGGAGTGCGTGCGCGGGGAATCCGTTCCTGCGTGCACCGACGACGACCGCGAGAGTCGGTAGCAAAAGCGCGAGGGCGCTCCAGCCGAGGTAGCTTGCTCCGGGTCCGCCGAGCAGGAGTCCACCGAGGACGCCGCTGCCGGCGATGCCGGTGTTCCAGCCGGTCACGAGCAGGGATTGGGCCACGTCCCCGGCCGCACCGGCTGCTTCGGCGACAGCGGTCTGAAGCAGAGTCGCCGTGCCGCCGAACGCGAGCCCCCACACGGCGGTGCCGACGAAGACCGGTACGGGGGAGCCGGTGAAGACTCCCAGGAGCAGAGCCGCCGTGGCGAAGAGGGCGCAACTGGTGATCATGAGGATGCGCAGGTGCCGGTCGATGAGTGCGCCGGTGATCCAGATACTCGCCAACGACAGCAGCCCGAAGGTCAGGAGGACGGCGTCGACCCGGTCCGCCATGCCGAGCGAGTCGAGGAAAGGTGCGATGTACGTGTAGAGGGTGTTGTGCGCGAGCACGAAGGTCAACGTCACGAGGAGTATGGGGGCGACACCGGGGATGCGCAGAGTTCGGGCGAGCGGGGGCCGGGACTCCTTGGGCCGTCCCGGGAAGTTGGGCACGGTGGCGATGATCCAGACGATCAGCGCCAGGGTGGCTGCGGTCGTGAGTCCGAAGGCGTAACGCCAGCCGACGGCTTTCGCGAGGAATGTGGCGGCGGGTACACCGACCGAGAGTGCGACGGGAGTGCCTGCCATCGCGATTGCCATGGCCCTGCCGCGTTGTTGCGGGGCGACCATGCGACGGGCGTACCCGGCGAGCAGGGCCCAGAGCAGTCCCGCGACGACACCTCCGATGAACCGGGACACAAGCGTGAGGGGGAAGTTATGCGAGAGGGCCGTGATCGTGTTGGTCACGGCGAATCCCGAGATCGCGGACAGCAGCAGGTGTCGGCGTGGCCATCCGATGGTCGCTCGCGTCAGGGGGAGAGCCGACAGCAGCGCCCCCAGGGCGAAGGCCGTGACCGTCTGACCGGCTGCCGACTCGCTCACCCCCAGATCGTGGCTCATCGCGGGCAGTACTCCGGCGGGCATCGTCTCGGTCAGGAGGGTGATCAGTCCTGCGGTGCCCAGTGCCAGCAGCCCCGCGAGGGGAAACCGTGGGCCCGGGGTGGCAATCGACGTGGTGCGATCCGTTCTTGGCATGGCCATACGATCAACGGATGACATTAATGTCAGGGTCAAATCGATGACTTGCACCGTTAGAGGGGGAGGTTCGCACGTGAGGATCGGTGAGCTGTCGAAGCGCACGGGTACGCCGGTGCGTATGTTGCGCTACTACGAGGCGCGGAATCTGATCGTGTCGGAGCGTCTGCACAACGGATACCGGGATTACGACGACTACGTGGTCGATCGGGTCCGCCAGATCAGGGGTTTGCTCGACGTCGGCCTGCCGACGAGGATCATCAGGCAGATCCTGCCGTGCCTGGACAGCCCTCGGACGATTCACATGCCCTATGTGACGCCGGACATGGTTGCCGCCCTCGAGCAGGTTCGCGATCGCATGGCCGAGAAGATCGAAGTTCTCACGAAGAACCACACGGCCGTCGGCGACTACCTCCGCGCAGCCGGTGTCGATGCCGAGGCAAGCTGACGGCGCGCCTCGGACAACGGACCGGGCACGACGAAACCTCGGTCATCCGACCGGGAGGGAATGCCATGTCGTACGTCGAGACTCCGGTTCGTCACAAACGCCTGGTCGCGGTTGTACGCAACGCACCGGTTCGTGACCGAGTAGTGCGGGCGTCCCCGCGCGCCGTCGCAGCCGAGGCCGTGATGTCGTTGGGCACGCTGCAACACGTCCCTCGATCACCGATCCGGTCGGCATCTGCCGGGTGAGCCCGTCACGCAAGGCCGGCGAGGCCGGGGTGGCGCAGTCGACCTGCCGGGGTCCGCGGCACGGCGACGACAACTCGCCGGGACGTCATGGTGTCGACAGCCGGGCCCACCTGTCCCGGGTGAGTGCCTACCTCCAGGACCTGCCCGAGCACGCCAGCGTCGTCACCGGCGGCGCGCCCGCCCCCGGGCCCGGGTTCTTCTTCGCGCCGACCGTGGTGACCGGCGTACGCCAGGGCGACGCGATCGTGCAGGACGAGGTCTTCGGCCCGGTCCTCACCGTCCAGCCCCTTCACCGACGAGGACGCCGCGATCCGACTGGCCAACGACGTGCCCTTCGGCCTGGCGGCGTCCGTGTGGAGCCGTGACGCGGCGACGGGTGCCCGCTTGGCCCAGCGCATCGACGCCGGCACCGTGTGGATCAACTGCCACGGCGTGTACGCGACCGAAATGCCACACGGGGGCTTCAAGCACTCCGGGTACGGCAAGGACCTGTCGGTCTACGCGCTGGACTCCTACTCCCGGATCAAGCACGTGATGAACAAGACCACCTGACGCCCCGCGACCGTGTCCACCGAGTGGGTCCTGACTCACGGCGGCCGGCGGGCGCGACTGCAGGCCGCGCTCCGCCGGCCGCCGTGAGCGGGGGACGACAGGGTGGCCGACACGGCGAGGGCGCGTGTAGGCGTGAGGGCGGTTCGTAGTGGCGGCGCGGTGCAGCACTGCCCAGGATGCCCGCCGAAAGGCGGTCTCCTCCTTGCGAGGCTTCGTCGAGCACCTGTCGGCGAGTTCGCCGTACCGGCGAAACCTCGCCTCGGCGACGAACCGTTCGCAGCGTGCTGCGAACGGTTCGGGTCGACGTTGCCCGACTCGTCGCGTGATCCCACGTCGAGCGTTCGTCCGCGCCTCCAACGCGCCGAGATGGTAGCTGATGCTCGGCTGTCCGTAGAGGAGTTCGCGGGCGGGAATCGTCGTCGACGACGGTTCGAGGCGATGCCTGCCCCGCCCCGCCCCGTTCCGGCAGGTGTGCGGGTCCGGCGATCGTGCATGAGTGGCCGCCGCGGGTGGCCGCTCGATCGGTGTCGCCCGCCGCTGCGCCGCGGGATTTGCGTTGCACCGACGCCGAGCCCGTCCACTTGGTCCTCAGCCGCAGCAGCCGCTCGTGACCTGTGCGCCTTGGCCTCAGCCGCAGCAGCCGCTCGTGACCTGTTCGCCCGCGCCGACCCCTGCCGGGGTGTCAGCAATGGGGGTGCAGCAAGCACTGTCGGGTGCCTTGGTCATGGTGTCGGCGTCGGCCTTGACCACGTAGACCTCCCAGGGTTCGTTGCCCGGGCCACTGACCCAGACCTTGTCCTGGAGGGCGAAGCAGCAGGTGGTGTCGTTCTCCTCGCGGGTGGTCAGGCCGGCGTCGGCGAGGCGATCGGTGGCGGCGGTGACCTGGTCGGTGGTTTCGACCTCGACGCCGAGGTGGTCCATGACGGTGTCGTTGCCGGGCTCGCCCTGGATCAGCACGAGCTTGAGCGGCGGCTCGGCGACGGCGAAGTTCGCGTAGCCCTCGCGGAGCTTGGCGGGTTCGGTGCCGAAGAGCTTGGTGTAGAAGGCGATCGAGGCTTCGAGGTCGGCGACGCGCAGGGCGAGTTGGACGCGGGACATGGTGATCCTCCGGTGGGTGCGGGGTGGTCGGGTGGGCGGTTCAGCGGGAGTACGCGGACACGGACGCGCCGGTGCGGTCGAGGTGGGCCCGGGCGCGGCAGCGGTTGTCGCAGAGCTCGCCGGTGCCCTCGGGCAGGACGACGTCGCCCAGGCGGCGTTCGCGGCGGTGGGCGCGGGCCGCGTCCAGGGTGCGGCGGGCGTTTTCGATGACGGCGTTCACGACGACCTCCTGTATCGACGTCTGTCGATACAAGAGAGTTTGGCTCTTGATTCGTCATCTGTCAATATCGAAGGATGTCGAAGTCTCTGGGGTTGGACGTGGTCGGGTCGAGCGGGGCGGCGTGCTGCCCGCCGGTGGTGCGCGAGGCGCTGGGAGTGTCGGACGCGGAACGCCTGGCGGTGATGTTCAAGGGGTTGGGTGATCCGGTGCGCCTGCGGTTGTTCTCGGCGATCGCCTCGCACGCGAACGGCGAGGCGTGCGTGTGCGACCTGCCGGACGTCGGCCTGTCCCAGCCGACGGTCAGCCATCACCTGAAGAAGCTGCGCGAGGCCGGGCTGGTGACCAGCGAGCGCCGGGGCACGTGGGTGTACTACCGAATCGATCCGCAGGCGCTCGCGATGCTGGCGGGCGTGCTCGCGGCGGGCTGACCCGACACGGGCCCGGTCGGCGCACGGTCTCGCGGAGTCGGTTCAGGACGTGGCGGCGTCGCGGGCGGAGCCGCGCAGGCTCGCGGAGGACAGGCTGCGCCGCCATTCCAGGCCGACGTAGCCGAGACCGGGACGGTGGTGGAAACGCCCTTGTCGTGCAGCGGCAGGCCGTCGGTGTCGAGGGCGCCGGCGGCGTCGAGGTAGTCCAGGGGGGCGGTGGCCGGTGGCCAGGACGACGGCGTCGAGGCGTTCGTCGGGGCCGTCGGCCCATACGATCGAGTTCGTGGTCAGGTGGGCGAACATCGGCCGCGGGTCGGGGTTCCCGGTCTCGAGTGCCGCGTGATGGCGGCCGTCGTCGATGACCGCCATGGTCCTGCCGCCGAGTTGTTTGGCGAGTGGGGCGATGTCGAGGCCGGTGTGCCCCAGCCACCAGTGCAGGTCCCGGCCCAGCACACGCTGCCTGGCCCACTTCAACGGGCCTCGCGTCGCGAGCGAGACGCGGGCGACGTCGGCGAGGTCGACGGCTCTCTGCATGGCCGAGTTGCCGCCGCCCACGACGACGACCCGCATGCCGTCGAAGTCCTTGGGGTTGCGGTAGTGCGAGGCGTGCAGGACCCGCCCCTCGAAGACGTCCAGGCCGGGGAGAGCGGGAAGGTGGGGGCGGCCGAAGCCTCCGGTCGCGGCGATCACCCTCGGCGTCGACAGTCGCGCGCCGCCCTCGGTTTCGACGAGAAGGGCGTCGCCGTCGTGGGTCACGGCGGTGACCCGGGTGTCGGTGCGGATGTCGGCGTCCGGGCGGGCGGCGTAGGCACGGAGGTATTCCACGACCTCGTCGCGGGTGGGGTAGCGGTCCGGATCGCCAGGGAACGGGGCGCCGGGCAGGGACGAGAACCGTGCCGGGGAGAAGAGCGTGAGGCTGTCGTATCAAGCGCGGCGGGTCGCTGGTGTCGGTGCGCGACGGTCGGGCGGTGCGCTACCGCGCGGACCCCGAGCGCATCGCACCGCGACTGGACGCGCTCAAAGGCGTACCTGATCCAGTGCTGCCCGCCCACCGGATGCGGGGCGACTCCAACTGTTGAGGCGCGAGGGTCAGCCGCAGTCGGCGCCGGTGCGGCAGGCGTCCAGGCCCTCGGGGCTGGCCGAGGCGAGGGTGGCGAGCAGGCGCATCGGGGTGACCAGCGCCTCGCAGCACAGCGCGTACACGTTCGCCCGCCCACGCGGCGTCACGGTCACCAGGCCCTGCTCGCGCAGGGGCGCGAGGTGGTGGCTGACCAGGGTCTGGCCCATGCCGGTGGCGTCGGTCAGCTCGCGCACCGTGTGCGGGCGCTCGGCCAACAGCAGCACCAGGGTGAGCCGGTTCTCGTCACCGAGCGCCTTCAGAAGCGGGGCGAGGGTGTGTGCCCGGGTCGCGGCGGTGTCGCCGACGGCGGGGTCCATCAGCAGGACGTCGAGCGTGTTGGTCATGACCCCATTGAACCACGGCACATGTTGCTATCAACAGTATTTGCTGTTTACAGTTGCGTTTGTTGTCGAGCAATCATCGTCGTCGAACGTTCGAGGAGCCCTGCCATGAGCACGCCACAGCAGCAGACCCGCCCGGTCGTGGTCATCGGCGCCGGCCCGATCGGCCTGGCCGCCGCTGCCCACCTGATCGAGCGCGGCCTGGACCCCCTGGTCCTGGAGGCCGGGCCCGCCGCGGGCGCGGCGATCCGCGAGTGGGGGCACGTGCGGCTGTTCTCGCCCTGGGAGTACGACACCGACGCCGCCGCCCGCCGCCTGCTGGAGCCCACCGGCTGGACCGCCCCGCCCGCCGGCGAACTGCCCACCGGCGCCGAACTGGTCGACGCCTACCTCGCCCCACTGGCCGCGACCGAGCAACTCGCGCCGCGCATCCGCACCAACACCCGCGTGATCGCGGTGGCGCGGCGCGGCGTGGACAAGACCCGCACCATCGACCGCGACACCCACCCCCTGTTCGTGCGGGTCGCCGGCGCCGACGGTCGCGTCGAGGACATCGAGGCGGCGGCGGTGATCGACGCGTCCGGCACCTGGGGCCGGGCGAACCCCCTGGGGGAGTCCGGACTGCTCGCCCCCGGGGAGGTCGAGGCGGCCCCGTACATCGCCGGCGCCCTGCCCGACGTTCCGGGCCGTGACCGCGACCGCTTCGCCGGCCGGCACACCCTGGTCGTCGGCATGGGGCACTCGGCCGCGAACACCCTGCTCTCGCTGGTGGAACTCGCCGACGCCGAACCGGGCACCCGGATCACGTGGGTGGTGCGCGGCGCGTCGGTGGCGCGGCTGTACGGGGGCGGCGACGCCGACGGGCTCCCGGCGCGCGGCGCGCTCGGCTCCCGGGTCAAGCAGGCGGTCGAGGCGGGCGCGATCACCCTGGTCCGCAACTTCACCATCACCGGCTTCGCCCCAGCCGAGCAGGGCGTGACCGTCGCCGGCACCACTCCCGACGGCTGGCGCGAGATCACCGTCGACACCGTGGTGGCCGCGACCGGCTTCCGTCCCGACCCGGACATGCTGCGCGAGGTCCGCGTCGAACTGGACCCGGGCACCGAGGCCCCGGTGAAGCTGGCGCCGATGATCGACCCCAACTTCCACTCCTGCGGCACCGTGCCCCCACACGGCGAACGCGAACTCGCCCACCCCGAGACCGACTTCTACATCGTCGGCATGAAGTCCTACGGCCGCGCCCCCACGTTCCTGATGGCGACCGGCTACGAGCAGGTCCGCTCGATCGCCGCCGCACTCGCCGGCGACCGCGAGGCCGCCGACACCGTGCACCTGGAACTCCCGGAGACCGGCGTGTGCTCCACGAACCTGCCCGGCGAGGACGAGGCCGGCGGCGGCTGCGGTTCGACGTGTGCTCCGGAGCCGGTCGTCGAGGAAGCCTCCTGCTGCGGAACCCCGGCCGCCGAGCCGGAGCCGGTCGCGGCGTCGTGCTGCGGGACACCCGCCCCGGAACCGGTCACCATCGGTGCCGGGGTCGGGTTCGCGACCGGGCGGGTGCACGGCTACTCGGGCGACGCCGAGCGCGCCGATGCCTGACCCCCGTCACCGCCGGCGCCGCGCCGAGAGCAGGCGCCGGTGACGGCACCCACCCGCACCGCCCGCGCAGCCGCGACCGAGGATCCGCATCGGCCGCGGCTGCGCGCCGTCCTGATCGGGTTGTGCGTCACCGAGATCACCAGCTGGGGCATCCTCTACTACGCCTTCCCCGTCCTCGCGGGCGCGATCGAGGACGACACCGGCTGGTCCCCGCCCGCCACCACCGCCGCGTTCTCCGCCGCGCTGATCGTCGCCGCCGTCGGCGGCATCCCGCTCGGCCGCGTCCTCGACCGACGCGGCCCCCACGCCGCCATGACCCTGGGCTCGGTCCTCGCGACGGTGGCCGTGATCGCCGTGGCCGCCGCTCCCAACATCTGGTGCTTCACCGCCGCGTGGCTGCTCGCCGGGGCGGCGATGACAGCCGTGCTCTACCAACCCGCGTTCGTCGCCCTCACCCGCTGGAACGCCCCGAACCACGTCCCCGCGCTGACCACGGTCACCCTCGTCGCGGGCCTGGCCGGCACCGTCTTCGCCCCACTGACCGCGACGCTGGCCGACCACCTTTCCTGGCGCGGAGTCTACCTCGTCCTCGCCCTGATCCTTGCGGGGGTCACCATCCCCGTCCACGCGGTGATCCTGCGCCGCCCGTGGCCGAAGGCCCCCGCCCCCGCCCCCGATGCGGCGCGGGCCCATGCGAACGCGGGAACGCGGTCGGTGGTGCGCAGTCGCCCGTTCGTGCTCCTGGTTCTCTCGCTGACGATCGCGTGCTTCGCGATGTACGCGGTCATGATCAACCTCGTCCCGCTCCTGACGGAGCGCGGCGCGAGCACCACCCTCGCCGCCTGGGCACTCGGGCTGGGCGGCGTCGGCCAGGTCGCCGGACGCCTGGGCTACGCCGCCCTGGCCCGTTCGACGAGCGTGCGCACCCGCACCACCTGGGTCCTGACCACGGCCGCCGCGACCACGATCGTGTTGGCGTTCGTGCCGGGCCCGGTGTGGCTGCTGATCTCGGTCGCCGTCCTCGCCGGCACCGCGCGCGGCATCACCACCCTCCTGCAGGCCACCGCGATCCCCGACCGGTGGGGCACCGCGTCCTACGGCGCCCTGTCCGGGATCCTCGCCGCGCCGATCATGGCCGCCTCCGCCCTCGCCCCGTTCGCCGGAGCCGCCCTGGCCGAACCCCTGGGCGGCTACCCGCACATGTTTGCCGTCCTGGCCGTCCTGGCCGTCGCCGGCACCCTCCTCGCCGTCGGCAGCATCCCCACCACCGATCCGGAGAAGCAGTGACCGACATCGCCCCCACCGGCGCGCCCACGGTCACCGTCACCCGCATGACGCCCGCCCGCGCGAGCGGCGTCCTGGACGTCTACGGCGACGCCGATCAGGCAGATCAGGGCGTCATCATGTACGCACCCCGCAACGCCTGAGGCCGGCCGACGGGCGGCGCCCGGAGGCGGAAGGGCTCAGCGCGTGCCCTGGACGGCGTACAGGACGCCGACGGCGGCCGCCAGGGCGCCGAGGAGAAGCCGCAGCGCCGTCTCGGGCACGTGCGGCTGCAGGCGCGCGCCGAGGTACCCGCCGATCAATCCGCCGAGTCCGCACGCCAGACCGAGCAGCCACTGCGGGGCGACGTCGCCGGGCGCGACCACGGACAGGGCGGCGTAGGTGCCCGCGCCGACCAGGGAGGTGACGAACGTGGAGGCCAGCGCGGCCGGGGCCACGACCGCCACCGGCATCCCGCGGCCCACGAGGATCGGCCCGAGAATGGACCCGCCGCCGATACCGTAGATCCCGCCGACCGTCCCGACGCCGAGCGCGAGCGCGAGGGTGGTCCGCGGCGAGGGCGGCGCCGCGGTTCGAGCGCGGGCCGGACGCAGCGTGCGCGAGCACAACCAGACCCCCAGCGGCAGCAGCAACGCGGCGACCAGCAGCCGGAAGACCCTCGGCCCGGGAACGGCGAACACCCGCACCGCGGCGCCGATCACCACCCCCGGCGCGCTGCCCAGGATCAGCAGCCGGGCAAGGGGCCCGCCCAAGGCCCCGGCTCTGCGGTATCGCGCGAGGGCACCGGGCCCCGCAACGACGTTGAACAGCAGGTTCGTCGGCGTCACCGCCGGGCTCGGCACCCCCAGCACGCTGACCTGTACCGGCAGGAGGAACACCGCGCCCGAGACACCGACCGGGGCGGTCACGACCGATATCAGCATGCCCGCGGTGAAGCCGAGCAGGCCGCCGGACCACGTCAACGCCGGCCCCTTCCCGAACCACCCGGATTCCCCGGGCCAGTATCGAACGTGCCCGACGGCGCCGGACGGGCAGGGCCACGTCGTCGGCCGCACACCGCGCGGCCCGCACGAACGCCGTCGGGTGCGGCGCAGGCGCAACGTTCCGGTCGGGCCTAGCCGGTCGACCCGCGGCACTGCCGACCCACGAGATCACCGACGGGATGAGCTCGGCGATCATCCGCGCCGACAAGCCGGGCGCCTGCGGCTGCCGACCTTTCCGGCGGCCCTCGGGGGAGGGCTTCGCGGTGGGGGCACGGGCGCGGGGAGCACCCGGGCCGCCATCCGGAAGGTCACACGGACGAGGACTCTCGCGCGCGCCGCATGAACGCCAGCGACACGTAGACCAAGGCCACCAGCACGGGCACCTCGATCAGCGGGCCGACGACGCCCGCGAGGGCCTGGCCGGACGTGACACCGAAGGTGCCGATGGCGACCGCGATGGCCAGCTCGAAGTTGTTGCCCGCCGCCGTGAACGCGAGGGTGGCGGTGCGGTCGTACGGGAGGCCGATACCGCGTCCGATGGCGTAGGAGCCGAACCACATCACGGCGAAGTAGACGAGTAGGGGCACGGCGATTCGGGCGACGTCGCCGGGCTCGCTGGTGATGGTGTCGCCCTGGAGCGCGAACAGGATGACGATGGTGAACAGCAGCCCGTACAGGGCGACCGGCCCGATCCTCGGGAGGAACTTCGTCTCGTACCAGTCGCGTCCCTTGGCCTTCTCGCCCTGGCGGCGGGTGAGGAATCCGGCCAGCAGGGGGATGCCGAGGAAGACGATCACGTTGACGGCGATCTTCCAGAACGACACGTCCAGGTGTTCCCCGTCGCCCAATCCGAGCCATCCGGGCAGCAGATCGAGGTAGAACCAGCCCAGGACGCCGAACATGACGACCTGGAAGACCGAGTTGAGCGCGACCAGCACCGCAGCGGCCTCGCGGTCGCCGCACGCGAGGTCGTTCCAGATGATCACCATCGCGATGCAGCGAGCCAGCCCGACAATGATCAGGCCGGTGCGGTACTCGGGCAGATCCGACAGGAACATCCAGGCCAGCGCGAACATGATCGCCGGGCCGATGATCCAGTTGATCACCAACGACGACGCCATCAACTTGCGGTCGCCGGTGACGGTGTCCAGGCGGTCGTAGCGGACCTTCGCCAGCACCGGGTACATCATCAGCAGCAGGCCGAGCGCGATCGGCAGCGAGATGCCGCCGATCTCGACCTTGGACAGCGCGTCGTCCAGACCCGGGATCAGCTTGCCCAGGCCGATCCCGATCGCCATGGCCAGGCCGATCCACACCGGCAGGAACCGGTCCAGGGTGGAGAGTTTGCCGACGATCGCGGCGGAGCCGTCCGCCGTCGCGGGCGGGCTGTCGGTGGCGGTCATCAGCAGGGCCTCTTCCGGGCGTTCGCGGCGGTCTCGCGCGCGGTGGCCGCGAGATCCCCCAGGGCGGTGGCGACGACGTCGAGCGCCTCGGGCCTGAGGCGGTAGTAGACGAAGCGCCCGCACGGCTCGGTGTCCACCAGGCCGGCCTCGCGCAGCACCTTGAGGTGGTTGGACAGGTTCGTCTGCCTCGCGCCGGTCTCCTCGATCAGGTGACACACGCACAGCGCCTCGCCCGCGAGCAGCGAGACGATGCGCAGGCGCAGCGGGTCCGCGAGCACCCTCAATACATCAGCATCGACTGACATCATCATGGACTGATACGTTACTGGTGTGGGACGCGGAAAGCGAACCCCCGATCCGAGGAGCCCAGCCATGCCCCGCGCCCTCGTTGCCCTGCCGGCCGGCGGCGAGCGGCGCCTGACCACCGCGTACGCAGGCGTGTTCTCGGCGACGACGGTGCGATCCGTGCTGTACGCCTCGTGCGAGGCGTTGGCCGCGGCCGCCACCGTGACCAAGCATCTGCCGCTGCTCGCGGAGCGGTTCGCCGCCGAGCGCCTGGACGCGCTCGCGCACACCGCGAACGCCGACCGCGAGCCGCGCGTGTTGTTCGTGTGCGCCGCGAACTCCGGGCGCTCCCAGATCGCCGCCGCCCTGTTCAACCGGCACGCCGACGGCGCCGCGAGGGCGTGGTCGGCGGGCACCGCACCCGGCCCGGAGGTCGAGGCGGCCGTGGTCGCCTCGCTCGCCGAGATCGGCATCGACGTCGGCCAGGCGTTCCCCAAGGCGATCACCGACGAGGTCGTGGCCGCGGCCGACGTGGTCATCAGCCTCGGCTGCCTCGACGCCCTGCCCCCGATCGCGGGCCGCCGCTACGCGGACCGGTCCGTCGCCGATCCCGGCGGCGGCCTGGCCGAGACCGTCCGCACCATCCGCGACGAGATCGACACCCGCGTCACCGCACTCCTCACCGACCTGCGCACGACCACCGCCACGCCACACTCCTGGCCGTCCGGCTCCACACCTGTTACCGAAAGGACCCCGCCATGTCCGACAAGCCCTCCGTGCTGTTCGTCTGCGTCCACAACGCCGGCCGCTCCCAGATGGCCGCAGGCTTCCTCGAACACCTGGGCCAAGGCGCCATCGAGGTCCGCTCCGCCGGTTCGATCCCCGGTGACCGGGTCAACCCGGCCGCGGTCGAGGCGATGAAGGAGGTCGGCATCGACATCTCCCACGCGACCCCCAAGGTCCTCACCACCGAGGCCGTCCAAGCCTCCGACGTCGTCATCACCATGGGCTGCGGCGACGCCTGCCCGATCTTCCCCGGCAAGCGCTACCTCGACTGGGCCCTCGACGACCCGGCCGGCCAAGGCGTCGACGCCGTCCGCGCGATCCGCGACGAGATCGAGAAGCGCATCAGGACCCTCATCACCGAGATCACCGGGGAACAGGACTGAAGAGGCGACCGACGCGGGACGGCGAAGCCGGGTCGTCGACAGGGGACATCGAGCGGATCAGCGTGCGGGTATCACCGTGTTCAGGATGGTGCCCACCAGGCCGAGGCGATCGTGGACGAGGGTGTACCAGTCCCAGGTACCGCGCTCTTCACGAGTCGGCAGCCCCACGTCGATCAAAACCTTGAGGTGATGACTGATCGTGGGCTGACGCAACCCGAGAGAACCCGACAAATCACAGACACAAGCCTCCCCGCCGGGGGACGTGGCGATCAGGCTCAACAGTTGCAGGCGCGTGGGGTCGGCGACGGCGTTCAGCGTGGTGGCCAGGGCTTCGGCATCCCCACGAGCCAAGGGAATTGCCCCGTCGTGCTGTGGCATGTGCCGTCCCGGTCTCTCGTCATCCCCGCATCGTCCACCATCCGACCTCACGACAGATGAACCCAACCCCGGCCCCGGATGAACAGGCCCCCGGGTTGGCCAACACGGCGGCGGAACGCCACGCGTCACCCAACCGGCTCGCCATCGGCCGCCACCGACCGGGTGCGTGCATCGGCCCACCGTTCGCGATGACCTCGACGACGGATTCCAGCGCGGTCGCGCCTCGACACTCGTCAACACCTCCGCCACGCCGCGCAGAACACGCAACTCGGCCGACCCCGGCAGGGACACGGCGTCGCGACGGAGCAGGATCCGGCGCGCGTCCGCCCGCGTTCCCGTACACATGCGCGAGGCAGTCACACTCAGGACGGAACGGATTGGACTTGCCTCCCGCAACCACGTTAGAACCGTGACAACAGGGCCTTCCGGACATCTCGTACGGTCTCGACAGCCACCGAGATTCCAAGAGGCCCTGCCCTCATGCGCCGACAGCAGCAATATCACCCCACCGAGGATCCAAGTCCTGTAAACCGACGCCAAGTTCGGTAAGAAGACGGCTTCTCAGCCGTCACCCGGACGGCCAATGGAAGCACCCCGGCCAATCTCCAACATCTCGGCCCCCACACCAAGCACCATCCCCGGAACCACGTCGCCGTCCCGGAACAACGGTCGCGTTTCCCCAGTCGATTCCGCCGGCCTGCCGATTAGCGTCTCGCAAGGTGGGCCCGGGAACCGGGCCGTCCGCACATGTGGGTCGAGAGCCCGTGTCCGAACAACAATGAGACCCGAGGACCCATGGCCAACCCGTCGCTCCTCCCGGTTGGCATCGACGAAGCCGCGGCTGAGCCCCCCGACCCGTCGGTACCCGGCCCCCTCGCACGGTTTCGACGTCGAAACGCGTTGGCCGTGATGGTGCCCACGATCGTGTTGGGAGTGCTCGGGTGGCGGCATCGGGCTCTCGCCGACGACGGCGTCATCTTCCTGCGGACCGTCCGCCAGATCCTCGCCGGCAACGGCCCCGTGCTGAACGTGGACGAGCGCGTCGAGGCCAATACGAGCACGCTGTGGCAGTGGCTGCTGGTTCTCCTCGGCGCGATCACGCCGGGCGACCTGGGGTTCGTCGCGGTCATGGCGGGGCTGGTGCTGACCACGGCGGGAGTGGCCGTCGCACTCGACGCCACCAGGCGCCTGTACACGGAGCCCGCGGGCAGGTTGCTCCTTCCCGCGGGTGTGCTGGTGCCACTGGCGGTGCCGGTCTTCTGGGACTACGCAACCGCCGGTCTGGACACCGGGCTCGGCACGTTCTGGCTCGCCGGGTGCTGGTGGCTGCTCGTGCGTTCCCGCGGCGGGACGAGCGCGGGTCGGGCGTGCGCGGACTCCGTCTGGTACGGGCTCGGGGTCCTGGTGCGGCCCGATCTGGCGCTCGTCACCGGGGTGTTCCTCGTGGGTGCGTTGCTCGTGGCGCGGCCCGGCCGCGGCGCGTGCGTCGCACGGATCGCGGCCGCGAGCGCGCTGCCGATCGCGTACGAGGTCTTCCGTGCCGGCTACTACGGCCTGCTGGTCCCGATGCCCGCGCTCACCAAGGAGGCCGGCACGAGCGACCCGGGCCGCGGAATGCGCTACCTCTGGGACTTCACCGCGCCCTACGTCCTGTACGTGCCGGCCCTGCTGTTCCTCGCCGTTCTCGCGGCCTGGTCGATCCGGTCGCGGACCGACCGGCGCAAGCTGGTGGTGCCGCTCACACCGATCGTGTCGGCCCTGGTCGTCACGGTCTACGTGATCAACCTCGGCGGGGACTACATGCATGCCCGGATGCTGCTCCCGGCGATGTTCCTGGCGCTCATGCCCGGGTTGCTGCTGCCCGCGACACGCTGGACGAGCCCGGTGGCCGCGCTCGTGGGGGTGTGGGCCGTGGCCTGTGTGGGCCCGTGGCATCCTGCGGCCTACCACGGGCACGACGCCTCGACGACCGCACGGGTTCGCGAGAGCGACATCCGCATCACCGGCACCTCCAACGCCGACCACACGCGTGACTGGGTCCTCACGTTCCCCGGACTGCGTGAGTCGACGGCCGCGGGATTGGCCGCGAATCGTCCCGTCCTGGTGCGACTCGGACCCGATGGCCGGCCCACCACGATGCTGCCGCTGAACCCGGATCACGCCCCGGCCCGAGTATCCATCCCGGGCGGCTTCCTCGGAGTCACCGGCCAAGTGGTCCCGCTCGACCAGTACATCGTCGAGGTCTGGGGCCTGGCCAACACCGTCGGCGCGCACCTGGAATACACGCCGGGCTGGCAACACAAATGGCCGGGCCACCGCAAACTCATCGACGACGTCTGGCTCCTCGCCCTCGAACTCGACCCTGCGATGCACGAGTTGCCGCCCCCCGGCGTTCCGGGCGTCACCCCCGAGAACCTGGCCGCCGCCCGGCACGCGCTCTCGTGCGGCGACCTGAAGGAACTCCTCGACTCCACCCGCGCACCCCTGAGCCCGAGCCGCTTCCTCCGCAACCTCGCCGGTTCCCACCACCGCACGACACTGCGCATCCCCCGCGACCCCGTGGCGGCGGAACACAAGTTCTGCGGAGACCGGCCGAAGTGAATCCCGCCCGCGCGGGTGTCTGCGGAGAGCAGGGCCATCCGGATCGGGCCCCGGACCACCGGGCACCGATGATCGAATAGTCGATGCTCGTGCGGGTGATGTCGCGGCGTGCGGGGTCGCACTCACAGCTGCGTTCGTGAACCCGTTCGTCGCCGGAGCGGCCTGCGCCGCAGCAGCCCTTCCGTAGCCCACGGCTGACCATTTCGGGGCATCGTCCACGGTGCGGTCGAGGTGAGCCGAAGTCTGAGTGTGGGAGAGTTCCCGGCCGGCCCGGAAGAGAGTGGGTCCGGGTCGGCGGGAGCTCTGCCACCATCTCCGAACCAGCGGGGCCCGGGGGCGGTGGGCACCGCCTGGAGGAGGAGAGCGGGGCCGACGACGCTCGGTTCGTCGCGGCGCCGGGCGAGTACGGGTACGGCGTCACCTTCGTGACCGCCTCCGACCACCGCGAGGAAGCGCCCGCGCCGACCGCCGACGAGGACGCGTCGGGAAGCGGGGTGCCTAGGGCTTGACTCCCTGGCATCGGCCTGTGCCGAAGGGGACTTCGCCTCGCCGGCATGGCTCGTGCTCGGCCGACATGGTGCGCGCCGGATCGGGTAGAGGGCATCACCGGACGAACTTGCGGGGCGGTTTCGGGCGGGCGCATCGGAGTACCGATGGTTGTTTCGGGAGCCCGGGCCGAGGGATCGAGAAGGGGGAAGCGGATGAGCGCGCAGCATGGTGCATCGGCGGCGTCGTGGACGGGGATTTCGGTGATCCTGGTGGGTGCCTTCCTCGGGGGGTTCGCCGTTGTCCTCGCACGGCCGTGGTTGTTCGCCGTCGCGGTGGGCATAGCCGTGCTCGGTGTGGTCGCGGGCAAGGTGATGTCCGTGCTCGGGTTCGGGGCGGCTCCCGGCTACCACCGGCCCGTCGACGAGGCGACACGGGACACGTGGGCCGCACAGCGACCCGTGCCCCCGGACAAGGACGTCTGAGGGACCTTTCCGCCGATCCGTGGAACGCACCTGCTCCGCAGCGGTGTTCAGGCCGCGGCGCCGCGTGGCGGCAGGTCTCGGCACGTCCGCGGCCACGAGGCCCGGGCGGAGGGGATCGCGGAGAGTGTTGCGCCGGCGGCTCCGCCTTGGAGCGGGCGGGCCGTCACGTCGTGGTGTCGGCTCCGGGTGGGTCCACGAGGGCGTGGATGCGGGCGGCCAGTTCGGGGTGGGCGGCGGTCAGGTGTGGGCGGGTGGCGTTGAGGGGGTCGATCAGGGCGGCGGGGTCGTCCTGGCCCAGGGCCTGGTCCAGTCTTGCCACGCTCGGGCGGGATGCGGCGGGGAGGTCGGTGAGTGCGGTGATGTGGCCTGCGAGGCGTCGCAGGTCGGCGGCGTTGTCGCGGGCTCGGGCGCCGGCGGCGCGGTCGGCGGCGCGGCGTTCGCGGGTGGCGGTGACGCGTTGTTCGCCGGTGGTTCCGGCGGGGCCCGGGCGCAGTCGCAGGTAGCGGCGTTCGGCGGCCTGTCGGCTGGCGACGCCCAGGGGGTGGGCGAGGTCCGCCCAGCTGGCGCCGGCGTCGCGGGCGTTCTCGATCAGCCCGCTCTCCCATCCGGCGAGCCGCTCCCGGATCTCGCGGAGCAACAACAGCGAGGCCAAGGCCTGTTCGGGGCCCGCGTCCGGGTGCGGCGGCCCGGCCTCGCCGTCCTGGGCCGTGCGGACGGCTCGGTCGATGGCTTCCAGGGCCGCGGCGGCGGCCAGGAAGGACGCGGGCCCCGCGGCGGGATTGTCGGGTCGGTCGTTCGCGTTCACCGGAGCCCCTCTCACAACGTCGTCCCCTGCATCGTCATCATGTGGACGACCCACGTATTTGTCATCCTTCCGATGACATGCTACAACGGTTCCAGGGAGCCCGTCAGGGCGCTACCGACCGAAACTTTCGGAGGTGTTCTCGTTATGTTGATGCGTACCGACCCCTTCCGCGAGCTCGACCGGCTCGCGCAGCAACTCCTCGCCCCCGGCGCCGCCTCCCGGCCGACCGCGATGCCGATGGACGCCTGGCGCGACGGCGAGGTGTACGTGGTCGCGTTCGACCTGCCGGGCGTGACCCCCGAGGCGATCGACATCGACGTCGAACGCAACATGCTCACCGTCAAGGCCCGCCGCGAACCCGCCGCCAAGGCCGACGAGGTACAGGTGGAACTGTCCGAACGACCCGTGGGCGTCTTCTCCCGCCAGATCGTCCTCGCCGACACCCTCGACACCGAACGCATCGACGCCGACTACCAAGCCGGCGTACTGACCCTGCGCATCCCCATCGCGGAGCGCGCCAAGCCCCGCAAGATCCCCATCGGCGCCGGCACCCCCGACCGCAAGGTCATCACCGCCTGAAGCAGGGCCACGACACCCCTGCGGGGCCGACGACGGACGCACCGCCTCTCGGGGCGCCCGCCGCCGGCCCTGATAAGTGTCGGCCGCCGCGAACGTGTCGGGCCGGGAGGCGGGGCTCCTCTTCGGCCGCGGGGCCCGGTCGTGCCGACGCCGATTCGGGTCGGCGGACGGCGGGAGGTCACTCGGTCGGGACGGGGCCCCGGCAGGAGGCCGGTTGCGTCACAGTCCCAGGAGGCTGACGTGTACGGGTGATTCGGGGAGTGGCCGGCGCCGGCCCCGGCGCTGTCGCGTATCCCGTAGGAGACCTGGAGGCCGCCGCCGCCGGCGGCGAGGACGGTGACCAGTCCCGCGTTCACGGTGACGCGCCGGTCCTGGACCTCGCGGGCAAGGACGGTGTGGCGCACCTCGATCGACCCCCCGCCACAGATGGACGGTGTCGCCCGCTCGGATACCGGAGGACGGGAGGAGGGGGATGTGGACGGGCACGGTGAGCAGTACCGGCCCGTTCACCGGCGCGTGCACCTCGGGCGCGCGTCCAGGGCCCAGGCCGGCCCGCCACCAGGTACACCCGCACCCGGGCCGCCCGGCTCCAGGCGGACCGGTTCCCGACGACGTCCTCGATCCTGTGGGCGATCGGAACCTCGCCGCCGAGCTCGAAGACGCCGGCCACGGGTTCGCGTACCTGATCCGGGACCGGGACGGGAAGTTCACCGCCGCCTTCGACGCCGTATTCGCGTCGATCGGAATCGAGATCGTGCCCACCGCGCCGCAGGCGCCGCGCATGAACGCCTTCGCGGAACGCCGGATCACCTCCGTGCGACGCGAATGCACCGACCTGCTTCTCGTCACCGGCGAACACCACCTGCGCACGGTCCCCGCCGCGTACGTCGAGCACTACAACACCGGACGCAGCCACCAAGGCGACGGACTGCAACTGCGTGCCCCCGACGACGACCCGAACGTGCTCGCGTTCCCGGCACGGCTCGACCGGATATGCCGTCGCCAAGTCCTCGGAGGGCTGCTCAACGAGTATCTTCCGCCGGCCCAGCCGGTGATGGATGCGGAACTCGCGGCCGTGCAGCCCGCTGTGGGTCTGCCCGAACAGCCCCGGGCCGCCCGTGGTGAAGCGGACCAGCACGGCGATGACGAGCAGAGCCGGCGCGTGCGGGGTGCCCGGCCTTGTGGCGGTCAGGGCGTATCGCTAACGTCCGCGCATGGCGCTGAAGACTCTGGAGATCAACCAAACGTGGGTCGAACGTATGCTCCGCCTGGCCGAATCTCCGTGGGAGCGGGCCGCGGTGGAGCAGCGCTTCGTCGACTACGGCTGGATGCGGCCCGGCGAGGTGCTCGACTGGTTCGGCGGGGCCTGTGCCCCGCATGTCATCACCGGTTCCGATGACGGGATCGGCTACCGGCTGGAGTTGGAGGCCGCAGATGACTCCGGCCGGCCGGAGATCGTCGGGGTGCGGCTTGCGTGTGCGCTCTTCTGGCCGCCGTCCGGCCAAGAGGTGGATGAGGACGAGGAGGACGAGGAGGACGAGCTCGACGGCGACTACACCTCCGAATGGGTCCGGTTCCCCGACGCCCGCCGCGAAGCCTTCGAAGCGGAGTACGTCCGACTCCGCGCCCTCGTGGCCGCCGAGCTGGGCGAGCCGGACAAGGAGGAGCCCGATGAACAGAGCGACCGCACGGCCCTGTGGCGGCGGCCGGAGTTCATCGTAGAGCTCATCGTCATGGACGACGTCAACACCTACTCGTACTACGACGTGATCCTGCTGCGGGTGGCCCGCGCCTGGTGACGCGGCGGCGTGCCGAGGACGCATGGGTTGCAACGCGAGCCCCTGCGCGCCTTGAACGACCGGAGGGCGGTCGGTGTTCGAGATCGACCCCGGCCAGGCCGAGAGGCGGCCCGCGTCGCGTACGAATCAGCCAGTTCCCCTTGTTCCAGCGCGCGGACCCGCGTCGTGCCGTTCGGCGTCATGGTCGGGGTGCGCGCCTGGGGGTCGACGATGCAGTGTCCGTCGATGAGCAGACGGGCGCATCGTAGGCGGAGGCGGTCGACGGTGGAGACGGTGTCGGGCGCAACGAACCGCTGTCGGCCGTGGCGCTGCACCCTGTCGAGGTCGATGGCGAGGGAATCGAGTGCGTCGGGCTCGGCGTTGCGGACCGGATGATCGAACGCTTCAAGGAGCAGGTGGCGTCGGCGACCAAGGGGGCGGGCGAGCGGGGACCGACGGGGGGAGATCTGAGGGTGCCGCTAGCGTGGCCGCATGGAGCGCAGCCCGCTGGACGAATGGCAAGCAATGCGTCGCGTCGTCGACGGCGTTCGGCGCTACGGCGCGTTCGAAGCGCGGACCTCCACGAAGGCGCTCGCGGCCATTGCCGGCTGCACGATGCCGTTGCTCGCGGCGATGGCGGGGTCGTTCGCGAGTCCGAATCCGGACACGCCGAAGGTGCTCGTCCCGGTTATGGCGGTGCTGCTGGTGCCCGTCGTCGTGTGGATCGTCTGGCTGGTCGTGCCGCGCGTGCGGCTGCGGGTCGACGCGGACGGCATCGCGGTCCGCGGGCGGCGCGTCGTGGCGTGGGAGGACGTGGCCGAGTTCCGGACCGGGATCGCCGCGGGGCGGGCACCGCAAAGCTACGTGCTGGTCGAACGCGCCGGCGCCGCCGGCCCGCTGCCGCCCGTGAAGCTGCCGATTCTGCTCGACGTCGACACGGCAATTCTGCGGGCCGCACTCAACACCCTCCTCGTCGAGCAGCGCGAAGGAACACAGCCCGGCCCCGGACCCGTCCGGCCGCGCCCGAGCCGGCCCTGACGCGGCCCACTGCGCACGTGCTTCCCACACACCGACTCGGACGAACCGGCCTGTGCGATCGAGGCGTTCGTCGCCTACTTGGTCTCGGAGTGACCAGCGTGGCGGCCTCAGCGGAGCTTGCCGGCGCGCCGCCGCGATCACCGCGTTCGCACGCGCTCGGGACTCCGACCGCCACGGGCACGACGTCCGCGCCACCCGCAAGCGCCTTCTCGACCGACCCGGCCCCGCCCGACCCGACCCCGCGTCGTCGTATCCGAGGGGACGATGGATCGCCCATCTTGAGGCCGTCCCACAATCGGCCGTCACCGCCAAGCGCGATGCCATGCTGTCACGACATTCCCGAGGCCCGGATCCTCGACAGCAACGACTACGCGTCCCTCCAGCCGAACTTCCGGGTCTCCTACGTCAACGGGCCCTTCGATTCACCGCACTTACGTATTGCCGGCATCACAGCCGCACAGCCGCTGCCGGATGCGTCGGCCACTGGGTCAGCAACGTCGCCACCGACAGGCGGTACTTCTGCGCGCCTACCATGAACGGCGCAAGCGGAATCTCCCGCTGTGACTGACGAGTCCTTGTCTCGCAGCCACACGCCAAAGACCTACGCACGCCACGCCTCTGCGACATCGAGCGCGCCGTCGAATCAGTCGGGGCCAACGCATGCCTGATCGGCGAAGACGCTCGGGGTGACGACGCTGTCGACCAAGTCCCCCGACGGCCCGAACACGCCTACATCCGAATCCGGTCGGTATCCCCGGAAGTGGAACCGGTTCTGCGCGTTGGTGCGGTTCACGGACCGGTCGTCGCTTGGCTCGTTCGGTGCCACGATCTATCGTTCGGCACGGACGAGAGAGATCGAATTCCGGCGGTGTGATGCGTGGTTACGTCGTTCGAACGGTCACTGCGGCGGTGCTCGGCACCGCACTGGTCGCGATATCGTCCGCCTGCACCTCCTCTTCCGGGCGCGGGCCCGGAGACGCTTGACCCGATCGTTCGGAGGCGCATACCGAATCCGCCTACCAGGGGCCGACGCTGCCGGGTCTCGAGGCGAAGCCCTTGTGGTCCACGGAACTCGCCGACGAGGACGCGGCTCGGCCGAGTCCGCCGATGTTCGCCTTGGGGTCCGGAACCGTAGTCGTCTTCGCACTCTCCAGGCGTGTTCCCGGCGACACACCGGGCCCATCGGATCCCGGAAGCGGCGGGGGCGTTGCCGTCGAGTTGCGCGACATCACCACAGGGAACGTGCGCAAGACCTTGACCTTGGACGGCGTCGTCACGGGCGAGACCTGGCTGGGCAAGCCGGCGATCGTCGTGCGCGGAGAGCGGATCGTCCCCTCCGACGGCCTCACCAAGGAAACTTCCTTCCGAACCGTCCAGGCCTGGGACGAACGCGGCGAGCGGATCGGCGCGGTGGAACTTCCCGGTGGGGGCGAGGCACGGGTCCAGGACGGCTGGATCATCGAACCCACCGGCGTGAGGAACACCTCCGTCAAGGTGCGGCGCGCCGACGACACGGGCCCCGGCCGCGTTTTCACCTGCGAGCCGGGCGACGACTGCTCCTTTTCCACCAGGGGGCGCACGGCCGTCGTCGTCGGCGCGGGCGAGAGCCCGATCCTGGTCGAGGGCACGATTTTCAAGTTCGAGGACGTCAAGGACGACACCCTGGAACGACACCGCAGGCTCGTCGCGTTCGACGCCTCGACGGGCGCGCGGCGATGGGACACCGACACGGTGGAGACACCTGCGAACACCGACCCGCGAGACCTTCGCTCCACCTACGCGCCCGATGTCATCGGTACCGTGAACGGCAAGCTGGTCATCGCATGGATGAAGCACCCTTCCGGCCGACTCGTGGGCCTGTACGACCCGGTCACCGGTGCGCTGACCGCCACAGGCCCCTCCCCGAAGTCGTCCTCCGCCCTGGTCACCGACCCGACGGGCAGCTTGGTGGTCCTGGGCGGCGAAGGTGCCGATACGGACGGTGCACGAAGCACCGCCTGGGAACCGGCATCGGGCCGGACCCTGTGGCAACAGGACGACGACGAGGTCGCGTTCACCCCGTACAGCATCGTCGGCGGCGTCCTGTACGGACGGACCCGGGCTCGTACCGCGATCGCCCTCGACGTGCGCAGCAAGCAGGTCATGGCCCGCGACCTGGACGTCGACGAAGAGCCACTGCCGCTGGGCGCGCACCATGCCCTGGTGGTCACCGGTACCCGGGTGTTCGTCTTCCGGACCCGCGTGGGCTGACGTGCCACGGTTTCGAAGTGGCGGTGTGAGTAGGGACGTTACCGGTGCGGGCCGTCCGCTGCGGTTCGGGAGCGAACCCGGCCTGGGCTGGACGGCCTCGCCTTTCCGGTCCCGCGTGTGCAGGTCGATGTGCACCCGGGCAGGCTCGGCGGGGTGACGATCTCGCCGAGTCGAAGAACACCGCAGGTCGGAGGCCGCAGCTCGCCGGATGTGCGAAGCGGCTGAGGATATGCCACGACTCTGAGACTGAATCGGCGTGCCATCGCCGGGAGACAGCGAAGAAGTCGCTGGTCAGAAGACCGGCTCTTGCCACGGGCGTTGAGACTCCACAGCACGGACGAAGCTCCCACCGGTGCCGGGCCGGCAGGCCGGGCGTCGGTGTTCGGGACGCTTGCGAGGGTCGGCCGTCGTCATCGTGCGCGCTTCCCTCCGTTTCCGCGTACTCGAGGGCGCCGCCCCCCCCGGCGCCGATCCGCGATGCCTTGTGTCCGACGAACGTGAACGGCCGGGCACGGTCACACGAGGTGAACCTGTGCCCGGCCTGCTCCCGCGACGACCCCGGCGGGCAGCCGGTGCTTCCGGGTTTTCGGCTGCTGTGTGCGGGGCGGACGACCGAGGCCCACACGGACCTGATGGCAAACCACCTCCGGCCGGGAAACGGCCTTCGGTCGTCGACTCGGACGGGACTGCGACTCCGGACGGTGGGGCGGTTTCGAACCTGCACCACACCCGCGCTCGGCGTGGACCGCCCCGTGCCGGGGTCGCGGCGCCTCGGTCTTACGTGCGGTCGTGGATCGTCTTGTGGATCCAGTTCTTGTACGCGGTGTCGTTGGTGTACAGGCCCGGGCCCGTCGCGCAGCCGGGTTTGCCGTCGCCGTCGCCCGAGGTGGTGCCGATCAGCTCCCACCGGCCGGCGCGGTTCTTTTGGATCTGCGGGCCGCCGGAGTCGCCGAAGCAGGCCATGGCGTTGAGCTTGCGGCTGACCGTGCACAGGCGGGTGGCGTCGGTGCGGCCGTTGCACTCGGCGCTGGTGCCCAGACGGGTGTCCAACTCCTGGAGCCGGTTGGGGAAGACCGCGTCCTCGAGCCTGTCCGGGTCGACGATGGTGCCGAAGCCCAGGAGCCGAGTCGGCGTGCCCACCGGCCCGGCCTGCTTGGCGAGTTTGATCGGCTTCTCCTTGACCGGCCGGTCCAGGCGGATCAACGCGAGGTCGTTCACGTTGTAGCCACCGTCGTCGGCCGGCTGCGAGTAGCCGGGGTGCATCACGATCCTGTCGATGCCGCGTACGGTGCCGCCCTGTGTGCGGTTCTCGCTGCCGATCCGTACCGTCCCGGCCAGTTCGATGGGCAGATCACGGTCGACACAGTGCGCCGCGGTGAGGACCCATTGCCGATCGATCAGGGTGGCCCCGCACCCGGCGTCCACGCCCCCGGCCGTCATCGGGACGTAGGCCATGAACGGGTAACTCTCGGTCGAGTCCCGCCCGTTGACGATCGCGCCGGCACTGCCGGCGAACGCCGTGGAGCCGAGCACGAGTGCCGCTCCGGTGGCCGCGATCGCCTTGGCGACCAGTCCGCGCCGGCGGCGCGGGACGGGGCCGGTGTCGGCGGTGGAACGCGAGGCGGATGCGCGCATGTAGAGACCTTTCGTGGAGGCAGGGTCGGCCGCGCGAGGGTGCGGCGGCCGTACCCGGGCCGAACGTCTTCCGCGTCCGGGCCCGTGCGGTTCATCCTCGGCGCGGCGCTCCACTGGAAACAGTCGCTTCGATGTCATCCTCGGATAGATTCCGGACAGGCCGGTGACCGCGGTACTCAAGGCCATCGACCGGTTCGATTCCGCGTTCGGCACCGGGTCCCCCACCTTCGCCATCCCGACGATCTCCGGCGAGATCAATCGAGGCGGAGCTCGCCGCGAGCGGGGCGCGAGCGCCGCGCTCGGCCGACGTCCCGCGTTCTCCCAGTGCGTGGGAATCAGGGCCGCAGCGCGCCCGTGTCGCGCGTCTCGGCCGGGGGTGCCCCGCTGTGACCCGCGCCGATGGTTGGTGCCCCGTTCGTGTGCCGGGGGTTCGGCGGGCCGACCGTATCGCCCCTCACAGTAGGGTCTTTCCGGCGGATCAGGCTGAGCGTGATCCGCCGGATGCTGGGATGACTCAGGCGATGGAGAACTGAGCGATGTATTCGGCGAACGGTGGGATTCCCACTTCTGTACGGCGCTCGTCCATGCGCTCGGGCTCCTCGCAGGGCCACGGGGTCGGCGAGCCGTCCTTCACGCCGGCGATCTGCGTGCCGTTGGTGTCCTCGCACCACCCGCTCGAGATCCGGGACATGGGTACCGAGCTCGCCCGCCTGCGCGCCGAGGCACCGCGCCGAGGCACACTGCGGGACGGTCGATGAGTGACCAGCCCAGGCAGCGGCATGCGCCACGCGCGCGTGGCGAGCGAACAGGACCCGCCGTGGACGGCATTCGAGGGCGGAACCCGGTGGGTCAACTCGTCCAGGTTTTGAGTTGGGTGGCGACCTCCCGCACCGGGAGGCCTTCGCGTGCCGCGTGGGCCAGGGGGAGGACGGTGTCCAGGCCGGGGCTCACCGGGAGACCGCACGCGGCGAGGTAGGCCGCGGTGACGGTGGCAGCGAACAGCAGGTTCCTCGTCTCCAGGCTCGGGTTCCGGGCGAGTTCGCACAGGAGCGCGGCGGCTTTGTGGTGGGGCTCGGGGTAGACCTCGTGGTCGAGGACCTCCGCGCGGTGGCGTGCGTCGGCCGCGATCGGCACGCCGTAGTCGACGACCTGGGGGTCCCCGGGGATCTGCTGGGCGACGGCCAGGATCCAGGCGAGGTCGATCCGCAGGTTCACGCGGCGTCCCGCGGCGCGGTCGGCGCCGACTCCGCCGCAAGGCCCGGGTAGCGATCCTCGCCGAACTCCGCCTCGAACCGGTCGGCGTACGCCGCCAGGAACGTCGCGGCGCCGGCCATGAACGCGGCGCGCGACTCGTTCACGTCCTGCTCGATCAGATCGGCCACGTATCCCTGCAGGCTCAGCCCACGGCGCTTCGCCCGCTCCTCGGCGGCGGCCTTGACGGCCTCGTCCAGCCGGATGTTCGTCTGCTTACCCATGCCCACAAGCATAGCTATATGCGGGTACCGGCGACTAGCGCGTGAGCGGTGGCGGTGGATGGACCACGTCAGCGCCTGGACGAGGGGCGGGCGGCCGGTGGCGTTGATCGCCGCGCCGTACGGTGTCGACGACGAGGAGCGGGAGGAACTCGCCGCCTGGGTCGGGGACTATCCCCGGCTCTCGCTCGCCTACGGAAGGGGCTGGTACGGCTTCGACACCACCCAGGTCCCGCTGTCGAGGTCGGACCGGATCCCCGTCGTCGAACCCGCGTAGCCGTGGCCGAAACCGCCTGCGGCCCGAGGCGGTCACTGGCGGACGGCCGGTCGAGGCGGCGAAGGTGGGACGCATGACGACGAACAACCACCACCAGGACAAGGACAAGCCCCCGGTGGCCGGCGGTGCCCGCTCGGCGCCGCGTCCAGCCACCCGTGCGGCGGCCCCATCGGTGACGACGGCGCGCCGCTGCTCGGTTGGGTGGCGGCCTGCGGCGGAGCGGAGGACAGCCTGCCCGGGTGCGGCGTGCATCTGGGCGAGGTCCTGGTGGTCTGGGATCCGGGGGAGTGGTACGGGATTTCGTCCACCGGCGCGAGCCCCGAGGTCACCGCTGTGGTCGGGCGGTTCGCCGATCGGGTCGCGGCCGAGGTGGACGTGGCCAGGCGGATCGTGGCCGTGACGGACCCGGACGCCGCCGAGGACCCCGTGTGGCCGGTCGATGCGGTCGAGTTGGCGCGGGCCGTGCGATGCGTGAACGAGGCGTTCGCCAAGTCCCATGGTTGACCGCAGGCGCGGGAACGGCGCCGGGCGGCCTGCGGTGGCATCCGGGGGCATTGCCGCAGCCGGACCGGCGCGGCTGGACCGGAGTCGACGGCCAGCGTTTGGAGTCGATTCCCGGCCCGGGCGCGGGTCCACCGGCGATCCGCGTCCCGGGCGGACGTGTCGCGGATTGGCGCGACGGCGGCCTGGCCGCCGATCTGCGTGGCCTCGGCCGGACCGGCGAGCAACTGCGCGTCGCGCACCGCGAGGCGACCGCGGCCACCGCCGCGCTGCTCGCCCTGGCCGGCCTGCGCTCGCTCGCTCGCCTGGTCCCGCCGCCCGCCGCCGTCGAGGACCCGGCCGGCCTCGTCATCGACGACGAGCCGGCCCCACTGGCCGCCGCCGAAGTCGGGACGCCCGGGCGGGCGCTGGACCACCTGGTGGCCCGCGGGACCCCGCCCCGCAGGAATGGGTCCTAGCCTAGGGCTGCTCCGCAGAAGCTCGTGGAGAGGTGCCGAAAGGCGGGTCTGGACACCTCGGGTGTGTCAGGCGAAGGAGAAGTGCGCGGCGGCTTCGGCAGGCGTGGTCGCTTGGCGACGTCCGGGGACATCGTGAACGGTGGTTGCGCCCTCGGAGCGGAGCTGGTCGGCACTGGCGTCTCGGGCCATGGCCGCGGCGTAGGCGTGGACGTCTGCGGGGGTGAGGTCGGTTCGGCCTCGCTCGGTGTACTGCTGGAGGAGGTCGGTGACCTCCGGGTTGAATCGCAGCATGGTCACCGGGGCGTTGAAGCGCCTGGCGATGGCGATGAGTCGTGCGCGTGCCTGCGGGGTGACGTTCGTCGACTCGGCGACTGCGCTGCGTCCGATGGCGAGCCTGGCAACGATCCTGCGGTCACGTTCCTCGAAGATCCGTGCGTCCGCCGCGTCGGATTCCGCTTGTGCGGGTGAGGTGCCGAAAAGCTCCGCGCGGATCCCGTCGCTGGACACCACGGCTTCCGCGTCGATCTGCCCGCTATCGATCAGCGCCCGACCGAAGCTGGTCTTGCCCGAGGCCGGCGGGCCGACGAGGACGACGAGTCCTGCCGGCACCCGGATGGTCGGTGCGAGAGTGTCGAGGTAGAGGTCGCCTGCGCAGTCGAGGGCTTCCTCCGGGGAGCCGACCGGCAGTCCGCTGGGCAGGATGTTGTCCCGGTAGCTGTCGTTGCCGGCCAGATAGAGGGCGAAGCCCCAGGTATGCAGCACACCGGTGAAGCGCAGTCTGCACAGCGGCAGACTCTCCCCACCGGGCAACTCGGCTGCCACGTAGGCGAATCCTGCGCGAAAGCGGACCGCGATGGCGTCCACGTGGGGCCAGCATACGCGGGCGTGGCGGTTCAGACGCCGGCGCAGGTGGTGCTGCATCGATTCCGGCGGGTTCTTCGGCACGGGCCCATCCTGCCGGGTGCATTCGTGTCGGTCGACCCTCGCGATCGAGATGTCCATCCGCGACGACTGTGACGCGGACGAGTTGATCCGGTCGCTCGGCGGCGGATGAAGAACGCCCTGCCGACACATCCCCTACACACAGCCGTGTCGCAAGCGTCACGGTGCGCGTAGGGACTCATCCTCACGCCGGCGTGCTCGCTCGGCGCCGTGCCCGGTAGGCGGTCGCCCTGCAGGCGGCCCGGTCGTACAAGGCGTCGCGGCGGCGTGGGTGGCCCGGGATGAACAGCCGCCCGCACACCGGGCAATCGACCGGGACCCGATCGCGTTCGCCGCGTAGCAACGCGGCGCGGATCTCGGCGTATTCGTCGAAGGCCCGGCGTCGCCGGCGGGCCCGGGCCGCGCAGGCGTTCGAGCAGTACACCGCGTCGGATCGGACCCCGCCGGACAGCGGGCCGCCGCAGTGTCCGCATCGCCGCGCGGGCCCGATGCCCGCCGGCGCCGACGGCACGGCCGCGGTCACCTCCGCCCGGACCGGGACCCGTCCGGCCCGGTCGACCGGGCCGCCGACGACTGAGCCCTCGGAGCCCAGCCGCTCTTGGCCGTCCTGCTGCCCGGGTTCCTCGCGGCCGCGGACTGGACCCGCGACGCGGCCGCCGACGTGACCGGCGTCCGGCCGCCGCTCTTACCGCCGCCCTTTCCACCGCTCGACTTGCCCATGGCGATCACCTCACCTCCATCCTCCGACCGCCTACGTCCCGCCGCACCCCACGCCGACGAAGAACTTCACAGACGCACCGAACATGTTGACCGCAGCGAAAGTGACAGTCGTTCTCGTCACCGAGAAATGTCAGTGGCGGTTTCGCTGCGAACAGAGGCTGCCGGGTGCATCCGGTCGGGCCCGGGCCTCAAGGCTCGGGCCCGTGCTCGGAGCGGACGTTGGTGGTGTCGCGTTACCTCCCGGTTGTCGGGCTGTAGCTCATGTCCTGGTCCTTGTTGACGAGGTCGGCGTCCGTGGGGACGACGTAGAAGCCGTTGGTGGGGACGTGGGCGACGAGGCTGATCGAGTGGGCGCGGGTCACCTGGGCGTACGCCCGGGCGAGTTCCGCCAGGGGTGCGGACGCCTGGCCCGGTTGTGTGGCGGCGAGGTGTTCGGCTTCGCGTCCGATGGCTCGCAGGAGTTGGTCGCGGGCTTCGGTGGCGGCGGTGGGCAGCTCGGGTGTGGTGGCGTTCGCGAGGGCCTGCCGGGCTTCTTCGCTGAGGGTCACCTGGAGGGGTTCCGACTTGCTGGTGGTCACGGCTACTCCTTGGTCGGGTCGGGATCGGCCCCGGTGGGTGAGGCCGTCGACTCCGAGATCATCCAGGGTGCGGCTACGGCGTGTGCCGTCTCGGTCACGATTGGCTGGTAGCTGCGGATGGTTGGCGTGGAAGGCCCGCACCGTTGTTCCCGGTGACGGCGAACGGCCGATCGGCCACCCGGATTCACTGACATTTCCCGTGGCCAACTCGCTGACACTTGCCGGCGAAACCCACTGGCACCTCGCCGTCCGACAACTTTCGTGGCGGACGAGATCGTGGTGTCCGCGGTGAAAGTGACAGTCGTTCTCGTCACCGAGAAATGTCAGTGGCGGTTCGCGGTCGTCGCGGCCGCCGTGGTGTGTCCCGTTGGACCCGGGCCCCAAGGCTCGCGGGCGTGCTCGGGGCGGACGTTTGGCGGTGTCGCGTTAGAAGTCGTTTCATTTGGGGTGTTCGCTATTCTGGCGGGTGTGACGACGCTTGTGGAGCGGCTGGTGCCGGACGAGTTGTGGGAGTTGTTCGAGCGGGTGGTGCCGTCGAAGCCGACCCGACCGCAGGGTGGTGGTCGACGGCGGTACGGGGATCGTGAGGTGTTGGCCGGGATCGTGTTCGTGGCGACGTCCGGTTGCACGTGGCGGCAACTGCCGCCGGTGTTCGGCGCCTCGTGGCAGACCGTCTACCGCCGGTTCGCCGAGTGGAGCCGTGCGCGGGTGTGGGCCAAGCTGCACCGAGTCCTCCTGGACGAACTCGGCGCGCGAGGCGCGCTGGACTGGTCGCGATGCGCGGTGGACTCCGTGAACATGCGGGCCCTCAAAAAGGGGATCTGACGGGTCCGAATCCTGTGGATCGGGGGAAGTACGGGTCGAAGATCCACCTGCTGACCGAACGCACCGGTCTGCCCCTGTCGATCGGGATCTCGGGAGCCAACACTCACGACAGCCAGGCCCTGATACCCCTGGTCGAGGGCATCCCGCCGATCCGTTCCCGCCGCGGACCACGTCGCCGCAGGCCTGCCAAGCTCCACGGCGACAAGGCGTACGAT
>NZ_JBITJP010000023.1:0-183767 GCF_044460165.1 Embleya sp. NPDC050154
AGGCCCTGCTTTCATGCGCTCTCAGCGCCGAGACCACTCCAACGAGAACCCAAGTCCTATAACCCGACGCCAAGTTCGGTATGACAACGGCTTCTAAGAACGCGTTCAGCGCGGTGGCGGCGGCCTCGAGCGGGGTGAGCTTCTCCGCGAGTTCGAAGTACAGCGCGGTGAACTCGGCTCACCCCCACCTGCGTGGGGACTTCTAGGTGTCGAGCTTGATGGCCGGGACGACGTCCGGCTCACCCCCACCTGCGTGGGGACTTCGAACTCCTTGAGCTTCAGCCGGAGTCCTTCGGCGGCTCACCCCCACCTGCGTGGGGACTTCGGCCGCCGCTGCCGCGCAGGCCCGCGAGGATGCGGCTCACCCCCACCTGCGTGGGGACTTCCCGGCGTTGTTGCTCGACCATTCGGCCTGGAACGGCTCACCCCCACCTGCGTGGGGACTTCGCCCCTGTTTCCGTCAGGGGCGCCGTCCGCTTCGGCTCACCCCCACCTGCGTGGGGACTTCGGATCATCGCTCGCCCTGGAATCCCGTCGAGCCGGCTCACCCCCACCTGCGTGGGGACTTCGTCGTCGTCTCCAGGTACCACGTGCCCGCAGTCGGCTCACCCCCACCTGCGTGGGGACTTCAACTCGTCTACGTCGTCCGCCGTTTCGATCAGCGGCTCACCCCCACCTGCGTGGGGACTTCGAGATCCCCGGACACCGGCCCCGCGGAACCGCCGGCTCACCCCCACCTGCGTGGGGACTTCGGCGTCGGCGTCCGGCAGGACCAGGTCACCGGCGGCTCACCCCCACCTGCGTGGGGACTTCGTCCGCCACGGTCGCGCTCCAGAGCGAAGGCGCGGCTCACCCCCACCTGCGTGGGGACTTCCACGTCGCGTCGATCGCGCACGCCCGGAGGGACGGCTCACCCCCACCTGCGTGGGGACTTCATGGCTGACGAGCACTGCGGGCAGAACCAGATCGGCTCACCCCCACCTGCGTGGGGACTTCGCCAACGAAGACGGGACGTTCGCAGACGCCTCCGGCTCACCCCCACCTGCGTGGGGACTTCGCGAGATCCCGAGCCTCGTCGAGACGTGCCTGCGGCTCACCCCCACCTGCGTGGGGACTTCCACGCGGCCCGCCCGGCGGCGGTGGGTCGGCCCGGCTCACCCCCACCTGCGTGGGGACTTCTCCATGCCGCTCGCGTCCGGGACGACGAAGTACGGCTCACCCCCACCTGCGTGGGGACTTCCTCCGCTTCGTGACGCTGGGAGCGCTGACTCACGGCTCACCCCCACCTGCGTGGGGACTTCCACCGCGTGCTGGACGCCGATCGCCTCCTGACGCGGCTCACCCCCACCTGCGTGGGGACTTCGCTCGGCGTACAGCTCGGTGAGGTGGACGGCGTGGCTCACCCCCACCTGCGTGGGGACTTCTCGTCCCGGTCGTTGTCGATGATCCCGAGCGACGGCTCACCCCCACCTGCGTGGGGACTTCTTGTGGGCGTCGTACAGGTCGTAGGCGGCGGCCGGCTCACCCCCACCTGCGTGGGGACTTCAACGGGTCGATCACGGTGATCCGCAGCAGGGCCGGCTCACCCCCACCTGCGTGGGGACTTCGATGCCGGGCACGTGGTTGTACCCGCAGACGAGGGCTCACCCCCACCTGCGTGGGGACTTCGCGAAGGACGCCGTGGAGGCGGCCGAGAGCGCCGGCTCACCCCCACCTGCGTGGGGACTTCCCTTGCTGACCTGCACGTTCTCGGGGGCTTTGCTGATTCGTGATGCAAATCGGGCTATTGAGGCAAGGTCCTTGCCTGAGTTCGCTCGTACGGCAACGGCCTCTGCCAGAGGCAGGCATTATCGAGCGGTCCCCCTGTGCGTGACGACTCCCGAAGAGATGCGCATGTCAGTTAAAGGTACCGGCGCGGCACCGACGGATGCGTCGACACCGCCGTCTACGCGGACTTCTGCGCACGGCACAACAACGGCGAGTTCCTGCACCACTCGCCCGCGATCAAACGCAAGAAGGACAGCACCGTCGAAAGGGCTTCCGACGCCATCGAGCCGCGGGCTCCGAGATCGATCGTGGTCCTGGTCGGGCTACGAGATGAGGGCCTGCATCTCGCCCGTGCGAATGTCGCCGACGGTGGTGGTCCGCGCGGCAACCAGCGTCCCGGTCTGTCCGCCGCCCGCCCAGGTGACGGTCCAATGCGTGGTCGCGGTCACCGTGCGAACGCCGGGGCGGGTGTAGGTGTGTCCGCAGTCGGGGCTGGGTTGGGCGCCGCGGGCGGGGGTGTACAGGGTTCCCGGGGTGGTGCAGACGACGGTGGCGCCGTCGCCCATGGTCCAGGTGATGCGGTCGACGACCGCGGTGGCGGTGACCGACAGCCCGGGGACCGCGGCGGTCGCGGTGGCCGGCCCCCACGTGGAGGGGGTGGCGTCGACCCACAGCCAGGTGGGCAACCCCACGAGGCCGGTCTTCCCCGGGCCGGGCGTCAGGTGCAGAGTGGGCGCGTCCAGCGGGATCTGCGCGGACGCCTGCGCACCGAGCTGGGCGGGTGTCGGCGGCGCGCCCCCACCGGCTCCGGGCGGTGGCGGGGGTCCGGGCCGCTCCGACATGCAGGCTCCACCGGGACCGAGGTTGGTCACGACCGTGGGGGTTCCGGGGCACAGGGTGTTGTCAGGGTCGTTCGGATCCACCGGTGCCGGTGGATCCTGGCCCGACGCGCCACCGGATCCGCCACCGGACCGGCTGCCCGACCCGCCGGTGTTCCCGACTCCAGGCGTCGTGGGGCGGCCGGGCGTCTGCACGTCGACCACGACCCGCTCGGCGTCCAGGCGGACATCGGTGTCGGGCGGCGGTTGGGGCGGGGGAGTCGGCGCCGCAGCGGCGCTCGGCACGCTGGTCGCCACGATGGCAATCACGAGGACGGCCCTCAGCACGTGCGGTCCCGCTGCGCGCGCACGTCCGACACCAACCACCCGCTCGGCTGCTGCTGTTGCACGGTGTAGCTCTTGATGTACCGCGGCGACTGGGTCGGGACCGGATAGACCTCACCGGTGTCCCGGCGCGTCACGACCAGGCGGGACACGTCGACGCAGTCCTCAATGACCACCGACGGCGGGGTCGACGTGAGGGACACGCTCACGACGTGCGGAGCACGCTCGCCCTGTGGCCCTCGAATCACCGTGCCACGCTCGCGTCCGACCGACACCACAGTCTCCAGGATCGTCATCGCGCGGCCCGTGGAGACCGTCCGCGCGGTGGCGGGGTCCAGGTCCGCACCCGCCTCCAAAGCAACCTGGAGGTCCACGTACCTGCCGTACACCTCGAGCGCTTGGTCCCGCGCGACCGTCTCGGGGTTCGGCATCGCCGAGGTCTGGCTGGACGGCGGCGCCACCGTTGGCGGGGTCGACGGCGACGCCCTGTCGTTGTCTCCGCCACTGCATCCCACCGCGAATAACAGCCCGGCTATCGCGGCCCCAGCAGTACTGCGTCCCACGCGTCCCCCTCGGTCGGTGCTCACACACCGTACCGAAGACATGCCGCGCTGCCCATGACCCTGACGTTCGAACACAAGTTCGAATAGTGCAAACCTGCTGCGCACCGGGTGCGGTGTGGTGCGCGATGATCCCGGCGTACGCACCGGTGTGGGGTTGGTGGGGCCGATGGCCGACGACACGGGACGACGACTCGGCCGAGGGCCGGCCGCACCGTCCGACGAGGATCGTGGTGATCGCGAAGAACCCACCCGGCACCTCGGCGTGTTCGAGCACCTGGCGGTTGTCCGGACCACCGCCGCGCGCCGGGCCTGGGGCACGGCCACAAGCAGGGCTGAACGGGCTGGACCGCGACTCGCGGCGTCGTAGATGGTCGACAGGTACAGGCGCTGCCGGTCGTTCAACCCGTTCCACGCCTCGGCGGCGCGGCGCCGGCGGACGTCGACGTCCCGAGCATCTCCACCGACCCCGGCAACGCGGGCGCCGAACGCGCCTTCCGATGCGCCGCCTTCGGCGCGGCCAGCACTGGAGCCGGAGCCTGGGCCGGGTCGGACGCCGATGGTTCGTCAACCCGTGCCGGGACATCAACGGCGACCGGTTTGGCCTGCTCGCCAACGCCGACCGGGCCGACCGGGGGATCGACGGCGGGGATCGGGACCAGGCGGGCGAGCGCGCGCAGGCTGGCCAGGGCGCGCAGCGCGGCGACGGCCGCAGTCGCCTCGCGGTGCGCGACACGCAGCTGCTCACCGGTCAGGCCCAGGCCGCGCAGATCGGCGGCCAGGCCGCCGTCGCGCAGACCCGCTCGCACGTCCTCGAGCGCCGCCCACGTCTGGTCCCGCAGCTCCTCCTCGGTCGGCCCGTGCCGCCGCCGATACGCCGTCTGTTGACATGCCCGCGAGCAGCACCGGCGCGGGCGGCCGCGCCGTGTCTTGCCGCCGAGCGTGGTCCCGCACACCTCGCACCGCCACGCGCCCGCCTCGGCGGCCGCGCTCTCAGGCGTCCCCCCAATTTTCGTCACTCCTCAAGTGTGATGTATCCAGGAGAGGCAGAGGAGAGGGGATTCACCCCGGAGGGTGGATCCCCACCCAGGTGGGGATGGCCGCGATGCGCCATGGACCGACCGACGATCCCGTGTCCCACGCGCTGGGAGACGGAACTCCGAACGGATCCGGGAGCGCGGTCCCTCGCAGAGGGCTGGCCTTCTACAGGCACCGCGCTCGTGCGCAAGATCGTCGACGGGCAAAAGAACAGCGCCTTACCGACATCACGATGGGTGCGGCCGGTCGCGAGGCGCGCGGCAGGACCTGGGTTCGAGGCTCACCCCCACCTGCGTGGGGACTTCGCCGGTTCTGCGGATCGTGTTGTCCGAGGCGGCGGCTCACCCCCACCTGCGTGGGGACTTCGCGTATCCCGAACTCCAGGCCCTGGCCCAGGCCGGCTCACCCCCACTTGCGTGGGGACTTCCCCTCGAACCGGGCGCCCCGCAGGTCAACGCCCGGCTCACCCCCACCTGCGTGGGGACTTCTCCTGCGTTCACCCTCCGGCCGATTCGACGCGCGGCTCACCCCCACCTGCGTGGGGACTTCCACTGGTGGCCGTCGGCCGCGGTCTGCGGGTACGGCTCACCCCCACCTGCGTGGGGACTTCGTGGCCACTCCCTCACCGGAGGCGCCACCTACCGGCTCACCCCCACCTGCGTGGGGACTTCACGCCTCACCGTGAGGCATAGCGAACAGCGGTCGGCTCACCCTCACCTGCGTGGGGACTTCACCATCACGTGATGCGGGCACGTGGCCGCGTGCGGCTCACCCCCACCTGCGTGGGGACTTCTCACCACCGTGGCGCGCGTGTCGGAGGTACTGCGGCTCACCCCCACCTGCGTGGGGACTTCGACGGCGACCGGGTGGACCGCGTGTTGCGGGCCGGCTCACCCCCACCTGCGTGGGGACTTCTTCGGCCGCCTTCGCCAGGCCGCCGCGCACGACGGCTCACCCCCACCTGCGTGGGGACTTCCGGGCGCGGGCGGTCCGCCCGAGCCGCGCAAGCGGCTCACCCCCACCTGCGTGGGGACTTCCCGAGTACCTGCCGCCGCGCGCGGGGGTCACGCGGCTCACCCCCACCTGCGTGGGGACTTCACTTGTTGACCTGCGGCTTCTTGGGGACGTTACCGATACGTGATCGAAAATCTGGGTAATCAGGCAATGGCTTGCCTGATTTGCCTTCCGCGATCGAGTGTTCGGGCACCTGCCCCTCTGCCCTTCTCGGAAAGCCTAGCTGGGTCGAACTCGGTGGATCGTCGGTGGCGCGCACGGGGCCATTGACCGTGCGTGCGCGGGTCGGGTGGCGACTCCCCTACCCCGCGGCGCGGGAGTTGGTGGTTCGGCGGCGGGCATCGAGGAGGGAGCGGAGGAGGTGGATGGTGTCGTCTTCCATGTCGCAGCCGAGGTCGTCGAGGAGGCGGTTGAGGCGGGCGGCGTAGGCCTCGAGTTCTTCGATGTCGCCGGACAGGTACGCGGCGCGGAACATCAGGCGGTAGAGCATCTCGGATTCGGGGCAGACCTCGAGGCCCTTGCCGAGGGCGAGTTTCGCACCGCGGATGTCTCCGTCGCGTAGGCGGAGTTCGCCCAGGCGGGCGGCGACGTCGACGATCGACGAGGTCATGTCCTGGCGCAGGTACTCGGCCCAGATGTAGCGGCGCGGGCTGGTGCCGCCGAACGGGCGACCGCGGACCAGGGACAGCGCCGTGGTCAGGTCGGGGCCGCCCAGCGGGCCCAGGCGCATGCCCTTCCGCGCCAGCCGTTGGAAGCGGGTCCAGTCGCAGGTCACGCCCGGGGCGAAGCGGTAGCCGGCGTCGCCGATCATGGGCAGGTAGGGGTCGCCGTCGGGGTTGGTGCCCAGCCAGCGGCGGAGTTTGCTCATCGCGGTGTGGCGGTTGGTGGCGGAGCCGCTGTCGGGCCAGATCGCGGCGTCGACGTCGCTGTGGCCAAGGCCGGGGTTGAGGACGAGGTAGGCGGCGAGTTCGGTGAGGCGGGCGCGTTTGCTGGCCTCGGCCGGGTCACCCACGCCGACGATCTCCACCGGTCCCAGGACGCGGATCTCCGGTCCGGTGTGGCGCGTGGTGGGCACGCCGGTCAGCGCCGGTTCGGTCTCTGCGGATGTGGATGCAGCGGGCTCTGCGGAGGGGGAGGTCGTAGGCAGGATCCTCGAGGAGGTCTCGGCCATGGTCTCCTCCCATGCCTGGGCCCAGGCGGCGTCCTCGTCGTCCGGGGTGGGCAATGAGTCCAACCAGGCGCTGACGTCGGCGTGGTCGTCCTCGGTGGATGGCATCGGGATCGAAGTCGGATCGACGTCTACCGCTTGGTCGTCGTCGCCCTGGGCTTCGGGCTCGACGGACCCGAGGAAGGACCTGAACGGGGCGACGGGCGGGGCGGTGGAGGCGGAGACGGGGATGGACCCGGCAGTGGAAGTGGGCTTGTCGGCGGATTCGGTGCTTTGGGTGTCATGTTCCGCTTCCGCGGCCGGGGCAGGCGCGGCCTCGAAGACGGTCACGTCATCGGTCGACTCCGGCCCGGGGCCGACCTCCGGCTCCGGCTTCCGCTCAAGGCCGTCCGCCACCGGACCCGGATCGCCGACGGCGTCGTCGGCCGCGCTGTCGCCCGCAGAATCCGCGCCGCTGTTCTCGATCGGCGGTACGACGCCGATCGTCGGGTTGTGCAGCGGCTTCGCGGGCGGGTTCGGCGACGTGGGGCTGCCCGGGAGCGGGAACGCGGGTACCGCGGTGGGTACTCCGCGAGCGACCAGCGTTCCGCTGTCGAAGGGCGGCTCCGCGTAAGCCGTCACGCGGATGACACCGCTTTCGGGCGCGGCCGCCACAGCCGTGTCGGCCGCCGTCGACGCGGCCGAGTCGTTCGGCGGCGCCACCACGGAAGCCTCCGCGACAGCGTCCCCGGTCGCCTCGTCGGTCTCCGGCGCGGGGTGGCCCTTCGTGTCGCCGGCGGCGGTGAAGATGCCCACCAGGTCCGCGAGTTCCTCGTCGGGCAGGCGGTGGAGGGTGACCTCGGCGTCGAGGCCGGCCAGCGCGGTCGGGTCGAGCCCGGTGGGCAGGGTGTACCAGTGCTCGGGGGTCTCGGAGCCGGCAGGCGCGGGGGCGACGACGGCCCAGGCGGTGCGGGTTGCGTGGCCTTCCAGGCGCCGCAGCGCGGTGATCGCGTCGACGTCGAAGGGCTCCCGGGACAGCACGATCTCCGGGGGCCAGGTGTCGGGGGCGGCGCCGATGGTGCGGGCCGCGCGGGCGGAGGGCGTGTACTCGCGGGTGAGGACCTCGGCGCACGCGTCGTGCCATCCGGCCAGGCGAGACAGGGCTTCGGCGGGTGAAGCCGCGCGGAAGACCTTCTGTCCCGGGAGCGGGTCGAGCGAGCCGAGGTCGTCGTCGAGGCCCACGACGGTCACCGAAACGTCCTCCCCGCGAGGCCCGGTCAGCAGGGCGACGGCCAGGGTGCGCAGGATCTGCCGCTGCTGCTCGGGGGTGCCGTCGAGGAGGGTGACGGGGCAGGACTCCAGGTCCAGGAGGACCTCGCCGATGGCCGTACGGGCGATCGGGGCCAGTGCCGGGCAAGGGGCGGGCAAGACCCGGGCGCGCTCGGGGCCGACCAGGGGCGCGTCGACCGGGCAGAACCAGCGGGTGGTGTCGCCGTCGACGGCGTTGAAGGGCGCGATGGGCGGTTCGGCGGTACGCAGGCGCAGTTCGAGGCCGGCGACGGTGAGGTGGCCGGTGGTGAAGGCGGGCATCGGGCGGCCCGCGTCGGCGAGTTCGATGCCCAGGGTGCTCAGGGCCAGGTCGAGGAACTCGGCGCCTTCGGGTCGTTCCGCCGCGCGAAGACGCTGCTCGTACGCTGCCGGGCCGGGGGCGGGCATGGCGATGCGCCGGTGGGCGCGGCGTTGACGCTGCTGGAGTCGTCGGCGCACCCCGACGGCGGCGATCAGCCCGGCACCGGCGAGCGCGCCGACACCAATGCCGATCGGGACCAGGGACGAAGCCTCGTCACCGTCGTCACCGTCGTCGCCGTCGTCGCCGTCGACGGCAGCGGGTGCAGCGGGCGCAGCAGGTGCGACGGGCTGTGCCGGGGGCGCGGGGGTGTCGGCCACTGCGGATGGTTGCGTCGCGGGCGCCCCCGTGGACGGCGGTGCCGGCGCCTGAGCCGTTTCGACCGGCGCGGGCTGTCGGGCACCGGGGTCCTGCGCGGGCGGCGCCGGCACGTCGGCAACCGGAGGCTTTTCACCGGGCGGCTGAGCGGGCGGAACCTGAGCAGGCGGAATCTGGGCCGGCGGCACCTCAGCGGGCGGCACCTGCTCAGATGGTGCCGCAGTGGCGCCCCCCGCACCAGGCGCCGCGCCAGGATCTGCCGCACGTGTCGAGGGCGCGCCGGGCACGGTGTCCGGAGCGACCGCCGCAGGAGGAGCTTGCGTATCCGGAGCGGCTGGCGCGGCCGGAGCAGCCGGTGCGGCGGGAACAGCCTGCGTCTCCGAAGCCGTCGGCAAGTTCAGCACCCACCCGGTCTCGATGACGTCGGGATCGGTGAGCGCACCCCCGTCGGGCTGCGGACGGTGCTTGTTGGCCGCGAACAGCGACGTCCAGTCGGGGTCGCCCAGTTCGCGCTGCGCGATGTCGGAGAGGGTGTCGCCCGAGCGCACGGTCACGGTGCGGGGCGTGTCGCCGGCGGGTGCCCGCGCTGGGGCGACGGGGTCGGCGCTCTCGGGCGCGGTCGCGGCGGGTGGCGTGGTGGCGGGCGGTGTGGTGGAGCGGGCGCCGGCCGGCATCCGCAGGATCCAGCCGACGTCGATGTCGTCGGCGGCGCGGAAGGTGTGGCCGTCGGTCATCACGCGGCCGTCGTTGAGTTCGGCGATCTCGTGCCAGCGGGCGCCGTCGCCCAGGGTGCGTTCGGCGATGTCCCACAGGGTGTCGCCGCGTTGGACGGTGTACGTCGCCCCGGCCGGGGCGGCGCTGCCTCGCGCGGTGGCCGGCGCGGCGGGCGTGGCCTGCGCGGTCGATTCGACGCCGGCGGGCGCGGACGCGGCGGCCACCGGGGCGGCGTGCGCGGCCAGGGCGGGCCCGCCGGACATGGTCAGCGCCAGGCCGCCGAGGAGGAACGCGGCCAGGCGTTGACTCCAGCGGAACCCGCGTACCGCCCGGCGGGTCCGGCCGCGCAGCGCCGCCGGGATCTCCCAGAGCACGGAGCCGGCCAGGATCGCCCACGCGAGCCAGCCCACCGCGAGCGCGGCGACGTAGGCGATGCCGGCGTCGGCGGGCCGCTCCAGGAGCGCCTCGAAGGTGAGGTCGTCGCGGTCGGGGAAGCGCGGCGCCAGGGTACGGGTGGCCAGGAACAGAACGGTGGGCATCGCGGCCAGAACCGCGGCCAGCGCCACCAGACTTGCCAGGGCCCGCAGGGGCGCGATGGGGGCGCGGCGCCGGCGGTCGGGGGTGGGACGGGTGGCGGTCATGATGTGCTGCCCTCCGGTGCAATGACGCCGTGGACGAGGGTGACCCGCGCGGTGGCGGAGACGGATCCGTCGGTGAGCATCCCGCTGAAGACGGGTTTGAAGGGAACGGTGACGGTGACGGTGAGCGTGACCCGGTCGGCACCGACCGACACGGTGCCACTCGCGCCCGCGCGGGCCAGGTAGGCACGGGCGGTCGCGGCCGGGACGCCGGGGTCGGGGCTCATGTGGACCGCGCCGTCCTGGATGGCGGCGGCCGGGTCGATGGCCTGCGCGGCGGCGCGCGCGGCCTCGGCGGCGAGGCTGTCCGCGCGCTGGACGGCGCGCAGTCGGCCGCCGCCGTCGACGACCAGGGCGATCAGCAACAGGACCGCGATGGCGACGCCCGCGAAGAGCAGACTGATACTGCCCTCGTCCCGCGCCCCTTGGGCCCTTCGCCGTCCCGGCAGCGGCGACTGCGGCTCGGGCACCGCGCGACGTGCCCGCGACCCCGGCCGCGTCCCGGGTCCGGGGCGGCCGGCCGGTTCGTCGGGCACGCCCGCGTACGCGGAAGCAACGTCGACGCAGCCCGCAGTGGCGCGATCGCGGTGCCGCCCACACGAGTACGCGGGAGCGGTGTCGACCCCGCCCACCCCGGCACAAGCGGTGTCGATCCCACCCACCCGACCGGAAACGGCGTCGACCCTGCCCACCCCGACGAAAGCCGCGTCGCTCCCACCCACCCGGCCGAGATCCTCGTTGTGCCCGCGCCGACCCGCGAGCATGGCGCCGCTCATCCCCGCGCCCGATAGGTGTCCAGTGGGGACACGAACGTGGAAGTCATCGACTTGGTCCCCAGGTTGGGCAGGCCGGGCGCGGCGAGATCGCCGAGCGGAAGGCGGCAGGTGACGGTCGCGGTGACGGAGGCGACGGTTCCCACGGGCGCGTTGAAGCCGGAGGTGTCCACGGTGACCGTGGTGCTCGCGCAGTGCAGCCCCTGCTGGGACAACGTGGCACCGGCCGCGCTGACGGCACGGCTCTGGGCGTCGCCGGCCGTACGGGCCGAGGTCGCGGCGCGGGCGGCGGCCTTCGCGGCGGCGTCCACGGCCGATCCCGCCAAAGTGACCCGGCCGGCCAGCACGCCCAGCAACAGCAGGGCGAGCAACGCCGGGACGAGGATGGCCACTTCGAGAGCGACCGAGCCGGTGTCGCGACCGTCCACGCGAGCGCGCCGCGCCAACCCCGACACGCGAGCGGTCGCGACGGCAGTCGCGGAGGCGGTCGCAACCGCGGATCGGGGGGCGGTCGCAGGGGTGGGGGCAACCGCGGACACGGAGACGGTCACGGTCACGGAAGCCGCCCCACCTCGGGCACGGTCGCGGCGCGGGCGAAAGCAGTGTGCCAACACGGGTGTCGTCCTCCTCTCCGGGTTCCGGGAACGGCGGCGTGTCACGGGATGGTCGGATACCACGGGGTGATCGGTATCTCGGGGTGATCAGGGTGTGTCACGGAACAAACGGGTTCCACCGCTCCACCGGCGCCTGCGCGTCCTGCATGATCGTGATGTCCGGCAGCAGCGGCACGATCGACAGGCACTTGGCGGTGACCCGCACCCGCACCGTGTCGGCAGTACTCCCCGACGTGGACACGCTCGGGTTGCGCAGGCCCAGGTTGTCCGCGGCCTGCCGGGCGCGTTCCGCCGCGCTCTGCGGGCTGCCGATCCGATAGGCGCGGCCGGATTCGACGCCTTCACGAGCGGCGGCCAGCGCCGCCTCGCGGGCGAACCACCACAGGCAGCCCTGCAGGGTCACCAGGATCAGGGTCAGCACCACCGGCATCAGGATGGCCAGTTGCAGCGAGGTGGTCCCGCCGTCCGGCTCCAGGTCCCGATATCGGCGACGGACGCGGCGGAGCGGGTGGAGCATGTCAGAAGCCATTGATGATGCTGATCTTCCCGTTCACGACCTTCGTGATGACCGCGATCAGCCCCACCGCCAGTACACCCACCCCGGCGGCGATCAAGGCGACCTCCAGGCTCGTGAGCCCGGCGTCGGAGCCCTCCTCCTCGACCTTGCGCCGGTAGCGGTCGCGCACGGTCAGGGCGAAGGTCAGGGCGAAGTGGAGCGCGGCGTTGTACATGGGTTCCCTCCGTGTGGTGTTCGGGGCCCGGGGCTCAGATCGCGACGATCTGGAGGATGGCCGGCAGGCCCAGGAAGATCGTCAGCAGGATCACCAGGACGGTGCCCGGTACCACCAGGCGTTCCGAGTCGGTGTTGGCGCGTTCGTGCTCCGCGGACAGCAGTTCGGTGCGCAGCGCGGCGGCGCGGGCTCGGAGGGTGCCGTAGACGGCGGCGCCCTCGACGCCTGCGAGTTCGATGATGTCGGCGACGTCGGCGAGTTCGGGCAGGTCGAGGTCGCCGGCGAGGTCGCGCAGGGCCTGCCAGGGGTCGGCGCCGTGCGCGCGGGCGCGGGCGAGGGCGTCCTGGATCCGCAGGAACGCCCACCCGTTGCCGACCTGCGCGGCGTGTTCGAGGGCCTCCGCGGGGCCGGCGTCGCCGGCGCGTTGCAGCGCGACCAGGTCGAGGTAGGTGGCGGCGGCGTGTTGGAACTCCACCCGGGCCGCCTTGGCCTTGACCGCCAGTTCGCGGTCGGGGGTCTGCCACATGACCACGCACAGGACCAGGCATGCCCCGACGGGCACGACGAACGGCAGCGTGATCCCGAGCATGCTCACCGCGGTGGAGAACAGGACCGGAAGGAGCAGGCCGAGCAGACCCATCGCGGCCTTCGTGCGCAGGTGGTCGCCGGCGCTCTGGCCGACCAGGGCCAGGCGGGTGTGCGGGACGGAGACACCCGGTACGCGCTGGGCCAGCCGGGCCAGGGCGTCGCCGAACGCGCTGCCGGTCCCGGTGTCGCGCGCGGCGAGGGCGGCGGCGGTGGGCCGGCCCGTCAGGCGCTCGGCGGCTGCGGTCAAGTCCGGTGGAGCTGGGCGCAGTTCGCGGATCAGCAGGGCAATGCCCGCGCCGACCAGGGCGCCCGGGATCAGGTACCAGGTGGAGATCATCGGGCGGCCTCCGGTTCGGCCACCGCAGGGGCGACGGTGACGACGCTGCGGTCGTCGTGCACCAGGATCCGCGGCGCCGGCTTGTACGCGGTCACCGACCGCATCCACAACAGGACACCGGTGAAGCAGACCATCAACACGACCAGCGAGGTCTGCCCGACCGCGCTCGCGTACGGCTTGGCGTAGTCGCGGTTGAACGCCATCAGCCCACCCATCGCCACGGTCAGGTAGGTGATCCAGCGGACCGTGGCGCGGGCGCTGGCGCGGTCGGCCTCGATCGAGCGGCGCTGGCGTACCTCCTCGCGCACGGTCGTGGCGAAGTCCCGTAGCGCCAGGGCCAGTCCGGGGCCGCGGTCGTCGGCGCGCAGGATCAGCGCGGCGGCGATCTTGTCGGCGGTGGCGTCCTGGAACGCGTCGGCGAAGCGGTACAGGGCGTCGGCGGGCCGCCATTGGGCCTGCAGGCGCGAGACCAGGTCGCCGACCTCCGACTCGATCGGAGCCGGACAGGTGCCCCGGGAGGTGAGGATGGCGTTCTCCAGACCTGCGCCCAGTTCGACCAGGTCGGCCAGGCGCCGGGTCCACTCGGCGAGGGCGTCGAGCCGGTCGATCCCGGAGTAGTCGGCCCGGGTCGGCGCCATCAACCATGGCCAGCCGAGCACCGCGACCGGCACCAGGACCACCGCGACCAGCCACCCGGTCACCAACCACGCCGCAACACCGGCAACCCCGGCCACGACCCGGCGAACGTTGCGTGCGCGCACGGCGGCCGGCGACAGCGGCGTGCGTACACGGCGGGTCCGCCCGGGTCGGGGCAGGCGTAAGCCCTCGGTGGTGCCACGCCATCCCCACCACAGCAGGACGAGTCCGGCGACGACCACCGCCGTGCACACCCCCGCCCACAGGGCCTGTGCGTCCATGTCGGTCAACCCCCCACGAGGTGCATCGGCGCCCACTGCGGGGCGGCGTTGAGCCACAGCGGGTCGAAGCCCGCCCGGCGCAGGGCCGCGGCGTCGGTGGGCGCGGTGAGCGGTACCGCGCGCGGGTCCTCGCCGCGCGGGCCGAACACCGTGTTGGTGGCCGGGCGTCCGTTCTCCCCCATGCCGGCCATCTGCAGGACGTGCGAGACGAAACGGTGCCGGCGTCCGCCGATGCCGCTCTCGTCGATCATCCGGACGAACACGAGGTAGTCGACAGCGTTCGCGGCGAGTCGGTAGGCGAGGCGGTCGCTCATGTGTTGGCCGTATTCCAGGCAGAGTTCGGCGATCCGGTCGAAGATCATGTGCGGCTCGCGGACGTGGAGGGTGCACATGGAGCCGCCCTCGCCGTTGGTCATCACGCGCAGCATCGGCACGATCTCGCTGGAGCGGACCTCGCCGACGATCATCCGGGAGAGGGTCATCCGCAGCGCCGGGGGGATCATGTCGCCGATGGTGATCTCACCGGACGAGCGGCCGTCGGTGCCGCGCTCGCCGTTGCCCTCCCGGGCCTCGAACGCGATCACCTGTTCGAGGTGGCCGAGTTCGTGCAGGAACAGCTCGTACTCGCTCTCCAACGTGCCCACCCGCTCGCTCGCCGGGATCTCCCGGGCGAGGGCACGCAGCAGCGAGGTCTTCCCCACGCCCTGGGTGCCGCAGATGATCACGTTCTTCTTGGCCCGGATCAGGGCGCCGAGGAAGCGGGCCAGGACGGGTTCGAGGGTGCCCCAGGCGACCAGGTCGTCCAGGGTGACTGTCTTGACCCGGTGGCGGCGAATGGTCACGCAGGTGTGCTGGGTGACCTCGATGACGGCCTGCAGACGCGAACCGTCGGGCAGGCGCAGCGCCAGGAACGGCGAGGACGTGGACAACGTGCGCTCACCCGCGCCACTGCGGCGGGCGAGATTGCGCAGCAGCTCGCGCAGTTCCTCGTCGGACGCGGTCAACGGCGCGACCCTGCGACGGGGGCGGTCCGCGTAATCCACCCACACCGTCTCGAAGCCGTTGATCAGGATGTTCTCGACCGCGTCGTCGTTGAGGTAGGGCTCCAGCGGGCCGGCGCGGAAGAGCCAGTCGAAGACGGCGCGGGTGTAGGCGCGGTCCTCGACGGGGGTGGTGGCGGTGCCGCGTTCGCGCGCGGTCACGTCCGCCCATTCGGCGACGACCTGGGCGATCAGCGCGCGTCCGCGTTGTTCGCGGTCCGCCTCGGGCAGGCCGGGGCGGGCGCGGTCCTGTTCGTGCAGGCGTTCGGCGGCGCGTTCGCGCAGGACGCGGACGGCGGCCAGGTCCAGGACCACTTGGGGGGCGGCGGCGCCGAGGGCGGGGCCGGTGGCGGTGCCGCCGGCGTTGCTGTTCGCGGTGGCGGCGCGAGGGGTCGCGACGGGGCCGGTGGGGAGTTGCATCGTCCACGCGGCGGCGGTGATCCGGGCCGGCGGCGAAGCGGGCGTTTGGGTCTGCGGCGCCGGCGCTGCGGGTGCTGCGGGCGCGCCTGCGGGTGCGGGCGGCTGCGGCGTGTCTTCGGGGGTGGGCCGGTGATGCAGGGGAGAGGCGTTACCCAACACGATATTGCTCCCCCGATCCCGATCCCAGTCCCGGTCCGGGCCCGCTCCCGGGTACCCACAGACGCACCTGGCGGGCCCGGGCGTGCGAGAGGATCTCGTCCGCCCCGGAGGCGATCTGGCGCATCAGCCGCGAACGCATGGCCCGCTTGTCCACCTCGCCTCGACCGTCCGACAGCGCCTCCGCGGTACGCGTTTCGTACGGCAGGGACATCAGCAACGGCAGGCCCAACAGCTTGGCGATCTCGCCCGCCGGGTAGTCCGGGCCCTCCACGACGGCCAGTCCCAGCGCGTCCGCGCCGGTGCCGTTCGCGTCCAGATCCCGACGCAGCGCCTCGACGCGCACCCGGGCCGCGGTGGCCGAACGCAGCGTCCCGCGCACGACGACCAGGACCACGTCGGCCTTGCGGGCCAGGACGGCGGAGGAGCCCAATGTGCCCGAGCGGCCCAGGTCCACGACCACGTCGTGCGGCATGTCCGGGCCCTCGAGCCAGGCGAGCAGGCGCGCGAGGGGCTCCCAGGTGTGCGCGAGCGAGGCCGCCTGGGCGAAGTCGGCGAGACCCGGCAGGAGCAGCCGGTTGCGTTCGCCGCCGGTGAGGTCGATCAGCTGCTGGAAGAAGAACTCGTCCAACTTGCCCTGCCGGTGGGCCAGTCCGAGCTGGTGCAGGCCGTACTGCGCCGACACTCGTCCGCGCAGCGCGCCGGCCAGGACGGCGCCGCCGTCCGGGTCGGCCTCGATCAGCACCACCCGCAGGCCCGCGCGCAGCGGCCACGACAGGGTCAGGCCCAGCGCGGTCGTGGTGGCGCCGGGCGCGCCCACTCCCCCGACCACCGCCACCACCGTCACGGCTTGGCTCCCGGCTGCAGGACCACCAGCGCGACGAGTTCGGTCGAGGCGCGCGCGGCGACCGTCGCGGCGTCGCCCTTGGGCACGGCGACGTCGACCACCACACGCCCGGACTGGTCGGGGCTGCCAACCGCGAACACGGTCGCGGCGACGGTGGCGGGCGGCGTCAGCGCCTGGCCCTTGCTCGCGTCGGACTTACCGGGCGTGGACACCACCCAGACCTTGCGGCCCGGCTGCAACGGCGTGGTCGGCAACTGCCCCGGCGTCAGGGCCATTCCCACCAGGATCTCGTCCGGTTGCAGCAACGGCGCGTCGGTGACCTGCCCGCGCGACAACAACGTGTCCGGACGCAGTTCCACCGCGGCGCGCTTGCCCACCACCGAACGCTTGTCCTTCACGGAAACCGTCTGCACGCCGCCGCCGACCGACACCATCACGGTACGCACGTCCGCGTCCGTGACCACCGCCCCGTAGGGCACGGCCCGCGCCACGGCCAACGCCTCGACCCGCTTGTCCTTCGCGGTGAACAACGCGGCCCCGCCGACCCCGCCGACCGCGACCAACGCCACCGCCAGGGCCATCACCCCCGGCCGACGCCGCCGTTGCCCCAGCCCCTTGGGCGGCGTCACCAACGAGGCCTCCGGCGCCGCCCCGTCCCCGGCATCACGAGACCGACGCGCCGTCGCGGATTTCACGCACACTCCCCCTATATCCCGATACACACCATCGGCGACCGAACGGGGGCATAAAGAATTCCCCCGTCGGACAAGCCAACATACTGTTCCGGCCAACAGGACGCGATCGTTCTGTGACGCAATCCCCACCCCCGGTAGGTGCGCCCGACGACCGGCTTGTGACACGCGGGAAGAAAAGCCCTCCACCACCCACATTCACCCCGAAGCCCCGAAACCGTGCCAGGCCACCGAATCCCCCGCGCCCCGAACTCCCGTCGCAGGCAGGGCAGTCCGCTTCCCCACGACGCACACGACCACCACACCGCGATCCTCCGTGATCAACAAACGGGGCCACACCGAGCAAATCCGGCCCGAGAGCACGTAATCGGCCACATTGTCGATCGAATGACGGGACCAGCACCCGAGCGATGAATACATCCACTGCAGGAAGACAATTGCGACACGCCTGTGTGGGTGATCCGAAAACGATCTCACCGCCGGCACCCTCGCAAACGTGACACGGGCCGGAGCTTCGAGAGCCAGTACCCCACGGGGACGGGATCCCCACAAGAACCCCACCGCGCTTGCCCGATGCGAGCCGTCTGGTCCAGAAAGGGGAGAATGACCCCGTAGTCGAAAACCACCCACTGGACCATCACCTGGACCGGCGGCGGACAAACCGGCACCCTCACCACCACCATCAACAACATCCGCACCGGCGAAATGCAAACACTCACCTGCTGAACACCACACCACACCGCACCACAACCACCGCCGACGAACCCGCCCACAGCCAGAAACAACCAAAACCACGCCGACCGCGAGGCACCATGCGCGATACAGGCAAACTCCTTGCCGCAATCGCCCTTCCGAGGACACGAAACGGTAACGCCCGACCAAACCTGCAGGTCAGGAAGGGAAGTCCCCACGCGAGTGGGGGTGAGCCGTCCCCGATGCGGTGCCGATGTCCATGATTCTCGAAGTCCCCACGCGAGTGGGGGTGAGCCGCATTGCTCTCGGCATAACTTGCTCCGGCTCGGCGAAGTCCCCACGCGAGTGGGGGTGAGCCGATGGCCGACGAGATGGCCCGGTACGTGATCGAGAAGTCCCCACGCGAGTGGGGGTGAGCCGTCCGTCGCGTGCTTGTCACGGGCGGTCTGGAGGAAGTCCCCACGCGAGTGGGGGTGAGCCGTACGGCATGCGCACCCGGTGGCGCACGGTGCCGAAGTCCCCACGCGAGTGGGGGTGAGCCGCTGGGAGCCGTACGCCATCACGGGCGGTACTCGAAGTCCCCACGCAGATGGACGTAAGCCGACGTCGCGTCCGGGACTTGAGCGGAAGTCCCCACGCAGGCGGCGCAAGTCCGACCCACCCCGCCGATCCGACGCCGCCTACCCCTTCGGCAGCGTTATCCCCAGCTCCCGCATCGCCTCCGACGGCGGACCACCCTCCGACCGCTCCGTCTTGTACCCGGGCACCCGCGGCTCGAGCGTGCGCGGATCCACCGCCTCCGACGGCGCCCCCGACACGTATGCCCCGTCCGGCACCCGATCACGATCGTGCGGCGCCAGCCAAAAGACCCGCCGCCGATACGTCCCCGACGCCGGCGAGCTCCTCGCCCCCGGCCCCAGCAACGCGTACCCCACCATCCGCCCGTCCCGATGGAACGCCGGGACCCCGGTGCGGCGCGGCAGGCGGTCCAGCACCTGGCGCACGTAGTCCAGCCCCGTCGGGTCCTCGAGCCACACGATGTCGATCTCGTGGGCGATCTGCTTGGCCGTGATCAGAGCACTCACGACGTCTCCTCGTGCTCGCCGAGCAAGCCGATGCCCGGGTAGTACTTGCGCTGATTGGACGTCATCATCTGCCTCGGCGACGAGAGACCGACCGCTTCCCGGATCCTCACCGCGAACGCCCTCGCGGAAACCGGCGTCGCGTCCTCGAAGCCGCACCACGTCTTGTACGCCGCGTACAAACCGGTCTGCTCCGCCCGCATCGTGGTCCCCATCCGGCACCGCTCCGCGACGAAACGACCGATGTGGTCCTCGGTCTCCGCGTACGCGTGCGTGGCCACCCGCACCCGCGGCGGCCCGGTCAGGTCCCGGTCGCTCCCCAGATACCGACGCGCCCCGTCCACCAACCAGGCCAGGATCCCCGGCCCTTCCTCGGACACCAGCACCTGCGCGAGGTTGTCGACCCGCTGCTCGTCCGCAACCACCCGCTCGAACGGGATCAACCGCATCCGCCGCCAGAACGCGAAACCGCCGGTGCCCACCTCCGGCCGGTGGTTGCCCAACAGCCAGAGCTTGTGGGTGGGTTCGAAGCTGAAGAAGTCCTGCCGCATCCGGCGCGCCTTGAGCCGATCACCACCGGTCAGGAGCTTGAACCGCGCCTCGTCGAACCGATCGCCGGGCTTGAGCTCGGAACACACGATCACCCGCCGCCCGTGCAGCTCGGCCAGGTCGGTGGGATGCCCCTCGAACGGCTTCGCCATCAGGAAACCCGGCGGCGCCGCGTCCGCGTAGTCGCCCAACAACGTGACCAAGACGTCGAGCAGAACGCTCTTGCCGTTCTTGCCCAGCCCGTACAGGAACGGCATGATCTGCCCGCCGACATCCCCGGTGACCGAATATCCCAGCAACAGGTGCAGGAAGTCGATCATCTCCGCGCCCTCGGCATCGTCGCCGAAGGTATCGGTGAGGAACCGGTTCCAGCGCGGCGTGGCCATCACCCGCGGCGCCACCGTGCACGAGCGCGAATGACGGTGCTTCTCCGGGTCCGGCGCCACCACGGCCCCGGTGTGCAGGTCGACGATGCCGCCGGGCGTGCACAACGCGTACGGCTCCGAGTCCAGATGCTCGGCCTTGAGCACCATGCCCGGCGCCGCCTGCGCCTGCATCAGCATCGCCTTGAGACCGGACGTGGACAACGACCGACGCCGATGCCGGCGCAGATCCGCGTCCGTGTATCTGCCCTCGGCGTCCGTGACGGCCAGTGTCTCGGCCATGTCGCCGGCCGCCCACAACACCCCGTCGTCCTCGTCCAGTTGCCAGCGGTGGCTGTCCCACCGATACCAACCCAGGCCTGGGACGTGCCGGAAGTCCCGCCCGTACAACGCGACGAACGACTTAGCGTTCCCCCGGTCGCTGAGCGAGTCGGGCACCAGGCCGCGCGCCGTCACCGTGCCGGGCAACACCCCCTGCGTGGCGCCTCCCTGAGCGGGGACCGACGCCGACTGCTGGGCCAGGATCTGCGCGGCGACCGCCGCCGCGTCGAAACCGCCCTGCGGAGCGCCGTTCACGGGCGACCCCCCAGGCGCAACGGCCGTACGACGCCGGCAGCCATGCCGGCGCGGATCGTGGCCAGGGACCGCTGCTCGTGCCCGGGACGGGCGTACCGCGCGGCGTCCAGCAACAGCCGCTCGCCCTCGCCCGACGCGAGGTGACCGGCCGCGACCAGACCACCGACGGTGAACGCCGCCCGATTGAGCTTCTCGTTGAACCCGGCGCCGAACGCGGTCGCGGCGCAGTCCGCCACCTCCTGCACCGCCTTCGCCAACACCCGCGCCGCGGCCTCGCGATGACCCCCCGCAGCGGCGACCGCCTCCCGGGCCCGCGAGGGCACAGCCGCGGGCACCGGTGTCGCGGCGGGGCGGTCGGCGTGCCCGGTCCGCTCCAACTCGAGGGCCAGCCACGTCGGGAGCAACGCCGGGACACGACACGACCCCACCGGCGTGTACGTACCCGCGTGGGTAACCGTCCCGGGCGCGACGATGTACCCGCCGCCCGCACGGACGTCGACCTGCCACGCGAGCGCGCGCCCCGTGCTCGACCCGGTCGAACACAGCCAGCGCCGCGACGGTGGCGTGCGATACCAGACGTGCAAACCCCCGGACGGCGTCCGCACGCGCAACGTGTCCACGTCGGCCGCCGGATCCGGAGCGCCACGCAGCGCCGCGAGCAACGCCAGGGTGTGGAAACCCGTGGCCAGCCCCGTCAGGTCCACGTCGTCGCCGATCGCGATACCGGGCAGGAGTCGATCACGCGCCGGCACGGACGGCCCGTGGGCGTCGACGTCGATCACAACCAGGTTCGCCGGCCCGCACGCCACCGCCACCCCCAGCCGCGAGTCGCTCCCCCACCAGGAGCGGATCCGCTCGGGATCGAGCGTGGCCGCGTGGAAGCCGTGACACCACCGACCCGCCGGAACGCACGGACAGTCCACGTGGCTGTGACCCGGCGCGTGACAGGCCGCGCAGTTGGCCGGCGGAGTCTTGCGCCGCGGCGCAAGGGGATGCACCGGCCAACCCGAACGCGCACACCAGCGCGCCACGCTCAACCCGTCCGGCGCAGCCGACCCGTCGGCACCCCGCTCGGCCGTCACACTCCCACCACCCTCCGAGGGAACCGGCGCAGCGACCGAAGCCCTCGCCCGACGACCCGCGCAGCGCCCGAACGGACCCGCCGACACCACGCCGGCGGTCCCGGACATTCGGCCGGAGGGTGTCGGGCATCCACCCGTTCCCCGCCGCGGGCTGCGCCTGTCGATCGAGATCCATCCTTCAGTCGCTGAACGAAAGTGCAGGTCAGAGCAGTGAACGGGATCGAAAGCGACTGAAGCGACTCACATCCCGATATTGCTGCGACACGACAGGCTAGCGGACCGCTTCCCCCGAGACCCCACCTCGGTTCCCCCGCGTGTCAGCGACCGAGCGACCGAAGGGGCAGCGACTGAGCCGCTTCGGTCGCTGCTTTGGTCGCTGACGAAAAACCGCAGGTCAGAACATGTACAACCACAAAAACAGCGACTGAAGCGACTGAAGGTCCGTATCTATGACGCGCACACGCACACGCGCCAATGTCGTCATAATGCAAAAGTTGAGTCGCTTCAGTCGCTGATCGCCCACGACGAGCTCTCTGACCTGCGGTTTCGCACAGCGACCGAAGCAGCGACCGAAGCTCGCCGGTCGCTTCACACCCCGGATCGCTCGGTCGCTGAGCCGCCGGACGCGTACCGATCCGCGATTTTCGCCGCCGACACGGTCGCTGGACTCGGGAAGTTCGGTCGCTTCAGTCGCTTCGGTCGCTCGTCGTTGATCGCTGCAGCGACCGAGGACACCACGAACACGCGCATCGATCCACCATCCGGCGGCTTCATCGCTCCATCTTCGTCACCCGATATGGAAACCTCGGTCGCTTCGGTCGCTGCCGCAAGGCCTCCGGCTCCCCACACCGGAGACGGCCCACCGCCCCCCACCCCGCCACATGTCCACCACCGACAAAGCGCGCGGTGCCCGAAAGCAGGACGACGAACAACAACCACACCGAGGGAACCCGCTCACGCTCACCGCCCCGAGATCGCGCCCGCCCACGCGGCGATGCACCCGCCACCCCTCAACACCGCCCACCACCACGCGCCCACGCCCGCCCCGGACCACGAACGCCCCCGTCGAACTCGCCGACCACATAGAGCGTGCCAACCGGGAAGGACGCGCCGTGGTCCTGGACCGCAACCACGAACTCGTCTACAGCGACCGGGAAGAGATCGGCCGCAACACCACCATCCCCAGGAACGACCCACCGCTGCCCGCCCACGGAGCCCCACCCTCCGGCCCGCCGCGCGACCAGCCCCAAAAGGACGGCTACGACCCCGGCAGCGGAGTCGACAACGGATCGACGGTCAGTTGACACCCCAGCACACGACGCGACACCGCGCCATCCCCACCGCCCTCGCCCTCCTGACGAGCCTCCTCCTGGCCCTGCTCACCGGATGCGGCGACGCCTCGGCCCGCGTCGGCGTCGAAATCGACGGCAAGGCCTACGACCGACTCGCCAACGGCATCAAGGACCTGGGCGAACACGACCGCGAGGGCGCCCTCCGCGACCTGACCACCTTCGCCTGGGACCAACGTCTACGTCTTCTTCGAAGGCGCCTCCAAGAAGGACATCGAACCCGCCACCGGCGACCGGATCGACCTCCCCGACGGCATCAGCGCCAGCGGCTCCGACTACTACTCCGGCGCCGGAGCCCTGTTCGTCTTCACCCACACCAAACACGCCACCCGCGCCTTCGCCGTCCCCTGGGGCGGCATCACCGAAGGCGGCGGCCCCTGGCACGCCACCGCCCGCCTGATCCCCGGCAACCCCGGATCCCTCACCGTCCAGGCCTGAACCCACCATCCACGCTCGCCGGCCGCACCGGCAGCCGACGCCCGGCACCGAATCACCCACCCCCCGGTCAGCCGCCCGAACCCGCGTCGCCCCGGCGCACCCAAGCAACCGACCCACCGGGCTCGCCCGCCGCATCCGCAGCAGCCGTAATCGAGGACACCGGCGGGACCGACCATGCGGTGCTCCCCATTGCCGGCAAGTGGACGGTCGCTGCCCCACCTTCATGAGCAACCTCGGCCCGGGAGCCCTCTCCGAGGCTCCTGACGCCGAACCCGACCTCGTGGCCGAGATCCTCAGCGTTCGATAGCTCGACCCGGGAGATGCAGCCACCATACCGACGGCCCGCGACAGGCCTCTCGTCGTGTGCCGACAGCGCGCCCGGCTATGTGCCCGCCGCGGCGCTGCGGCCCCGGACCGACCATCGCCCGGCCACGGGTGGCCCGGGGCGGTCGCGACGACGAACCCCCGGGCCTCGGACCACGGTTCCGCAGCGACGATCGTCCGTGGCGGGTCGTCGACCCTGACACGTCGCGAGCGACGGGCCAATTCACGCAGGCGCGTACATGCGCCGGCAGGCGACACACCCGAGAACGTGTCGCCTGCCGGCGGGTTACCCCCGACATGCTCCGAGCGGACAACGCCGGCGACAGCACCCCCGCAACCGTTCGGGCCCTCGGCCGACACCCCGGTGTCGTGTCGCACCGCACCCCGCCCGCCGACACGACACGGGTCCGGCCGTCGCGAACACACGCCACATCACATGAACTTCACCCGGAATCCCGTCACCCAGCCGGTCCTGCGACAACGCGCACGCGACGCGGACAGCGGACCACGACCCGACTCGGCGCCACCCGACACGGTTCGACGCAGATACCCGACACGACCCCGCGCGCCACGACAGGCACCGACACACCTGTCGGCATCCCCGGACACGACACCCGCCACCTGTCGGGCGACACGACACCCCCGACACCCCAACACCCGCCACGTGTCGGCCGACATGACACCCCCGACACCCGCCATGTCGCCCGATACACGTCGCCCGAACCGACCCTCCCGACACGGCGACCATCGCGATCGCGTCCGGACACGAGAACCAACGTGAGGCGTCGGATCGACCAACCCCGCCCGACCGAGCCCGAATCGGGGCGCGTCCCGAGATGCGACGGCACGGTTTCGGCGAAGACCACACACGCGATGTCACACGCCGGCGCTCCCGGACACCTCCTGCGGATATGCACACACAGGAATCCGCAACCTGGCCCTGAGGCGCGGGAGTCCGCACACACGATGTCTTGACACCGGACCACCCGGCCGGGCGACACGCCGACCGGCGAGTTGTCCCGTGTTCGCGCACCGAGCCCCCCGAAGGGACTAGGGTTCCCATGAAACTCCCGTGAGTAACGGAAGGCTCACCACGACATGAAGAAGCCCCCTGCCAGGAGGTGCAACTCCCCGGGGGCGCGGCCGACTACACCTAAGAGAGAACGTCGACATGAATGAGAGTACCGGCAGACACCCCCCGATGCACAAGAGCCCGCCAGTGACACGCCGCGCTTCCTCAGCGCTTGATGTCCGGCGGGCCGTGCTGTTGCAGGTTCGCGTCTGCTCCCTCTCGTCAGAGGGGGCGGTCGTGATCTAACTCTTTCGAGCGGAGTCTCCCAGCACGGAGACGGTCCGCTCTTTCTGCTATCCGCAACCTGCCAGGGTCGCGGGTCGCCTTCGTACGGCCTCTCTCAGTTCCACCCGAGAGGACCGACGCCCGTCGCTGCCCGGCTACCACACCGGTCACGTGTCGGGCGTGAACCCATTTTTGCGAAGTCCCGCTCTACCCAGAGCACATACGGGGCTTCTGCATGCCCTCACGAGGAGGTCCTGCGTGCCCGAGTCTATGCATACTCGTGGCGCCGCGCACGCTCTGGTTCGACTTCGTTCGCGTGTCGCGCACTATAAAAAGCCGCATACCCCACAATTCCGGGCTTCTTTGGGGGGGGCGCGCGGGTGGATGCCCGTCGTCGAGTGGGCCGTTCGTGTCCGGCTGCACCCGCGCCTGAACGCCACGAGCCTGATCCTGGCCCGCGCGTTGTGCGAATACGCGGACCACGACGACGGCCGCGACATCCGCCCCGGCCACGCACGTCTGATGACCGCAACGGGCCTGTCCCTGCCCAGCGTCCGCCGACACCTGCGGTGGCTGCGCGAGGCGGACCTGCTCGAACACGTCGCCCGGGGGACCCGCTGCCCGGGCGGCGTGCGCCTCGCGGCCGAGTACGCGGCCATCATCCCCGCCGCCTGGGACGAACGGGAACTCGCCCGCCTGGAGGCGCTGTACGCCCTCGAAGCCGCTCCCTCCCCCACCGACGAAGCAACCTCTCCCCCGCCACCCGCGGGCGACGTCCCGGCGTCCGCGACACCGATCGGTGCGCCCTGCACGGATACCCCACCAAACCCCTCTCCCGACCCTGGTACCGATACCTGCGTTGACGATGGGCTCAACCGCGCGGGCACGCACGGGCGTACGCGCGAAGCGGCCGCAACTCCCCGCCCCCGCCGGGAAGGACGACGACCCGCCCCTCGCCCGGGCACCCGACGCTGGAGGCGCTGGGAACTCGCACGCCAGGTCCGTTCCCGGGTCGTACTCGTCGCCCGCGAGCGGATCGGCCGGCTGGCGTCGGCACTGCGCGACGTCGCGGACCGGGGCTGGACCGCCGAGGACGTCGTCGCCTGGCTGATCGTCTCCCCACTGCCCCTGCTGGTGCTGTTCCCCGTCGCCTGGCTCCGAGCCCGTCTGGAGGGCGCGACCGCGCTGTGGCCCGAACCCCCGTCCGTCGCACAGGCAGCAGCGAGCCAGCGGCGGGACGACCTGCGGCTGAGGCAACAACGCGAACTCCGCGCGCGCCTGGCCGCCGACCGGGAGGCCGCCGTGGCGACCGAGGACCGACGGGAGGACTTCGCGCCCGTACGTGTCGCCATCAGAGCACGCGCGTCCGCGTGGGCTGCCGCGGTTCGCGCCGGGGGAGTACGTCGGACCGTATCGGCGAACCCCGCCCGACGAGGAGGTGGACGCTCCGAGTACACCGTGGCCGAACCCCGCTGGCGAGAGCCCGAACGGACGTTCCGCGCGGCCCTGCCCGTCGAGTCGACGACCCCGGGCGAGACCAGAAGCGACACCGTGCACGCCGCAGCGGTCGCCCGCGCCCGCGCGGCCCGAGTTGCGAAACCGGCCCCGATGCCCATTACGGCGTAATAAGCCGCGCCACCCCGGGAGTACCGGCCGCACCACCCCGAACAGGCACCCACGCCAGGCTCATTACGGCGTAATGGCATCACTCCTTCGGCGGCCTCCGAGACACGGCTGATCGGGCGCTTTATTGCGGCGTAATGACGCGGCTCGGACAAAAGGCCGAGCCCCTCCGCCATGGTGGGCCTTCCACATGGCATAGTTCGTCCCGCTCACGCCCGCACCCAAGGCGTGCAGGGCACCGGGGAATCAGACCGAAAGGGCAGTACCCGTGGCAAGAGTTCATGTTCTGCTGAACCAAAAGGGCGGGGTCGGCAAGTCCACCCTGACCGTCAACCTCGCGGCCGTCACCGCCGACGTGCTGAGCCGGCCCAATATGGACGTCCCGCCGGTCCTCGCCGTCAGCATCGACCCGCAGGGATCCACCACCTGGTGGGCCGAACGCGTCGGCGACGAGCTGCCGTTCGACTTCGTCCAGGCCCACCGCGAACCACAACAACTCGCGCGGCTGAAGGAAATCGGCGGCTACCAGCACATTTTCGTCGACACCCCCGGCTGGCTGGGCCCCGACTCCACCAACTACGAGCCCGGGCCCGGCGGCGACCCGCTCGGCGACGGGCGCGCCGGAGCCGCCCTGCGCGCGGTCCTGTCGGCCGCCGACGACGTCATCGTGCCGATCGAGCCGGAAGGCATGTCCTTCCTCCCGACCGCCAACACGATCGAGAACATCGTCAAGCCCCGCGGACTCCCCTACACCGTCGTCGTCAACAACTGGGATCCCCGCGACGGCCTCGCCGACCTCGAGGACACCCGCACGTTCGTCGACAGCCAGGGCTGGTGGCGCACCCAGACGGTGGTCCGCCACTACAAGATCCACGCCAAGGCCGCCGCCGAGAGCCGCGTCGTCACCCAGTACCCCCGCAACAGGATCTCCCTCGAGGCCCGCGAGGACTTCTACCGCCTCGCCCTCGAACTGGGTTTGGGCGGCGCCACCCGACGCCTCGACGAGATCGCCGCGAGCGCATGAGCGTGTCCAAACGCCAACGCTCCCTGGCGACACTCCTGCCGCCCAAGACGGGGGAGGGGGCCACGCCCCTCCCACCGACACCGGCCACCGCCGCCGAGGCCCTCGCGGCCCCGCCCGTCACGGACCCGACGCCCCCCACACCCGAGGGCGCCCCGTTCGCGATCCCGCTGACCCACCTCGCCTACAACCCCGCCAACCCCCGCGAGACACTCGGCGACGTCGCGGACCTGGCCGACAGCATCCTGGAGAAAGGACAACTCCAGGCCGCCGCCGTGGTTACTCTCGGCGCCTACCGCGAGGCCAATCCCGACCTTGACCACGCCTTCGCACCCGACGTGCGCTACATCGTCGTCGACGGCAACCGACGCCTCCTCGCGGCGGAACGGGCCGGACTCGCCACGCTCAACAGTGTGGTCGACGACACCCTGGCCACCAGCGCGGTCGAGATCCTCGAATCCGCACTGGTCGCGAACATCCACCGCAAGGCCTTCGCCCCCCTCGAGGAGGCCAAGGCCGTCCAGGAACTCCTGGACATCCACGGCTCCCAGGACAAGGTCGCCAAGCGGCTCTCCAAGTCCCAGGGATGGGTCTCGCAGCGCATCGCGCTCCTCGGCCTCCTCCCCGAGTTGCAGAACCTGCTCCGCAACGGCGAACTCAAGGTCGAGGACGCCCGCAAGATCGGACGCATGGCGCCCGACAAGCAAGCGGACGCCGCCCGGACCGCCCAGGATCATTACGGCGTAATGAAACCGAAGGCGACCCCACCGGAACGCACCGACGCCGCGCCGGCGGCGCCGCAGCCCCGGACGGACCACTCCAGGGTCATTCGACTCGGCCCGCCCGCCGACCTGGCGGCGTCCCTGCAACAGCACTTGTCGGCGGAGGACTTGGAGAAGCTCGTCGAGCTCCTGCTTACCCGCGTCGCGCGCTGACCCGCACAACCCACTCAGCCCGCCCGACCCGCCGGGGCTCTTCTCATTACGCCGTAATGAGAAGAGCCCCGGTTCGTGTGGCCCGGACCCCGTCACCGCGGCTCATTACGCCGTAATGGATCCCGGCAATCGGGGGAGTGGGGGGAGAGGGCTGCAGCCAGAGAGGAGGCGTCCCCACTGCCCGCTCTCCCGACGTCGCCGCCAACTCGACTCCCGGCCATGTCGAGACGTCGAACGGGCGGCCAGGCCTTCGCGCGTCGGATCTTCATTACGCCGTAATGAAGTACCGCGCGGGGGCTCGTCCTCGTTGCTCATTACGCCGTAATGAAGACGCGGCCCCGGGGAGCGGATCGCGGCCCCACGAGAGTCGTCCGCCGAGTCATTACGGCGTAATGACTCCCCCTCACGATCGCCGCCGACTCGCTCCGCGCCTTCGGATCCCCACCCGTCATTACGGCGTAATGAAGGCCGGATCAACCACTTTCGCCCGGCAGGGACCGGCGTCATTACGCCGTAATGACGGGTGGGCAAGGTCTGGGCCGGCCTCAGGCAAGGATGTAAAGCCGCAGGTCAAAGCCATAGGCATCGATCGCATCGGCGTATTTGAAACCCCAGCCCGGGCAGCGGAGTCGTAATAACAGAAGGCTGTGATGGAGCGAGTGGTACATCCCGCGACGAACCTCAACACCCCATCGGACGTCCCGTCCGACCGGCGCGGCAGCACCCCAAGGAGCCGAGTGGGCCACATAAAGTGCTGTGACATGACCCCTCGCGCCCGCGATCTCGTCGACGGATTCATCACGGATCTGCGCGAGCGCCACAGGGACGGGACGATCGGCACCGCCACGCTCCGGCAGCGCGTCACCTTCCTCGAAGACCTCCTTGCCTACGTCGAGCACGAGCACGCAGCCAACACCCCCGCCCCCGCCGCGACGCTCTTCGATCCCCCGACGTACCAGGCCTGGCTCGACGCCGTCGCCCAAGGCCACCGGCGCCGGCGAGCCACCTCCGCCGGTGACCGTCGCGGATCCACCGCGACCATTCGCGCCGCCGCGGCCTCCCTGCGCGCCCTCGCCGGCTGGGCCGACGTCCCGCTGGAGACCACGCCCCACCCCCGCCAACCCGCCCGCGCCCACCTCGACACGGACCACCTGCACCACCGCACGACACTCCTGGAAGGCCCACGCCCTCACCGCGTTACTCCCGCCCTCTGGGGACGCCCCCGCGCCCTCGTCCGCGTCGTCATCGACACCGGAGCCCGCGTCGGCGAAATCGCCGCCATGACGGTCCACGACCTCGACGACCACCTCACCCGAGCCCACATCATCCCCAGACCCCCGGGTGCCGGCGCACCCGAACCACCCCACACCGCACCCCTGGACCCCCGAACCACCCGCGCCCTCCGCGTCTGGACCCTGGAGCGCACCCGCTTGACGACCGCACTCGAGGGCGGCCCGGTGCACGCCCTGTGGGTCACCACGGTCCCCCACCGCGCCGGCGGCCCCCTACGCCCAGCCGGACTCCCCATCGGTGCCCGGGCCCTGGAAGGCGCCTGGGAACGCGTCCGCTTCGCCCTGACCGAAGCCCGAGCAGGCCGCTACGATCCGTCCCCTCCGCCGGACCTGCTCACGGACTGGCGGCCCGCCCCACGGAACTGACCCGCCCTCAAGGCCTCAGACACCAGACGCTGTAGCAGCTCAAACGACCCGCCCGAGTGAACCGGCGCCCTTGTTGCGCCGAGCACCTCAAGTGACTCACGACCCGCTTCAGGAGCTTGCGCAACATGCGAGACCCGAGAGGCCACTTCTGGCGAGGAAAACGACTACGGCTGATCACAGGGATGACCGCGAACCTTGGCTCCGTAAGTGAGAGCGTGGACGAGAGGCCAGCGCTGCTTGAGGAGGGTTCCCTTGATGAAAGAGGCTGCTCAGCGGATACAGGAAGGTCACCTGCCTCAATTGCTCGATTTCATCACGAAATGGCAATGTCATAGAGAACGCGCAGGTCGGGAAGGGAAGTCCCCACGCAGGTGGGGGTGAGCCGCGGGAGCGTCATGAGTTCGATCGCGTTGTTGGGAAGTCTCCACGCAGGTGGGGGTGAGCCGATCGCAACCTTCGCGCGGGAATCCGTCAGCAGGAAGTCCCCACGCAGGTGGGGGTGGGCCGCGCGTAGCCGGCGCGGGCAGGGCGGCGCCGGGAAGTCCCCACGCAGGCGCGGGTGAGCCGCCTGGCGACGATGGGGACGGCTAGGTGCCTCGGAACCCCCGCGACGCGCGTGGGAGGAGTCGGCCATCTTGTCGTGTCCGTTTCTTCGCAGTGGAGACCCCACGGAGGGGGTGGCGGGGTGGGCTTGCCGGTGTCGGCGGGTGCGCTTACCCCTGCCCGCCGGGGAGACCGACACCGGGTTGCCAAGGAGCGTGAGGTGTCGACCGAGGCGACACGCGTGTCGCCTCGTGTGGGCCGGCGCCGACATCGCGCCCCCATGCGCCGGCAAGAACGGAATGTTGCATCGAATGGCCCGACACTCCAGGTCCGAAGCTGCGCGGACCCGACACCGTTGTCGTCTCCGTTTCGGGAGTCCTGGCGACATCCGACCTGGGCGGCCTGCGTGGCGACTGTCGTCAGCTTGTGTCGGCCGCCACGTCCGACACCGGTTGAGCGCGTATCGCGGGGTTGATCGACGCCTGTGGCCGTCGCGGTCGGCCGCCCCGCGCTGCTCGCGGTACACGTACGTACGATGCTCCGTCCCGGCCGTGGCCTCCGGAGCGACATCGTCCATGACGGCGGCGGCACCTGCTCGCGGTCGGACGCGGTCATGAGCGCGGCGAGTTCGCCCTCGATGGGCCCGCGTGAGAATCCTCGACGATGTCGCCGGTTCAGCCTGCCCGACACCCGACATGTCGGGAAGTCCCCGCGGCGGGCCTGTCGGCTCACCTCCCCTGTCGCCTCGTGTCGGGTAACCCGACATGTCGTGTCGGGTGGATCGGCGTGGGCGGCGTGTCGGCCGACACGCCCGTGTCGCCTCGTCTCCGGCCGGGCCGTGTCGGGTGGCGTCGGCCTCCGGCAACCCGACACGTGTGTCGGCGGATTCGCACGGCGAGCATGTCGGCCGACACGCTGCTGTCGCCTCGTGTCCGGCCCCCGCCCACGTCACCACGGAGAACACCGGCCATCCACGCGTCACAACCCACACCGGAAGCGCACCTCTCCGCACGACGGGAGCGATGGGAGCTACGGGAGGAACGACGTGAGCGGGCGCGATCATGGCCGACGGTAGGACGAAAACGTCGAAGAGCATCCAGATCCGCCTCGGCGTGAACGCCAGTGTCCACGGTGTCGATCCCGCCGACGACAACCTTGTGGCCATCCTGCGCGCGTACGACTTCCGGCCGCGTCCGGACGATCCGCACGTATGGGAGCCCTCGCCGGGACGGTCGAACGCCGCGCTGCTCTCCATGGAGACGATCCTCCGAGCAAGAACCGATTACGTCGTCGCCCTCCAGGAGATGCCCGAGGATCCCACTCGGCTCCCGAGCTCCGACCAGTCGGCTGCCACGACGAGGCCCGATCCGCCGGCCGCCACCTCGGACGGCGGTCCGACGGGCCCCACTCCGGAGTCCCCCACACGCCCGGACCCCGTCCCGCCTCGCTCCGACGACATCACGCCGCTCCTCGACGACAGCGACCTGCGGCCCACCACCCAACAGTCCCGCACCGATACTCGTCCGGTCCCCCAACCGCCGAACGCGCTGTCCGCGGAGCCGGAGCCGATACCCGCGACACCGCCCCGGGTACCGGCCGGCGCGAACGGACCCCCCGACGACACCCGACACCCGAACCCCATCTCCCCCGACCCGGCGTCGAACCCCGGTCGAACCCTGGACCCCAGCGGGTCGAACCGCGCGCCCGGCCGACCCGAACCCAAGCCCTACGCCACTCCCCGCCAAGCCCACACCCAGGCCCGGAAGATCGACGCAGCCGCCCGCGCGTGGCAGGCCCACGACGACGGCCGCTTTCCCACCTCGGAAGACCTTCGCGAACTCCGGGAAGCCGTCATCACCGCACACCGCGCCACCTGGGTTGCGCACGGCGTCCATCTCGGCGATCCCGCCGACAACACGGACACCCCCGCCGTCTCCCCCGACCAACTTCGCATCGTCGCGGCATACATCCACACCCTGGCCACCCACATCCAGACCCTGGGCCGAGCACTCGACGCCCGAGAACAGGCCCCCGAACGCGCCGCCCTCCGTGACCTACGGGACCTCACCCACCGGCACCAGGAAGCCGTATATGCCACCATCCGGCACCTCGACACGGACAGTCCGCGAACCACCGGATGGGCACAAGCCCACACCACGCCGCCGACCCGGGCCACACCGGCCACCACCGGGGCCCTCACCGAGAACACCGCCGTCACGGGGCCCGCCGCCGTCCAACCGACCAACACCCAACCGCCCCGCCAACCGGCAACCCGCACCGACCCACCCACACCCCCGCACCCGAAAACCGAGTACGACCACTGGCACACCATCACACTCCCACCCGCCCGCAGACGCCGTCACGCTCGCAACGGCAACCGAGACTCCATCCACACCCGGAACCACAAAGCACTCATCGCAGCCTGGCGCACCGCCAACGCCCCCCGCGTCCCACCCCAAACCACCAGCCAACACATCCGCGATCTGCGCGACCAAGGCGACCGCCACACCGCCGTCTCCCGAGCCGCCGCGAAACTCGCCGCCGCGCCCCAACGCCGGATCGAACGTGAGGCCCTGCACGAACTCCGCGTCGCCGCGGAACTCCACGCCCGCCATCTCTACCGCCGCGCCGACGCCCTCGCCCCGCCGCGCCCCCGACTGCGACTGCCCGCCGTACGCTTCCCCCTCACCGCACGCGGCCCCCGCCAACGACCCGATCCCGAGACCCTCCTGATCCGCGTCGCCGAGGCGGAGGGAAACGCTCGACAAGGAATCGCCGGCCGCGACATCCGCGCCAAGGCACACCTGCACACCACCGGTCCCGAACACGACCGCCTCGTACACGACATCCGCGCGGAGCACGCCGCCGCACACCAGGTCATGCGGGACGTCCGCGATCGCACCTGGTGGCACCGGGCCGACCCGGGGCAGATCGCCGCCGTCTGGCAACGCGCCGTCGAATGGTCCGCCCACCACGACGTCCTCGCCGCCGGCATCCTGCGCGAAATGCGCGGGCGCATCAGCCAGCACCACGGCGTGCAACTCCCCACCCCACCGGTCAACGGCATCAACCTCAACGCCGCTCTCGACCGCGGCCACCCCGCCCCCGCCGAAGGTCCCACCGCCCGCTGGACCTACACCGTCCGCGACCCCCTCCTCCACACCCGCCCCCTCGACCAGGGCGAACACGCCGCCCTCGCCCGCGACACCCCACACACCGTCGGCCGCCGCGTCCTCGCCGACCTCGCCGCCCGAGGCGCCGACCCCGACGCCCTCGCCCGCGCCGTCGTCGAGATCGTCCCCGCCGACCGGCCCGACGCCAAGCCCGTCGTCGTCACCGCCGCGCAGGTCCGCGAGATCGGCCGTGACCAGGCGGGCCGCGACCGCGCCGAACGCGACCTCGCCCAAGACGCGGCCGCCCTCAAGTCCTCCCTGGACAACCGGTGGTGGGAGGACGCCCGCCCGGTCGAGGTCGGCTGGATGTGGCGCGCCGTCCAGGACTGGGAACGCGGACCCGCCCGCACCGACGCACTCGCCTTCCTCACCGACCGCGTCCAGGCCACCTTCGGCGTCACCCTCGACCCCGACACCCCCGCCGTCCTGGTCACCGAACGCGTCCGCGAGCACGCCCCCGCGCCCCTGGACACCACCGGCGCCCCCGAACGCGCCGTGGCCGCCCACGCCGCCCACCTCTTCGACCGCGCCAACCGCATCGAGGCCCGCGTCGCCGCCGGGAACATCCCCACCGACGACGCCCCCGCACAGCTCCAACAGGCCCGCTCCCACCGCCTGCGCGCCCGCCACCTGGCCGGCCTGGCGAGCGACCCCGACGAGGCGCGCCACCTGCTCGGCGCCGCCCGACCCCCGGCCATCGACATCGACCGCTTCCACCAGGACATCGCCGCCGAATACCGCCGAGCCTGGGGACGCCCCCTCACCGACGACGAGTCGGTCCAACTCCGCTCGATCCTCGAGCGCGGAACGGCGAACAGCGGTACGAACACCACCGAAGACACGGCACAACCCGTCGCGACACCACCCGTCCCACCGCAGTCGGACGTCCCTGCCCCGGCGAAGTCGGACGTCCCCGCGAAGAACTCCGGCCCCCCCGAATCGACCACCGGGGAACCGGAGCGTCGCGAACAACCGCCCCGAGCAAGCGAACCCGCGCCCCGGGAGCCCGCAACCCGGGAGCCCGCACCGGAAACGGCCAAGCCGAGACCCGCAACCGAATCGATCGAGCCCGCCCTTCAACAGCGGACGTCCGAACCGCGGGCGGCCCGGCCAAGGCCCGGCCGCAGAACCATCTCGATGGTCCGTCTCGCCCTGCAAACCGCAGACGACGCGCTGGCCGCAGCACCGAGCACCCGCCCCCGCCGTCCGCGCGTCGAGGACATGACCGCTCCGGCCACCCGAGGCCTCCCCGAGACATCGGTGCCCTGGTTGAACCAGTGAACGTCCCAGCCCGGGCTTCGCGAACCACGCCGCAGGAAGCGTTGATTCGTACCCGGCCGAGCCCATTCACCGGCGTGCCGTCGGCCGGGACCCACACCCGCCCCACGTGCGGACTCATGCGACGGCGGACAACCAAGCGCCAACCGGCGCAGGCAAACGGTGTCCGCGAAAGAAACCTCGGCCCCGAAAAGCCCTACAAGGACAGACCCGGATCCGGCCGCTGCGCGACATCGCCGGAGGCAGGCGACACCCCACGCTCCCGGTGGCCTGAGGGCTCCTCCAACGCGGTGCCGCTCCGATCCAACGCTTCCGCAACCCGGCCCAGCCTCCCGCCTCGATCCGCACCGAGACGCTCGCGCAGGACACGAACATCCACGAGATCACGTGGCCTACCGGTCGCCTCCTTCGTCGTGATCAGATCGCGGATATCGGCGACCGTGATCCGCAGACCGTCGACGTCGAGAACACGCGCCCGGCCGATCAGGCCGTCGTACCCCTCGGGGAGCCCGGTGGGCGCGAGCAGGACATCCACCCGACCCCGAGCGGTGTACAGGTGGAGGAACGGATTGGCCTCGAACAACTCCGGCGTCAGGGGCCGCCGTTGCGCGTGGATCTCGTGGGCGTCGGCGTAATGGACGACACGGGCGTCCAACGCCCGCAAGGCGGTCGCGAGGTTCTCCAGGTTGTCCGTACGTCGATCGGGGACGATGTCGATGTCCATCGTGAGCCGGTCCGGAACGGCGTACACCACCATCGCGTAGCCACCGACCAGGACGTACCGCACGTCGTGGTCCTGCAGCACGCGCAGGAGCGCCTCCGGATCGAGGTGCGTATCGGGCCACTCGTCGTCCGGGGGCGTGGTCACAGGTCCGGGATCTGCTCGTGGCCGGCGGCGGCGAGTTTCGCGGCGAACGCGTCCAGACGCGCCCGCCCCTCGCGGACACGATCCTCGCCCTGAGCGGCCAGGACACGTTCGAAGCCGGCGTCGATCCGCAACTCGTCCACCTCGTCGACGGTCTCGCCCCTCGCAGCCGATTCATCGTGTTCGCTCATGACCCCATCGTCCCACTCCCGCGTGCCCGCACGGGCGAAGGCGGCCCTTACGAGCGGCCCGGCCCCGATGAATGAACCCTCGTTCACCGTGCGGCCCCGGGCCGGCCCACCACCGAGCCGCGACGACCACACACGCCTCGAAGCACCACCGGCGCACCTCGCCCAGGCCTGCCCACCCCTTGCCCAACCCACCGTCACACCGGGTGACCGTCCGACACTTCCCCCCACATGCTGACCATCGCCCCACGCAGCGACGTCACCTACCTGTCCCGACAGGTAGGGCAAGGCGCCGAGCACTACCTCCTCAGCGGCGTCGCCCTGATCGGCGAACCCCCGGGCGAGTGGCTCGGCCGCGGCGCGCACGACCTGGGCCTGCACGGCGTCATCGACCATGCCATCCTCGAAGACCTCTACCACGACTTCGTCGACCCCCGCCGCCGTGACGAACTCGCCGCGGCCATCGCCCGAATCACCGCCCCGCCCGGCACCCCCGAGTGGATCGTCGCCGCCGACGCCGCCCGGGACACCGTCCGCCTGGGGCCTCGGCCCAGGGACTACACCACCGGCACCCGCGCCGCGATCACCCGAGCCCTCGCCGCCGAACCCGACGCCACACCCGCCCGCCGCCGACAGATCGAAGCCGGAGTACGCGCCCGCGCACGCACCGCCGTCAAATACCTCGACCTCACCTGGTCCGCCCCCAAATCCTGGTCCATCCTGCACGCCGCCCTCCAACTCGCCGGCCGCGACAACGACGCCGACCAGGTCTGGGAAGCCTGGCTGACCGGAATTCACACCGGTCTCGAATACCTCCAGGACAACGCAGGCTTCGCCCGCGCCGGCCGCCACGGACGCACCTCCACCGGAGCCTCCACCGGCCGCTGGATCGGCGCACACCGCTGGACCGTCGCCGCCTTCTCCCAACACACCTCCCGCGACGAGGACCCCCAACTCCACGTCCATACCGCCGTCCTCAACCGCGTACACGCCGACGACGGCGTCTGGCGCACCCTGGACAGCCGCGCCATCCACCGCCACAAACAGGCCGCCGGACACCTGTGCGAACGCGCCGCCGAAATCGCCCTCACCCACGCCCTCGGCGTCGAATTCGCCACCCGCCCCGACCGCCGCGCCCGCGAGATCGTCGGCATCCCCGAATCCCTCCGCGCCCGCTTCTCCTCCAGACGCCGCGCGATAGCCGCCGAAGTCGCCATCTACGCCGCCAGGTTCACCGCCACCTACAGCCGCGACCCCTCCGCGTACGAACTCACCGCCATCGCCCAACACATCACCCTGCTCCGCCGCGAGGACAAGAAGCGAGTCCCAGTACCCCGCACCGAACTCCTGACCCGCTGGGCCGAAGCCGCCCGTCGCGACCCGGGCATCGCCCTGACCGACATCCCGGCGGCCACCCTGCACCGCGTCGGCCCGACGGACGCCGAACAGCCCAACCCCTCGGCGATCGTGGCCCGCGCCATGTCGACCCTCGACGCCGTGAGGGAAGCCTGGACCCGTCCGGAATTGGTCGCGGAATTGTGCCGCCAACTCCCCGACCGCCTCGCCACCGTGAACATCCGCCGGCTGGTGGACGACCTGGCCGACCGGGCCCTCCTGGGCATGGGTCTATCGAACGCCGACGAGTTGCTCCTTCCCGTCACCGCAGGCGGCCCCGTCGTCCCGTAGTCCGGGTCCGAGCGCCCGCGTGTGGGGGAGCGCGGGAGACCCGGTCACTTGGCTCCCGCGCGGTTGCGCAGACGGATTCCGTCATATCCGAGTCGACATCGTGGTGGCCCCGCGACCCCACTCATCACCGACGCGATGCTCCGCCGAGGTACCCGAAGCAGAACTCGCGGGGCCATACAGGCCACCCGGCGGGTTCACCATGCACCCGCTGGCTCAAGGTTCTCGACCCGCACGACGTCATCGATCCAAGGGCTCTCGAAACCGATCCGGAATTCCCCACACCTAGGCATCATGTGCGGGTCGTTGAGGGTCGGCGGTCGTCCGTCGAGTGGAGGCTCGGGTTGGGTGAGATGGGATGTCGTATTCGGCTTGTGGTGGTGTGTTCTGAATGGCAGTTCGTGTGGTTCGGTGGGCGTTTCGGTGGTTGTCGGGTGGTGGTCGGGTGACAGGCGCGGGCGAGGAGGAGGGGGGTGGGGATGGGTGGGTCGGTCGGGGTTCGGTGGTGGGTTGCGGGGCTCCGCCCCGGACCCCGGTCCTCTCTCGGAGGGGTGGGGGTGGCTCCCTCCTCGGTCGGACCCCCAAGGGCGTGCCGGGAACCTCCCCGGGGTGTCAAGGGCCGGGCCGCGCGGGCGCGGTCGCCTGCGGCGAGCCCTTGACACCCCGGGGAGAACCCCGGCGCGGCGGAGCTGTCCGACCGAGGAGGGAGCCACCCCCACCCGCGTGGGTGGGGTGTCGACCGGCGTCGGGCGGATGCGACATCGACGGAAGTGATGTGACTCAGGTCACATGACTTCCCATCAGATTGTGACCTGCGTCACTGTGGTGCCTTCTGAAAGATGGCATAATTAGTGATGTCGGAAGGGACCTGGCAGAAACTTCCGCGAAACCCAAGAAACAGTCGAACGAGGATGAGGAAGACATGACGATCAAGAAGACCGCCCCGAGGGCCGTCATCGCGAGCAGCTTCGGCGAGAAGATCGGCTACATCGACCCGAAGGGCGAGTTCAAGGAGCGGGTGGACTCCGAGGGAACCAAGTACCTCGTGTTCACCCTGCTGGTCTTCGCGATGGTGGACGAGTACTTCGGCGAGGTGAAGCGGCGCGAGTTCGAGGTGTGGGCCCAGGGCGAGGACGTCAAGACGCTTCAGGCGGCCTTCCCCAACGGGGCGGGCGGCGCCACGAAGGAAGAGGCGGTCGCGATCGTCGCCGTCGCGGACGAGTGGTACCGGAACTACAAGAACGAGCAGAAGAATTGGGTTCACGTGATCGGACTGCGCGCTGCTTCCGTGACCCTGCCCAACGCCGTCACCCCGTCGGACACCGCGAGCTGACCGCGTATCCCTCCCGGGGCGGGAACCCGCCCGCCCCGGGGGGCGCCCGGCCCCGGCGTGGAAAAGGACGCCCCCTGCGGGGGCGGCAGCCCGGTGGTCCGGTGCGTTTCCTGCGGGCCCGGCTCTCCGCTTCGCTCCGGCCGGGCCCTTCGGGCACCGGACCAAGGACGCGCCCCGCAGGGGCGCGACAGCCTCATGCGCCTACGGCGCGACAAAAACGCCGCCCCTTCGGGGCGGCCACACGACACCCGACACGGTCGCGCACGCGAAAGAACGGTCGCGCAAGCGAAAGACGACCACGACACAACCATCGGCAATCACAGACACTCCGACCGGTCCGCGAACCGTCCGCGACACGGGCCGTGCGGGCGACCGACGGGAACTCTGGCAGTCCGCCGGCCGCCCTACGCCCCTCGGCCCAAGGGCACAATCGACAAGCCCATTCCGAGAGGCGATATCCGCATCCTAGACAATGAATTGCCCATCCCGGGTCGCCCGTCAGGCCACGGATCGAGAGGACGGTCATGACAACACTCGACGGCCGCGAGGTCTACACACGCCGGGACCTGATGGATAGATACGGCATGGCGCTGTCCCCCCTGGAGGAGTGGTACCGCAACCGCCGACGGACCGGCCACCCGGAGGCGGCCGGCACCACCGGCCACGGTCGCGAACTGGTCTGGGACGCGGCCGAATGGGACCGCTGGTACCGGGAACGACAGGACACGGACGGCCTGATCACCCGCGCCGGCCTCGAGGAACGTCACGGTCTCGCCCGCAGCACCCTCGAACGCCTGTGGGCACTGCGGGAGGACAACGGACACCCGACGCCCGTCAAGACGCTCGACCGCGTCATGTACTGGGACTCCGACCGCTGGGAGGCCTGGTACGCCGAACACAAGAGACGCACCCAACGACGCGAGATTCACGCCGATCGCAGCGGCAACCCCGACGACCTGCTGACCCTGGCGGAGGCCGCCCGCGTCCTCGGCGTCACACCCGTCAGCATCGCCCACCACCCCGAGCGCATGCCCCGCGGCTGGCCCCGGCCGGTCGAGGAGGAGCAACTCCCCAGCGGCCGCCTCCGCCGCCGGTACCGCCGCGCCGACATCTGGACCTACGCAGACACCCGCACCGCCGCCGGCCCTCACCGCAAGCACCCCAACAGGAAACACCGCCCCCGGGACACGACCGACCCCGCCCCGGAGTGAGCGACCGCCTCTGCGGGCCGGCACCCACAACAGAAAACACACCTTCCACACGGCCGGTCGCCGACACCCCCCAGGGTGCCGGCGACCGGCCACATCCATAAAAGAAAGAAATCAAAGGTCGGGCACGCGAAAAGCCCCTTTTCCGGCTCTCGAGCCTGGCAGACCCCGGGCGGTTCCGCGAAATCGCAAGCGATTTCACGGCCCTCGCCCGGCGCCCGCCGGTCGGCCCGAGCCGGAAAAGGGGTTTTCCGCATACCCCGAAAGACCACCACACCAAGGTGATCGACCCTCCGGCACCACAGGAAGGGAACACCACCCATGAACCGGAACACCCCCCGCGACCGACTGCTGACGTCATCCAGGCCCATGCCCGACCTCGACGTCGTCACCGCGGACGGATCCTGGCTCCACCTCGCCGAGGGCCGACGGATCCTCGACGGATCCAGCGGACTCATCTGCGTCAACGTCGGCCACAACAGCCGCAAGGTCCTCGCCCGCATCAACGCGCAGTGCCTCCGCACCTCCTTCGGCGGCCCCGCCGTCGTACGGCCCAACACCCAAATGGAACTCACGGAACGCCTGTGCCACGCCGTCGGACGCCCCCGGGACTCCGTTGCGCTGGTCACCTGCGGCACCCTCGCCGTGGAGATCGCCGTCAAGCTCGCCCGGACCATCACTCGCGTCCGCGACGGAAAGCGACGCGGGGACATCCTGACGTCCAACCTCAGCTACCACGGAATGAGCGCCCTCACCCTCGGACTCGCCGGCAACCACGCCAGGCGCCCGCGCCCGGAGGACGCCCTCGGCCTCGGCCCCGCCTTCCCGGCGCCCTACCCGCCCGCCCACAACCACCCCGAACGCCCCTGCGACGCCTCGTGTGCCGACGAGGTGGCGCGGGTGATCGACGCCAGGGGCGCCGAGAACGTCGCCGCCGTCCTCCTGGAACCCGTCAACGGCACCACCGGCGGCGCCCACGTGCCGCCCGACGGCTACCTCTCCCGCCTGTCGCGGATCTGCCGGGAAAGGAACGTGCTCGTCATCCACGACGAAGTCCTCACCGGACTCTGGCGCACCGGCACCCCCCTGGCCGGCCACCACTGGGACGACGCCGCACCGGACCTGTGCATCCTCTCCAAGGGACTCGGAGCCGGCTACACCGCCGTCGGCGCGGTGCTCGTGTCCCCCGACCTCGCACCCCTGCTCCATCACCCCACCGCCGACCCCCTGCCCGCCATGGGCACCATGGCCGCCCAGCCCCTCCAGGCGGCGATCTGTCTCGGCGTCCTGGACGAGCTGGAATCCATGGACCTCGACGCCTTCCGCGCACGCGGGCAACGCCTCGGAACGAGCCTGCGCGCCCTCACCGACCTGCCCCTCGTGCGTGACGTCCGGGGCCTCGGCCACTTCTACGGAGTCGAGCTCGAACCCGGCGTCCTCTGGCCCCTCATGCGCGAGGCCGAGAAGAACGACGTGCTCTTCTACCCGTTCACCGGAGCCAGCGACCCCCGCAGCGAGGGCCTGGTCGTCGCCCCGCCGCTGAACTCCGCGGACGAGGACATCGACTTCCTCACCGAGGCACTCCACCGCGCCGCGGCCACCCTCGACCCCAACCGCTAGACCCCACCACCGGCGACACCGCCGCCCACACGACCAACACACCTTCCACACGGCCGGTCGCCGACACCCCCCAGGGTGCCGGCGACCGGCCACATCCATAAAAGAAAGAAATCAAAGGTCGGGCACGCGAAAAGCCCCTTTTCCGGCTCTCGAGCCTGGCAGACCCCGGGCGGTTCCGCGAAATCGCAAGCGATTTCACGGCCCTCGCCCGGCGCCCGCCGGTCGGCCCGAGCCGGAAAAGGGGTTTTCCGCATACCCCGAAAGACCACCACACCAAGGTGATCGACCCTCCGGCACCAGAAAACAGACCACACGGCGTCAAGCCCGAGCGGGCAACGCACCGAACCGAGGAGAACCGACATGTTCCTGCCCCACCCCGTCATACACTCCCTGACCCCCCGGCAGGTCGCCACCTGGGAAGCGCACTTCTCCCCCGAGGCCGGCGGACAGCGTCGCCCGGCCATCGAGGAAGGCATCTGGCGCCGCACCCAGGAGCCGGCCAACGCCGAACAGTCCGGCTGGACCGAGGACGAGTCCGGGCGCCGCCGCGTCGTCCACTACCGCCTCCACTACGGCATCGACCTGACCCAGCCGACGGAGCGCCTCGTCCTCGAGGAGCTCTACCTGTACGCGTCCTGGCTCGCGCCCGCCGCCGAGATCGCCGCACACCGCCGCGACCTGAACGAGTGGCTCGGCGACGGCCGCTGGAAGTCCGCTGGCAACGACACCTGGCGCCGCGGCGACCTCCAGGCCACCGTCACCGAATACACCGTCCACCCGCAGGACGAACGCGCCGACCGGGACACCCCCGAGGGCTTCACCTCGATCGACGTCACCATCACCTCCGCGGACTACACCCTCACCCGAGCCTCGCGAAACCTCCCGTGGGATGTGCTCGCCGGCGGAATGCGCGTCAAGGACCAGCGCGGCAACCCCACCTACGCCGACGACCTGTCCGGCCTGCTGGAGTACCTGCCGTTCGTCGTCGAGGCCGGATGCGGAACCAGCATCGAGGCCGGCATCCCGCCCCTGCACTGGCTCCACGAGGTCTACCGGGTCACCACCCGCACCGGCAACGACCTCACTCAGGGCTTCGCCTTCACCCTCGACCCCACCACCGACATCCTGATCAAGGAGGTCCTCACCGACACGGCCCGCAAGATCAACGACATGGTCTCGATGTTCCGCTCCGTGGTCGAAGCCGAACCGACCGACGCCCACCGTGCCCTCAAGGCCCTCCACGACGCCGGACACCTGGTCGGCCCGATCGCCACCCACAACTTCGACCGCATCTTCGCCCGCGCCGGACTGCCCGAGGCGTTCATGCGCCGCTACGACCAGCACACCCCGCACATGGAGTTCCCCGAAAACGCCCGCGCCCTGCTCGTGATCGGTCTGCACGCCGACCGGCGCCGCGTCCAGGAACGCGCCCGCGCCCGCGGCCTCCAGATCGTCTATCTCGACACCGAGGGCGTCACGGAGAACGGCGTCTACAAGCCCTATCCCATCGAGGGCGCCCGCGACGGCGACATCGTCGTCCGCTCCGCAGCCATCCCCGCCCTGCTCAACCTCGTCGAACTCCTCGACCTGAACATCTGAGCCGAGCGGGGCGCCCCGCCCCGCCCACCACGTCCGGGGGCGCACCCTGCCCGGTGCGCCCCCGGACCACCTCACGAACCCGAGCACCAAACTCCCCGACCAGACAAGGACCCGACATGCGCGTCTCCGTAATCGGCTGCGGCCACCTCGGCATCCCCCACGCCGCCGCCATGGCCGAAATCGGCCACCAAGTCATCGGCGTCGACGTCGACCAGGCCAGGATCGACCGCCTCAACGCCGGCGAATGCCCCATCCACGAAACCGGACTTCCCGAACTGATCGCCCGCCACACCACCGGCGGACGCCTGCGATTCACCACCGACATCCGCGAGGCCGCGGCCTTCGCCGACCTCCACTTCATCGCCGTCGGCACCCCTCTCCACACCGACGGCCGTACCTACGACACCGGCCAGGTCCTCGACGCCATCCGCCGACTCGCCCCCCTCCTCCAACGACCCTGCACCGTCGTCGGGAAGTCCACCGTCACCGTCGGCACCACCCGCCGCCTCACCACCCTCACCCATCACCTGGCCCCCGCAGGCGAACACGTCGACGTCATATGGAACCCCGAGTTCCTCCGCGAGGGACACGCCGTCGACGACACCCTGCACCCCGACCGCCTCATCGTCGGCCTCACCACCACCCGGGCCGAGAATACGATCCGCACCCTCTACGCTCCCATCCTCGCCGCCGGCACCCCCCTGTTCGTCACCGACCCCCAGACCGCCGAACTCGCCAAGGGCGCCGCGAACACGTACCTCGCCCTGAAGATCTGCTACATCAACGCCGTCGCCGACATGTGCCAGGCCGCCGGCGCCGACGTCTCCCAAATCGTGGACATCCTCGGCATCGACCCCCGCATCGGCAGCGCCGGCATGAGGCCCGGGATCGGCTACGGCGGCGGCTGCCTCCCCAAGGACGTCCGCGCTTTCACCGCCTCCGCCCGGGAACTCGGCACCCCACACGCCGCCGCGCTCCTGCGCGCCGCCGAGAAGATCAACGAAACCCGCACCCACGTCGCCCTGGACCTCATCACCCACGCCCTGGGCGAACACCCCATCCGCGGCTCCCACATCACCGTGTGGGGCGCCGCGTTCAAACCCGGCACCAACGACACCCGCGAATCCCCAGCCCTCGCCCTCGCCCTCGCCCTCCGACGCAACGGCGCCACCGTCACCGTCCACGACCCCCAAGCCGTCCCCACGGCCATGGCCCACAACCCCGAACTCGACTACACCGACGACCTGCCCGCCTCCCTCGACAACGCCGACCTCGTTGTCCTGGCCACCGACTGGCCCCAATACCTCCAGGCCGACCCCCGAACCCTCGCGGACCGCCCCGCGAACCCCCTGCTCGTCGACTGCCGCACCACCCTCGACCCCGAACCCTGGCGCACGGCGGGCTGGACCATCCACCAGATCGGACGTCCCGCGAAAACCGAACCGAACCCCCCAACAGGGCCGCAAGACAACCCCATCGCACACGGAGGTCTCACACCGTGAACGACGACGACATCGTCCTCCGCCGCGCGGACAGCGCCGACGCGCTCCCCGCAGCCGACGTGTGGCTGCGCTCCTTCACCACAGCACTGCCGTCCGTACGCCGCGTGCACGACGAAGCCGACGTACAGGCCTGGTTCTCACACGTGCTCATACCGCACCAGGAGACCTGGGTGGCGCTCTCCCACAACACCGTAGTGGGACTCATGGTGCTCAAAGACACAGAACTGAAACAGCTCTACCTCGACCCGGCATGGCGCGGACGAGGCCTCGGCGACCGGTTCATGACCCTGGCCAAACAGCAACGGCCACACGGCCTGACACTGCGTACCTTCCAGATCAACGAACCGGCGCGCCGGTTCTACGAACGCCACGGATTCACCGAGACCGGACGAACCGACGGGCAGCTCAACGAGGAACAAGAACCGGACATCCGCTACGACTGGAAACCTCGGACCCGACAGCCCGAAAGGAACGACCAGACCCGCAAGTGAACCGCCCGGCCGCCCTCACCCAGACCATCGGCCCCGGCGGCCACCGCCCGAACAGGCACACCGACAGGCGGGACGGTCACCCGAACCCGGGTGACCGTCCCCCGGCGAATCCGGCACGGCGAACCCGGACCACGCGCCAACCCCACACAACGACCCGGAAAACAGACCCGACTCCGCCGGCGCCCACCGAAGCCCCTCTACCGTGCGCACATGACACTTCTGATCATCGGCGGCAGCGGATTCCTGGGCACCGAGCTGATCCGGCAGGCACGAACTGCCGGACACACCACCGCCGCGACATACCATGCGAACAAACCCGATGAAACCTCCCAAACCGCGTGGTACTTCCTGGACCTGACAGACACGGCACGCCTCGACGCCATCATGACGCAGGTGAACCCACGCCTTGTCGTGAACGCAACCAGCGCCAAGGCCGCCTGGGCCGTCACCGCAGAGGGCCCCGTCCACCTCGCCATCGCCACAGCCAAACGCGGAAGCCGCCTGCTCCACGTCTCCAGCGACGCGATCTTCTCCGGCGCCCGGATCCACTACGACGAAACCAGCACCCCCGACCCCATCACCCCCTACGGAGCAGCGAAAGCAGCCGCGGAAACCGGTGTCCTCGCCGTACACCCCAACGCCATCATCGCCCGCACATCCCTGATCATCGGCCACGGACGCTCCACCCACGAACAGACCGTCCACGAACTCGCCGCCGGCACACGCGACGGCGCCCTGTTCACCGACGACATCCGCTGCCCAGTACACGTCACCGACCTCGCCACAGCCCTCCTCGAACTCGCCACACTCGACACACACGGCATCCACCACCTCGCCGGCCCCGACGCGCTCAGCCGCCACGAACTCGGAACCCTCATCGCCCAACGCGACGGCCTCGACCCCACCCGACTGCCCCGAGGCCTACGTGCCCACAGCACACTCCCCGGCGCCCTCGATGTACGCCTCGACAGCCGAACCACGCAACAAAAACTGACCACCACACTCCGCGGCGCCCGACAGTTCTGCCAACAACCCACCAACTCCTAACCCGCACACCAGCGCAAGACACCCTCGACCCCCACACCTCCACACAACCCGATCAAGTGCACCAGGCCTCACACCTAGTGCACTCTCCGAGTGTCCATGGGGAGGGTGCCGTGACGGGCACGACCAAGGCCGGCTCGACCGGTCACGACCGTAGGCGGTGTGGAACCTTCTCGGTACGGTGTGTGATCACCGACCGAGGGGGACTCCTGGGACGCAGTACGGCCATAGCCACGCTATCCGCGCTGCTGTTCGCAGTGGGATGCAGCGGCGGAGACGACGACAAGGCTCGCCGCCATCGACCCCGCCACCGCCGTCCAACCAGGCCCCGGCGACGCCGAACCCCGAGGAAGTCGCGCGAGCCAACACCCTGGAGGTGTAGGGGCGGTTCACGGATTACCAGAACACGATCGCGAGCGGGACTCGGTTGGATGATGCGTCGTTGGATCGGATCGCGACCGGACGGGCCGCCGCGCTGATTCGACAGTTGGCGTCGAGCACCGCCAAGGATGGGATCACCATCCAGGGACCCACAACCCGGTCGACGCAGATTACGGTCGTGTCCCTGACCGCGTCGGTGCTCCAGGTGATGCTGGAGGACTGTGTGGACGTCAGCCGGCGGCGGGCGGTCAACCGGGACGGCACACCGGCGGAGATCGCGACCCAGTCGCCTCGGTTCATCACGGCGGTCACCGTCACGCGTGACGCGGCAGGGTGGCGGGTGGCTGACGTGAACGCCCGGCAGGATCGGACATGTTGAGCCGCGTGATCTCCGGGGTGGTGGTCGTACCCGTGCTGGTGATGGCATTCGCTGTGCCCGCCGCAGCCGGGAACGGGGACAAGGACAACGACGATCACGTCGATACGAGCCTGAACAGCCTCGGCGAGGTCGTGGTCACCGCTCGGTCCGGCGACAAACCGGGAGCCAAACCCGGCACTGGCGGAACTGGCGGCACTGTCCCGGCTGGGACCAACTCGGCCTCGGCCCCGGCGCCGGTCGATCCGTTGGACCCGACCGACACCGAGTGCCCCGGGGCCGTGACCGTCGTGCAGGGGCAGCAGTGTCCGGGTCGGCACGTGGACCCCACCCCACCCGGAGAGCCTGCGGCTCCGCCCACCCCTGGGGAACTGGGGGCCCGCGCGGCGGCCGAGATCCCTCTCGACGCACCGGTGCTGCACCTGACTCCCGGGCCCGGTAAGACCGGTCTCGTCGGGTTGCCGACCTGGTTGTGGATCGACGCCCCCCGCCACCTGGGGACCCGCCACTGCGACCGCCGCCGTTCCCGGTCTGTCCGTGACCGCGACGGCCGTGGTGGACCGGATCACCTGGACGATGGGCGACGGCGCCACCGTCACCTGCACCAGGCCCGGAACCCCCTACACCCCCGCCCGAGGCGCACAGCCCAGCCCGGACTGCGGACACACCTACACCCGACCCGGGGTGTACACGGTCTCGGCCGCCACCCACTGGACCGTCACCTGGGCCGGCGGAGGCCAGACCGGCCTGCTGGAGGCGACCCGCACCACCACCGTGGGCGACATCCGAGCCGGCGAGATGCAGGCCCTCACATCCTGACGAACCGTCAGGCCATATCACCGGCCCTCCGGTCCAGCGCTCCATCGCATCGCGTCCAACGGTTCTGATGCTGTGACGAATGCGCGATGTGCAGGTTGCCCGTCCGGTATCGGGCCAGCGGGACCCGTTCCCGCTACTGCGGCCGGACCCGCAGGCGGCGGGCCTACGAACTCCGCCGGCACGTAGCCGAGCTGGGCGCCGCAGTGCCCGACCCACGCGTGGTCCAGGAGGTGATCGACCGGACCGACGTGCGGACCCTGACCCGGGACGTCGTCCGCCGCGAGCTGATCGAGGCACCGACCGCCGTCGACCGCGTGCCGTCGACCGCCCAGGAGTGGCGGCGGCGCGCGACCCTGGCCGAACTGCTGCGCGTCGTCGCCACCAAGGACTGCCCGCTCTACCCACGACCCGCCGTCCCCGGCGCCCACTGGCTGCCGCGCCTGGTCGGCGAGGTCGCCTGTGCCACCATCACCCGCGCCGGACTCCAGCGGACACCCGTCCTGGCATCGACTGTGCCCCGACCTCGCCCCGGACGACGTGCTCGCCTGACCCCGCGGACGAGGACGCCGTACAGGACGTGCTCGTGGTGCTGCCGGCGCTCCGGGTCGACGAGTCCGTCACCGCCTCCCCGACCCGCGGCCGCATCCGCCGGCCGGCGATGGCCGCGGCGACGGTCGCCCCGAGCAGACCGAGCAGCAGATCCCCCATGGTGTCCCGGTAGATCGACACCGACTCGGGCGTGTCGAGAACGAACGCCCCGTACTCGAAGAACTCCCACAGGATCGCCGCAATCGCCCCGGCGCCCGCGCAGCACCAGGTGACCGCCCACCCCGGCAACCTGCTCCACCGCCGCAGCGACACCGCGCACGCCGTCCCGAGCACGGCCCAGTTGCCGAAGTGGCACGCGTCGTCGAACCAGGCGACCCGGTCGTACAGATCGGCCGCGTTCCCGGCGACGTCCACCACGAACGGCAGGGTGATCAGCGCGTCCACATCCCACGGAAACGCCTTCCGGCGCCGCGCAAGCCACCAGATCGGCAGCGCCATCACCGCGACCGGATAGAGCACGGCCCGCATCCCCATCGCCTTGTCGGCGAACCGCGCCCACTCGTCGAACACGACAGCAAGCGTCAACAGCCCGCCCAGCAACACCTTCAGCCCGATGGCCACCACCCGAGAACCCATGCGGCAACCCTCCTCCGGCCGCCACTCCCCCGGCATCCGCGCTGCTACTCAACCCACCGCCTGAGTACAGCGAAGAAGCGGCCGAGATGGACAACCCCCAAGGGGCCGCGGTGCGTCCGCTCGCAGCGGCGAGGCCCGCAGCTCGTGGCGAAGTCCCCACGCGCAGGGGTGAGCCGCGATCCCGGTCCGCCGATCACGGTCGTGGAGGAAGTCCCCACGCAGGTGGGGTGGACCCGGGAAGCTCCGACGCTCCCCGCCTTGCCCGTGGTATCGCCCCTGCGCGTGCTCCCTTGCCCGATACCGTTCGGCGCCTTGCCCTGGTTCTGCTCGCCTCGCGGCCGTTGGTGGGCGGGCGTCGGCGCTGCCTAGCATCCGGGCATGACGGCTCGGGGGATGGACCAGGCGCGAAGTCGCGGCGCGCGGGGGGTGGTCGCGCCGTGATGACGTTGCACAAGCTCGGGCCGGGTGGGTGGGAGTACCTCGTCGATTCGGTGAGTGTCGCCGACGAGGGGCGTGGGCTCGGGCAGGACCTTGTCGCCTATTACGCCGCCACCGACAATCCGCCAGGGACGTGGACCGGTGCGCTCGCCGAGGTGCTGGGGGTTGCCGGCACGGAGGCGAACCGGGAGCAGATACGGAATCTGTTCGGGCTCGGGCGACACCCGATGCTGCTTTGGGAGTTCGCTCGCTCCCTCGCCGGCACGCTCGGCCCGAGTGTGGATGTCGAGGCTCTCGCGCGGGCGTTGGGGCGGCATCCTTCGGTGGTGGAGCGCGTGTTGCCCGGTGCGGACGTCGCCGGCCGTGTCAACGAACGGATGGCCGTCGAGGGCGTCGACGTCACGGGCGCGGCGCGTACGGCGCTGCGCAACCGTATCCGTGACGAGGAGAAGAGCGCCGACGCCCGGCGCGTCGCGCGGCTCGCGCACCGTCTGGTGAAGGGTGACGCCGACGAGCGGGTCTTGGCCGACGTTCTCACCCGTACGGCTCCCGCCGACCTGGTCGCCGCAACCGACGGGCTTCAGCTCGGTCGTGCCTTTCCCGTCCATCGCAGTGTCGCCGAACGCGCCCAAACCCGCTTCCAGAAGCACAAGGCCGCCCATCCCCAGGCCACCGAGGCCGAACTCGCGCAGGCCGAGGCCGAGATCCTGCGCGAGGAGGACGTTCGTGGCGAACGCCAGGCGGTGACCGGGTTCGATCTCGTGTTCTCGCCGCCCAAGAGCATCTCCACCGCGTGGGCCCTGGCCGTGGTCACCGGTGACGACGCCACGCGGCTCGCCCTCGAGGAGGCGCACAACGAGGCGGTGCGGGCGGTCCTCGAACGGCTGGAGAGCGACGTCGCGTTCACCCGGGTGGGTGCCGGCGGCGCGGCGCAGGTCAAGGCGGACGGTGTCGCCGCGGTGGCGTTCGTCCACCGCACCTCCCGCGCCGGAGACCCCGATCTGCACACCCACGTCATTGTCTCGACCAAGACCCTCGGGCCCGACGGGCGGTGGCGCTCGCTCGACGGGCGTGCGCTGTACGCGGCCAAGGTGGCCCTGAGCGAGCAGTACAACTCGACCGTCCTGGACGGTGTCACGCAGCGCCTGGGCTGGAAGAGCGGGATACGCGCCGATCAGGTCGAGCACGGCAGTCGCGCGATCCGCGAACTCGTCGAGATACCGGGCGAGCTCAACGAGGCCTTCTCGTCGCGTCGGGCTCAGGTCAAGGCCGAGTTCGCCGCCATGTACCGGTCGTTCCGCGAGGTTCACGGTCGTGAGCCGCGCCGCGACGAGGAGTACGAACTGTTGCAGCAGGCGACGTTGAACAACCGCCCGCGCAAGGAGATGGGCAGCACGGCGGCCGACGAGGCCGGTCGCTGGCGGGAGATCGCCGAGCGCGTCCTCGGCCCGGGGTACGCGACGTTCCTCGCCGGTCTGACGCGGACCGCCGGCACGCTGAGCGCCGACCGGATCGACGCGGAGCAGTACGCGGCCTGGGCTGCGGCGACCGTGGCGGGCGTGCAGCGCCATCGGGCCACGTGGACGGTGCGGAACCTGGAGGCGGAGGCGCAGCGGGTCACCCGCGACACGGCGTTCGCCTCCCCCGCCGATCGCGCCGCGACCGTGTCCCGGATCGTGGGTGTGGCCACCGCCGACGGCCACGTTCTCGACCGTGGCGCCGGCAACCGCATCGTGCGGATCACCCCGGTCTCGCTCGTCGCCGAACCCGCCGCCCTGCGCCGCGCGGACGGGGTCGGCGTCTTCCAGGCGCACGCCTCGACCCGCTACACCAGCACCGCGATTCTCGACGCCGAGCGCCGACTCCTCGCCCACGCCCGCGCGCACGGGGCGCCCACGCTCTCGCGCGCCGCGGTCGACGCGGCCCTGGTCGAGTCGGAGCGCGAACACGGCCACACCCTGGCCCCCGACCAGCAGGCGGCGGTCCGCCATCTCGCGCACAGCGGGACCTGGTTGACGTCGCTGATCGGCCCGGCCGGAACCGGCAAGACCACCACCCTGCGCGTCCTGGTCCGCGCCGCCGAGCTCGACGGCTGGACCGTGGTCGGACTCGCCCCCTCCGCCCGCGCGGCCCGCGTACTCGCCGACACCGCGGGGATCGCGACCACCGAGAACACCCACCGGTGGGCCGCGCGCCTGCGCGAGGGCAGCGTCACGCCCCACCCGCGCACCCTCGTCCTGATCGACGAGGCCGGCATGGCCGGCACCCTCGCGCTGGACGCCATCACCCGCGCGCACGTCGCCGCCGGCGGCATCGTGCGCCTGATCGGAGACCCGCAACAACTCGCGGCGGTCGAGTCCGGTGGCGTCCTGCGCCATCTCCAGCGGCACGCCACCGGCGCCGAACTCACCAGCGTCTGGCGCTTTCGCGAACCGGACGGCACCCCGCGCACGTGGGAGGTCGACGCCTCGCTGCGGCTACGCGACGGCGACGTCACCGTCGTCGAGGAGTACCTTCGCCACGACCGGGTCCACGACGGCTCGCTGCAGTCGATGACCGACCGGGTGTACCGGGACTGGCACGCCGACACCGCCGCCGGCCGCGTCTCCTTGATGATCGCGTCCACGAACGCCCTCGCCGGTGAACTCTCCGCCCGCGCCCGTGCGGACCGCGTCCTCACCGGCGAGGTCGAGAGCGGCGGCGTCCTGCTGGCCAACGGCAGCCGCGCCGGTGTCGGGGACCGGGTGGTCACCCGCCGCAACGAACGCACCATGGCGCTGTTCGCCGGCCGCGACTGGGTCAAGAACGGCGACGTCTGGGAGGTGACCGGTCGCGACGGCGACGGATCGCTGACCGTACGCCACACCGAACACGGCGGGACGATCACCCTGCCGCCCGCCTACGTGGGCAGCAGCGTCGAACTCGCCTACGCCACCACCACCCACCGCGCGCAGGGCATGACCGTCGACATCGCCCGCGCGCTGGTCAGCGCGGATCTCGGCCGCGAGAACCTGTACGTGATGGCGACGCGCGGATCCGCCGCCAATCACCTGTACGTCGTCGTCGACGAGGGCCTCGACCTCGACGGCCACGTCCCGGCCGGGCAACGCCGCACCGTCCGCCAGGCCCTGACCGCCGTGATCGCCCGGGGCACCACCGAGAACGCCGCGCACGACGACATCTCCGCCGCGCTCACCGCCCGTTCCTCGCTGGCCACGCTGACCCCGCGCTACCGGTACGCGCACGGCCTCGTCTCCCACCGGCTCGACGACGAGGACCAGGAGCGGGCGGTAGGCGTCGTCCGCGAGGTGCTGCCCGCCGTACTCGTCGAGCAGATCCTCGACGACGAGGCCTGGCCCGCCCTCGCCCACTACGTCACCCTCGCGGGAACCCGCGACCGCGATGCCCACGAGATGCTGATCCGCGCCCTCACCGACGACCGCGCCGTGACGCCGAGCGAGGTGGTCGAGGAGTTCGGCAAGGTCAACAGTCCGGCCCAGTTGCTCGCCTGGCGGATGGAGCAGCGGCTGTTCGGCGAGGAGAAGTCGCCGCGGTCGGGCGCGATGCCGTGGTTGCCCATCCCGCCGCGGGCGGAGTCGGCGCGTGATCAGGACGCGGTCGAGGTCATCGCGTACGCGCGGGCGACTTTCGAGCGAATCGAGGCTCGGGCGGCGCATTTGGCGGTGGCCGCGGTCACCGGTCCGCTGGTTGCCGGTGCCAATGTCGCCGGTACGGGTGCGGACCAGGTTTGGGCCGTGGCGCTCGGGGCGCTCCCCCGGGACGGCGCGGACCGTGAGCGCTGGCTGCGTACGGCCGCCGCCGTCGCCGCCTATCGGGAGACGTTCGACGTACGCGGGCCGCTGCCGCTCGACGAGGCCGTCGAGGGCGAATCCGTCCTCAGGACGCTGGCCCGCGACAAGGTCGCCGGCATCCTCGCCGCGCACCGCGGCCAGGATGCCGCCGGCCGGTCGGCCGTTACCGTGGCCCCCGGTCCGGGACGCGATTTGGCTGCTCTGGACAACACCGCGCTGGCTCGCGCCATCGACCGGGCCAGGAAGCTGCACGTCGCCCGGAGGAATCGGGCCACCAAACTGCACGCCCGGGCCGACGCCATTCTCGCCAACGCCGACGCCGGACAGGGCCCCGCCATCCGCGGCCTGCACGCCAACTCCGCCGAACTGGGCGAACGCGTGGACGCCATCGAACGCGTCGCCCTACTGGAGAAGGCGCTGCGCACCGCCCGGGACCGCCACGGCGCGGCGGTCGTCGCCGCCGGGACGGCCCACACGCTCGACGGCGTCGACCAGGAACGCGTGCGGGCAGGCCAGACCCGAATCGACCGCCTGGGCGAGGCACTCCTCCGAGCCCGCCACGCGGCGGGATCAGAACACGAATGGGACGCCGTACGCGCCCAACACACCTACCTGACCCAAACCCGCGAACTCCACCACGAGGCGGCCGTGGCCGTCGACCGCGCTGCCGGGCTGGCCGTGCGCGCGGACGCGGAGCAGCAGGGCGTACGGGCCCGTGAGGCTCGTGCCGAACTGGACGCGCTGTACGGACAACTGCGGGCGCGCGTCGGCGGCGACGGAGGCGGCCGGCTCGCCGGCATTGCACGCGCGCTCGACGCCGCCGGGACTTCGGGGCCGCAGCCGCGCTCCACCACGAGCAGGAGCGTCAGCAGCGCACCGAGCCACGGGCCGACAGGGTCGGCGATCGGGCCCGAGCTCGCCCGCTGAACCGTCGAGGCTGGGGAAGCGGGTCGGTCGAACGCGGTCGATGGACGCGTCGACCACCTGGTGGCGTGGTCGGTCGGCGTATGCCAGGCCACGGGGGTGGGGTTGTCCGGCGTTGAGTCGGCCGACGGGCGTTTCCCGCTGAACCGTCGCGGCCGGGAGAAGCGGGTCGCTCGAACGCGGTCGATCGCGGTCGATGGACTCGCCGACCACCTGGTGGCGTGGTCGGTCGGCGTAAGCGAGGCCACGCGGGGGGTTGGACCGCATGGAATCAGCCGATGGACGTCCCCCGCCGATCGGTCACGCGCCACGGCGGCGGCGCACCTACCCCCGCGACGACCCATGCGCGAACCACCCCGTCGAAAGGACAATCCCATCGGCGCGATCCACCCGCCCGTCGACGATGCCCGAACTCCGCCCACTCACGGCTCCCTCATCGACCGTTCCCTGCGTTCCTTTGTCGGCCCCTCGCGCGGACACGAACGCGTGGACCTCGCGTGGGAGGCGTGGACCGACCACCCACACGGCCGAGTCCCGGAGACCGACGCCGCGGCCCGCGCGCTGAACCGAAGCTGGCACGCCCTGCGCGTGGCACTACGCCAAGACGTCGACGCCGAACGGCTGGCCCGACGCTACGCCGACCTGGAAACGGCGGCACGCGTGACGCTGCCCCTCGCCCATCCGGAGGCGCGGCGGGCACTGAACGCGGTGCGCGAACGCGCCGGGGAACGGGCAACAGAACTACGACGGTTCGCCCGCCACGAACGCGCGGCCGGAGACGTGGCTTCGAACGAGGCTTGCGGCGACCGGACCCTTGCCCGCTCCCTTGCCCACTCCCCCGCTCAGGCCCTTGCCCGGGCCCGGGCGGCGGTACGGGAAATCCGCAGCGGACTGGACGCGGCCTATGCGGCGTGGAGAGCCGGCGCGGAGGTCATCCCGAGATGGGGCGACGTCTCCTTCGCCGCACTCGACCAGGCGTGGTCAGTGGCGCAGGAAGGCGTGTCGTTCGAGTCCGAGCCCGAGTTCGAATCCGAGTTCGAGGCAGTGAGTGAGAGCCTCAACGGCGCGGACGCCGCCGCGATCGCCGAACGGATCGAGGAACGGGGCGAAGCTTGCCTGACCCTCGCCCATCACGCCCGAACCCTCGCCGCCCGCCCGCAGAGTTCGGCGACCCGCGCCCACCTGCACGAGGTACGTGTTCACGCCGAACACACGGCGCGGGCACTGCGCGACTTGGCCCACCTGACGAACCCGCCACTCCCGTACACCGCCTCGTCCGCTCGCCCCGCCCGCCCACAGCTCACCGCACACACACTCGGCCCGCTGATCGCCCGAGCCCACCTCGCCCGCGCCGTCGTACCCGACCTCGCCAATGAGCAGCACTGCCAACGGTTTCGCGACACCTACCGAGCCGACCGCGTCCTCATGCGAGCCGTGTGGCACCACACATGGTGGACACGAGCCACTCCCGACGACATCGCCCACGCGTGGGCGACCACATCCCGATGGGCCACCTTCGGCAGCGCATACGCCGCGACCACCCTCCGACACCTCCGAGGCCGCGTCCGCCAATACACGGGCCTCGAAACGCGACCACCGAATCAACCACCGCTCACGGACCCGATCCCCACTCTCGCGATCGGCCCGATCCACCCACCCCACGGCGACACCGTGTGGTGGCGATGCGCCGCCCACGATCCGACCACCCGCCCCCAACTCCTCGCCGAAACCCGCGAACCCGCCACCGCGTGGGAGCACCCGGACGACGTGGCCGCCCGAGTACACGCCGACCTCGAACACGTACACCGACTCCGACCCGACGTACTACGCCGAGTACACATCACCACCACCCGCGAAGTCGGCGACCCGAACCGGCACCCGACCCACCAAAGCCACATCCGCGGCACCGACGTCGACCACATCCGCAGAAAAGCCGCGCAGCGACACCAACACGAGCACCACGTCACCCAACGCGCCACCCTCCTACGCCGCGACCTCGACACCGCCTGGCGATCAAACGCCACCCCCACCGAAATCAACGCCATCCAACGAGAGACACAAACCTGGCCCCCCGGCCCCGCCCGCAGCGACATACTCACGTTCCTACAACGCCACACCTGAGGGCTCTCCCACCCTGGCCACCCCACCTCACCGACGCACCACCCAGAGGCACGACTCCTATGCTTGAGCTTGCTCCCGAGACCGCCGACGGGCCCGCCCAATCACGCTCAGACTGCCTTCGACAACACCATTCGACAGACGATCAAACCGACCCAACGCAACATCCGAACAGCGCTGCGATCACACAAACTGTGTAATAACTCCCCTGCTTGAAGGCTCCTTCGACTGAAGCCGAACCAAGAAGAAACCTTGCCGCAATGACCCAATCAACATCACGAATCAGCAAAGCCCTCAAGAACCCCCAGGCCAGCAAGCAAAGTCCCCACGCGAGTTGGGGTGAGCCGACCGAGGCGGCGCTTCAGAGGGAGGGTGGCTCGTGGACCGCTCACCCCAGTCGGCCACGCCCGCACCCAGCACTACACAGCCGGCCCCGAAGTACGCCGAGCCCGCGTCGAAATCCACGACGAAGTCCATGCCGACCTCTACCGCGAGCCCTACCGCGACTGACATACGCTCAAGTCCACAGCACCACTGCGGAAGAGCCGCGCCCCAGCGGGCCCGGGGCCCGGACCTTAGAGGTCGCGGGTGCGCAGGTGCGTGACCATCTCCGCGACCTCATCGGCGAGTTCGCCAACAAGGCGGGCCGTATAGCGCGCCGGCTGCAGGGGATCGCGGCACGGGGCGACGAACCGGGTCGGGCTGTGCTCTCCACCTGGGCGGGGCCGGCAGGCCCCTCGGGGACGCCGTGCGCCCGTTGCGATCACAATCGGGTGATGACCGAGGTTCCCGCAGGACTGCGAGGCGTGTGAGGCGCTCCGGAGGGGCGGGAGCCCGGTCCCCAACTACCACCACGCTCATTGGGCGGACATCCTCCTGCGGCACACCGACAAGCACGTCGTGGGGCACGGCGCGGAAGGGCAGCCGCTGGTGTCTACTCTGTCGGCCGTAGGGGCGCAATCGTCAGCAGCCCGCACCCGTATGCCCGCCCCTTTCCGATGCCACCGATCACTGCGGCCCGCAGCGCGTCAGGATCGACGATTTCCGCGGTGCCCTCGAAGCGGACCCGGTGGTGGCGCACCTTCTGGGCGCCACCACCCTTGCCGCAGCGGCCGACAGCGGCGTCCAGCGGGTGGGAGAGGTGGGTGTGAATCTTGAGACCGGCGAGCCCCGCCCGGCGGTGCCACCAGTCGTCGGCGTGGCGGCCGTGGAGGGCAACGATGGGAGGCAGGTTCTTGTATACCTCCCGCGTGGTGTGGCCGGGGCGGCGGACGGGGTTGGCATCGCAGCGGTAGGACAGGCGGCGGCCGTGGGCGAAGGCGTCCAGGAGCGGTTCGATGTTACGAGAAGCCGAGTCGACCACGTATCCCTCCGGAAGCCGCTCGGGAGCGACTCTTGTATTGCTCTGGACCATGAGTACGACCTGTCGCTCGGCCTGATCGGCCTGATCGGCCTGATCGGCCTGCTCGGCCTGCTCGACCCGGTGCAGTACACCGAAGTGGCTTCGTGCCCCTTCGATTTCGGGCAGGTCCGGGAAGAGGGACATCACGCGCCGGTGCATGGCGACGGCGTCGCGCAGTTCCTTGCGTACGTCGGTCCGGGAAGTGTCGAGAGTGAGGCGGGCGAGCCAGGTGGTCATACGGCGGCCTCCGGACTGTGGGGCGAGGGCACGGCGGCGGCGTGGAGATGGGCGGCGAGGGCTTTGAGGTAGTTGTTGCCGAGTTCGCCGGTGTACAGGTGCTCGGGTGGACGCCAGGAACCTCGGTAGAGCCGGCGGGTGCGGAAGGTGCGCCGCTGCAGGGCCGTCTCGACCGGTTCGTCCTGGACGTCGGAGGCGGGGCGAGTGCCGTCGTCGGGATCTTCGGGATGGCGTGGGAGCCAGCCGAGGGGGCGGTCGGCGAGCAGCGTCACCACGGGAGCCGGAGCCTGCGCGGGCAAAGGGAGTCGAAGGAGGCTGCCGAGGACGTCGGAGCTGCGGTCGAGCAGGACCGGGCCCTCGGGTGGGCAGCCGCGACGGCCCAGGTACAGGGGCCAGCGCGGCGTGGCCAGTGCCTCGGCGCAGCGGTCGAGAACCCCCTCCTCCTGGCCGCTGAGCGCGCAGACGAAGGCGGCGTCGGCGAGGTAGAGCCGGTGGCCGTACACGGTGGACGTGTTGGCGCCGCGGGTGCCGCCCTTGGCCGTCTGCACGGTGTCTTTCGGGGCGAGGCCACCGCCGACGGTGTGCAGGTCGCGCAGCACGTAACCGGGGCGGTCGATGCGCACGGTGAGTTTCAGTCGTCGCAGGTCGTCGTTGGCTTGCCCTCGATGTCGGCCGAGCGCGCAGGACAGCAGGCCGAGCACACCGGACTTGGTGGGGAAGGCCGCGGTGTCACGCTCTTCGGTGAAGTGGCTGCGCTCTCCCCAGGATTGCAGCGGCGCGGCGAGGCGCAGCAGCAGCCCGGGCTCCTGTGGCGGCTGTGGCGACTGGAGCGGCCGGAGCGGTTGTGGCGGCTGTGGTGCGGTCACGCGCCGCCCTCCAGCGGGGCGAACGCGGCCGCCACACCGGCCTCGACCAGTGAGTCGAACGTGTCGAGGCGGGGCCCCAGTCCTTCGATCTCCCGACCGGTGCCGGCCCAGTGGGCGGCGAGGATGCGGTCGGTGCCCATGAGCGTGGTGGCGGTCTGTGCGTACTCGACGAGCTGGTCGCGGGAGGCGGTGCCGTGTCCGCCGCCCTGCGCGGAGCGCACGGGGGTCTCGAAGGCGGCGGCGAAGGACAGCGGGCGGTCGCTGCGGACGCTGATGTGGACGAGGTCCGGTGCGGTGTGCGGGGCGGTGGAGTTCTTCTTCGCCTGCGGCAGGGAGCGGATGAAGGAGGAGAGGAAGGCCCCGGCGATGTTGCGGGCGTCCTCGGAGACGTCCCGGGGACCGTCGGAGGAGGTGTGGACCTTGCCCATGTTGGTGACGAGTTCGCGCACGTCGATGGTGGCGAAGCGGTAGAAGGTGCCGGCGGAGAACTCGGCCTCGTTGAGGTGGCCGCTCCCGGTCTCGCCCCATGCCGCGTTCAGGTCGTCGACGGCGGTGAAGTAGTCGACCTGGACATCGCTGCGGTGGGTGGTGAAGGCATGCGCGACCTGGACCGCGCCGTCGACGTCCGCGTCGTCGACTTCGGTGAGCATGCGGCCGAAGGTATGGATGACCGCGTTGCCCCGACGGATGATCTCTTGCACGTCGGCTGCGGGGAGCGGCGACTTGTCGGACGCCTTTTCGATCTTCTTTTTCTTGATCTTGTCGGGGTGTTCGGCGGCGAGGTCGGCGAGTTCTTCGATCGACTCGGAGGACAGGTACACGAGTCCGTTGGTGACAGCCTCGTAATCCTCCTGGTCCGGCTTCCCCTCGATGCCGAACTTGATGCCGGAGGCCGCCACGATGTGAGCGCCGGCCAGACGTGCTCCCTGCTGATCCCAGCCGTGCTTCTCTTCGAGGACCTCGGCAACGGCTCTGCCGATCCGCCGAGTTCGGGTGGCGAACTGGCCGATCTCCTTCTGGAACTCCTGCCGCAGCGCCCTCTTCCAGGACTGGCTGCTGACGCGGGTGCGTCGCACGCCGCCGTAGTCCACCGTCTTGACGGCGTTGAGGTCGTCGCGGTTGAGCGTGGAGACGGGGACGCTCTGCAGGACGTGTACATCCACGAAGCAGGCGGGCAGGTGCGCGGTCGGCACGGAGGACTCCTTTTGGAGTGGTGTGCGAGGAGGGCGGTCAGGCGGTGGACGAAGATCCGGGCTGAGGCACGGCCTGGGCGACGTCGGTTTTGTCCTTCGTCTTCCACTCGTCACGGTGGAGGGCGCGGAAGTAGTCCTGCTGCCAGCGGGTTCCGATGTCGGCCGCGTGCCAGGGCCAGCGGGTCAAGTCGTTCAGCAACTGGGCCCAGTCGGGTTCGGCCTCGTACTGGCGCAGGAGGCGGGTGGCCGGGGGGAGGTAGCGGTGCAGCCCGGTGGGGCTCTGGCGGACGAGGAGGTCCAGGCGCCTGCGGGTGCTGTCGCGCCGACGTGAGCGTTCTTGTGCGGGAGCGTTGAGGACGGCCTCGGCGAGGGTGTGGCCGAAGCTGGGGCCGTAGGTATCGATCGGCTGCTCCACCTCCGTGTCATCCGCCGGCCGGTCGCGGACAACGTGGCGGGGCTGGTCGGCGATGAGCGCGGCGATCGCGTAATAGGCCCGGTCCCGCTCCCGGTTCCGCTTGTCCGGCAGCCAGTGCGCGATGAACTCATGCATCCCGGTCACCTGGTCGATGTCCTTGCCCACGCCGCGGCGCAGGCGCGCGTGTACCCCGGGGTTGTCGGCACACAACCGCCGGATCTCCTGTACGAAACTCAGGTGTTCGGTGCGGCGCGCCCGTGCGGCGGTATCGCGGACCTCTGTCATGGGGCACCTTCCGATCGGCGTGGTGGTGACTACTTGTTCTTGCGCTCGGGGCGCGTCATCCACAGCAGGCCACGGGCGTCGAGCACGGCTTGGTTGCCGCGGACGGTGCGGGTGAGTGGCTCGGTCGTGCGCGCATAGGCCTCCCGGGCCAGTCCCAGAAAGGCGTCGCGCGCGGCACGGATGTCCAAGCCGCCGTCATCGTCCGTGCCGGTGCGATCGAGGTGGTCGAAGCGAATCCAGAACTCGCGTTCGGCGGCGGGCCAGTACAGGGCCTCGGCCTGTGGAACGAGCTTGCCTGCGTGCTTGGGATCGCCCCTGGTGTACAGCGCCCAGGCCTTGCGTACCGCTTCGGTGAGGTTCTCTCCGTAGCGTTCGCCGAGCCTGCGCAGTCGACCGACCGCGACCTGAGCGTTGGCGTGCCGATCGGACAGGTGACCAACAGTCGCGGAGGTGAGGCCGCTGACGAACTGGGTGTTCTTGGCCTTGTTCTGGTCGAAGCCGAGTGCCCGGACGCGCAGTTGCTCGGTGAGCTCTACCGCCGTCGCGAATACCTTCGGTGGCTCCAGCGTGGTCTCCTCGCCCTCGGCCTCCGGCGGCCGGTGCAGCAGCAGACCGTCCAGGTCCCTCCACAGGGCTCGGTTCGCCTTGGCCCGCCGGGCGGTGCGAATCTCCTCCCCCGGCTTGTTCTTGTCGAGCCTGCGTTCCCAGATGAGGTACGGGTCGTCGAAGGCTCCGGGAAGGCGGTACGCCCAGGTGATGCGGGCGTCCGTGACGCGCTCTCGGCGAGCATCGGGCTGGAGTAGGAGAGCATGCCGCGAGGTGTCCGTCCACCAGCCGCAGGGGCCGACCGGCACCGGCGGAGCGCCCGCCGGGTCCGTCGGCTCGTCCCGCTCCCAGGGGCACGGATCTTCCTCACGCCGCACCTCTGTCCCCGGTCGCACGAGCCCGGCGAGCAGGGTGACCAGTAACGATTCCCCTTCCGGGTGGTAGGAGAGCGAGCTGAACAGCGGTCCGCGCTTGGCCTCGGAGATCCGCTCCCCGTGGAGTGCGCGGGCGGTGCACTTGCCGGGAGCGCCGTAGTAGTGCCACATCAGCAGGTACGGCACTGCCGTGGCCGCGGAAGGCGGGTGCGGGGCGCTGTCGCGAACGTGGCCGAACCAGGAGTGGTTGTTGCCCGAAGGCCGGGTCATCACCAGCTTGTTCACGCCGGTCGACTCGGTGCACTCGTCCGCCAGACGCGAGTCCTGCAGCCACGGACGGCCGGTGGCGTCGTCGAAGAGAAAGAATCGCTCGTGCCACCGGGAGACATACTTGTCGATGCCGTTCTGCGGCAGCGCGCAGTCCTTCAGGATGTGCGCGCGCCGGTGCATCCAGTCGCCGTTCCGATCCCGGTCGTCCTGATCCCGGTCGTCTTGGTCCTGGTTGCCTTGATCCTCGTGGTGCCGCCGCTCCTGGTCGAGCTTGGTGACCCGCGCGGTGAGCGCGTACAGCACCCGCAGGAGCGCCGACTGGGCGGCGGCAAGCGGGACATCCAGGGCTTCGATGTGCTGGCAACGCTCCAGAAGCCCCCGGAAACCGACGGACTCGGGGCCGTCGTGGCCGGGGAGCCAGCGCACGGGGATCCACGGCTCGTCGAAGAGATTCATCGCCTGTGGCGCTTCCACAGTTCTCCCAATCTCCTGTTCGTTCCTGTCCCGCAGGGCCGCACGACACGTCCGTCCCGTCGGAAGGGCGCGCACCAATGGTGTTGTCGAGGGCACCTTCCGTAGCCGTGGATTGTCGGCGATCGTAGGCGGTCACGGCTCGCAGCGCGGCCCGTTTCGGGGAATCAACCGAGTCTGACCAGGCCGGTCCTGGTGAGTTCGAGCCGCATGCTCCCGAGGAGTCCGGTATAGGTATCGCTGGCTCCGCTGACCACCACGGGGTATACGTGGTTCAGCCATGTCCGCTTCTTCCAGTGGTTGTACTTGATGTTGTCGAATCGATCGCGGCCGATCTGCGCCGAGATTCCGCCCTTGGGCGCCCAGTGCGGCGGAACCGAGATCGTATGTTGGGCCAGAGCGGCCACGGCCGGACTACGTTTCTCGGTCCCGACGAACGGCACCTTTTCCTTCCCCTCGGGATCCAGGTAGGCGGTCTTGTCCCGGAGGTGGACGCACAGAACATACGCCTGCTCGAACCCCATCGTGGCCGCGAGGTGCGCCTCGGTGAGACCGCGCTCGGCCCGGGTCAGCGCATACAGATCGTCGTGAACGTCCGCCGGGCTCGGGATGCCGGTGAGCCTGGCGTCGTGCAGCAGCCTGGTCTCGTGGCCGTGGGCCTCGGTGTCCAGTCGGCGCTGCCGCACAGCCGACACGTCGTCGAGGGTGGCCAGGTAACTGTCCGAGTCGTACACCTGGCGGATCAACCGCTCGACGTGATCGGGGAGAAGGAGTTCCGAACCGTGGGAACGGAGCGTCCGGATCGTGCGCTGCCTCAGCGCTCGGTCCATCGGCGAATCGGCCTGTTCCTGGCTTCCCAGGAGCAGTAGATGCCGACCGCGGGAGGCACGGGCCAGCAGCGAGGGCAGCGGGACCACAGGTGTGACGACCCACTCGAAGCGGAAGGGGAGATGTTCGGCGAAGGAAGCGGTGGTAACGAGCACCGAATTGTCTTGCGCCGGGTCCTGGTGCGCTGCTGTGCACTCCGCCACCAGTTCGCGGACCCGATATCGGGGGAAGCGCGAGTGCAGCAGCCGAAGCTCGCGGGGCATTGCGCGCCGGCGATGCAGATGTTCGAGCGCACGGAAGGTCCGCTGGGCTTCCTCCTCACTGCTGCAGCACACGAGGGTCGAGCCGCTGTCCCCGACTTCGCGCATGACGGAGTCCACGTACGTGTCTGCGCTGCCGGGCCACGGGTGGACTTCGGACACGGAGACGCGCAGAACCGAGTCCGCAGGAGGATCGACCGCGAATTTGGTGACCGCGCCGTCCTGTCCGTCGACATGCAGCCATCCCGGCTGTGGCAGTTCCGCCGACGAGCGCGCGCCCTCCTGTCCGCTCCGCGTCCCCCGAGCCAGTCGCGCGCCCCTTTGATAGGCCTGCACCAAGCGATGGGCACTCGCTCCGGCCAGGGTGTCGGTCAGCATCACGACGGATGCCCCGAGCGCCGCCAGCCACTCCACCAGCAGGCACAGGAGTTGATGCAGCCGGGGCTTTTGCGGACGCACGTCGTCCACCACGAGAACCTTCTCGCTGAGTGCGAAGAGCCGTACGGCGTTGTCCGGCACGGGCAGGACGGCCGGCAGGAATTGGTCGTGGGCGCCCACCCCGAGGGGAGCCAGTAGCCCGCGGCGTCGCAGGGTGAGCCACTGCTGTGCGACGGCCCGGGCCTGTGCAGTGTCGAAGCTGAGTTCGGGGATCTCCTCGGAGGCCGACTCGGGATCGCTGTCGAAGGCCGTTTGGTGAAGACGGGTGAGCATACCGGAGCCCTCCAAAAGCAGGCCCGCCAACGACGCCAACTCTCCCGACGCCTCATCGAGGTGAAGCTCTTCCGGCAGGGCGAGAGCAATACCCCGAGCCCCGGACGCCCGACCCAACCGCGAAGCCGCGACCAGCCCGAGCCGCCGGCGGGCCGGTCCGGCCGGAGCACTCACCAGCAGCATGCCGGGACCAGTGGGCTCGGCCGCTGTGAGCAGCTGTCGCGCGAGCCGACCGTGCACGGAGTCGTCCGGGAACTCGGCCGCACTCAACAGCTTCTCCCTCGCCGGGGCGGCAAATCCGCACCGCCCCAGAGCCCGCTGCTCGACCCCGATCCGGGCCACCTCCAAGGCACGCTCCCAGTGCTGGGTAAGGACCTTGCTGCAGCAGCACTCTTCGTCCTCGAGACGCCGAACCGTGTCGATCGACTCCTTGTCACTGGCCATCCAGTCCGCCACCATCACCGCGCCGAGCACCACGACTGCGAGCTCGGCCGGGAGAGTCCCGGTCGGTACCGGGACGTCGTGCGCGATCAGCGTGCGCAACACGCGGACGTGGTGCTGGCGTTGCTCCGGCCACTCGCCCTTCCCGGCCTGGGGTAGGAACGTCGCCGGATGCCTCAACTGCCGACGCTCCATCCGCGGGTGGAAGACCCCGTGGTGCCCGCCAAGCAACTGCCCGATGGCGTGACCGACCCGATCGCCGACCGGCCCCTCGGGATCGCCCGGCGGATAGCCCAACTGTTCGAGAATGCCGGGCAGGGTCCAGTGCGTGATCCGCTCGTGCGGACCCGCGCGGTTGTCGGTGCCGCCCGTGCCGTGCTGGTAGCCACAGTTGACGAATGCCTTCTCGAATCCCCCCGGGTAACCCTTCCGCACGGAGTGCTGGTACGACGGTGAAATCTTCCCCAAGTCGTGCAACGCCGCCCAAAAGGTCAGTTCTCGCATGGCATCGAGTTCCGACAACCCCAAGGCCCGAGCGACCCGGGCATGCATGCGCGGGCCGACAGCCGACTCCCACAAGGCCGCGAAGTAAGCGCCGGTGTCGACGAGGTGGCACACCACCGGGTATGGGGGCTTCATCCCTTGCTCCTTGCCCCACAGGCGGACATCCAGGAACCGGGGATTGCCGTGGCGGCAGCGGTTGTTCTCGGCGCCGACCCCACATTCGGTGGTGATCTCCATGCGAGTGTTGTAGCAGCCGTCATGAGCCAACCGGCGGCGAACGGCGAGTACTTGGCGTACAGTCGACTGTGGGTCGAGGAGATCCGGCACCACATGGCAGGGGATGCGTCCCCACGGCTAGTGACACCGCCCCGCGGGTCCGGCCGGCCCCGTGGCACCGATCTCCGAGGTGTCTACATGAACGAGTCCCAAAACCGTCGCAGCGGGTTCCTCAAGCTGGTCGTCGGCTCCTTCGTCGGCAAGCTGCTTGCGGGCATCGTGATGAAGTGGTGGTCAGGGCAGTAGTCCCGACCCACGGCCCGGACTTCGGTCCGGGCCATCCTTTTTCCGGAAGCCGGCGCGCACGAGCGGGTGTGTTGCCCAGCGCGGCGGTCGAGGGCGGATGTTCGTACGGGTCCGGAACACATGGGCAGGGCACAGGACACAGGGCCTTCGTGCCAGGCGAGCATGTGGGTGGCACTCCCCTACGCCTTCGCCTCGGTGACAGAGTTGGTGACCGGGATCCGCGCTATTCCCGGGGAACGGCCGGGCTGGCCGCCGGAGTTGTGTCCGGTGGAGTTGTCCCGGGACCGCTTGGCGGCGGCAGTGGTGGCCCGGTGTCGCAAGGAGCGGATGGAGCGGCCGACCCCGGGTCGGATCGGCAGGTTGGTGGGGAAGGCGATCGGCACGTTCGAGGACAAGATCGTCCGGTTGTCGCCACCGGCCGTTCCGATCCTCCCCGAGGACCGACATGCCGGGCAGGGGCGCCGACTTCCTCCGCGCCACCGAGCCGGAGCGCGCCGAGCGCGCCGCACTCGACCAGGGCGTGACCGTACGGCGCGGCCAGGGCAACACCCTGCGCGTCGGCACCGAGCCGGAGGTCCACCGCCGACTCCTCGACCGCTGCCGGCCGCTCGACAAAGCCACGGCGATCCCGGCACAGCGCAAGGCCCGCCGCGAGTACGCAAACCGCGTCTACGCGCTTGGGGCCGACAGCTGAATTCGCCCCCGGGCTCAGTCCTTGGCGTTGTTTATTCGGCGAGAACTATTGGGACCCCCGGTGTGCAGGCCGCTCGTCGTCCGCAGTGCAAGCGGCGGACGCGACTTTTCGGCGGACTCGGCCGGCGCGCTGAAGCAGGACGTCCATCGGGGCCAGATCGCTGATGACCGTGTCCACGTCGAAGGCGACGGTCCCGTCGATCACGGAGGTGGCGATCAGGACCACGCCGTGTGGATTCGAGGATCCGCGTGAGGTTCCGCCGGTGGTGGGGGTCGACCCGGGCGGTCGCGGTGGGGCGGCTTCCGGGCGGAGGGTGGCGTCGGTCCACGGGTCGGGAGGCGTTGACGACGCCCGTCTTGCCGGACCCGGGGGCGAAGTGCGCGTCGCGGGGTCGGAGGGTCTGTCGGGCGAATATCCGACGTACCCCGAAGGAGATCATTTATCATAAGCGGAGTTATCATAACTGGACTCATGTCAAGGAGATCCCGTGTCGAAGCTGCCTAGGCCCGACGAGATGTTCGACCGTGACTACGAGTGGTCGGCACTGGAGAACTTCGCGACGGACCCGAAGCCCGGCGCCACCCTGGGGGTGGTCTCGGGCCGACGCCGCCAGGGCAAGACATTCCTGCTCCGCGCGCTGTGCCAGGCGACCGGGGGTCTGTACTTCGCGGCGGACGAGGGCACCGACGGTGAATCCCTGCACCGGGTCGGACAGGTCGTCGCCGACTACCTCCGCCTCCCCGCCCCCCTCGTCTTCCACGACTGGCACGCCGTCGTCGACGCGCTGCTGTCCCTGGGCCGGGAACGGGCCGTGCCGGTCGTCATCGACGAGTTCCCGTACCTCGTGAGAGCGAACCCGCGCCTGCCGTCCATCATTCAGAACGCGCTCGCACCGCTGCGCGAGGAACGCGACGCCAGTCGCACCAGGTTGCTGCTGTGCGGGTCGGCGATGTCCTTCATGGGCCGCCTCCTCAGCGGCAACGCGCCTCTGCGCGGTCGCGCGGGACTGGAACTGCTCGTACCCACCCTCGACTACCGACTGGCCGCCGAGTTCTGGGGCATCGACGATCCCGAGACCGCCCTGAAGGTCAACGCCATCGTGGGCGGCACACCCGCCTATCGCCGCGAGTTCGCCCGCGACGACACCCCGTCGGGTCCCGACGACTTCGACGCGTGGGTGATCCGCACCGTACTCTCCGCGTCCAGTCCGCTCTTCCGCGAAGCCCGCTACCTCCTCGCGGACGAACCCGACCTGCACGACGCGGCCCTCTACCACTCCGTCCTTGCGGGCATCGCCGCCGGCAACCACAACCGGGGCGGCATCGCCTCCTACATGGGTCGCAAATCCGGCGACCTTGCGCATCCGCTGACCGTCCTCGAGGACTGCGGCCTGATCACCCGCGAACCCGACGTCTTCAAGGACAACCGCACCACGTTCCGCATCGCCGAGCCCCTGGTCACCTTCTACCACTCCGTCATGCGACCACTGTGGTCCGACCTGGAGCACACCCGCGACGCGACCGCGTTGTGGCAACGCAGCCAACGCCGCTTCGTCGGCAACGTCATGGGCCCCCACTACGAACAGACCTGCCGCCACTGGACCCGCCACCACGCGGGCCCCGGTCTCATCGGCGACCACCCTTACCGGGTCGGTTCCGGAACGATCAACGACCCCGCGCGCAAGGCGAGCCACGAACTGGACGTCGTCGCCTTCGGTCTCGACGAAGACAACCGCCAACCACTGCTGGCGCTCGGCGAGGCCAAGTGGGGCGAGACGATGGGTCTGCCCCACATCGAACGGCTTCGTCACATCCGGGCCCTGCTCACCGCCCAGGACCGCCACGGCGCCTCGACGGCGAAACTCGTCTGCTACAGCGGCGCCGGATTCACCGCCGACCTCCGCGAGCACGCCGCAGACGACGGCGACGTACTCCTCGTGGGCGTCGACGACCTCTACCACTGAGCAGCCGTGACCAAGTCATGCTCGTGCGCTCGGCAATGAGTGGACCTTGACGCGACAACCGGGATGCGGGCATCGGACCCATGACCGTCGTCATCGACGAGTTCCCCTTCCTCACGAAGGCGTCCCCCGAACTGCCCTCGCTCCTGCAACGCGCGCTCGGACCCAACGCGCGCCGCGGCGGCGCCCCGATCCGGCTGCTGCCGTACGGCTCAGCGCTCTCGCTCATGGGCAACCTGCTCACCGGGACCGCCCCCTTGCGCGGACGCGCGAGCCTCGAGTTGGTCGTACCCACCCTCGACTACCGACTCGCCGCGCGCTTCTGGGACATCGACGACCCCACCCTGGCCCTCCTCGTCAACTCCGTCGTCGGCGAAACCCCCGCCTAAGCACCCGAGTTCACCCTCGGCGACGCACCCGCCGACCTCGACGACTTCGGCCCCTGGGTGCAACGCAACGTCCTCAACCCCGGACGCCCGCTCTTGCGCGAGGCCCGCTTCCTCCTCGCCGAGGAACCCGACCTGCGCGACACCGCCCTCTACCACGGCGTCCTGTCCGCGATCGCCGACGGCAACCACACCCGAGGCGGCATCGCGAACTACCTCGCCCGCAAGTCCACCGACCTCGGCCACGCCCTCGCTGTGCTCGAGGACGCCGGCATGATCATCCGCGACCCCGACGCCTTCCACGGCAAACGCTCCGCGTACCGCATCGCCGAACCCATCGTGTCCTTCCACCACGCGGTCATGCGCCCGCAATGGAGCGACCTCGAGCGCTCCGGTCACGCCGCTGGACGTATGGGCCCGCTCCCAGGCCACCTTCCTCAGCAAGGTCGTCGGTCCGCACTTCGAACAGGTCTGCCGCGCCTGGACCCGCTGGTACGCCTCACCCGAAACCCTCGGCGGTCACCGCGTCCGCGTGCAATCGGGCACCATCCCCGACCCCGCCGCCAAGAACGGCCTCAAGGTCGACGTCGCCGTCTTGGCCCTGGAGTCCTAGCTCAGATACCAGCCGCAAGGTAGGTCGCGGATGTCCGCGCGAGTCCCGTTTCCCTGTCCTGGGCGACGTCGTTGGTCCGATCGGGTTAATTTAAGGCCAAGGGGCGGGGCGTGCCGCACGAGGCCCACCACGCACCGGCTCGCCACATCGGTCGCCGCGCCCAGGTACGGCCGCCCGACCGGGCGGGGCGGCTCGCCCCGGGTCCGCGTCTCGGCTAGCCCTCCCGGGGCGGTGAAAACCGGCACCGGGGAAGGGGGCCGGCCGCAGTCGGATCCCTCCGCAGGCGGCCCGGCGACCGCGCCCGGCAGCACCCCAATGCACGCACCAGGACCGGATAACTCCGGTCCTCGAAAAGTCACGCTGATCAATGCCGGACCAGATGCAAAGTCAAGCTGACCTTTGCAAGGTTCTGTCTGAGGTGCTCTATTTCTTCCGGACAGTGACCCGCGTAGGGTTGTCGAGATTCGGAAATGAGAGAGAACGTGCCACCCAGATATCCGCAGAAGTTCAGGGACGAGGCGGTCCGCCTGGTGATCGAGGGCCCGCGCCCGATCGCGCGTGTCGCCACCGAGCTCGGGGTCAACGAAACGACGCTCAGGGGCTGGGTGAAGCAATATCGCCTCTCCCTCGAGGGCAACGCCGAATCCGACGACAGCCCGAAATCGGACCGCGAGCGGCAGATGGAACGCGAACTGAGGAAACTCCGAGAGGAGAACGCCTTCCTGAAAAAAGCGGCGGCCTTCTTCGCGCGCGAGCAGGAGTGAGCGCACGATACGCGCTCGTCGAGGCGGAGAAGGCCGAATTTCGGATCGCCGACATGTGCCGATGGTTGGGAGTCTCCCGATCCGGATTCTACGAATGGCGTGGTCGCCCGGCCTCCGAGACCGCCGATCGACGAACACGCCTCAAAGCGATGATCCACGAGATCTTCACGGCGAACCACGAGACCTACGGATATCGCCGGATCCACGCCGTCCTGGCACGGTCGGGCGAGGCCGTCTCGCCCGAGTCGGTGCGGGCCCTGATGCGCGAACTCGGCCTGGTGGCCTGCCAACCACGCCCGTGGCGCCCGGTGACCACACTCGGCGACGGGTCCCACCCGCGGATCCCGGACCTGGTCGCGCGCGACTTCGGCGCCGACCGGGTCGGCGCCAAACTCGTCGGTGACATCACGTACATCCCCACCTGGGAAGGCTTTCTCTACCTGGCCACGGTCATCGACTGTCACAGCAAGGCGGTCGTGGGTTGGGCCATGGCGGATCACTTCAGGACGTCCCTGATATCGTCGGCGCTGGACATGGCCGCGGAGCGGATACGCATCGAGCCGGATGCAGTTTTTCATTCCGATCGCGGCAGCAATTACACGTCCGAAGAGTTCGCGAAGTCGGTCGCCGGTCACGGGATGAGGCAGTCCGTCGGCCGCACCGGTGTTTGTTGGGACAATGCCATGGCGCAATGCCGTTTAGCTAAGCAGCCGGGATGAGTAGGCGGATCGTTGGCGGCGAGCCATGGGTGATGTTGCTGTCATCTTCTCGTTTTACCCGGTACGAGTTATGTCTTGGCCTCTTCAGTGCGCGGGGACAGGAGCGTTTCCGTCGTTCTGGGTTCGGTCGTTCGGAGATTTCTTCGATCGCTTCAGCGAGCTTCTCTGCGAGCCGCCGAGGGGGAAAAAGCCGCCTGGTTCGAGACCTGGCGGCGCACTACGCGGAGGGAGCGGACGAACGAGATCCGGTCGGGGTCGAGGTCGGCTTGGTCTGCCGCCTCCCGCATGAGGTGGCGGATTGCGTAATGAGTGAGCAACATCCCCCATACCTCTTGTTTGACAAGGTCCGGTTTTCTCGATCTGAGGATCACGGCCGACCCGCGCTGATGAGTCTTTAGTTCATCCACTACCAGTTCGACCTCCCACCGTTCGTGATATGCAGTGGCCAGATCGACAGCGTTTAGATCATTGGGATCGATGACATTGGTGACGAGAGCGATCAACTCGTCGCCATCTCCCCTGTCCGGAACCTCGTACTCGACAACACGTGCGTAGAACCCTGCCAGATCCGTGACCCTGATCCGCCCGGAACGGATTTTGGCCGACGCCTTTCGTTTCTCATCGGAATCGGCGATGTAGGTCAGGTACGAGCCGTCGGGAAGCCACTTGATAATCGGCAGATGGACGTTGGCTCCAACACGAAACAGCGCGTCGGCTCCGGCGTCGAGAACCATGCGAAGGTGCCGGTAGCTGTACAGGCCGGCGTCGACCATCACCAGTATTCCGGGCTCGATCACCCCTGAGGAAAGAATTCGACCGGCCAGCGTCTCCTCGCCCTCGCCCCTGCATCCGATCTCTGCGGCAACCACGGCATGCGTTCCACACTCGGCCAGGCCGGCGAGTCGTACGAAGGGGAACGTGCAGCGTTCCTTCTTGCCCGCATAGCCAAAGTACGCGGCGTTCTCCTCGCTATCAGGGGCTTCCATGCCGAATCCGTCCAGAGACATCAACCTGCGCCCGCCCACCCACGCGCCTTGCGTTGAGCGCATTGCGCATGGGACCGCTACACGCTCATATAAATCGCGCATCACTTCCGAACCCAGTCGTTGCCGTGCCAGACACAACGCGCCCGGAGTCGGCACACTCCATCCGCGTCGCCACGTGCCCATATGGCGCAACCCATCGACGAGCTTACGCATGACCTCTTCGTAACCATCTCCATAGAAGAGCGCCAAGGCCATGACAAAATAAACCATCACGCGAGCTGGCAGCTTGCCGTTCCGCTGCTCTTTCCTGTCCCGAGAGATTACAACCTCATCCACGAGCTCACGTGGCACGAGGCGAGTCAATACGCCGACGCCGATATGGTCGGTCATGGAAGACGACACGGAACTCTCATCGCCTGAATCTTGGATCACACCGGCAAGATAGGCCACTCAAACACAGGATCTCAATCGATTCCAATTTTTCATATCTACACACCGCAAGCACCTGTGGACATGTGGATACAAAGACCGGCTTTCTTAGCTAAACGGCATTGTGCCATGGCGGAGTCATTCTTCGGGGCTTTGAAGAACGAATGGCTCCACCGCTACGTCTTCACCACGCACGCGAAAGCACGGGGTGAAGTCGTTCGATACATCGAGGGCTTCTACAACCGCCGACGCCTCCACTCCGGACTCGGCTATCGCACACCCCACGAAGTCCTGCACCCAGAGCGGGAATTGAACCTCGTGGCATAGAACAACAGCAATCAACCCGTCCGGAAAACGCGGGGCTCCTCAGTCGGACGCGAAGAAATCGGCGATTCGGTCGGCATCCGCGATATACGCCGGCCGAGCCTGGCGGCAGGTGTGTCGTCGATCGAATGTCGGACACCGGCCCGCCCTGCCCGTGTTCACAGTCTTTCGCGCAACCGGGCTTCCAGAGACGAGTAATCCTCGTCCGGGAAGAGCCTCGGAAGCGTGTGCAGCATCGTGGTCAGACGTCGCCGGGTGTGCACGTGTGCCGGGTCGGCGAGGGAGACTTCGGCGAAGAGCAGCTGCCACCCGTAGACCCCTTTCGCGACGAGGAGATGATCGAAGTACTCGCAGTAGTCGATGTCCAGTTTGTTGAGTCCATGGGTGATGGAGAAGTACCACAGTTCCGGGATCGTCACGCCCGGGAACAGGCGGATCGCGGTGAAAGAGTTGCCCGCCCATCTCGATTGGTCCTCGATCAGGCGCAACTGGGAGAACACCTCGACCTCGTCGCTCGTCGCACTCGCGGGCGCACTCGTGGGCGCACCGGCGTCGATCGAGTCGAGCAGGTGACCCGTCCAGAACTCTCCGGTCAGGGGAACGGTGTCCCGGGTTTGCCAGGAGACTCCGAGCCCTAGGAAACGCGCAAAGCGGGGACCCAGTGACCCGCCCAGATCGAAGCCGTCGCCTTTCGCGATCTCTTCAAAAATCTCGGATGGTTCGCCCGCCCCGGTCGCCACCCCCTTTTCCTCGATATCGAGTATCGAGATGGCACTCGTGTGGGTCAGGTCGGCAACCATGGCGAGAAGCTTCCGCTCGTATGGTGTGAAACTCGGCACCGCGGTATCCATGGTCTACTCCCCGTTCGTTGGTCGTGTGGCCCGGCGATGTAACCGTGTCGCAGTCGGACCATGTACACCGCACACCGCGCGGGGGCGTCCGGCGCCGGGCCATCCGCACACGATCGCACCTCGTGATTCACCAAGAATGTTGGGGTGGTCCGGCACGAGCAGCTGATCGCCGAGGGTGCCGCCCGCCCGGAGTCGACCACTACCGAACCGACCCGCCGACCCGGCCGACTTCCTGTAAGCCGCCGGGGAGCGTGACCTTCCCGCACAGATGGAAGCCGGCTCGGCTGATCCCGACGTGAAGGTCGAAAGCCAAGCTGACGGGCTGTCACAAATCTCCCCGATCGGCCGGGTTGAAAGGCGTCCGGCGGGCACGCACCGCCGGGCGGCGCCGCCCTTCGGCGTGCCCGCCCGGCGGTTCCTCACCCGTGGTCGGCGTTCGGTTCGCGCAACGGCCGCAACTCGTCGGGCAGTTCGGGCAGGGCGAAGGAATACCGCCCGAGCATGTTCACGTGGTCACGCACGAACGGTGAAAGACGGGCCACGTCCACGTCCCGGACATCGAAACCGTCGGCCCGCAACCGCTTGACCGCGGCGTCCATGTAGCGGGTGTTGAACAGGACCAGGGCGTTGAGGACCAGGCCGAGCGCCCCGAGTTGGTCCTCCATGCCGTCCTGGTAGTTCTGGTAGAGCTGCCCGGCCTTGCCGTGGAAGATCTTCCGGGCGAGCGAGTGCCGGCCCTCCTGGAGGTTGGCCTGGGCCTTGATCTGTCGCCGGTAGCCGGGCTCGTCCGCGAGCCGCAGGATGTGCAGGGATTTGGAGATGCGGCCGTAGTGCGCGATCGCGTCGCCCAACGGGGTGGGCCGGCCCTTGCGCGAGAGCATGCGGATGACGTCGTACGCGCGCACCGCACCGGTGTGGATCGAGCCGATGATCCGCAGGATGTCGTCCCAGTGGCGCTCGATCCTCACCGGATCCACCCGCCCGGGCAACCTGCTGGGAGGGCCCGGAGTCCGCCCGCGCGTCCACCCGCCACATCTTCTGGTCGGGCAGATCCGCCAGTTGCGGCGCGTACACATACCCGGCCAGGGTGAGGAGTCCGAAAACGATGTCACTGTACGAGGCGGTGTCGATGACGATCATCTCCGGACGTTTGCCGCCATCACGGTCGTAGAGAACGTCGAGTACGTACAGCGAGTCGCGTGGGGTGCCCGCCACGACCTTCCCGCCGAGCCCGGCGGCCTGGTCGTTGATCATGTACAACCACGTGGGCCCGCCCCGGCGCCCGCAGAAGCGGGGATTGGGCCGCGCGTACACCGACGGCACGGGGACGACGAACCGCATGCCGTCGACCGAGGCGACCAGGCCGCCGCCCCACGCCCGGGCGAGGTCGATCCCGGCCTGGTAGTCGATCAGCATGGCGTTCGCCGCCCGATACGTGGCCAGCCGCAGGTAGTTGTGGTCCACGTGGCCGAGCCGGTCGCGCGTGAGCGCGTCGGCGCCGCCGATCACCGGCGTGTACTCGACGTTGCAGCCGTGCGCCACCAGCAGGGCCGCGATCGTGATTTGCAGATCGGCCAGCCGGCTCTCCGAGCCGGTGATCGAGGTGAACGCGCGATCCGCGCCCGTCCACGAGAACACTTCGAGGATCGCCTCGGGCAGATCCACCCTCGGCATCATCGACTTCACCGCCGCGCGCAGCTCGACCAGGCCGGGTCGGGTTCCGGTTCCAGCGCGGTCAGGTGCAGCCGCCCGTCCTCGCCGAACGTCGCCTGCGTGTTCACCGGCAACCGTGACGCGACCTCACGATAGGTGCCGTCCAACAACTCGGCGCGGGCACACAGGTGTTCCCGGGCGCGTTCGGGAAGCCCCAGACTGGCGAGCACGGTCGGCCGGGTGCGCGTCCACGCCGCCCCGGACAACAGCTTCGCCCGCGGGTCGCCCCGCTTCGAGGAGTTGCGCGCGAAGATCTCCCGGCGCCGCAGCATCCGGTGGAAGTGCTCCAACACGCAGAACACGTACGCCTTCCACTCCACACAACCCGGCTCGAGCCCCGGCGCCGACAGCACCAGGCGCCGCCACGACCCGGCAACAGCGACAGGTCGACCTCCGAGGCCGCAACGTTCTTGCGCCCGAGCAGACCAGGCAGTGACCGCAACGCGGCCAACACCGGCGCGCCCTCCGGGGTCGCACCGAAGTCGACCACGCCCGTCAACGTCGGCAGGAACGGCCGCACCGTGGCGAACCGCGACACCAGGCGCGAGCGCCACGCCTCGTCCGCGTCGGAGTCCATCGGGGGCGCGAACTCGACGATCGAGGCGAGCGCGGCGGTCCACTCCCGGCGCGGCACCACCGCCTCGATCAACTCCCACACCGCGTCCACACTCTCCGCCAGCGGCGGACTCACCTCAGCGGTATCGGTGTCGACCCGCTCGGCGGTCGTCTCCATCAACACCCGCACCGCGGCTGCCAGCTTCGCCGACGCCCGCTCCACCCTTGGCAACGTCTTCATCTTCGCCCGCAGCGTCTCGCGCTTCGCCCGGGCCAGGAGCTTGGTGGCGATCAGCACGTCCAACAGGTCGAGCGCGTCGTCGACCGCCCGCGTCGTCAGGTGCACCACTGTGGCCAACATCGTCGCCAACCGGCGCGAGGGCGGATGCCGACGCAACATCGACGCCTTGCCGTCGACACCGTGCCGCGACAACTCCGCGAGTCTGCGCGGCGGCACCAACGACACGTCCACACCGGCGAACCCCAGACCCGCGATCTCCGCCGCCCGATCCAACGCCTTGTCCATCGCCGGCCCCGACACCCGCGCCGGTCCCCGCCGCAAGCGGCCCAGCTCCGAGGAGCGCGCGCCCGCAGGAACATCCAGCAGCGAGTCCAACACTGCGCGTTGCCCGGGGTCCAACAGGTCGTACAACGTCCTCCACAGCCGGGCCGTGGCCTCCTCCCGCGTCCCGGCGACCAGCCGCGCCAACGTCGTCACCCCGGGCAGCAACACCCGCCGCTCGCGTAACCAGGCCACCGCCGCGTCGAACAACGCCTTCGGGCCGTCGCCCGTCGTCCACGCCCGCGCGTCGACCCACGTGACCAGTTCGTCGACGACCTCGGCGAAGTCCCGCCACTTCTCCGCCCGCTGTATCTCCCCCGCGTGGGTGCGCGCGGTCCCGTCCCGCTCGCCGTAAAGGCCCACGCACGAGGCGTCCGCGGTTCCCAACTGCTCGGCCAGATACTCCGCCACCAGGGGCGGAACCCCACGCGGATCCGGCATGAACCGGCCGATGTAGCGAACCGACGTCAGCTGAATCGCGAAGCCCAGCCGGTTGTGGTCGCGCCGCTTGCCCAACACGACCTCGCGGTCCCCGTCGTCCAGGAAGAAGAACCGCTCCAGATCGACCTGAGGCGGACTGCCCCGAAACGCCCCGTACTCCGCCGCTTGCTTGTCCGATATGAACTCGACCGACACAACACCCCTCCGAAGATCGACAACCGATCCGCGAAGGCTGTGCCAACGCATCACCCCAGGTCAAAGAGTCGTTCGGCGGGGAGAAGGCTTAGCGCACGATCTCGCATGGATGTTCCTCGACCCCCAACTCGTCGACGCTGGCGGCCCCTTCAGCGAGCTCCACAAACTCCAGCAGCGCTGAAGCGAAGCAACCCCGCAGGCGGCCCGGGTTCGTCCGGTGCGGGAGCCCCTGCAGTTGCCGGCACCTGCACTCCGGTGGCAGAGCGGCCACAGCGCCCCTTCGGCCAGGACGAGGGAACATCCCCGCGGACGCGCGGGAACCCCGTGCGACACCAAGGTGGTTCAACCGATGATCCCCTCGATGCCTCTCGAGCGGTGATCGATCCGGGCCGGCCGGGGAATGCAAGGATCGGCACCGCCTCGGCCCTCGATGGCATGGCCGGCATCGGCAGGTACCGGAGGCATCCCGCACTTCCTCGGAACGTGCAAAGCACCCACCGCCACGGCTCCACGGCGACGGAGCCGAGGTGGCGGTCGCCGCCTGTACGGATTCCGCTGGTGACGGCCCCAGCCCGGGCGATCCTGTCGATCGTCGACTCGACGGCCACCCTGCTGGGCCACGCGCCGACACGTCTGCGCGTTCCCCACGCGTCACCATCCGTCCGCCCGGCCCGGTGTCCTCGAGTCGAGGCCACCGGGCGCGGACGCGGCATATCGGCGAAACACGTCTCACCGTCGTTGAGGTCGGTGCCGCCGATCACGACGACGCGCCGGCGCCGACGGCGGGAGCTGTCGGGATGCGCTCCCGTTGTGCCCGCGACCTCGACGGGCTCGCCGGGCGGAGACCGGCGTCGCGGACGGGCACGGTCCCCGGCCCGGGCTGTTCGGCGTGGGCGACGGCACCGGACCGCAGGGTGAACGGGCGACGATGGGTCGCGGCATCCGGCGGTGTGGATCAGCGCCGGTGCGAGGCGCTGATGTTGTGGAGATGGATCACGATGTCGTAGGTGGAGCGCAGCCGGGTGTTCTCGTACGCGTCGACGGGCCAGGAGGCGCCGATGTTCCGGATGGGGTGTGCGGTGGTGAGCCAGTTGCGGGCGGTACCGGGGGCCGCGGTGCGCGTGTCGAGGTACCAATCGCGTCGGGACACCTTCTCCAGGGTGTTCTCCCCGCTGCCCTCGCGGGTGGGGCCGACGTCGACTCGGCGCCAGGTCGATCCGGAGGCGGTGGGGTCGATGGCGTTGAAGGATCCTCGGCCGAAGGTGAATCCGGCGTTGACGTAGCGTGTTCCGAGCCGTTCGCGCAGGAATTGCCCCTGCGTCTTCGGCTGGCTCTCGGGTGCCGCGCTCTCGCCGGCGACGTGGGAATTGTGGGCGGAGAGGAACACCTTGGTGCCGGTGTGCCGCTGCCACCAGGCGGTGTTGTCGGCCATGACCTGGTCGCGGTATGTCAACGCGGCGGCGGCGTCGTTGGCGATGTCGAACCCGAAGAGGGTGGCGTTCTGGGCGATGGCTCGGGCGTGTTGGAGCATGAGGTCGTGTTCCTTGGCGGGGATGCCCGCGGGACGGTGCTCCAGGAGGGACAGGACGCGCCGGGTGTCCTCGCGCATGCGTGTGCGGTCGGCGAGGGGCAGGGCCAGGCGCGCGTTGAAGGTTTCCTCCATGGAGGCCGTGGGTCGGGACTCGCGGTACAGCCGTCGGACCTCGGGCAGCAGGTCGGGACGGGTGCGGGCGACGTAGGACGTGACGGTGTCGAACAGGGCGGGCCCGGCGAACTCGGGGCCGTCCCCGGCGACGCGGACGGGGCTCTGGGGGTGGCGCAGGTTCCAGGCTCGTATCCACCGGAACAGGTCCCGGGTCTCGGTGGTGTTCCACAGGCTGCCGCCGGCCTGGAACTCCTCGTCCATGATCGTGTCCAGGTCGCCTCCGCCGTGGCGGACCCACTCGTCCAGGCGCACCCCGGCGCTCCACTGGATCTCCAGGACGAAGCTCCGGAAGCCTTGGCGCTCCACCAGGTGCCGGAAGAGGCGGTGTTTGACGGTGTAGAACTCGCTCGACCCGTGCGTGGCCTCGCCCACGCCGACCACGTCCGCGCCGCGGATCATCGTGTCGAACGCCCGCAGATCCGCGTCGGAGCCGCCCGGGACGGTGCTGCCCAGCGGGTGCGCGGTACGCGCCAAGGCGCGCGCGGGACCCTCCTGCGACGAGGAGGAGTCGGCGGACACCGCCGACGAGGCCGGCGCGGCCTGAGCGGGCGTTCCCGCGACGGTTGCCGCCAGGCACAGCAACGGCAGGACGGGAAGCAGGATTCGGCTCAGCCGCCCCGACCTCGGCCCACAACGGCGAGTGGCCACCGGGATGTCGGTGTCCCCGGACGAGTGCAAAAAGTGTGATCCCATGACTCAGACGCTGGGCAACCAACCACGCTCGGCGCCTCGTTCGCGAGGCCCAGGACTCCGGTACCACCCGATGCGACACCCCCAGTACCCACACCATCCGGAAGACCGCAGGCGACGACGGCCACCGAGGACAGGCCACCCGGCGCCGCGCTCCACCCGCATCGTGATTTCAAAGTGACAACCGATCCAATCCAGGAACATCCCCGCGCTCGCGGGGCCGACGCCTCCTCAAATGACCAGGTGGGCGGTTACTCGAGGAACATCCCCGCGTTCGCGGGGCCAACAACGCGGAACCTACGTCTACGAGACTCTGGAGAGGCTCATCCCCGCGTTCGCGTGGCCGACCACCCGCGCGCCCGGCGCGTCCTCGTGGCCATGGGCTCATCCCCGCATTCGCGGGGCCGACCCGTATCGGAGATACCTGAAAGCATCGCCGGAATGATGTTCAAGATTTCTGAAGATACTTGAGCTGGAACATGCGGGTCCAGTGGCCTCGTGAGGGGCCTCGGAGCGTGGGTTCGGGTCGGACTTCAGGTGGGGCTGGACGGCTCCCGTCGGTCACCAGAGCCATATCGTGAGCGCGTCCGGACCGAAACGTCCCGGACGATCACGAGAACGGAGAACCGTGAAGTGGCGACACATCAGGCGCGATTGGGCTACATCCGGGAGAGCGTGGCCGAGTTCCGAGAGGGAAAGACCTCCCTCCGCCGGCTCGTCGACGACATCGAGTACGCCGTGGAATCACTGGAGCCCGGACCTGTACGTGACGACTTGCGTCCACTGGCCGGAACACTGGAGACGATCTACGCGATCGCGCTCGACCGTGGGGAACTCGACGAACTTCCCACGAGCACGGTCACGACGCTCAACGAGCTGATATCCACGATCACCTCCCTTGTCGACGCAGAACCGAGCCCGTAGTCACAGGGGCGAGGCCGGGGCAACGTGGGCGGACATCGGCTGGCCGGCGGGCATCGACGCGGACGCCGACCGCTACCGACACATTCTGTGTCGCCATCGACTGAAAAGCCCGTGTCGCCCGACACCAGTGGCCTTGTGAGGCGCCTCGGGGCGTGGGTTCGGCATTCGCAGGGGAGCATCCCCGCGTTCGCGGGGCCGACAGCATCGATCCGCGCACGACGCCGCTGTAGGGGGAGCATCCCCGCGCTCGCGGGGCCGACTTTCCGTCGATCTCGATTCCGAGTCGCCTCACAGGAGCATCCCCGCGCTCGCGGGGCCGACCCGAGCACAGCGGCCAGCGCCGGGTGGTCGAGAGGAGCATCCCCGCGCTCGCGGGGCCGACACTGGATGCCCTGGGCATCTACCAGCGGGTAACGCACTTTTCGTACGGTTGCATCCTGCTACCCATGCGTTAGCTTCCGCAAGATCGACTTCCCTCGTCTCCGAGGTAGTTCACCCGACGGACCTCCCACGTCGACGCCCGCCAAGACGGTGGCCGGTCCTCGAGCCGGCCGGGGACCGCCACGATCAACACCGACCCCCTCTCAACGCCGGCACCGGCAAGCAGCGGAAACACCCCATGTCCTCCCGGACCTACCCAAGCCATGAACGGCCGCAACTCCACGGCGACTCACACCGCCGACCGAGCAAAGTCCCCCGCGGACACCGAAGGGCCGGCCGGCCGGTCCGCCGCCGCGCCGGCTCTGCCCGGCCGCGAAGGCCGACACCCACGGCTTCATCGACTCGGTACCCATGAACGCGCCGGGAATGAGCAGCAAAGGAGGCGTCCCCGACGTACCGAGTTCGCCGTACACCTCGTGGTAGAGGCTCAGGCCGTTGATCGCCAGGTGCCCTTGGTGCGTGGGTTTCGTCGTCATCAGCGCGACCTCACGCCTCCCGCCGTCGGCCGTAGAGCCGCGCGACATCGGGAGAGTCGAGCCACTTGGAGTAGGTGGGCGACTGCGGCCAGCCGTCGGGCGAATCCTGCCACTCCTCCTGGCGGCCCCACGGCAGGATGTCGACCAACGGGAAGGTGTGGCTGAGCTGTTCCGTACCGCGGCCGGAGGTGTGCCAGGTCCGGTAGACGGTGTCCCCGTCCCGGAGGAACACGTTCACCGCGAACCCCCCACCGGGCGGCGCGTCCACGTCGGCACCGAACGAGCTGTCCGACGACGAGTACCATTCCATGGTGTTCCCGACTTCGGCCTTGTACGCCAGCGCTTCCGCGATCGGCCCGTTGGTCACGATCACGAAGCGCGCATCGTAGTTGTCGAGGAATCCCAGCCGAACGTACTGAGACGTCAGGCTGGTGCACCCGCCGCACTGCCACTGCGCGCCGTCGGACCACATGTGGTTGTAGACAATGAGCTGCGAACGCCCGTCGAAGACCTCGACCAGCCGAACCGGCCCATCCGGCCCGATAAGCGTGTAATCCGGCAGCTTGACCATCGGCAACCTGCGACGCTGTGCCGCAACGGCGTCGAGCTCCCGCGTGGCGGCCTTCTCCCGCACCCGCAACTCGTCAACCGCCGCCTGCCACGTCTCCCGGTCGACAACAGGCGGCAGGGCCCTGGCAGTCTGCTCGGTCATGGTTCCTCCCGGCATCAGATGAACGTACCTCTGATGTGTAGACCGAACCCACCGCCCGAACTCATCGCTGCCGGGTCGGATTCATCAAACCGAGTTCCGCGGCCAGCCACCCAGCCGAGCGGTCCCCCGGCTCATGGGAGTGGCGCCATGGTCCTCAGGGCCACTAGAGATGTTCAACGCGGAACCATCCCCGCGGACGCGGGGCCGACCCCGCGCTGCGCCCGTCGGCGCTCCTCTCACCGGAACCATCCCCGCGGACGCGAGGCCGACACCGCCACCCCGGTGGGGATCCGGTTGCCCGGGAACCATCCCCGCGGACACGGGGCCGACGTGACTTCCCGGGTGCCGTTGCCGTGGCCGCCGAAACCATCTCCGCGCTCGCGGGGCCGACTCGGGGGTGGACGGATCCGGCTTCGGGGAGAGGAACATCCCCGCGCTCGCGAGGCCGACGCCTGCATGCTCACACCCACATTGCGTTCGCTCCCCCGCAGAGCAATCGCGGCACGTACGAATACTGCACCCCGCACGCCGAAGCGCTGGAGCGCGAGAACCAGCGCAAGCACCTCGGCTGCCTCGTGCCGTGGCTCTGACCGCCCGCTCGCCACGCCCGGGACACACGTGTCCGGGGCGCTCCCGTCCCGGATGTCCGGGCACCGAACCCCCGGGGCGGGCCAGCATCACGCCCGGCGGGTGGGGGCGAACGGCGAACCCGGCGTCGCGGAGCGGTGGTTTCGTCCGGTCCGTCGACGAGGCGAGGCCGCCCTTCGCCGGTGGCGGGGGCGGCCTCGGTCGTGCGGCGGTGATGCTTCGACGGTTTCGGGATACGGACATCGAAGACGTTCGCGCGCGTCGGTGGACGGTGCTGCTTCAAGGCTCGGCAGGAGGGTCGGAGGGATGACGCCGCCCACGATTGGGGGACGGCACCGACGTTGGTCGAACCGCCTCCGGGGGTTTTCGGCTAGACGGCGGTGACCTTGTAGGCGCTGACCCAGGCTCCGATGCTGTAGTAGCCGGATCCGTCGATCACGATCCCGCCACCCTCGCAGTTCCAGGTGTCCCACAGCTCCACCCTGGTGGTGGCGCTTGCGCTTTTGGCCGATCGGATTTTGTCGTTCCAGTTGTCGCCGACGTAGATGCACGAGCCGACTTCTCCGGACCACGTCCTGTCCAGACCACTGAAATTGGTACTGGCCCAGCCCGTCCAGCTCCCGGACGCGAGCCGCGCGGACGACGACGGGGCGGATGCCGGTTGAGCGGATGCCGGTTGAGCGATGACGAACGTGCCGGCCAGAGCCGTGGCCGCGGCCGCGGCCGCGAGCAGAGTCTTGCGCATGGCAGGCATGGAATCTCCTTTTCGATTCGTGTCGTGTCCACCGGAGCGGGAGCCGAGGCTTCGCTCCCGTCGACACGTCCACCGGGTGGTCCGTCCGCGCCGGGCCGGGTGGGACCGACGGCGCGGAGCCCCGGTACATCGGGTGCGGCAAGACTCTGTCCGATCACGCTTACCGTTCGCTTACCGCTCGGCCGCGCCCGGGGGTTCGCCGTCAGCCGCGAGGATGTGCGCACGCGTACCCTCGACGAAGCGCCGGGCCGCGTCCCCTCCCCGGTCGGGTATCCAGGCCACTCCCGCCGTGCACGGCGGGAGTCCCGTGACGTCGACGTACGCGATGCCCGGCCTGGGGTACAACCGGCGGCTGGCGGCGGGTACGAACGCGACGCCGTTCCCGGCGGACACGGCGGCGAAGAGGGCCTCCACATTGGAGACACGGTCGTCGCTGTACACCACGCGCCCGCCGTCGGGGCGAGGGTCGACCGCCCAGAAGTCCCGCCACTCCCCCGGCACACGGGGATCGACGCTCACCACCGCGCGATCCGCGAGATCCGCGAGCGCGACCTCGGAGCGTGCCGCCAACGGATCCGTGGCGGCCACACACGCGACCCGTGGTTCCACGGCCAGGGGCTCCGCCCGAATCCCGGGTGCGACCGGCAGATAACACAGAACGACGTCGACCTCCCCGGACAGCAGAGCGGCGGTCTGTCCCACGAAGTCGAGATGACGAACCTCGACGACGACCTCGGGGCGGCGCTCCCGTGCCCCCGAGATCAACGCGCGCACGTGCGGCAGGGCCAGTTGGGCCTCGAACGAACCGAGTACCACGCGGCCCTCCCGCGCCGCCGACACGGAACCCCGGGCATCCGCCGGAGCATCCGCCCGAGACCTGGACCCCACCACCGGCGCGGGAGCGGAATCCCGCAACAGCTCCGCCTGCGCCTCGGCCAGGATCACGCCCGGTCCGACACCGAGTTCGTCGGCGAGCATCCGCCGCACGGACTCCAATCGGCGCAGCGCCTCCGCTCGCCGGCCGCCGAGTCGCAACCCGTCGAGCAGGGCCGCGTACACGCGCTCCTCGTACGGGTATTCCCTCGTCAGATTCTCGAGGCGCCCGACGACCGGATCCGTGGGATCACCGGCCTCGACCGTCGCCTCGGCGAGTTCCAGCGCCACCGCGATGCGGGACGTCTCCCATCGCACCACCAGCGGATCGTCGCGCAATCCGTGTGGTCCGTTCGCGAACAGGGGCCCGCGCCACAGGCCCAGGGCGCGATGCAGCAGCCGCGCCCGTTCTCGGGGATCGTCCGGGCGGGGCCCGTCCACCAGGCGCCGATATTCGCGGAGATCGCTGTCCGCGTGGACGTAGTCCAGGCGGTAGCCGCGCTCGTTCCTGCTGACGGTCACGGAATCACCACAGTGTTCCGCGAGCCATTCCCGTAATCGCGAGACGGTCGTGTGCAGTGTGCCCGGACTGCACCCTTCGGGGCCCCACACCACGGTGGACAGGCATTCGACGGAGAGCGTCTCCTCCGCGCTCAGGAGGGTCCCCAGGAGATTGCGTACAACCGGTCGCGTCAAGGTCATCGACGTCCCGTCGGACCGCACGTACAGGTCGCCCAGGATCCCGAAGTTCACATACGACCGGGCCACCGCGTCCTCCAGGCACTCGTCCATACCGCCGACCACCGCTCGCGCCCGCGCGAAGGTATCAACCGCCCGGCCGGGGCGCGGTGGATTTTTTCCGGCCATCACACGGCCCGCCGCCCTCACACAGGACACGAAACCGAGAACACGAAACGGAGAACACATGTACGCCACCCCCACGACCAGCTACGGCTTCGAGCTCACCATCGGCGACGAGTTCGACCCGGCAGACATCCCCCTGTGCTGCGACGCCGACATGACCGGGGTCGACGACGACGCCGACCACCTCACCCACAGGTGCGGCATCTGCGACACCACCGTCATGGTGACGCGCAGCGACGAATTGATCTTCGACATCAGCTGACCCGCCCCGGCCGCGTCGACCGACCCGGAACCGAACCTGCCCCGGGCACCGGCCGCCGCACTCCACCAGGGAGCAGCGACCGGCGCCGCAGGCCCGGGACGGCGAGCAAACGAACAACCCGAACCACCACCACCATTACGACGACAAAGAAGAAGACACCTGTGTCCAACGACCCCCGGCCCGACGACCGCATCCCACCGCCGCCCCCGCCCCTCGGACCCCTCGGACCCCTCGACGACGAGGAGGAGGAGATCGACATCACCCTCTGCCGATGTGCCGGCGAGGGGCGCGACGCCTGCGAGAACACCGGTGTCGTCCACCCCTGACCTGTGACCGGATCCACGAATCAAACGACGAGGAGGCGCACCCCACGCCTGGACAGCCGGGTGCGCCTCCGTGACCCGCCCCACCACGAGACGGGATCGCCACCATCATGCCCATCCACACCCCGCAACGACAGCGCTCCCGCGCCCTGTTGCTCACGGCCGCCGCCCTACCGCCGGCCCTCGCGGTCGCCGACGACGTCCGCCTGCGCCGCCGCCTCGAGGCCGCCGGACGCGACGAACTCACCGGCATCCACCGCCGCCAGGCCCTCACCGACCGCGGCAACCGACTCCTCCCCACCGACCACCGCGCCGACGACGTCCTGGTCCTGCTCGTGGACTGCGACCGCTTCAAGCAGATCAACGACCGCCACGGACACGACGCCGGGGACCGGGTCCTGGTCGCACTCGCGGGGCGCCTGCACCGGTGGTGCGCCGCCCGCCGCGGCCTGGCCGCACGCCTGGGCGGCGACGAATTCGGCGCGATCGTCCGCGTACCGCGCACCGACACCGGCCGTGAACTCCTCGCCCCGCGCGCCCGGTTGAACAAGCCCGCCCCGCACGCCGAGATGCTCCTGGAGGTCTCCTCGTCCATCGGCGCCACGCACGCCGCCGACCTGCCCGGGAGGCCGTGGACCGCGCTGCTGCGCGCCGCCGACGTCGCGATGTACCGCGTCAAATCCGGCGAGACGAAGTTTCCGTACCTCGGCACGCAGGCCGACGCGACCGTCGCGTCGATCCACGGCCGCCGCCCCGGGCGCCCGGGCACGCACCTGGCCGTCCCACACATCGCCGCCGACCGGCATGACGGCCTCACCCGCTCCCCGTGATGCGTCGGGTCGCCTCCGTGCCGGTCAGGCCGGTGAAGGCGAGGCGGGCTGCGGACAGGTGCGCGTAAGGCGAGGGCGAGGATCTCGGACGCGCCGGCTGCCGATCGCTACCCCTTGCGGGGCATGAGGCGGTCACACCAGGAGTATCCGAGGTCGCAAAGACTCGTGACCATGGCTGTTCTCTTGCCGCGGCGCAGAAAGTCGGCGACGGCTTTCGCGGAGCCGAAGACGCTCAACCACACAAGATCGTCCCTGTCGTACGTTCGTGTGTTGGGCAATTCACCCTGCCCTGGTCGAACGCAGTGAACGGTGCCGACGATCTGATACTTGATCTTGTTGCCCATCGGCGTCAGGAGAACCTTCACGCGTCCATCCACACAATCACCCCACCCATGGCGAACATGTCGACGACGTCGGCTCCGGACCACGTGTCGCGCCGGTGGGCGCACGTCGTGGAACAGACGCGCGATGGCGGCGCCTTCGTGGGCGTGCGGGTCGAACCCGGGTCGGTGCATGGGTGGTATCCATGGTGTTGCGGCTCCGGACCATCGTCGCGCGGCCCCATCGGCGGCCGACACATCGTCACCAACGGCCGCGTCGTCGCCTCTCATGACGTCCGCGCCCACACGGGGCCGAGCCGACCACGATCAACCTCGAGGTGCGGCTGCCCGCTTGGGCGAACCCGTCGCGGACGGGGATCTCACGGTGCCGTGCTCGGCGTCCGTCGGCGCCGCCCACGCCGCCGACCTGCCCGGCCGGCCCTGGGCCACGCGCCGCCGACGTGGCGATGTACCGGGTCAAGTCCGGCGGGAGCGCGAGCCCGGGCATGCAGGCCGACGCGGCCGTCGTCACCGTCAACGGCCGGCGCTCCGGTCGGACCGGCACGCACCCGGCCCTCACCGCATAGCCGTCCGATGGCACGGCTGCTCCCCCAGAACCAGGGATCACACCGCCCGGGTCCTCGGAGGACGACCGACCGTCGCCCGCATCACCCGACCCACCGATCGAAGGGGCACATGATGACGATCATCGAACGCGCGACCTCCCACACGACCCCCGGCGGCATGGCCGTGGTCCTCACACCCGGCGTCGACTTCGGCCGACTGGTCGTCGACGGCTGCTGCAACTGCTGCGACGCCGGACACACACCCGGGACTCCTCCGGCGGCGACACCCCCGAAAGCATCTCCGCCGCCGCGCGGACCTGGGGGCGCGATCACGCCAGGGCCTGCCGCGTGCCCCGCCCCAACACCCTCGGGCTGTACCGGTAGCCGTGTGACCACCGCGCCGGCCGGGTCGGTGGTTCCACGAGCGACCCGACCTCCACCGGACCCGAGGAGGTTCGACGGCGACGATCGAGCACACCTGCGACGGTTCTCACCGCCCGTGATCAGGATCCGCCGGGGGCGTTCCGCGGTTCGAGGAGGAGGCGCAGGCGGCGGATCTCGGCGACGAGCCGCGGGACGTCACGGCGCGCGTGGGCGATGAACAGGGCGTTCTCGTCCCAGCGTCCGTCGGCGACGTCGACGTAGCGAGGGTGTTGGACCAGGGTCGCGGCCACGATCTCCCGGTGGTCGAAGTCCGGCCAACGCTCGCCGAGTCCGGTGTCGGGGACCGTGCCGACCGCGACCAGGCTCATGGCGTAGTCGTCGTCGAGTTGGCGCACGTGCCACGGCCCGGGGGTCGCGCCGGCGGCGAGTTCCTCGATTTCGTCGAGGTCTTCGTCGGTGAGGGGCTCGGGAGTGTCCATCGGGCAGTCGGGTCCTCGCGTTCGATCATGGTTGCCCGAATCATGCCCGGGCATGGCCCGCGTCCGCCGGCCGATTTGCGACGCGGACGACGTCGACGACGCGGGTCGGGTCTCCGCCGGGACGCCGGAAGCGAGGAACGATCCGGGGTCGGGGGCCGGAGCGATGGGACGACTTCCCGGACACGGTCCCGGCGGATCGACCGCCTCGCCGTGCCGGCTCACCCGGCTCCCGGACCACGCTGCGCCCTCACCGGGCCGGCGTGATCAGGCTCCGAACGCGACCGGGCACAGCCCGGAGGGCAGCCGTTGTACGGCTGTTGCCACGGCCTCCTGCGCCGTCGTCGTCTCGACGAGGACCTCCCCCATGTAGTGGGCGCTCACCGTGTACCGGCCGTCCGGGTGGGCGTCGAGACAGACCGGGACGACGGTGAGGCGGGGACGGGTACTGCCGGAGAACCGCAGCGTTCCATGGCTGGTGAACGGGTAGAGCCCGCGCAGCGCCGGCTCGGCGTAGGCCGCCTCGATCAGCGCGTGGTACCCGGGCCGCTCCTCCTCGCCGGCCTCCGTGCGCAGGTGCCGCCACTCGGACTCGGCCAGCCGCGCCGGATCCGGTTCCGTCACGTCGAGGCGACCGGTCAGGTGCACGAACGGCGCGGCCCGGTGAATGTCGTCCAGGGCGGTTCCGTCGTGCCAGGCCCGCGCTGCCCGCACGATCTGCGTCAGGTCCCCCGTACTTCCTTCGACGAGTGCCAGGCCCTGGAACGACTCACAGCCGCGGACCGACCAGCGCCGCTCCGCCGCCCAGGCACTGACGGTCAGAGCCGTCCGATGCGGAACCACGCTCGCGACCGCCGCCTGGCGCAACGGGTCGGATTCCGACTCGGCGAAAGGAGGCCCTTCGTCGGCTGCGACCGCTCGGAGGGTCGCGCCGAGGCTGCCTGCGGCTACGACGTCGGGATACAGGGCGGCGGGATCGGTGGTGGCCATGGCTCATGATCGCGCTTTCGCGGCCACCGACGCAGGGCACGCCCGGGACCTCGTTCGGCAGCGACGCCCGGGCCAGGGCCTCGGGTCCGTCCGGCCCGATGATCGCGCGGCCGGGCTCGAGTCCTGCGACTGCGATCCCGATGCCGCCTGGTGGTCGCGGACCGCGGCGAACTCACCGGTATGCCCCGCCGCCGAGCGCTCACCGACCCTTCCGGGCGGGCACCGCGTCGACGACGTCCCGGTCCTGGACGGCGCCGCGTTCAGGAGGATCAACGACCGCTGCGGCCACGAAGCCGGGGACCAGGACGTCGCAACCCTCGCCCGGCGCCTGCACGCCGGTGCACCAACCACGGCGGCGTGGCGCGGTTGGGCGGCGACGAATTCGGCGTGATCGCGCGCATCCCGCGCGCGACGTCCACCGGGAGCTCGCCGACCTGCGCGCTTGGACATGCCCACCGTGTACGCGGACACGGAACCGCCGTTTTCGGTGTCTCGTTGGAGCGGCCCACACCGCCGACCCGCCGGGCCGGCCCCGGGCCACGCTTCTGCGTGCTGCCGATGCAGTGATGTACCAGGTCAAGTCCGGCGGGACTCCGTGCCTGTTCGCGCAGGGAAGCAGCGGTCGCCACCGTCAACGGCCGCCGTCCGGCAGGCCCGGCTCCCAGCTGATCCCCGCCGCCACGGCCACTGCCCAACCACCCGACCTCCCCGCGTCCGGCACCTGAGCCCGGGGCTGCGGCGAACGGCCGCCCGAATGCCTTCGAAGCCATGGAGAAAACCTCGTGAGCACCCACCGCACCCTGACCGCGAGCACCGTCGGCCCGGTCTGCCCGGACATCACAACCACCCTCGGCAGCGTCGACATCATCGTCGAACAGCGCCGCCGCGCCCGGATCGACCTGCGTACGACCCAGGACACCGGTCCGCTCGCCGACGCCGTCCGCGCCGCGACAATCCGCGAATACACCGCCACCGGCGGAGCCCCGGTGCTAGAGATCCACATCCCCAAGCCCCGAAGCGGCACGAACACCGTCCACGGCGGTGGCGTCTCGTACGGCACGGGCGTGATCGGGAACATCACCATCGGCGGCCGACACGTCGTCACCAACGGCCGCGTCGTCTCCGCCCACGGCGTCCGCGCCGACGGCGCCGAGGAGTCGGCCACGATCACTCTCGAGGTGCGGCTGCCCGCGCGCTCGTCGTTGCGCGCCACGACCGGGGCGGCCGACCTGCGCGTGCGCGGCCACCTCCAGGTCCTGGGCGCGCAAACGATCTCGGGCGACGTCGTCGCCGACATCGCCGACACCCTCGCGGCCCACAGCACCAGTGGCGACGTCCGCGCCGGCCACGTCACCGACCGCCTTCAGGCCACGACCGTCTCCCGCGACATCACCGTCGCCACCTACACCGGCAACGCGTTCGCCGCCCGCACCACCTCCGGGCGACATCGCCGTCACTGCCCGGCCCACCGCACGCGGCGCGCTGTCCGCGACCACCGTCTCCGGCGACATCCACACCCGCCGGCGCCGCCCGCCTCGACGTCCGCGCCGACACCGTCCCCGGCGACACCCGCCACCACTGAACCGAACCCCCGGCCGAGAACCGGGCGTTCACCACGCCGACGAAGGACCGCAAGGTCCGCGCCCGCGTCGAACACGTCTTCGCCCGCGTGAAGAACCGGAAGATCCTGTGCGACTGCCGCTGCAAAGGCGACGGCGTGTACCGGTCGGTCGGCGCGGTCGCCCGCATGCACAACCTCGCCACGATCGGATCACCGACAACGATCCGGGCCGGAGCCGTTCGCGAGCCACGTGGCCCTTTACGCGATCGTCAGGTATGCACGGATCTCCGCAATCAGCGCCGGGTGCATGGTGTCGTCGAGAGGTCCGCGAGTCACGAACTCGTCGATCGTCTGGACCCCGATCGTGTAACCCCCACCGAAGCCGACGTCCGAACACCACCCCAGATAGCGCACTCCCCCGCCCTCGTACACCAGCGAGCTGTCCGGCGGGCAGGTGGCGCAGCACCGGTGATCGCTTTCCCACCGCCACGTCTTCGCCACGTCACGCTCCCGGTCCGACGGCCCCACCGATCCGGTCCGGTCCGGGCGAGGCATTCGCTTCTCCCAGTAGAGCACGGCCGCGGCGATGACCACTGCGATGCACTATCTCGTCACAACCGGACGGCGAACGCGCCTTCAGGGCACAGCCGTTCACGAGTGCAGAGACAACCTTTGGTGATCGTCGCCGTGGGGCCCGATGGCCTCGTCGACGACATCACCGGCTGAGCGACGCCGCGAGCGCGCCGTTGAACCGCACGACGACGCGCAGCGAACACTCCCGGTCTCCGGGGCGGCCACCACCCTTCACAGCGCGGCCGCCCCGGAACCCCACCCACATCCGATCCGTCGATCGAGAAAGGGCCTCCTCATCGTGAGCGCCATAGCCCCCGCACGTCCAGACCCCACCACCGCCACCACACGCGCCGACCTCGCCCGCCGCCTCGAACTCGCCGCCCGGCGCGGCGACACCGACGAACACGCCCTGATCCTCACCGGCCTGCGCACCGCCGGCCTGGGCACTCTCGCGGCCGACCTCGCCGCCGCCGTCCCGGCCGGCAAGGGAGCCGGTCGATGACCACGCCCCGCGACGCCGACAAGCGTGTCGACCACGTCCTGGGCGCCCACGGCGCAGCCGCGCTCGTCAACGCCTGGATCACCTCCCTGATGCTCGACGACCACCTGCCGCGCCTGGTCGCCACCCGCATCGCGTGCGAACGCGTCGCCGACCTGTCTCCCTGGCTGATCGCCGCCTCCGGGCAGATCTGGCGCCTGCGTGAGGAGTTCGAGCCCACCTGCGACTTCACTCCCGAGCTGGTCCGGATCGTCGCCGCCCGTCGCCCGCACGGCCTCGACGCACGCGCCGGCCAGGCCGCGGTCCTGATGGCCGACGCCGAACACGACCCGCGCGGCACCGTCGGCGGGTGGCTCGACATGGACGACTTCGCGATCTTCTACGCCCTCGAGGACTGGCCCCATTCACGCGTACGCCGCGTCCGCGACGACGGGATCGTCATCGCCGTCTCCCAACGACGCCCCACGACGGACGCGGACGGCGATGGCTGACGAGTTCAGGGCCGACCTGTACATCACCGACACCGGCGGCAGGGAACGCCTCGTCGACCGCGTGTACTTCCAGGGCCGGGACTGGGACGACGCCTGGGACCGCACCGAGGTCCACCTCAAGCTCCTGCGCCTCGCCGACGGCGAGGCATGCCACGGCGAGTTCTACCGCGGCAACGCCGGCCTCGAGGAATACGGCGACACCGTCTCGCTGTGACCCGTGTTCATGAGGATGTTCGAAGGCGCGGTGCGCGAGGTCGAGTCGATCCGGCTGCCGCAGTGGGGCCGGGTCGTTCCCGCCAAGGGTGTGGTGCCGTGGCTGGTGGTCGGCCCGGACAGCGTGCCGGTGGAGCCGGTCCGGCCGGTACTTGGTGGACTTCGTGGCCCGGGACAACCGGTTCGGTTCGGTGCGGAGTTACGCGTATGCGCTGCTGAGGTGGTGGCGGTGGCTTCGCGCGGTGGGCGTGGAGTGGAATCGGGCGACGCCGGCCGAGGCCCGAGACCTGGTGCTGTGGCTGAAGCAGGCGGCGAAGTATCGCCGGGCGAGGCGTACGAAGTCGGCTGAGACAGCGGGCACGATCAATCCGGTCACGCGCAAGCCGCATCTCAACGACCGGTACCAGGCGAACACCATTCGGCATTCGAACGCGGTCGTGCGTTCCTTCTACGAGTTCTGGATCGAGTCGGGCGAGGGGCCGCTGATCAATCCGGTGCAGTTGGCCCGGCGTGGTCAGCGGCCCCACGCGCATCACAATCCACTGCGGCCGTTTCGGAACGAGGGAAAGCTCCGCTACAACCCGAAAGTCCCCAAGCCCAGGCCTCGGGAGATGCCGGAGCAGCGGTGGCGTGAGCTGTTCGCCGCTCTGAAGTCGAACCGGGACAGGGCGATCCTGTCGATCGGGGTCAGCAACGGCGCCCGTGCGTCCGAGATCCTCGGCATCCGGGCCGAGGACCTGGACTGGGGCGATCAGCTGGTGCGCGTGGTCCGCAAGGGCACGCAGGCCCGGCAATGGCTCCCGACCAGCCCGGACGCGTTCGTCTGGCTTGGGCTCTACCTCGCCGAGCTCTGCGAACCGCTCCGTCCCACCGACAGGGTCTGGCAGACCCTGCGGCGCCGTGACCACGGCCACGGGCTGCGCCGGCATCCACTGAACTATGAGGCCCTGCGGGCGGTATTCCGGCGAGTCAACGCGCTGCTCGGCGCTAACTGGTCGATGCACGACCTGCGGCACACCGCCGCACTTCGGATGGCCCGCGACGAGGCGCTCTCGCTCAGAGACGTCCAGGAGATCCTCGGCCACGCCGACCTGTCGACCACGGAGATCTACCTGGTCGAGGACCAGGCTGCGGTGATCCGCCGGGTCCAGCAGCACCTCGTCGAACGCCAACATCGTGCCCAGCAGCCTCCTGCACCCGTCGCCGCTGGCTACGACTCCACCGACCTCGAGGTGCTGTTCGGAGGGACCCTGTGACTATCGACCAGCTCGACCCCCAACCTGACCCTTGAGCGCGCAGGACTGCGGAACGTAGTCGGCGAGGTGCTGCGCTTCACGCCACACGACTTCCGGCGGATCTTCGCCACCGAGGCGGTCACCGGCGGCCTGCCGGTCCATATCGTCGCCAAGCTGCTGGGCCACGCCGACATCAACACCACACAGGCCTACATGGCCGTCTTCGACGAAGACCTCGTCCGCTCCTACCGATCCTTCCTCGACCGACGCCGGACCTTGCGACCGGAAGCCGAGTACCGCGAGCCCACCGAAGAGGAATGGCGCGAATTCCAGCAGCATTTCCACGCCCGCAAGCTCGAACTCGGCGAGTGCGGCCGCGCCTACGGCACCGCGTGCAAGCACGAACACGCTTGCATTCGTTGTCCCAGCCTGCGCTTGGACGTCAGAGCGCGCCCTCGACTGGCCGAGATCATCGCCAACCTCAACGACCGCATCCAGGAAGCCAAGCTCAACGGCTGGCTCGGCGAGGTCGAAGGACTCCAGACCAGCCGCGACGCGGCTGCCCGAAGCTCGTCATCCTCGACCGGATGCGTGAACGTCGGCCTGCCCTTCCACCAGGGGCCATCGGCCTCCCCATCATCGGAGAGCCCGGATAGTCAGAATCCTTGGGATCGGCCGGACCTGCTCATGTTCCTATTCGTTGGCGGTCCAACAAGGAACGCCCGCCGACGCTGCAGCCGACGTCGGCGGGCTGCATCCACCGAGGCTAGGGAGCGGTGGTCCAGCGGCGTTTGCGCCAGGCGAAGGGGAGAATCTCGATGCGGCTGTGGACGGCGCCATCCCATTTCACGCGGACGCCGTGACCCGTCAGGGCGTCGCATACCTCCCGGGCGACTGCAGCGCTGGCCGCGTCGGGTTTCGCGAGGTCGTCCTCGAAAGCACCGAACGCCAGCATCAGGCCTCCGCCTGCGACGCCGGACTCGAGATCCTGGCCGTGGTAGAAGACCGCTCCGCGTGCGGGAGTCGGCCGGGCCGAGGCGGCTTCGTGGGCTTCGGTCCAGCCGTCAGAGAGGGTTTCGCCCGCGTTTTGGAGCGCGATGATCCCGCGTTTGTTCAGCTCGTCGAAGGCCCGGTCGAGGGCGTCGTTTGCCGTGGGTTTGCGCCAGCGGGTCTCGCGTCGACGGTGCTCACGGAACAGTTGCGCAACGTAGGCCTTCAGCTCATCCCGAAGGGCTTGGTCGTCCGCTCCGAGCTGGCGTTCCACCCATGCCTTGACTTGATCTTCGTCCTTGAAGCCGCCCCAGACCGCCAGCGCGACGTGCTCCCGCATGCATTGGATGTCGTATTCGTCAAGCATCGCGGAAGCTTACAGGGAGCCTCTGTTCATCACCTGCGGCGTTGCGTGATGGGGCTACACGGCCAGCGCGCTCACCTGTTCGTGTGGCGGCTGCGCGATGCCGGGCCTGGTTGGCTCCAAGCGGGTGAGGAATTCCGGCGAGCAACTCTGTCCTTCTCGTGAGCCGGAGATGGGGACAGCTCATTTGATCCTTGTCACCACGATGAACGGGCTTACCTGCAATTTCGTAGTCCGGGAAACGGGCCGGAGGCCCGCCCGATGCACCCCGACTGGGCCCGCTCACTACGCGACCAATACCAAACCGCGAAGGTGCCGTTCTTCTTCAAACAGTGGGGCGGCCGCACCCCCACGGCCAACGGCCGCGAACTCGACGGCCGGACATGGGACGACCACCCCCGCGCCGGAGGCCGACCATGACCCGCACCCACACCCCGAGGAGGACGAACACCCACGGCCCCACGACCGGCTGCACCCAGCACTACCGAGGCCGCCGCACCTGCCGACACTGCCGCGCCCCACACACCACGACCCCCGCAGCCCGGGCCGGCGACGGCCGGGTTCGGGCTCGCCCCTCCCCTGGTCCGCACCCTGCGATCGATCCTCACCGAACACACCACCCCCGACGGCGACCACCTCGTCTGGCACTGCCCCGGCACCGTGCCGCCACCGCACGTGTCCTGGCAGGGCCGACGCCTGAGCATCCTCACCGTCTCCTGGCTCGTCCACCGCCGGCGACCACCCCAAGGACTCCTGCGCCGCGCCTGCAGACGACGCGACTGCGTCGCCCCCACACACATCACCGACCGCCACGACCGGAACGTCCAAGACGCCGTCCTCGGCACCCCGATCCGCAACCTCGACCCCGACAGCGTCATGCCGAACACCCACCGTCCCCACCGGTGGACCCCCTGATGGGAACCGACCGGCCACCCGCCTACACCCTCCCCACCATCTACGAACGCGGCTCCGGACGCATCACCCCACCGCGTGATCGACTCGCCATGGGCGAGGCCGCCTGGTTCTGCAACGACTGCGGCGCCGAACAATCCATCACCACCCGCAGCCCCGACGAGAGCGCCGCACTCACCGCCCAATGGCACGCCCACACCTGCGACCCGCTCCCCGAACGGTGGATGGTCGCCCCCAGCGACATGCCCTGCGACCTGTGCGGCCGATACACACGGGCCCGATCCGCACGCGACGGAAGGCCATGCCACCCGATCTGTGCCGAACGCCGAACGGCCCGACACACGGCCACGGTTGCCGCGCCCCCGCGGGCGGCACCCGAACGCCGGGCGAATCGACAGCCCGGCAGAACACCCGAACCGGCCCGACCCCCACGCGGCGACCGCGCGGGCACCCGAGCCGGGACCGCACGAACACCCTGGTAGACCGGCCGACCCCAAGGGCCCTCGCCCCGCGCGACAGCGCGGGGCGAGGGCCCTCTTTTGTTGTCCGGCAGCTCCTTCGACACGCTCATGAAGCAGGAGGCCACAAGCTCCAAGGACTCACCGCCACCGCCGGGGCGCACATCAACTGCGAACCCCTGCGCCCCGACGGCGACAAGACGTTCTCCCGGGTCGTCGCCAAGGAGGTCGGGGCGATCAGCGTCATGGCACGGATCACCGACCACACCCAGGGACTGGCGACCCCGGTCCTCTACGGCGTCGAGGTGGACCCCGTGATCCAGTCCACCGTCGACGAACCCGACGTCTTCGCCCGCCGGATCACCCACATGCGCTCCTACCTCGGCGCATACACCGGGGCGTTCCGCAAGGGCGACACCGTGTACCTGTCCGGGAGGCTCGTCCACATGCAGGGCAGCGAACACAGCGGCTTCGGCATCGAACTCACCCCGTGGACCGCCACCGAGTCCTACCTCGCCAACCTCGCCCGATGATTCGGACCAAGACGTTTACCGACCCCGGTTCCGCGCGGCCATCGTCGACCGCCTCACCTTCGGCGGCAACCTCATCGAGCCCGGCACCCACTCCTACTGCCTCGCCACCACCCGCGCCAGTCGTGGACACGGTGGCCGCGACCCGACACGGTTGCGGATTTCGGCCGAGAAGCCTGTTGTTCCAGGCCGGCTCTCCCCCTGTGCCGGACGCTTGGGTCCGAACGTTCCCGGGCGACTTCCGGCGGCCCGACAGCACGTCTCCGCAATACACGCGAGCACTGCCGGACACGTGACGGCCGACACGGGCCACGCCTTCCGCCCAACGGGGGAAGCTCACACCGAAACACTGTGACCCAAGGGGCGACCCGGCCCAGGACAACTGGGCCGGCCACCTCGCGGCCCTTGATGCCGAGACACGGACCCTCCGCGCAGACCGACCACTTCGCCATGTGTCAGGTGACAACACGGCGCTCGGCCCGGTGAACGCGGCGCCGATCACAAGAATTTCGGTAGAGCCGGACCGTATGACCGACGACACGGCTTTGAAGTTTGGCGGATCCTCATCACGGTGTGAGTCGCCATTCGAGGTGCCTTGGCCTGGGCTATTGCATGATCGTGCGCGGCAGGTGCGACGGCGTGCCGACGCAGCTGTAGACCTGCAGGGTGTAGCCCCGTCCGATGGTCATCATGGTGGGATTGTGCAGGCTCCGGTAGGAATCCCCACCGAGCTTCGCCATGTCCGAGGCCGTCTCGGCCGGCCGCCAGCTGCCATTGGCCCCGTCCCACTCACTGCTGTCGATGGTGAGCTCGGGCGCCGCCGCCTGTGTCCATCCGGGCCACGTGCAGCCCTGGCTGCGCGCTTGGACGAGCTGCTCTCGGCTGCCGCCGGCCTGGCCGGTCAGCGCGAACTCCGCCCTGCCGCCCGGGGTCGGCGCGAGCTTGCAGAACACCTGCCAAGTCGTGTGCTGGGATCGCAACTTCATGAACCCGACGGGGGTGAACCCCCGACAGCTCCACCGCCGTCCTGTCCAGGACACGCGGCCCCGCGGTCGTGGGGCCCTCGCTCATCGGATAGCTGCGGCCCGAATCGCCGGCTAGCCTCTGTCACGACCGGAATGTGATCTTCCGATTTCTCGCCCGCGCGGGCGACGACCCATTCCGAAGGGGCAGCGATGAACGAGGTCCTGCGGCTGGCCCGCCCCGACATCCTGGCACTCGAGACGTACGTCACCGGCCGCGACGACGCGGACGTGGCAGGGGTGTCGGTGTATCTCGACGCGAACGAGAGTCCCTACCCCCCGTTCGCGCACGGCGGCGAGTCCGGGGACGACGGCCCATGGCCCTCGAACCGCTATCCGGAACCCCAACCGGCCTGGCTCCTGGAACGGTTCGCGTCCCACTACGAAACGTCCCCGGCCCGGCTGCTGGTCAGCCGCGGCGCGGAAGAGGCCATCTCCCTGCTGGTCCGGGCGTTCTGCGAGGCACGCGTCGACCATGTGGTGGTCAATCCGCCGACGTTCGGGATGTACGAGGTCGCCGCACGCATCCACGGAGCCGGCGTCCGTGCCGTGCCGCTGCTCACCGGCGACGGGTTCCGGCTCGATGTGGACGGCATCCTGGATGCCGCGTCCTCGGGTGTCAAGCTGGTCTTCGTGTGCACCCCCAACAACCCCACAGGCACCCCTGTGCCGGGCGAGGACGTCATGCGCCTGGCCGAAGCCCTGCGCGGCAAGGCGCTGGTGGTCGCCGACGAGACCTACCTGGAGTTCCACGGCGCCGCCTCGCTCGGCGGACTCGTCGGCCGCCGGCCCAACCTGGTCGTCCTGCGCACGCTGTCGAAGGCGTACGGGCTGGCGGGCGAACGCTGCGGCGTCACCATCGCCCACCCCCAGGTGATCGCGGTCCTGCGCAAAGTCCTCGCCCCCTACCCGCTCACGCAGTCGTCCCTGCGGGTCCTCTCCCGCGCTTTGTCACCGGAGGGCATCACCCACGCCCACGAGAACATCCTCCGCGTCCGCGCCGAACGCACGCGCATGGAAGCCGCGTTGGCCCGGACGCCGGCGGTGCTGCGAGTCCACCCGAGCGTGACGAACTTCGTGCTGTTCGAGACCCGGGACCCCACCCTCCTGGTCAAACACCTGCACGCCGCAGGCGTGAAGGTCCGCGACCGCAGCGACCAACCCGGCCTCGACCGATGCGTACGCGTGACCATCGGAACGCCCGCCGAGAACAACGCCATGCTGGCCGCCGTGCACCGGTTCAGCCCCACCGGCGAGCACATCTCTTCTGCCGCACGTCCCGAACCAGCGGCGGGGGCCATCAGCGTCCGCGACCCGCACTAGGAGCCGTCCGGTCGATGTTGTGACTGTCGGATGGTCGAATCGTTGTTCCGGCGACGGCGCGGTGTAGGCCACTTGCTGCGGTGAGGGCGGTCTCGTGTACCTCGATGTAGGCAACGCGGGAGTGGTCGTCGAGGACGGTGTGGACGAAGGCGTAGCCCATCTTCGGGCTGCTCCCCTTGTTCTTCGGCGTCCCGGGTGTCGCCGCTCGATTCCGCTCGCCCTGCTTGCGCCCGACATAGCGCCGGCCGCCGTCGGGGATGTTCCCGAGCTTCTTTACATCGACGTGCACCAGCGCCCGTGGGCGCAGGGGCTCGTGCCGGCGGATTGGTTCACCGGTCGCGGTCGACATGCGACAGTTCAGTCGGGCAGCGGTAAGGACGCGGTGCACAGTTGACGGCGCAATTCCGAGCCAGGCAGCAAGCGGAACCGGCCCTTCCCGTGCTCGGATTCCCAGGCTGAGGCATCGCCTGGTCACCGCCAGCACGTGACATGTTTACGGAGCAGGCCCGATGTCTTGGTGGTTGGGTAGTGGTGCGTGGTGTCGGAGGGCGCGTGTTCTGGTGGAAGGGGGTTCATGCCCGGCTGGGGGCGGGCGGAATGGGCCAGGTGTTCCTGGGCCTGTCGCCGGGTGGGCGCGCGGTGGCCGTGAAGGTCGTACATCCGCACCTGGCGCACCACGAGGAGTTTCGGCGTCGCTTCCGGCGGGAGGTGACCGCCGCGCGAACGGTCAGCGGGGCGTTCACCGCACCGGTGGTCGCCGCCGGCCCGGATGACGCACCCCCGTGGATCGCGACCGTCTACGTTCCCGGGCCGACGCTGGCCGAGGCTGTCGCCAGGGCCGGGCGGTTGCCGGAAGACTCGGTGTGGCCGCTGGTGGCCGGGTTGGTCGAGGCGCTGCGGGCGATCCACGCCGTGGGCCTGTTCCATCGTGATCTCAAGCCGTCGAACGTGCTGCTCGCGGCGGACGGCCCGAGGGTGATCGACTTCGGGATCGCCCGGACGACGGACGCCACCGCGCTGACGAGAACCGGGGCCGCGATGGGAACGTGCGGCTTCATGTCTCCGGAGCAAGCCGAGGGCGGCGAGGTCGGGCAGGCCGGCGACGTCTTCGCCCTCGGCGCTGTGCTCGCCTTCGCCGCCACTGGAACCGAGCCCTTCGGCCACGGACCGCCCCTGGCGGTCATGCACCGCGTTGCGGATGGCCCACCAATGCCACGGCTTCCAGGCAGACTTGCTGTATGCCAAATCCTCTCGGCAAGCGCGGATGAGGTCGATGAATCTCGGTGGTAGGTCAGGTGGACTGTGGTTCTCAGCCCCCGGTCTGCCGGACGGCGGTCACCGACGCACCCGCCGCACACGCGGCCTCGACGGTGACCGCGCCCGACGCGTAGCCGATCGGCCTGCCGGCGGCGGAAACGACGGCCGTGCCCCGGCGCGGGGAGCGTCGGGGCACGGCCGTGAGGTGGTGGGCGTCGGTCAGGTGGTGCGCGTGATCGGTGCGGTGGGGATGGTGTCGACGATGCTGCGCTTGAGGGCTGCGCTGTGGCCGGTGACCGTGCCGGCGGGGAGTTTCTCGAGGGGGCGGATCAACACCGTGCGTTCGCCCAGGAACTCGTAGGTGTTGCGGTCGAAGATCCACTCCGTTCGGTCACCGGCGACCTCGTCGGTGCGGGCCAGGGCGATGCCGGTACGGCCGATGGCGTCGGTGGACTCGGGCACCACGACCACGCCGGGGATCCGGGCCGCCGTTCGGTACAGCACGTCGGCCAGGCCCGGCGGCAGCACCTGGTTACGGATCAGGTCGCCGATCGTCTTGAACGCCTGGGCGTCGGCGCCGTTGCCCTGGCCTTCGGTGTCCGCGTGGATTCGGGCGAGGAGGGCGTCGGGGTCGCGGGGCAGGGAGGCGAGGAAGTTGTAGGTGGGCGCGCCCATGTGGGGGTCGAAGGTCGGCGGTTCCGCAGCCTGCCAGGTGCCGTTGATGGTCCACGTCCGGCTGCCGTCCGGGGAGGCCCAGGACCGGCGGGTGCTCGGCTCGTCGACGCGGGTGTTGTCGCCGTCGATTATGGCGTGGGCGGATCGGGTCTCGGTGTAGAGGTACTGGTCCGGCCCGGGCGTCTGCGCGGACGCGCCGGCGGCGAACGAGATCCGGTCGACCACCGCGGCCAGATCCTTGGCGCTGCCGGGGACGACCTTGATCACCGTGAGCGGCGACTTGCCGTCCGGGGTTGCCCGAGTGGCGGAATCGTCGTTGCCGCCCAGGGGGTTCAGCGCGATGGTCGCGGCGACCGCGAGCGCGGTGACCGGTACGGCGATCCACGCCAGGCGGCGGTAGGGACTACGGCGCGGACGTGGCGCGGGGTGGGGGTCCGGCGCGCCCTGCGGGCGTGCCATCGCGTCGATCTCGCTCATCAGGTGTCCTTCGAGAAGTCGGTGGCTGCCCGCGGACAGGACGGGGTCGCCGGCTGCCTCGAAGAGGTCGGCGTCGTCGGCGTTTTGCTCGGGGCGCCGGGGTACTTCACGGTTCATCGGCTTTCCTTTCTCACGGGCCCGACCGCGGCGATGCGGCTGCCCTGTTGTTGTCCCGGGCGGGGAGAACGTTGCGGGTTTTCGGGAGCCGGTGGGGACAGCGCGAGCAGTTCGGCGGCGGCGAGCTTGCGCATCCGGACCCGGGCGCGGGAGAGCCGGGCGCGGACCGTTCCCTCCGCCACGTCCAGGGCCCGGGCCGCCTCGGCGGAGGTCAGTCCGGACCAGACGCACAGCATGAACACCTCGCGGTCGATGCGTCGCAGCTTGCCCAGGGCCGTCTTGGCGGCGGCCAGGCGCTGCGCGTCGGCCATGCGGCCGACGAGTTCGTCGGCGAAGTCGGGGACGTCGTCCTTGGCCGGCAACCTGGCCATCGCCTCGCGGTGCCGGCGGGTGGCGCGGCCGCGGTTGCGCAGGACGTTGATCGCGATCCCCATCAACCACGGCCTGGGGCCGGAGCCCTCGTCGCGCAGTCGCTCCCGCAGCCGCCAGGCCTCCAGGAAGGTCAACGACACGATGTCCTCGGCTGCGGCCCAGTCGCCGGTGACGCGAAAGGCGTGAGCGTAGACAACTCGCGCGTGCTCGGTGAACAACTGTCGGAAGGCCGCCGGATCACCGGCTCGCAGTTTCGCGTGCATCGAATAGTCCACGCTGGTGCTTGTCCTCCCGACCCGCCGCCGTTGCGTGACCTGGGTCACACGATCACGGCGACGGCCTGCCGCCCGCACGTTACGCCCGGCGCGACCCGGGGCGGCGGTTCACCGTTCGGCGTCGATCTCTCGGATCACCGGGGTGCGCATCGCCACGAGGGCGGGGATCACCGTTGCCGACGTCGACCCGCTGCCGGCCGACGCCCTCCACCATCTCGGTGTCCGGGACCGACCGCGCCCATTGACCGAGGACCACGACAACGCGTGGCGCGCCGGCCAGTGGAAGATCAAGACCGCCGTCCCCGCCGAGCGACCCGGCCGGCCGGCTCCTGCACGAGGCGGACGCCGTCGGACTCCTCCACGCGGGCGGGCTGTACCCGTCGACGGCGCGCACGGACACCGCGGGAACGGCGTGTGGAACGCGATCGGATGGCTCCCCGGATACACCCTGTGGCAGGTGTTCGCCCCCGCTTGCGAAGGCCACCTCCCGGCAGACCACGCAGGACGACTGCTCGACATCGCCAACACCGCGTTCGCCGAACTGCGCCGCCTGCACGCCGCCGGATGGCGCCACGGCGACGTCACACCGTTCAAAACCCTCGTCACCGCGAACGACGAGGTCGTCTTCATCGATTGGGACCGCGCCCACCACCGGGACCTGCTCCCGCTGCCCTTCCCCTACCGGGGCGGCACGGACCACGCCACCGCCCCCGAGATCGACCGCGTCCTCGCCGACACCCACGTTGACCTGACCGAGGAAGCCGAGACCTACAGCCTCGGCGCCGCGATCCGCTGGGCCTTCACCGGCGAAACCCCCGCCACCACCAGACGCGTCGGCCTCACCGTCAGCCCCGACGAACTCCTCGACGACATCGCAACCGGCCGCCACCGCCGACCTGGCCACACCCGAACTCGAGACTCTCATCGAACACACCACGCGCCACGTTCCCCGACAACCGCGCCGAAACCCGACTTTCCACGCCATCCGACGCGCAGACCCGACGACCTCTGTGCGCTGACCGGCCGACCGGGCTGTTCGAGGGTCCTCCGCGCCAAACGACGTGCTGCGCCCGAACCCTGCGTGGTCCGGCGCCCGGTCGCAGCACCGGGGCGCAGCCCTCACCCCGCGCCACCGGGAGGCTGGCTGCGGCGGTCGGCGTCGTCGGCGGGATCTACGGGATCGGCGGCGGCTCCCTGCTCGGCCCGATCCTGGTCGGACGCGGCACGCCCGTCGCCACGGTCGCACCCGCGGCACTGGCCTCCACCTTCGTCACCTCGGTGGTCGGCGCCGCGACGTTGGCGCTGCTCTCCCTCACCGCGACCGGCGACGTCGCCCCCGACTGGCCGACCGGCCTGGCCTGCGGACTGGGCGGCGGATACCTCGGCGCCGCCCTCCAACCCCGCCTGCCCGAAACCCCCTGCGCCACCTGCTGGGCGCCGTCGCCGCAGGGGTCGGCATGCTCTACGCCTTCCAAGGCCTGCGCTGAGAACGCCCGCACGGAGGCGCCGCCCAACCTCACGGCCATTCCGACGCTGACACCAGGGCTCATTGCCTCCCGAACCGATGTCGAAGTGCCGCCCGAGCTCATGGACGAAGCCAAGGTCACCACCGTTTCGGGACCGGCCGCTGTCGACGGCATTCCGGCGTCGACGGCATCCATGCCGACCGGTGTGCGCGTTCCCCTTCACGTCCGGGGCTTGCGCCACCCGATGCCCGCCTCTCCCCCAGCCCGACGAACTTGACGGCCGTAAAGTCCGGCCCGGACTGCCGAGGGCGTCGATCCACGCAGGACGCGCGTCCGGGTGAGACGATGCGGCCGCAGTCGCCCGTTACCGAGGCCGAGGCGACAGCCGCAGAACTTGACGGCCGTAAAGTCCCGGCGCGGCGGACACCCCGAGGGGAAAGCGCATGGCGACGAACTCGGTGGGAGGGAACCGGGCGGCGCGATGATCCACGGCGGCGGCGCGCTCGGCTTCGGGGGCGACCGCGTGTTGCCGCTTGCGGAGCGCTTCGGCGATACCGTCCGACTCACCGTCGAGACGCGGGCCTCTTTTCATCGAGCACGAGGCCACCCTCGTCGGCTTCGAGCCGAATTCGAGCGTTCGCCGAACTCGGCCGCCACCACGTTCGGCAGGGCCCGTACCCGGTCGACGTTCACGGGCGGCTTGACGCCCCTGAGGCACGGGGTGTCCGACGGAGGTCCTAGCGACCGTGTGTGCGGCCGTTGTCGATGTGCCGGAGTTGTTCGTCGGCGTCTCGTCCGTGCAGCAGCGGTTCGCGGCGGTCCCAGGTGGTGCCGTCGCGATGGTCCTTGCGGCGTCGGGCGATGGCGGACAGCGCCTCGAGGACGACCCGGTTGCCGAGCAGGGCGGTGACGTCGGCGTGGTCGTAGGGCGGCGAGACCTCGACCAGGTCCAGGCCGACCACGGGTAGTTCGTAGCACAGGCGCCGGACCGCGTCGAGGAGCTGCCGCGGTGAGAGCCCACCGGGTTCGGGTGTGCCGGTGCCGGGTGCAGAGCCGGGGTCGACGACGTCGACGTCGACCGAGAGGAACACTCCTTCGCAGTCGTCGAGGGCGATGCCGGCCGCTTCGGACAGGCAGTCGTCGAGTCCTCGCTCGACGATTTCGGTCATCTCGAAGGAGCGGAGCCCGTGTTGCGCCATCCACTGCAGAATCGGCGGGTCCGGCCAGTAGCCGCGGAGTCCGATCTGGAGGAAACGGTCGCCGCGCAGGGCGCCGGATTCGATCAGGCGGCGCATGGGGGTACCGTGGGCCACGAGGGAGCCGAACTGGGTATCGGCGGTGTCGGCGTGGGCATCGAAATGGATCATGGACACCCTGCCGAAGCCGAGGTGTCGGGCGACGCCGGTGTGGTCCGGCCAGGCGATGGTGTGATCGCCGCCCAGGACGATCGGGATGGCGCCCGAGGAGGCGATCTTGAAGACGGCCGCTTCGATGCGCTTGACCGATTCCTCCATGTCGCCGTTGTAGACGGCCACGTCTCCGGCGTCGTAGACCTTCAGGTCCCGCAGGGCGTCGACGCGCAATGCCAGGCTCGGCCGTGATCCGGTCTGTGGCAGGTAGCACGCCTGGCGGACGGCGGACGGGCCGAATCGTGCGCCGGAACGGTGGGAGGTGCCACCGTCGAGCGGGGCGCCGAGGACCACGACGTCCGCATCGGCGTAGCCGGCCGGCGCGTCGAGGTCGCATGCCTGAACCCCGAGGAAGGTGATCGGGGGGCCGAACATCGTGACGGGAGGGTTCTGCATGGTGGTGCCTCTCGAGGACGTCCCGGTGCGATGTGCTGTCACGACCGGGTGATCGAAGCATTCGGATGGATCCACGCGGAGGACCTCGCGATTCCTCATTCGTGTTGCGAGATGCTCCCCGGGGAGGGCGCCCGGACCACGAATGCGGCGCATCGTCCGAGAGTGAGCGGTGGCACGGACGGCCCCGGACATCCGTTCCGGACTTGGATCCTGTTGAACGACCGTCCCGGTGGCAACCGCGGAGTCTCCGACGTTCAGTGGCCGGGCAGACCGAGTACCCCGTGCTCACGGTCGTCGAACTGCGACGCGCCGGACGGACGATCGGCGATGAGGTCTGCCCTCCACGCCTGCGACTGCCGCCGATGCGGGGCGGCCGCTGACGACATTCCGCCGTCGAAGACAACCCGGCCGACAGGTGTGCGCGTTCCTCCTTCGCGTCCGGGCCCTACGTCACCGGACGCCCGCCTCCTGCGGCCCGACGAACTTGACGGCCGTAAAGCCTGAGTCCGGGACCGCCAGGGAGCGTTGGCCCGCGGAGGACCACGCCTGGAGAGACGATCCTGCCGTGGCCTCGCTCGCTCTCGAGGCCGAGGCAACGAGTGCGGAAATTGACGGCCGTAAAGTCCGAAGTCGAGACCCCGGCGGAGTCCGCCTCGGAGAATCCGAGGGGTCGATCTGCGGTTTCGCTCGCACAGAGGAACTTGGCCGCCAGCACGTCCCTGCTCCAGAGGCAGAAAGCCCCCGAGCTCACGATCCAGGACGTGTCGACCCACTCCCCCACATGTGCCGGAACCTCCAGCGAACCTCGCGGACCCGAACCGAACGTCCAGCGCGCCGGCGGCGATCGCACCGGGTCCGCACACGGACAGGCCGGGCCCTGCACGTCCGGCATCCACAACGACCTTCGCCGGCAACTCGCACGGCCGAGGGACGCGACCTGCAGCGGCCGGCATCCGATCGTCGGCCCCGTTCAAGACGCGACGCCGGTCGTGGCGGCGACCTGCGCGAAGCGTGCACCCGACACGACGTGTCGCCCCACCGGCACGAGCGTGTCGGGTCACCCGACAACGGCTTCGCGACCATGTCGGCCGACATCATGACCGCTCCATACACCCGACACGACTGTCGGGTGCCGGTGTCGGGTTGTTCGGAGCCGACACCACCCGACAAGCCCCTCGTGTCGGCCCTGCGGATACGAGGCGCCACGAACGTGTCGGCCGACATGACGGCTTCCCGCCCGATCCATGTGTCGGGTCGGGAGCAGGCGCTGCCTGCCGTAGTCGTCCCGACCCGCTTCGCCTGGTGGGCAGGCCGGACAGCAGAACGTTGCACGAGGTTGCGCTGCACGGCGTGGGGCCCTGTCGGTGGGTGACGGCCGCGCGAGTGTGGCGTGAAGTCTCGATCCGCCGTGTGTGTCGGGCGAGCTCACCCGGTCGGACATGGCGGAGCGACGCGAGGCGGTCTCGACGACGGCCCCGCTCGGACGGTGGCACGGGTCGTCCCGGCAGGTGTGTCGCCTTCGTGTCGGGCGGCGCAGGCTCTCGGATGTCGCCCACAGGGTTTCGTGTCCGGTGGAGGGGCGGGCCACCCGACACGAGCCGGCGGCCCCGTAAGGGATCCGCCGCCACCTACCGACAACACGGGAGCGATTCGTTCGTCGTGTCGTGTCTGCTGAGCTCAGGCTTCGCCAACGGATCGGCAGGGCAAGGGCCTCGTTGCCTCGGCGGGCAGCGGCGTCCCCAAGGACATCTTCGATCCACGGCGAGATATTCGCTCCGACAACGCGTGTGGGTCGCGCCTCGGGGCCCGACCCACGCCCGTCCTTCCCGGGGCCCGACGGACTTGACGGCCGTAAAGTTCGAATCCCGGGCCCGCCGAGCAGCCGCCTGTTGGTTCCGAGCACGCATCCGGAGAGCGAGTCGAGCCGGAGTTCCACTCCGGAGCCAAGGCGACGACGGCCGCGGAGACTTGACGGCCGTAAAGTCCGGGGTCGGATCATCGCGGAGTCCGACCCGCCCGAGGAGTCCCCGAAGAGGACCGGGTCGAGGTCGCGTTCGCACCGGCAGGAACTTGACGGCCGTAAAGTCCACGCCTCCGGAGACCGCGGGGCTGTGCCGACACGCCTGTTGTGGCTGTCCGTCGTCGACGCCCTGCCGTGGCGTTCGGTGCCAACGGGGCAGTGCCGCACGGCACTCGATCCCGACGAGCGGACAAGGGACAAGGCAGCCGAGAGGGATCCGATCCACCTGAGGGCCCCACGCATCGGCATCTCCCCTCATACGCGGCCCGATCCCCGGTGACAGAAGTCCCGGATCCCGTGCAGGTGATCCTGCGTGCCAGTCACCGGCATCCGCAGATACCTGCACCGTCGTGGCCGACCCGGCCGGTACCTGCGAAAAGGGACGACAGCGGGACGCCGCCGCAGGTGGTCCATCGAGGGCGATGACGCCCGGGAATGCCCGGAACCGGGTCGACCCGTTCACCTGCCGGCGGCGCGAATCGGCCCGCCGAAACGAGAACTTGACGGCCGTAAAGTCCTCGTCCCGGACCGGCCGACCGTGTGAGATCTCGCGGTTAACGCCGGGTCCCGCACGATCACGACCCAGTTGTCTGGAAAACTGCTCCCTGCCCGAAGTACCGGAACCCACGGGAAGCAAACGGAGCAGATGGCCAGCGTCTATGTCGTATCGCTCGACCCCCAGGCATCAAGTGTCTGGTGGGCGAACCGCATCACCAACCTGCCCTTCGATTTTTCGCAGGAGCACGAGACCCCGGAGAACCTCGAAGTCCTGAGGGGGACCGGCGCGAAGGTCCACGTCATCGCGAACCAGAAGGGCGGCGTCGGCAAGACCACGACGACCCTGAACCTGGGGGCAGTGTGCGCGGACGTCCTGGGGGAGAGCGACAAGGGTCTCCAGCACGTGTTCATCGACACCCCGGGCAGCCTGCAGGACGAGGAACTCCTCCGGAAGGCCCTCGAGGTCGCGCACGATGTGATCGTGCCGCTTCCTCCGGAGGCGCTCGCGTTCGACCCGACCGCCCGCACCATCGCGAAGGTCATCGAACCGACGGGGCTGCCGTTCCGGGTGGTCATCAACAACTGGGATCCCCGCGACGGCCTGGTCGACCTCGACCAGACCAAGGAGTACGTCGCGGCCCAGGGCTGGCCCGGCACCAAGACGGTGATTCGCCGCTACAAGGTCCACACGAGGGCCGCCGCCGAGGGCCAGGTCGTGACCCAGTACGCGAAGAACAGGGTCGCGATGGAAGCCCGCGAGGACTTCTTCCGTCTCGCCCTGGAACTCGGATACGGCGGGGGGAGCAACTGATGGCAGGGCAACGCACCAGCCTGGCTTCCCTCGCCGGACAAAAGGTCGAGGACATCCCCGGCCGCACCATGCCGACGCTGGTCAGCCTCGAACTCGGCAGGATCGTCCCCACGCCGCTCAACCCGCGGACCGAGTTCGGCGGCACGGAAACACTGCGCGAGCTCGGCGAGAGCATGCGGCGCCGGCAACTCCAGCCGATCGTCGTGGTCTCGCGGACCCTGTACCTCAAGCTCTTCCCCGAACACACGGACAGGATCGGCACGACCACCTACGTCATCGCCAACGGCGAGCGCCGCTACCGCGCCGCGACCCAGGTGGGACTCGGCACGATCGAGGCCGTCATCCGGGAAGGCATCGCCTCCTCCCGGAAGGAATTCCTGGACGCGGTGCTCTCCGAGAACCTCGACCGGATGAACTTCGACCCGATCGAGGAGGCCCGCGCGGTCGAGCAGATGGTCGTCGAGTTCGGCAGCGCCCGCGCGGTCGCGGAACACCGCGGCAAGCACGAGGCATGGGTCTCCCAACGCCGTTCCCTCCTGCGGCTGTCGCCCGCCATGCAGGCCCTGGTCAGCTCGCGGCAGATGCCGGTCGAGAAGGCCCGCAACCTGGCCAAGGCCATCAAGGACCTCGGGCTCGACGACGCGAGCCAAGTCGCGTGGTGGGACGAAGAGCGGGCAGCCCGCGCTTCCGTGCCCAGGGGCCGGAAGGAACTTGCCGCTCCCTCGCCGGCGAGCGTCGAACAGCCGGAGGACTTGACGGCCGTAAAGCCTCAGGTTTTGCCCCCGGTTCGCGAAGCCGTCGATCTCCCCCGGGCGTCGACGAGTTCCCCCGGCCGGCCGCCGGCCGCGTCGCCCGTGGCAGCGAGTCCCGTCACACCGCCCGCGACGGGAGTCCGCGAGATCGGGAACTTGACGGCCGTAAAGTCCTCCCCGCCAGGACCGGCGCCCGCGCTGCCGTGGGACTCGCCCGAGGAACTGGACCGGATACTCCGCGAGTACATGACTCCCGAGAGCCGAACGGCCCTGGCGAAGCTCCTCAGCATCGCGGACTGACCCGGTACCACCGGCCCCGGCGAACCACGGTTCGCCGGGGCCTTTCCACAGCCTGCCATCCGCCTCGAGAACCCGACGGCCGGACCGTCTACGGTGCTCCACGCCGAACCGCCGGTGCCTCGCCGGTTCCCGGCCCCCACGGCTTGTCGGCACAGGTGAAGCGCTGCGAACACCGGGGGAGAGGGCCGGGGTTGTCCTGGAGGCACATCCCTTGACGTCGCTTGCGGACTTGACGGCCGTAAAGTTCCCCCGCCCGGAGAGCCGGTGTCTCGCGTCGAGGATCCCCTGAGCACTCGATGCCCCGTACCTTCCGGGTGATCGATGCCTTGCCTTGGGCGCGTATGTGCGAAGACTTGACGGCCGTAAAGTCCGACAGGACCCCGGGGACCCCGTGTTCCCAACCGACGCATCCCGCCGTTGGCGAGCCGGACGACACTGCGGCGCATCCGCAGCCACGAACCTCGTACATCCCCGGTCGTGATACCACTCCCGTCCATGCGTGCCCCAGGACCGCGCCGGATGCGGGCTGCCCCCGCCGGAAGGACACGCAATTGCGAGTCGGCGGCCCGGTACCACCGTTCACCGGCATCGCGCGCGATCAGCGACCCCTGTCGGCTCGCCCCTGCGCTGTCGCAATTACGCAGATCGACATGCCCACTCGAACCTGCTTCGGTCTCTGTTGCGGCGTTCGCGACCCTGAGCTCGCGACGACTTGCTCGCCAACGGAGGCATCGGGTGGTGGTCGACGGGATGGGTACGTCGGGAGACGGGGACGGGGGAGGGGAGTGGCGCTCGACGAGAACGCGCATCACCCATCATCGGCGAGACTTGACGGCCGTAAAGCGTCGCCCCATCGGAGAACCGACTCCCACGTGAGGTCGGCGATGACGTGCTCGGACGGTCAGTCGACCGGTACGGCGCCGTGTGCCGGTGCGGCGGCTTCGATTCGGCGGGCGAGTTCGAGGTCGTGCTCGGCGACGCATCCGCCGAGGTCGCTGGAACTGATGCTGATGTGCACCGTCTTGTAGCCGAGGGTCGCGTCCCAGTGGTGGCCCCTGGCGTGAATTGCCGAGACACGTTTCGTCGCTCTCGGAGAAATCCGGAGAAACACCACCGATTCGGAGAAGCAGCCGGCCTTACGGTGCGTGTTGTGGCCTCGTTCCACTCCGGCTCACCGCGAGGCGTGGCCGGGCACCGGCTGTCGACCCGACGGGGAAGCCACCCGTTGTCGTCGCAGCGCATCGAGCGGCCCCGGGGCCCTCGTCGGCCGACTTCGAGGCAACCACTCGCGCTCACCCACGATGGGAGGTCTCGTGACCGACAGCGAGGCGGCGGTCGAGACCGTCACCCTGCCCGCCTGGAGCATCCACCTCGTGCCCGTGGAGCACCCGCGGCCGTGGCGCCTCACGGTCGTCTCGGCGGGGATGCACGCACCGGCCGTGCAGCTCGACCGCGTCGCCGTGCACCTCACCGAGGCCGAGGTGGCCGCGCTCGCGCAGACCCTGCTGTGTCCTCGGCACCCCCAGGAGCCGCAGCCCGGCCGGGCGCGCGTGGTCCGGGACGGATTCGGCCTTCTCCTGCGGGTCGTCGTCCACCCGATCGACCGTGAACCGGGCGTGGTTGCGCACATCGGGGAACACCACCGCCGGGTCCTCCTGGGCGACATCGGCCGACACCGCCCCGACCTGATCCCCGCCACCACACCGCCCGAGCCTCGGCTGTGCCTCGACCCGACACCGGTGACCGGCCTGACCATCGACCAGGTCGCCGAGCTGCACGGGCGCCTCGGTCGAGGGCTCGCCAGCGAGGGCATCCGCGCCGCCATAGCCGACCGCATCGTCCGCCGCCGGATCCACGACCAGGAGACCAACAGATGACCGGCGACATCGACGACCGGTTCACCGCCGAGCGGGCCGGATGACTGGGCGGTGACTGACGGTGCGAAGTCGGCGCGCACTGCGGGAGAGCGATCACCGGGACGTGGGGGCACCACCCGGATACAACCGGCGCCGGCGCCGAGGAAGGCCCGGCCGGCCTGGAGATGCCCGCTTGAGCGAGCCGGTCGCGATGCCACGGGGTGGCCGAGACACACGATCAGAGCGCAAACCAGACGCGCCTGTCCGATGCTGGCACGAACCGTGATCGGCATGAGTTCGCCCGGTGCGATTGAGGATGGTCCTCGGGCGGCTTGAGGTTTGCGGACAGCATTATGCTTCGAGCTCGAATCACTTCTCCAGGAACGAACGTGCGAGTAAGGGCGATTCGGTTCATGAACGCTCGACGGTCCCGGTTCGCGCGTGTTCCGAGACGGGCCAGACGCTGTTGCTCCGCGCGCTCTCCGACTGCGGTATGCCCACCCGTGGTAGAGGCTGCCCATGACGATCACGGTCCCGTCCGATCCGATACTGGCCGCCCAAGTCGAATCCCTACCGCACGCGGGGGTGTTCGAGCCGAAGTGGGACGGCTTCCGTTCCTGGGTGGCCCGCCCGACCGGTGGCCCGGCGCGGGTCGTGTCCCGGCGGGGGACCGACCTGTCGGACGCGTTCGCGGACATCGCCCGGGCCGCCGATCGGGATCTGCCGGACGTGGACGTGCTTCTGGACGGCGAGCTCGTGGTCTGGCACGACGGGAAGCTCGCGTTCGATCTGCTCCAGCGGCGGATGAACCGCACCCGTGCCGAGTTCCTGGAGTTCGTCACCGACCCGCGCTACGGGTGGCCGGAGACTTGCCGGGAGCGGGTGGGTGCGGTGCCGAGGCAGTTGCTGCACGAGTGGAACACCGTGCGGCACGGTTCGGATTTCGAGGGGCGTCCGGAGCGGCGGCCATTGTCCTACGACGAGGTGCAGGCGTTGTTCGACGTGCGGACGGACGGGTCGAGTCCATTCGCGCGACCGGTCGCAAGGGCGCGTTGGCCGCGCACCGGGACGCGGTGTTGTTGAAGGTGATCTACGCGTTCGGGCTCCGGCGTCGTGAGGCCGCCCGGCTGGAGCTGGTCGATCTTCGGCGCAATCCGCGGATTCCCGCGTTCGGGCGGTGCGGGGCGTTGTTCGTGCGCTGGGGCAAGGCGTCTCGGGGTGGTCCGCCGCGGTGGCGCACGGTGTTGACGGTGCCGGAGATGGATTGGGTGGTGCCGTTGATCGAGCAGTGGGTCGAGGAGTTGCGGCCGCGGTTCTCCCCGGGCGCGTTGTGGGTGACCGAGCGGCGGAGTCGGATCAGTCTGCGCGGTGTGGACGAGGCGTTCGCCAGGGCGCGTAGCGCGGCGGGGCTGGCACCGGAGCTCGAGTTGCACTGTCTTCGGCACAGTTACGTGACCCATCTGATCGAGTTCGGGTATCCGGCGTAATTCGTCCAGTCCCAGGTCGGGCACGCCTACGCGTCCACGACGGCCTTGTACACGGGCGTCTCGGACGAGTACCGCAACCGGCTGCTGGCGCGCTCGTTGCGTGAGCGACACCCGAATCTGTGGGAGGAGCCCGAGTGATCCGCAAGATGGGCTACGCATGGCACTTGAGGCTGCGCATGGCGGAGCGGGGCATGTTCGCGACGTCGGACTTGGTGCCCCTTCTCGCGGAGCGTGGCGTGCATCTGTCTCGTGAGCAGGTGTTCCGCCTGGTCACACAGCCGCCCCAGCAGCTCTGTCGATGGACACGTTGGCCGCGCTCTGCGACATCCTCGCTTGTGGGCCGGGCGACCTGATCGAGGTTCAGGTCGCCAACGCGCAGGTCCGCAAGGCGTCCGGCGGCGGGGTGGTCGAGCCGCCGACTCCGGTGCGCCGCACGACGATCGGCCGTCCGGGGGCGACGTGACCACGGCGCACGGTCCGCTGTGGCGGGCCGAGATCGTCGACGCGCTGTGTGCGTGTTTGCCCACACTGACTCGCGAGCGGGCCGACCAGATCGTCACCGCCGCCCGCGCGGACAGGCAGAAGGACGCAGCGCACTACCTGCGGGAGAACCACGACGTGCTGGCCGGGGAGTGTCCGTTGCAGGTCCCCATCTCGGTCGTCCGGATCGCCTGGCACCTTCGGGCCGCGGGACACACGCAGGTGTGGCGGCCGCGCTGTCGCCGTTGTGATCGGGAAACCCCGGCCCTGCCGAAGACGACCCCGGGGGGCGTATCTGCGGCACATGCAGTACCCATGACCAGGCGGGGACGTGCGTGCGATGCCGCGAACACCGGCGGCTGGTCGCTCGCCGCCCCGAGGGGCGGATTTGCGGCCGGTGCTACGCCCGGGACAAGCCCCCGGAGACCTGTGGAACGTGCGGCCGGCTCGCCGAGGTGGTCACTCGGGACGGGCTCGGGGCGGCGGGGTGCAGCACGGCAGACTGGAGACGTGGCTGAGGCGCTACCTGGCGACCCTCCCGAGTGCCCACACCGCCGTCGTGGCGCCGTTCGCCCACTGGGACCTGATCCACCGCCGCCGTCGCAAACTACGCGGGCAACCGTTCGGCAGGAACGCCGCCCTAATCGTGCGTGGCCAGGTCAAGGCCGCGGCGAGCTTCCTCACCTGGCTCGACGAACAGGACATACCCCTGGCGCGGGTGGGGCAGGGCGACCTCGATCGTCTGCTGGACGGCTGCAGCATCCACGTCCGGGACAGACTCCGGGCGTTCGTCCGCTTCGCCGTCGCGCGCCGACTGGCGCCGCCCCTGGCCATCCCGGGCACGCCGCGCTCCGAACCGTCGGTGTTCATCGAGGAGATCGATCGCGCCGCACAGCTTCACATCTGCCTGACCGCGACGACGATGTCCCACGCCGCTCGAATCATCGGCGCGTTGGCACTGCTGGTGGGCGTCCCTGTCGACCGTTCTCTGCGATTGGCCCGGACGCAAGTTGGCGTCACCGGCGACGGCGAGGTCGCCTGACGATCGGGGACAAGCCGCTGCGGCTGCCTCCGCGATTGGCCGCTCTGGTCGTCGAGGCGCTGCGACACGAGCCCGAGCGTCGGTCCCTGAGCCGAGTCGATACCGAACCCTTCTGGTTGTTCCTCGGGTGGTCCGGTCTCAGGCCTCCCAGTCAGTCCCGGATCCGAGATGAGTTGGCCGCACACGGCATCATGATCCGGGGCGGTCGCAACGGGGCGCTCGAGTCGTTGGCCTGCGATCTCCCGGCCGCGGTTCCGGCGGACCTCACAGGGATGACCATCGAGAGCGCGACTCGGTGGACCTGCCGCAGCCGCGGCAACTGGCACGACTACCTTGCCGAACGTCGACACGAGAACTTGCGCTCGGTCGAGTCGGGTGGGGCTGGGACGCAGGCGTTGCCGGACGAGTAGACGCAGGTGTGCGGTGATCGTCTGAGACCGGATGATGATCTTGGCGACAAGTGCCGTGTGGACCCGGCGGGAGACCTGCCCGCGCTGCTTTGGAGCCGCGATCGACCGCGCGAGGTCGGTGATCCATAGGATTTCTTCGGTGCCTGGGAGGCACTGGGTTCGACATGAGGGGGATGCGTGCGGGCTGCCATCGAGATCACGAAGGTCTGGCGTCCGCCTGTCGCGGACGTGTGGGCCGGGCGTCGTACCTTGTGGTGGAGTGTCGGGCCGACAGGGGAGCTTGTCGTTCTGCAAGTCCATCGGCGGCATCTGACCGAAAGCCGATACGTCAAAGGCTGGGTCGGATGGGGTCCGAAGGTTCCCTTCGACGGCGTGCTGGTGACCCGCCACACCGACGGTTCCCTCGACCGTCGACCGCTCGGGGACCTGTACATACGTCCCGGTCACATCGCGATCCTTCCGGACTCTCGACTTCTCGTGGCCGGCGGTGGCGCGGACCGCAGCGGGGCGGGCGTATGGGAGCCGAACGCCGTGGTGTATTCGCCGGAAGGCGAACCCGAGCGCAGCTTCTGCCTGGGCGATGACATCACCGTGCTGGCGACCGACCGCAGCGGGGGGATCTGGACGGCGTACGGCGACCGGGGTATCTACGGAGGCCACCTCGAGTCGGCGGCCGGGCTTGCGGGTTGGAGTTCCGCCGGACAGGCCGTCTGGGCACCGGGAGCGGAACTTCCCGACGTACCCCTGCACGGGTGCACCGCCGCCACCGACGGTGACAACGTATGGCTGGTCTGGTACGCCGGCACCCGCCCCGGCGGCACGTTCCTCACACGTGTCACCCCGTCCACCGGCGAGGTGACCAGTTGGCCCAGTCCGGTGGGCGACCCGGACGGATTGGCCGTGCGCGACCGTCGGGCGGTTCTGACGAGTCGGGACCACAATCGGCGATCAACGCAAGTGACACGCGCCGAACTGGTCGGCGACGCGTGGAACATCACCGACCAGCGCAGGATCCGGGTCCCCGGCCGCATGCTTCTCCACTGCGGTCAGGGCCGCGACGGCACCCTGTGGCTTCGCGCCGGCGACGCCTGGCTCCGCATCGAAGCGTGACTGAGATCAAACAAGTTGCACAGGGGCTCGATCTACGGGTGGTCGAGTCGGACGGCCCGAAGCCGAGGAATAGCGCACCTCGGGAATAACGTCCCTCCGCCAGTAACGCGGGACACGACGGAGGCGGTGGTCGGAGCGGTCGCCGGAAGCCTGGCGAATCCGACCACGGTCCTGTTTGACCGGTTTGACACCACCGAGTCGCTGCGGTTCGTGGGCCGCAGTACAGTCCTGGACCGCCGCGTCCACGCCGCCCTGGTGCAGCGCGGCTGACCGCGGCCGCGCCCGACCACCCTTGGCACGGGCGTACGTTCTCGCCTTCCTGGGGCTCTCGCGACAGACACCCGATGATCCCGGTCGCCCCGGAACTCGTCGCGGAGATCGCGGTCGACTCCGCGTTCGAGCACGGGAAATGGCGCCATCCGATCCGTCTGCTGCGCCTGCGGGATGACCTGGACCCGGCGGACGTGGCCCTCTTCGGCGAGGGAGTTCGGCCGGCCGCCAGCTGACGGCGTCCGGGCCGCGGCCTGGGGGTTCACCCGATCGGGTGCGTGCGGTCGGCTGCCGGCGGGGCAGGGATCAGGCGCGGTTCCTCCCCTTCCAGGGGCTCCGGAGGATCGCGGTGGTGGGTGGGCGTCTCCTCCAGACCGAAGGGGGAGACGCCCGACCGCGTGCTCGGTGCCCGCGCCCACGCCGCTTCGCCGCAGGGCAGGGCGTTCAGGAGGGTTCGCGGCCGCGGAGTTGCGAGACCCTGCCGGCGGAGGCGATCACGACGAACGGGTGGCCGTCGGCCGGCTCTTCTCGTCCGGGCGCAGGACCCCTTCGGTGCCCTCAGGCAGGGGCGGGCCGTCGTCGACGACCGCGGTCCAGGCCCCCGGTATGGCGCTGCGCGGGTCGGGCCAGTCGAACAGGTCGACGGTGACCTCGGCGCCGGTGCCGTCGGCGAGTTCGAGGTAGGTGTGTACTCCGGCCCTGTCCACCCGTCGATTCTGCGACGACGCCCGCGTCCCGCGCGCGGCGGTTCGATCAGGTCGAGGCGCTCTCGTCGGCGAGGACGGCCATGGCGGCCTTCTTGAGGGCGTCGCGGTCCTCGGCGCCGGCGGCGCCCGCTTCCTCGCGGGCGGCGATCAGCGCCCACATGGCGTTCGTCCGCGCGGCTCGCGCCCGCTCCAGGGCCTCGGCGTCGTCGGTGGCCGCGACCCGTAGGCATTCGAGGTGGGCGCGTTCGAACGCGAGCTGGTGGTCGAGCAGGGGACGCAGACGTTCGGGCAATGCTTCGGACATGCGTTCGATGGTATGTACGGCGCCCCGCTCGCTGCCGCGACGCCCCGGCGGGCCGGCTTGATTTCGCTCGGACGGATCACCCGGCGGGCACCGTCGGCATTGGTGAGGCGGGAGAGGACACGCCGACGGTGTGCCTTTTCGGCCGGTGAAACCGATAATCGAACATATGTACGGTGGCGACGATGACGATGGCGACGGCTCCCCGGCGTGGGAGCGCCCGAGTCGTTTCGCCCGCGTCCTCGCCGAGCAGGGAGCCCCGGCGAAGCCGCAGGGCCGGGTCGGCGTTGCCCCGCCGGGGTGGCCGCCCGCGGTGCGGCCGCCGGGTGTCGAGGGCTGGGAGGCGACGGCTGTGACCTGGTTGTTCGACCTGTGCCCGCCCGGCTATCGGGGGCACGCTCTGCTGCGCAGGTATCCGGTGGTGCTGGCGCGGATGGCGCGTCAACATGTGTCGGCGGCGTTGGCGGCGGCGCGTCACGGGTACGGCACCGCCCGCGAGGAGTTGGGCCCTGTTGTGCCGGCCTCGGTGGTGGGGGCGGTGTTGCGGATGTACGAGGTCGAGGGTGCGCGTGCGGCGGCGACCGAGCGTGCGGTTCGCCTGGTGGAGGAGGCCTTGGTCGGAGAGCGGTGGGAGCCGCGTTTGTGATGCCGAACGCGGGATCGGCCGACGTGCTCGAGGCGCCTCGTCGAACGTGGTGCGGCCGGCCTGTGGGAGGAAGGTCCGGGCCGAGCGGCGACGGATCGGCGTTCGCGGTCGGGGTGGTCGGCGCCGGTGTCGCGCAACCGGCGCCGACCGTTCCCGTTTCCCGGTGGCTTCGGGGGAGGGGCCGCCGGGTGTGGTGCGAGCCGGCGACGGGGGGACGCCGGACCTTTACGGTCGGCACAACGAGCGATGCGGCCCCGGGTGACGGCACGCGCCGCCGACCCGACAGGCGGATTGCCTGCACTGTGGAGCAGGTGCCACGCCTGTCGGTTCCCCCCGCCGGCGCCCCGACGGGGGTCTCCTGTCGGGGCGGGCGGGTAGTGTTCGCGGCCACCGGCGGCCTTTCCTCCCCGAGAGGTGTCTGGTGGTTGTGGTCGGCCCGCCCTTCCCCACGCGGCACCCCCCCCTCGGGTGGGCGGGCCGCCCCACGTTGCCGTGCGGCCCACGCGGGGGTGGGGCCGCGCGGCCGCCCTCCGGTCGTGCCCGCCGCGACCGGGACTGCGGGCGCGGCTCGGCGGGGAATGATTCCGGGCCGGGGCCGGTTGTGCTTCTCGTCGGTGAGGGTGTGCCCCCGGGCCCAACCATTGCCTCCGTGGAATACCAGTCCGGCTGGAGCCACGGTGTGCCTTCCGCCGTGAGGCGGCCACGCTCACCGACCTTCGACTTGTCGCGGCGCCACCCCGAACCTTCGGGGCGGCGCCGTTTCGCATGTCTTGTGACCGGGACTGCGCGCGAGTAACCCCGGACCCGGCCGTGGCCTCGGCCCGACGTGTCCGCCGGAATCGGAGTGTTGGGTGTGGTGCGGGTCGTTACGGTGATGGGGTGAGCGCCGAGCGGCTGTCGAGTCCCCCGGTCCGATTCTCTCGTTCGGTTCGGGTGTCGGGTCGTGGTGTGGTCCTGCGTGATCTCGTTCCCGGCGATGTCCGTGCGGTGGGGGAGGGGTCCGACGCGGAGGTGGTGCGGTCCTGGGGTTCGGGGTGCGTGACGAGGCGGCGACCCGCGCCTATGTGGAGGAGAACATCGAACTCGCCCGGCGCGAACCGCGGACGAAGTACCTGCTGGTGATCGAGTCCGCCGAGGACGCTTCGGTGGTGGGGACGATCGCGTTGGTGATCGAGTCGCCGGGCGTGGGCAGCGTCGGGTTCGCAGTGCGGCGGTCGGCGTGGGGCCGCGGCTACGCGGGCGCCGCCCTGGAGGCGTTGCTCGGCTACGCGTTCACGACGTTGGGTCTGCATCGGGTGTGGGCCGGTCACGAGCCGGACAACACGGCGTCGGGCCGGGTGTTGAAACGGCCCGGGATGTACCTGGAGGGGACGCGCCGTCAGGACGTGTTCCTGCGGGGCGCGTGGCGGGACACGATCGTGTACGCGGCGCTGGCCCCCGAGTGGTCGCCGGACACGGCGCGTTGAGTCCTCGTCAGGCGGTGCGCAGGGCGGGGCTGGTGCGGGCCTTGTCGAGGTAGTCGCGCACGGCGGGCACGCCTCGGTGGGGTGCGAGGAGGGTGACGGTGTCGCGGACGTGGTCGAGTCCGCGGCCGGACGGGAGGTTCTTCAAGCGGACCGGCGGCGCCGACCTGCGCGAGGAGGCGCGATTCCAGCGCCGGATCGGCGAACTCGGCTATCCCGTCCCGCGCGTCGTGGACGAGGGCACCAAGGCCGGCCGGTCGTACTTCGTCGAGGAGTCCCTGGGGTCGGCGTCGCTGCACGACACTGCCCTCGCCGCCCCATGCGGGCAACCCGCCGTCATGACCGATGAAGTGGTCGAGGACGCGGCCGCGATCGCCGCCCGGCTCCTCGCGGCACAGGCCGCCCACCCGCGGCCCGCCTCGCCCGGTGCGCTGCGCGGGTGGGTCGAGCGGGCCGGGTTCACCGCCGACGTGTTCGCCGAGAACCCCGACCTCGACACCCCGCGCGTGCGCGCGCTGACCGGCAGGGCCCTGGACCGGCTGGGGTCGGTTCCGCTGGTGTGGTCGCACTTCGACTACGGGCTGCCGAACGCTTTCCGCGCCGGGGTCATCGACTGGCAGCACCACTGCCCGGCGCCGCTCGGGTACGACGTCGTCCCGGCGCTGGAGATCATCGCGTTCAACGGCGGCAGCAAGGGCTACACCGCCGGCGCCGCCCAACGCTCCCGCTACCTTGCCGCCCTGGACGCGGTGTCGCTCCCGGCCACCGGCCACCGGGTGAGCGAGCACCTGGGCGAGTTCCTGCTCGTCAAGTCCCTGTTCTTCCTGGCCCTCATGAAGCCGGCCGACCCGACCCGCACCGACAAGCTCCGGCCGCCGCGGGCCGGGTCGGTGGAGGCGACCGAGCGGGCCACCAGCGGGCCCAGGTCCAGGCGGCGCATCCGCTCGTACTGTTCGAAGGTGGGATCGATCAACCGCCGCGAATCCGGCAACCACAAGACGCAGTGCCCGGTGAACTCGGTGCCCGCCGCGTTCCACGACGGTCGCGGGGAACCGTGCACCACGACCGCGCCCGAGGCGTCCTCGATCGTCAGGTCGACCGGCTGGAGCAGGCTCTCGATCCCGAACTGCCCGAACGCGAAACTCAACGTGATGCACGCGTCCACGCACACGTTCGCCGGGAACCCGTCCGCGAGGGCCAACCACAACTGCGGCAGCAACTGCTCCACCAGGCGATCCGGCGGCGCCTGCGCCAACACGCCCGCCACCCGCTCCTCGTCCGCCCGCGTTGTCGCCTGCGGACTCCGGATACCCGGACCGGGCCAACGCCCGCGCCCGAGCCGCAGCCGTCGGCATCTTCGCCTTGCGCCCCCGCGATTTCCCCATCCCACGGCGGTAGGGCGCGCGCCCCGAGCCCCACAGGACCGGAACCGGCCGGCTTCCCTCCCGCGTCCACACCCTGGCGGTCTGCACGGTGGTCATGCTGCCGGAGGCGTTCGGCCGCCCGCCCGCCCTGGAGCGGCTCGACGAACAGGCAGTGGAGTACGAGCGGACGGGTCACGGCGGTGTGTTCGGGCGCCTCGGTCGCGGTCAGGAACGGGGCAAAAACTCCGACGAGGCGGGCGAGTTTGCCCATCTCGAGGAATGCGGCGGTGGGTCCCCCCAGGAGTTCGGCGTCCTTGGCGCCCTCGGCGCGGCCCTGGGTGATGTACCTGCAGAGCAGGTGAAGTAGCCGGTGTAGCCCAACTCAGTCAGCCCCCGGCGCGAGCAGCGGCCCGCGCCGGCTCTCGTTCGGCTTGTCCCAGCCGGGACGCCGCCGGGCGACTTGCCGGCCGATCCCGGTACCGCGGTGCGCGACGTCCAGGCCGGCGCCGTCGAGCCGGCCGTTGCGCACGACTTGCGTTTCCTCAAGCACGGCCCGCGCCGGACGACCGTGGGGGCGGATTGCGTCCGGGTTGTCTTCCGGTACCCGACGGGCACCTGCCGATGGTCCGCTGCGAGCCCCCACATCGACAGCCGGCGAAATATTGCCCGTGGTGGTCGCGTTCGTCGACCTCCGTGCGGCAGGTCGCCCACCGTGTTGCCGACACGATCCCACCGGCATGTTCCCCCGAATCCCGCCCACGCCCCGGCTGTGCCGGCTACGGTCGGTTCCATGACGATGGACGACACCCTCGAGGGCCTGCGGACCTGGTACGGCCACGATCCCTGTATGCCCGACCTCGACCCCGGCCGGGCCGGGAGCCGGCTGACCGGCGGACCCCTGGACGGTGAGTGACCGGCCCTGATCGACGATCACGACCCGCCGTACCCGGGTGGGGACGCGCCCGAAGCCGACGGCGGTGTCCGGGAGTACGGCCGCTCCCACTACGAACACGCCGATCCCCGGACGGCCGGCTGCACCGGGTACACGGCACGTTTGACCACTCGCCCGGTTCAAACAGATCAACAAGACGAAGCTGTATCTACCGTGCCGGGGCGAGGACTTCTCCCATCCGTTGCTCGGACCGGCGCTGGCCCCTCGCAACCCGCCGACGGGAGGTCCTGGTTGGTTGGATCAGGCTGTCGAAGTTCCGTGACACCCTTCAGGACCCGGTGATGGGTCGCGGTGATCATGTACCTCCGCGACCCTCACATGGGCCCTATCGGCGACGCGTGTCCGTGCGTTCGGAGCCGCGCCGGTGCTTGATCGTGCTCCGTGCCATGTGGAGCAGGCACTCGGCGAAGCTGCTGAGCAGCGCCGGCCGCTCACCGGGATCGCTGCCGCGCAGCACCAGTGCAAGCGCCGCCACCATCATCAGACGCAGCAGCACGGTGCGGACCAGACCCAGCGTCACTACCGCCAGGAGATACGTCTCATACGGACTGAGGACATCCACGATTCTCGCCCTTTCGAGGTCGGGGGTAAGGGTTCGGCCGGCCGGTGTCCTCAGTTGTAGAGCGTGCGGAACCCGCCCGGTAAGGGGTTCCGACCAGCAGTGAATGCCAGTGAATGAACGATCGACGCCGCCAACCGGCAAGAGGGGGAAGCGCAGATGGCGCGTGGTGGAAGGCGCAATCCGGGAGTCGCTCGTCCTGATCCCGGTGCCGGGCCGTGGGCTGAACTCGCCTGCAGGTTGCACGACGAGTTGTACGTTCCGGCCGACCGTCCGGGGGTCGCAAAGATCGCCGGCAGGACCGGCATATCCGCAGGGCATGTACACAACATCCTCACCGGCAAGGGACGTTCGCGATGGATGCCCACGGGGGAGGCGCTGGTGACGTTTCTCGGCGGGGATATCGGCGAATGGGAGCAGCACTGGGCCGTCGCCGAACAGCGCCAGCAGGAGATCGAAGCCAACGGCGGGGTCGAGCCGCTCCCCTGGGTCGACGAGGACGACGAAGACGGCGCCCGGAACAGGGCAGTGGCCGACTGGGGAGTAAGACGAGCTCTGGCCCCCCGCATGCTGCGCCGGGTGGTCGACATCGTCGCTGCCATGGCTGCGATGGCTGCCGCGTTACGGGGCCGTTTCAACAAGAAGATAGGCGTTGCCCAACGGCGCCATCAGGTGATGCTGAAGCGGGTTCGGGGTGACGCGCAGCAGACCCTCGCCCATGCCGAGACCGGCTACTACATACCGCCCTCCTTCACCCTGCTGAAGGAGCGCCCCACCACCGCGCGCCCACGCCGCGGAAGAGGCAAGCGCGAGCACAAAGACGCGCCGGGTGTGGTTTTCCTGCCCTTCGACGGAAGCATCCGGGAGCTGTTCGACCGGGCGGCCGACGATCTTGTGCTGATCGGTGACGCGGGAATGGGAAAGTCAACCCAGTTGGCCAAGCTGGCCGAGGCGCTCACCACCGACGCGCTGGATGAACTCAACCGACGCGGACGCGTCGACAATCATGACGGGCTGCCGCCGATACCTGTACTGCTGAGCTTGTCCAACTACCAGGGACAGCCCCTGGAAGACTGGCTCGTAGACCAGATCAAGAACACTTACGACGTCGCGGAGCAGCTGAGCAGAGCCTGGCTTGCGGGGGGCCTGATCCTTCCGCTGCTCGACGGCCTGGACCGGGTTGCCACGGAGCATCGCCGGGAATGCACGAGACAGATCCGACGGCACCGCACCGCATGTTCGGGCATCGTCGTCACCTGCCGCGATCGCGACTTGGCGCTGACCTTGAAGATCGGCGGCACCCTGGCGAGCCTGGAACCGCCGACCCGGCGCAATGTCCAGGATTACCTGGCCGGGGACCCAGCGACCGGAACCGACGCCTATGCGGACGTGCGCGCGGCCTTGGAGGCCGACAAGAATCTCTGGAAGCTGCTGCGCTCGCCGCTGATGCTCAACATCATTCACCACACGTACGCGGGCCGAACCGCACACGAACTCCACCCAACATCCGGCATGTCGATCGAACAGCGTCAACGTCGGATCTTCGACGCGTATCTGAACCGCATGCTCGCAGCGCCAAGCCGCTACTCCGACGAGGACACGATCAAGTGGCTGACCTGGCTCTCCCGCCAGCTCGGCAGCCGCGGTGAGGATGTGCTGTACCTCGATCGGCTCGACGACTCCTGGATCCCGATAGAGCACCGCAAACTCCCGCGCGTTCTGTCCAGGTACGCGGTACAGGTGCTGGCCTGCGGCCTTGCTATGGCCTGGCTGGCCCTTGGTGTGCAGTCCGGCTTTATCAGCGTCGATCTTCGAGGGCCGGCGGCCCTGATGGCGGCACTGCTGGTCCTTTCCGCGTTCCAGGCCCCGTCATCCTCGCCGACCTCCACAGGCCTCGTCGTCACGGTCTCAGCCACCTCGGGTGCGGCAATGGGCGCCTGGGTCGCCGGTGTCTGGTCCCCAACAGGCTCCGCAGCGCGGTTGTCCTTGGGGTTCCTCGTAATGGGGGCCTGCTGGGGGATGATCCTGCGCGCCGCCTCCCAATCATCGTCACCACTCTCCACCGCTGCCACGGCATCGATCTCTGCCCTGGCGGGAGAGCTGGTGGGACCCTGGACATTCAGCACCGAGTTCTCCGCACCGGCGGTGGCCGTCGTGACGCTCGCCTACCTGTGGGCCATGGTCACTACCTCCGAGGGCCTACTGCACACCTCCCACAGGCCGATCGAGGAACTCCGCTGGAAATGGCTACCATCCATGAACGCGCCCCCGACATCCACAAAAGGGGCCATAGGCCTTGGTCTCGGCCTCGGCATGCTTGCCGGGCTCCTCCAAGTCGGTCTGTTCGGCATCGCCCTAGGCCTGGTCATCCCGGACACAGGGTGGCTGCTACCCGCGGCCGTATGCCTCCTCACGGTTGCCTACCTGCTCGGGAATCAATTCGAGGCGACACTCCTCGACAAGCGGCCCAGACCAAACGAAGGGATCCGCCGATCCGCACGCTACGCCGTGTTCCACGGTTCACTGAACGCCCTGATCGTCGGGCTGCTGCTCAGCGCCCTGATCACACTTGCCGATGCGGACGCCTCCCTCACACGGACTCTGTTCACCGCGGCCCTCGCAAGTGCGATGTACGGGATCTCACGCGGCTTCCGATTCGGCGGGGCGGCCTTCACGTATCACTGGACCCTCCGCGCCAGCCTCACCTGGAGCGGGAACACACCCCGTCGCTATCAGCACTTCCTGCATGATGCCGAACAACGGATCCTTCTGCGGCGAGCCGGTAGTGGGTTCGCCTTCCCGCACCAGACTCTCCAGGAACACCTTCGCGACACCCGCGCCCAGTTCGGTACGCAGCGGCCCTACGAGTGCTAGTTTCCGCTGCGGGCAAGCCGGTCCTGGTACCGAGGAAGGTCGACGCCTACCGCTTCCTCACCTTCTATCCGGGTGAGAACAGCGCCAACTTCGACGACTTCTACCACAAGGTTGTCGACCCGCTGTGGCTCGCCAACAGCGACGCCCCGGACGCCACCGCCCTGCGCCAGGCCCGGCAGAGCACCGCGAAGCCGCCGTGCTGGCGGATCCTGCACCGAGTCACCTTCCTCAGCCGGGTGCTCCCGGCCGTCCCGCCGCCCGGCGCGCCGCCGCTGGAGAAGACGATGCGCGCCGAGAACATCGACAACAACTACGAACTGATCAAGCGCCTCGAACCCTACGTCCGCACCGCCACCACCACCAGCGCCTCCGACCTCGCAGCCGCCACCCGCGGCGCACTCGCCGCGCACCTGCCGGAACTCGTGCCGCACCGGGGCGAGATCATCGAATACCTCGGGAGTATCAGGATTTAGCGGACACACCCGCTCACGGCGCGGGTGGTCGTCCGTGGGTGTCGACGGCCCGGGGCAGGGCGTGTAGCCGTTGCCGGAGTTCGTCGCCGGCGCGTACGTCCCTGGGCATGCCCAATGCGAGGCGGTCGAGGCGTTCGCGGGTGGTGGCGCGCAGGTGTTGCGCGGGGACACGGTCGAGGAGGTCGTGGGCGCGGGCGGCCGCGTCGCCGGGCGCGGCGCAGGCTTCGGCCAAGGCCAGGACGGCGGTGGCCGCCGCCCACCCCGGGGACGCGTGTGGGGCGGCGGACATCGATGCGCGCGCGTGCCCACTCGCCGTCTCGCCCTGCCCGAGGGCGATATGGGTCTCGGCCGTGTGCAGAAGATGCTCGGCATGGTCGAAGCCGAACCGGCCCGGAGCCTGTGCCGGAGCGGCGTCCAGGGCGTCGTCGGCGTCGGCGACCACGCGCCGGGCGTCCTCGCCGCGGCCCAACGCGGCAAGGGACGGCGCGAGCGCCCAAGACGACAGTTGCGCGCGCCGCAACGCGGTGCCCGCGAGGGCGAGGCCGCGCTCGGCATGGGCGAGCGCGGCCTCGTGACGTCGGTCGGCACGGGCGACCATGGACGCGGCACCGAACGTCCACGCCCGCAGGTCGTCCTCCCCGCAGCGTTCGCCCAGAAGCGCGGCGGCGGTCAGGTGTGCCCGGGCGCCGGTGTGGTCGCCCAGATGGAACGCGACGTTGCCCAACAGCGCCGAGAGTCGGGCCGCGACCAGCCGCAGACCCGTCACCGCGGTGCCTGTCCCACCGCCGGTGGGGTGTTCGAGAACGGGGACCAACATGCCGCGTACGCGGTGAAGTTCACCGAACAGCACCTGCGCGACGGTACCCGAGCCGATCCGAGGGATCCCTCGTTTCGTCCCTTCCGCATGCGCACCGTGTCGTCAACCCCAGCCGATGTTCGGTGGTGCCGTACGCCCTTGCGAGGACCTGCGCGTACTCGGGCCCGGGCCGATCCGGCCCGTGTTCGAAGCGGCACAACTGCTCCGCCGAGAGTCCCGGCACGCGCAGCCCGTCGTCGGCGTAGACACGGGCGACGGTGGCCAGGGTCTGCGCGCGCGTCCAGCCCAGCGCCAGGCGCCACCCCTCCAACGCGGACAGTTCGGGGATGCGTTCCCCGATGGTGTCCGCGATCTCCTCGACCGGCCGGCCTTCGCACTCGCAGCGGGCCCGGATGGTCGCGGCCTCGCGTCGTATCTGTTCACGTCGCGCCCGGGTCGGCCTCGACATCACGCCCCCCGACGGTGCGTCACCGAACGATGACCGCACCGTAACCCGAACCGGCCGCCATCCGGGAGGCATTCATCCCGACCCCACCCCCTATTGACACCCGACCTCAATGCCGCGCTTGTTCACCCGCAATGACCGCCGGCACCGGGCCGACGCACGCTGACACCACGACGCCGCGCCGCCAGGCACGGCTCGCCGACGAAGGGGATCGCCATGAGGATCGTATTCGAACCCGAGCCCGCGACGTCCGAGACAACCGAAGCCGCCCTGATCCCGTTGCTGTTGGACCGGGCCCGCCTCGCCGGGACCGCGATCGAACGTCCCGGCGCGCTGCCACCGCACACCTCGTCCAAGCCGAAGTTCGTGAACGGGCGTTCGAGTACCGCGTCGCCGTCGTGGGGGAGCGCCTGTTCGTCACGGAGATCCACGTCGACGTCCCCTACCTCGACATCCGCACCGCACTCGACGAACACACCACCTACCGGCCCGGAACACTGCGTGCCGCACTCGCGCGCCGCGTAGTGTCCGTCACCCGGAACTTCGGGCTCGTCTTCGCCGCCTGGGACCTCATCGCCACCCGAGACCACCGCGTCCTTGCTCTCGAACTCAACCCGGGAGGCCAGTGGGGCTTCGTCCCCGGCCACCACCACATCACCACCGCCATCGTCGACCACTTGGAGCACAGCATCCGATGACCACCCACCCACCCGCGGGCACGACCCCCGCGGCGTCGCCTGCCGACACCGACGAGACCCGCCGACTGCGCCACGCCATGGTCGACACGATGACCACCGAAGGCATCCGCCCCGACGTGCTGGACGCGTTCCGCGCCGAACCGCGGCACGTGTACGTACCCCGCTTCGTCCGCCGGGTCGAGACCGCCCCGCATACGTGGGAGACCCGCGTCTTCACCTGCGACCACCCCGACTGGACACGCGAGGTCTACACCGACCAGCTCCTGGTCACGGCGACGATGTTCGGCGACGACGGCCCACCGCTGTCGTCCTCCACCGTCCCCTCCCTGATGGCCGCCATGCTCGACGCCCTCGCCGTCGAACCCGGCATGCACGTGGTCGAGATCGGCGCCGGCACCGGCTACAACGCCGGCCTCCTCGCCCGCCTCGCCGGCGACGACAACGTCACCACCGTCGACATCGAACCCGACGTCGCCACCACTGCCCGCCGCGCCCTGACCGCGGCGGGACACCCGAACGTGACCGTCGTCCACACTGACGGCAGCCACCCACCCGCCGCGCCCCGCAGTCTCGACCGCCTCATCGCCACCTGCGGCGTGGACCGCGTCCCACCCGGCTGGCTCGCCGCCGTCAGGCCCGGCGGCCGCCTCGTGCTGCCGCTCGGTACCGGCATCGCCTGCCTGACGGTCGACGAACACGGCCACGCCGAAGGCCCGTTTCTGGCAACACCGGCCTATTTCATGGGCCTACGCACCACTGCGGGCACCAACAACATTCCCTACCCGGGCGACCCGACCGGATCCCGGGAGCCGTGCGCGATGCCGCTCGACGCGTGGCACGACGACGATCTCCGCTTCCCCCTCGGTCTCGCCCTGCCCGCGTCCGACCTCGGCCAACGCGACCTTCCCGACGCGCTGACCCTGTGGACCGGTGACGGCTCCGTCGCCACCATCCACGCCAACGGCACCAGCCGCCAGTCCGGCCCGCGCCGCCTCGCCGACGAACTCGCGAACGTCCGGCGCGACTTCGAGAGCGCCGGCAGACCCGGGCGTGAGCACCACCGGCTCCGGATCGACTCACAAGGACGCCACACGACCTCGTTCACGCCCTCGGCGTAGCCCGCCGATGCGCCGGCCCCGCAGGACAATCACCTCGGTCGGGCCGGTACTCCGTTGTGGTCGAACCGCCCGGGCCGCGTCCGGGAGCGGGCCGAGCGGTCCCTTGGCTGCGGTGCCGTGCCGTGGCGTCGGCCGGTGGCGATTCGCGCACTCGCCCCGCCCGTCTGGCCACTTGAAGGCTGCACGCCATCCGTCGGGAGCAGCGCTGAAGGCGGTGATCCGGGGTTCCGAAGTCATGTCGATCAGGGTCCCAGGCACGCGCCTCGGTGGTACAGGGATTCGCTTCCCTATCGGCCGCCTCCGCCTGCAGCCACGCCAGGACCAGACGCAATGCCCGCGGGGCAAAAGGCGGCGACGCAGAAAAGCCGGCGACGTAGTCGGTGGTGCCTGCGACAGTGATTCGGTGGACATGCGGAAGATCGACGAATGGGATCCGACAGTTGGCGTCGGCGCCCGCCACCACACCGTGCCGCGGTTCCTGATCGAGCCGTTCGCCGATACGCGCGGGCGTGTGTGGGTCCGAGACCGCCGCACGGGCCGGCCTGGGCTGCGCATGCCGGCGGACTTGGCTGTGAAGGACTTCTACACTTTCATCCACGTCGACGGTTACCCCGACGGGCGTATGGAGCAGCTCCTGGCCTCGGTGGAGGCGAGCGGCGCGGCAGCCCTACGGTTCCTGGCCGCCCCCGGGAGGGCCTCTTCCCCCACGGCCCGCCGCGCCGCGGAGGCGGACCTGGGCACACTGGTCGGATTCCCGGTGGTCCGCGGCCAGTACGATCGCCTTCGGCGGGTGGCCCGTCCCCGGCCGGTCTCCAACGTGCGGGGCGGTACGTATCCCAGACGGGTCAGCTCGATGGGGACATGTTCGTAACGTCCCTCCAACCGATACCCCCACCCCGGCCGCTCCCCCTGGGCACGGTCCGGATCCAAGACGGCTTGGTGGCGGGTGCGGCGATCGGGCGCTTCGCGGGCGGTCCGCGTCGGTGTGTCGGCATCGTGGGAGGCGGGAAGGAGCGGAATTCCTTACTGTCGTCTACTCGCCGGGTGGTTCGGCGACGGCCGTGGCCGTCAGGGTGATGGGTCCTGTGTCGGGGATCGGTTGTGGTGGCGAGGTGTCGACGGGCAGTGGTGCGGAGAGTCCTTCCCGCAGTCCGGCCGCGAGGAGTGCCGTGGACGACCGTGTCGTGGGGGAGGTCGAGGCCGAACACGGACTCCGCCATGCGCAGTTCGCAACCCCGCGTCGGGGCGTCGTCGTCGGGTGTCGTGCCGTGCGGGGTGAGGAGTCCGGCGGCGATCATGTGGGGGAGGAGCCGGTCGGGGTCCGTGCCGATGCGGTCCTCGGGAGCGTCTTCCTCGAAGCCGCACACGATCGCGCCGTTCTGGGCGTGGAGCAGGTACGCGACGGGGTTGCAGTCGCTGTATACCAGGACCGCCTCGGTGCCGGTGGAGACCGCGGCCAGGACACCCTCCTCGAATCCGCGGTTTCCGGTGGTTTCCACGGCGTACGCCCACCCGCGCGAGGTGCCGGCCCGGATGGTCTCCACCCCGGTGTCGAAGTACGTCTCGGTGGCGTCGACGAGCCCCATCGGCGCGGCCGTGCCGGGGTCGCAGCCCATCCGGGTCAGCAACTCCAGGGGCTCCAGCCCCCGGGCGAACGTCACGCAGTAGTCCGATCCGAACTCGCGGGCCTCACGCAACCACGCGATACCGTCCCAGGCACTCATGCACACACCGTAGAGCCGGTATCCGACACCCGCCGCGCCCCACACGTGGGGAACATGCCTCGACCCACCCGCGATCCGTGAGGCAGTGTCGGTGCGTTCGAGGTCGTACACGAGCAACGCCCGCAGTCGGGCGACCTTTGCGTAAGACGAGCCAGGGGGCACACGGACGGTGCGGTGGCGGCGGCTTCGAGCATGTGCCCTGTCAGGGGAGGGTTGGGCACGTCGGGGGGCGTTTTGATCCTGCGGGAGCGCCCGGGTGCGGCGCGGCTTGTTCCAGGACCTTGGCCAAGGCCGAGTAGTTAGCGTTTTCGCAGGTCACGCGAGGGGTTCTTCGTCCTCCGCGAGCGGCCCGTCCCGCTCCGGATCGTGCCCCGCGACCCACTCCTCGCTCCACCGCTCCAGAAATGGCCGCCACGCCGTGCGCTCACCCATCGTCCCGGTCCCTCCTCACCGACGGTCCGCCATCACCCACCACAGGGATACGACAACCGCCTTCGCGGGTGTGTCCTCAGATGTCGAAGCACTCCCTGCTCGTACCCCCCGCCGGAATGAAGCACAGTCGTAGTCCGGTCCGGGCCGGGGCGCCGATCATCGGGGTGAAGCGGTAGGCGTCGGTGTCGGTGGTGTGGGTGACGACGAATCGCTGCGGACGGGTGCCGAGGGCAGAGATCTCGATCGTGTCCCCGACCTTCGAGTGCCAGATCCGGCCCCACGCGGCGGCACATACCGAGCTGTAGCGGACCTCCACGCGTGTACCGGTCGCGGTGTGGTGCTGTGCTCCGAGCGAGTCGTCCCGGCCGGGCAGCCCGCAGGACATCTCGTCGGGGTCCCTCCCGTCACACGTATCCGCACGGCATCCGGGAGCGGGGTCCAGTACGGGGGAGCGCAGGATCGGCGGCGGTCCCGCGTCGTGGCTCCGCAGGGCCGTCAGCACCGGGATCGAGGCGATGGTCGCCGCGGCCACGCCGGTGACGACGAGGACGAACAACCACCCGTGCCGAGGCCGTCGTTGCACGCCCGTGTTGCCAGTGGCGACGGTGGGGGCCGATGCGGGCGTGGGCAGTGACGGGGGCGACGGCGCGGGTGCGGGTGGGCCGGCGGGGCGGGCCTGGCGGGCGCGTCCACTCCATTCGGCGTCCGCCAGTTCCCACAGCGCGAGCAGTCGTCCGGTGGGCTCGCCCGCGATCGCGCACAATGCCTCGACGGCGTGGCGGGGTACCGGCGTCTTGCCGTTGAGACAGCGTTCCCACGACGACTTGCTGTACGCGGTGCGTTCGGCCAGCGCGGCCAGGCTCAGGCCCGTACGCGCCCTCAGCTCGCGGAGCCCTTCGGCCAGTGCCGCGCACTCCGGCGCGGGAGCGCTCATCCGCGCAGCACCTGCCAGGTGTGGGGGCCCACGATGCCGTCCGCCGGCAATCCGGCCTCCTTCTGCATGCGCATCACGGCCGCGATGGTCTGTTGCCCGTACACCCCGTCGACGATGCCCGGATCCATCCGGTGATGGTCCAGCAGGCACTGGGCCTCCACCACGTCCCAGCCCGGTCCGGCGAGCTCGACGGTCCGGGTGGCGCTGTATCCGGCGGACAGCCCCCCGTCCACCGCGTCGGCCCTACGAACCTCGCAGGGGTAGGACTTGCCCGGCTGGAAGCGGTAGCGGCCGGGCCCTCCGGCGGTGGTCGGAGGACCGTCGGTCGGGCGCGGGCCCAGGGTCCCCACCCCCGTTGTGTCCCTGCGGCGTCCGTCGTCGTCGCCCCGGGGCTGGCCGATCAGCATGCCGACGCCCACCCCCACGAGCGCGGCGATCACGACGGCGGCGAGGACGACGGGCCGGCGTACGCCCGACGGTCGGGCCGTGCCGGGCGAGTCCTCCGAGGCGGCGGGCTCCTCCGAGGCGCCGGCTCGCTCCGCCGCCGGCGCGCGATCCGGCGCCGGCGCGGAGCCCTCGACCGCACCGGAGTGCCCTGCCGTACCGAAATCCTCGGCCGGACCGGGCCCTTCGGCCGCGGCCCCGCCACGTGCTCCCGGCGCGGCTTCGTCCCGCACGACGGTCGCCGCGGTCGGCGCCGTCGACTGCCGCCAGGCCTCCTCGGCCACCTCGTGCAGCACCAGCAGCCGGACCGGATCCGCGCCCACGATCCGCGCCAGCTCCTCCACCACGTGCCGCGGCGGCAGCGCCCTGCCGTTGAGGCAGCGCTCCCACGACGAGCGGCTGTATCCGGTCCTGGCCGCGAGCGAGACCAGGCTCAGCCCGCTGCGGTCCTTCAAACTCCGTAACTGCACCACGAGTTGCCGAACCCTCCGGTCCAGCGAATCCGGTAATGCCTGCCAACGCGACATGCTCCACCCCGTACGGCGTCAAGGATCCCCAAGGTCTTCACCCTCTTGTTCTCCGGTGGCACACCGTCTGCACACGCTACGGGCCCGGCCGAGACGCCGCGCCGATTCCAGCGCACGACCCCGCATCGGTACGGACGTCCCGGCGCTGCCGCGTTCCGCCGGACGTCCCCGCAGGTCAGCGCCCCGAGCGTCCCACGGTGTTCCAACGGGACGGACTTCGCCGATCCGGCTCCGGAATGGCCGGCAAGCTCGGTGGTGCGAGCCGGACGGCGCGATCCACCACACATCGTCCTCGCATCCCCCGACCGCGTACCCCACGGGGGTGGGCGCGCGGACGCGGCGAGCAGGCGCGGCCCGGTCAACGCCCACCCACACGAAAACGGAGAGACCGATGCGTGTCATCACAAAGACCGTTCTTGGCGCGGATGGCGCTGGCAGGCCTGACGGGCAACGCTCTGCCGGCCGGCTCGACCGCCACCGCCGAGGAGTCCGTCTCCTCGGCCGCGGCGTGCAAGAAGTCCGTCAAGTTCGGGACACGTCCCGAACATGTTTCGAACAGGCCCGGAACTGTTCCCGGCCGGCCCGCTTGCCAGTCTGAGCGACGCCAACGGGTCGGCCCGACCACGGGACCGGACCCATTCGCGCCGAACGGATGGAGAGAACATGGAAGCCTGTCGAAGGATTCTCGCCGGCACGCTCGCCGGAGTCGCGGCCACGGTCGCGCTTGCCTTCGTGGCTCCACCGGCGCAAGCCGAGTCGCAAAGCACTGCGGCGACGACTCGGGTGCAACAGACCGACGGTCGCGTCGGGACCCTTGGCTTTGGCGAATGCGCAGACGTCCTCAGCGCAGCCGGCTACACCGTGTACTACGCGAGGGCGGCTGCCTGTTCCGTGGGAACGGTGGGCACCGTAAGCGCGATCGCGGCACGTGGTGTCGCACTCACATCCACGTTCGTGATGCCGTTCGTCGCCGGAGCGGCCTGCGCCGCAGCAGCCCTTCCGTAGCCCCCGGCTGACCGCCTCGAGACATCTTCCTCGTGGCAACCCTGGAACTCCTGCTCTGCACCCACGACTCCGGATTGGCGCCGGCCGCCGGCGCCCGGCAGCGACACCCTCCTGGCGCGTTCGCGCCATCCATCTCCGGCCGAGAGGACCGATCGTGCGCAATTCGGCATGCACTGACGGGACATGGCAAGTGGCATCCGCCTCACCTCATCCCAGGCTGCGCCCAGGTGTGAGCTGCTATCGGGGGTTCCGGCTCGGCCCGGACCGACTGCACAGGGCCAAGGAAGTGCCCGTAGGTATGGCGGTGGCCCTGGTGATCCCCTTCGACGAGAAACTGCAACTCACCCCGTCGCAGTTACCTTCGGGGCCGGTGGACGCGAACGCCTCGACCTCCCCGATCGGCGGCCCGAAGACCAGCAGGACGGGCGAGGAGGACAATGGCTGCTGGTCCGAAGTGGAGGTGACCTTCGCCCCCTGGGCCGCTCTCACGATCTTCGGTACAACCCTGCAGCAGTTGGCGAACGTGGCCATCGAGCCTCGCGCATTGCTCGGCCCCCGCGCCGACGACCTCACTGAGGCGCTCGCGACCGCGGTGGACTGGAACGAACGCTTCGCTCTGCTCGACGTCGTGCTCACCGAATGGGCCCGGAGTGGCCCTGCGTCCTCGACGCGCGTGGCCTGGGCCTGGCAGGAACTCGCCCATAGGGCCGGCGCCGTTCCCATCCCGGCACTCGCCCGAAGGGTGGGATGGTCGCAGCGACAGCTGGAGAAACGATTTCGGGAACAGATCGGCCTCACTCCCAAAGCCATCGCTCGCGTCTTTCGGCTTCAACGCGCACTCCAACTTCTCGACAGCGGGCTTCCCTCGGCCGAAGTGGCGACGCTGGCGGGCTACCACGATCAGGCCCACTTCGGCCATGACTGCAAGGCGATGACCGGTCATGCTCCAGGTCGCTTTATTGCCTGCCGGGTATCCGGCAGTCCGGGCCCCTGGTCCGCGGACCGCGGCAAGGGGCAGGCCCCAGGCGTGCCGATGCCTGCCTCTGTCCGGACCGCAACCTCCGTCTGACGAGAGTGCGGTTAATTACAAGACGTCACCGGCCAGCTCGCGCGAGTCTCGTGCTGCGGGCGCTTCCGGCCCGGAACGAATCAAGCGAAGGAGTACGGACGTGTTCAAGAAGCTTGAATCGATGGGGGACAGCCTCCTCGAACGATTCGCCCCCAAGGTCGACGCGGCGGCAGCAGTACGCCGGTGCTGGAGCTGGCCGGCCTGCTACCAGTGCCAGAACCAGTGCGGCTACCACGCCTCCTGCACACGCTGCGACAGCGCTCCCAACCTCTACATCTGCGACTGCTGAGCATTCGCCCTCGACGGGGGCAGCGGCGCACGTCAACGCAGGCGTAGGACCAGGGGCACCGGGTTGGGTCTCGGAGCCCCTGGTCCCCCTCTCCCAAGCCGTGGGACGACGACACGGAAGACGACACGGAAGGTGTGCGGTGCACTATCTGGAGCTCGGGATCCGCTCCCTGATCGCAGTGGTGTTCCTTGCCTCGTCCGTCGGCAAGACGGCGGGGAGAGGCGCGTTCGGCGCGTTCGTAGCTTCGCTGCGTGGTCTGGAACTGCTGCCGGCGAAGGCATGCCGACCGGTGGCACTGCTCGTGGTTGTCGCCGAATACGCCGTGTGGTTGCTGCTGTTGCTGGGTTCGACGACGGTCGCTGCGACCGGATTTCTGGTTGCGGCAGGGTTGCTGGTGATGTTCGCGACGGCGATCGCCCTCACGGCCCGTCGGGGCATCCGTCCACCGTGCCGGTGCTTCGGCGCCTCAACGACCCCACTCGGTGCCCGGCACATCGTGCGTAACGTCGTCCTCGCGGCCGTCGCGTGCCTCGGTGCGGTCACCGTACCGGCGACGAATACGTCTTCGGACCCCGGCGCACTTGTGGTGGCCATACTCGCCGGCCTGCTGTTGGGCGCGGTGGTTGCGCTGTTCGACGACATCCTCGAACTGTTCGAGCCCCTCGGCGACGGCCCGGGCGCTGCCCGGAGACGTCCATGACCCAGAAGGAGATTCACGATGCCCTTGTTGATCGCGGCCCTGACGCTCGTGGGTTCGCTGTGCCTGCTCAACCTGATCCTGACGGTAGGAGTGATCAAGCGGCTGCGTGAGCACACGGAGATGCTGGCCAACGTGGGCGGTGCGGGCAACGGCCGGGCCTCGATCACGGTGGGGGAGGAGGTCGGTGATTTCACGGCCTCCACGGTGGACGGTGAACAACTCGCCCGTGACCTCCTGGTCGGTGAGACACTGGTGGCCTTCTTCTCGCCCACCTGTAAGCCCTGCAAGGAGAAGCTGCCGAAGTTCCTGGACTTCGCGGCGACGCTGCCCGGTGGGCGCGACCGGGTGCTGGCAACGGTGGTCGGCGACACTGAAGCGTCCGCCGCGCTCGTCGCCGAGCTCACTCCGGTGGCGCGCGTGATCGTCGAGGAGTACGACGGGGCGCTGAGTGCCGCGTTCCAGGCCAAGGCGTACCCGACCTTGCTCATGGTCGCCCGGGACGGCGCCGGGCGGCTGGTCGTCACAGAGGACGAGGTCCGGCTGGGCCATCTCGCCATCGCATGACCGCCCTCGTGACCGAACAGCAGCCGCAGAAGCGGTCCGGCGCGGGGCGGCAGGCGGTCGCCGCGTTTTCGCTCGCCGTCCGGGCAGCTCCCGGCACACTCGCGCTGTACGCGGCGCTGGCACTGATCGTGGGTCTGCTTCCGGTGGTGGTCGCCTGGCTGACCAAGCTGGTGCTGGACCGCCTTGCCGCAGGTGCCGACGTCGGGGCCCTGACCGGGCTGGGAGTGGGACTCGCCCTGGCCGGACTGGTCACCGCGGTAGCTCCACAGGTGACCCGGTATCTGCGGGCGGGGATCGACCGGGAGGTGGGGATGGTCGCCCAGGACCGGTTGTTCACCGCTGTGGAGGGTTTCGTCGGACTGAGCCGGTTCGAGGACCCGCGTTTCCTCGACCGGCTGCGGTTGGCCCAGCAATCCGGCGGGACGGCCCCCACTCTGGTGGTGGACGGGGTCCTCGGCATGACCCGGGCGGCCCTCACCGTCACCGGTTTCCTCGGCTCGTTGATTCTGCTCAGCCCGATGATGACCGTGCTGGTGCTCGCCTCGGGAGTGCCGACTCTGCTTGCGGAAATTGCGCTGTCGCGGAGGCGGGCACGGATGTTCTGGGATGTCGGTCCCGTCGAGCGGCGAGAACTCTTCTACGGCCAGTTGCTGTCCAGTGTGGAAGCGGCCAAGGAGGTACGGCTGTTCGGCGCCGGTGCCTTTCTGCGGCACCGCATGCTGACCGAGCGCCGTACGGCCAACGCCGCGAAGCGGGCCATGGACAGGCGCGAGGTCGTCGTCCAGGCCGGGTTGGGAGTACTCGCCGCCCTGGTGTCCGGCGGTGGGCTGCTGTGGGCAGTTGGCGCGGCGCGGACCGGGGCGTTATCCGTGGGAGGCATCACCATGTTCGTGGCAGCGGTCGGCGGAGTGCAGGGCGCGCTCGCCGCACTCGCCGGCGAGGTGGCCCGCTCTCACCAGGCGGTGCTGATGTTCCGACACTACGCGACGGTCACCACGGCCGGTCCGGAGCTGCCGGTGCCCGCCGCACCTCGCGCGCTGCCTGAGCTGCGCGACGCGATCGAGCTGCGTGACGTGTGGTTCCGCTACTCGGAGGAGCATCCCTGGGTGTTGCGCGGCGTCAGCCTGCGCATACCCCACGACCAAGCGGTGGCACTGGTCGGGCTGAATGGCGCCGGTAAGTCCACACTGGTCAAGCTCCTGTGCCGGTTCTATGACCCCACCCGGGGGGCGATTCTGTGGGACGGCGTGGACTTGCGCGACACCGATCCGGTCGAACTGCGGCGGAGGATCGGCGCGGTGTTCCAGGACTACATGGAATACGACCTGACGGCGGCGGACAACATAGCCCTGGGCGGTCTGGGTTCCTCCGACAATCCGGACTCCCTCCCCGACGACCGTGTGCCGATTCAGGCCGCAGCGAAACGGGCGGGCATCCACCACAAGCTCGCAGGCCTGCCCCACGGCTACGACACGCTGCTGTCTCGCATGTTCTTCATGGAATCCGACAAGGACAATCCGGCCACCGGCGTGATGCTGTCGGGCGGCCAATGGCAACGGCTCGCCCTGGCTCGGGCTTTCCTGCGGGACGAGCAGGGCAAACGAGACCTGATGATCCTCGACGAACCCTCCGCCGGACTCGACGCCGAGGCCGAGCACGAGATCCACGCCGAGCTGCGGCGGCACCGCACGGGGCGGACCAGCCTGCTGATCTCGCACCGACTCGGCGCCGTGCGCGAGGCCGACCTTATTGTCGTGCTCTCCGAGGGATGTGTAGCCGAGCGGGGCGACCACGCCGCTCTCATGGCAACCGGTGGGGAGTATGCCCGATTGTTCACGCTTCAGGCAACCGGCTACCAGGACGACTCGGAAGCCGAATCAGTCTTCACTGGAGGAAACCGATGATCCCCGCGCGACCGCGCGACGGGACGCTGCGAGTCGCCGGAGTCACCAGGGTCGCGCTGCTTTGCGGAGCACCGGCAGCGCTTCTGGGGCTGGCGGGCCTGGTCGTCTCGGTACTGCAGGCGCGCAGGCTGGTCGTGGTAACCGTGCGTGGGGCGAGCATGGAACCGGCGTACCGCGATGGTGACCGGGTCCTCGTACGTCGTGACCTGGCCCCATCGCCGGGGCAGGTGATCGTGATGGAACACCCCGGTACCGGGATGGTTCCCGGCTCCGCCTGGTACGGCCCGCCCGTGGGGCGCACTGCACGGGCGCCCGCCATCACAGGGCGGCAGTGGTTGATCAAGCGTGTGGCGGCCGCACCGGGCGACCCCGTACCGCGCGACCGGTTCCCCGCCTTGGCTGGAGTGCTCGAAACCCGGGTCCCCGCCAGCAGTTTGGTCCTGCTGGGCGACAACGAGGAGATCAGCTTCGACTCCCGGCAAGCCGGCTACTTTCCGGCGGAGCGCGTGCTGGGGACGGTGCTTCGCCACCTGTGAGTGTGCGTCGTGGTGGCGGTGGTTGGTCGTCAGTCGAGTGGGGGTGTGGTGTGGGTGTTTGTGTGCTGGTCGGGGTGTGGATGACCGTGATCGTTTCGACTGTCACGGGGGTGACCATCGACTGACGTCGGGTGCTCAACACAAGCGGGTTGTTCTGTCATGGAGTTGCCCATTCCTGTGTCCGGGATCCGGGGGCACCGGTGTGCTTCTCTCATGGCGAGGGATCGGTCTTCGATATCGGTACATCCTGCTGCCGGTTTTTCGGATGCGGCCGTGGTGATGCGGCCGTTGGTGGTGCGGCGTCTGCTGGCCGTGAGCGAGGCCGGTGGTGTCACCCGCGCGCACGTGGCGGTAGCCGCCGAGGCGGTGGGGGTGTCGGAGCGCACGGTGTGGCGCTGGTTGGCGGCAGCGCGCGCCTCGGGCCACGCGGACCCGCCGGGACGTGACCGGTTCACGTTGGACGATGCCCTCTGGGCGTGTCTGGCGGACCTGGGCGGGAACGTGAAGGCCTTGCAACGCTGGATGTGCGCCCGAGCCGACAGGAACACCGAAGGCGAAACCCCCTCGCAGCCGCCCCGGGTCGTGTCGTTGACGACGCTTCATCACGCGGTACGTCGTGATCTCCGCTCGGGACGTGTGCTTCGGATCGCGCGTCCGATCCACGGGTCGGCCGCGGACGGCTACGACCGCGCGTTGACCTGGCCCTGCCGGGAACGGTGGACGAACGGGGCCGGGCCACGCCGCCGATTCCGGCTGTGGAAGCCGTTCGGGGGACCGATCCGAACGCGGGGCCGGCACCCATCGATGATGGTGTGCGGCTGTACGCGCCCGGCGCGCACCTGGTGTCGACACGCCAACTCGGCCAGGTCGCCGAAGCACTCACCCATACCGTCGCCGCCCGCGGGATCGCCTGCGTCTACGGCGACCCCGGCCACGGCAAGATGGTCGTCGTTCACCAAGCGTTGCGTCTGCTGCCCAGGCGGGTCCCGGTTCATCGCGCGCAGGTGGCGGTCAAACCCGCGCTGCCCCAGTTGCGCGCCGCGTTGCTCACGGCGTTCGGCTTGCCGGCCGCCCACTTGACGAACCGCACCGACGCGGCCGACCGCGTGCTCATCGAGGCGCTGAAGGAGCCGGGCGTCCTGGTCGTCGACGACGTCCAGCGTATCGCCGCTCCCGAGCTGGACTATCTGCGCCTGCTGGTCGACGCATCCACCACCCGGACGTCGTTGGTGTTGTGTGGAGCCGGCGCCGAGCGCACCCTCGCCCGGGCTCCCGCGCTGGCTTCCCGCGTCTTGACCCGGCAACAGGTGCCGCGTCTGGACGCGTCTCAAGTCCCGGGCGTGCTGCGCCTGTTCCACCCGCTGTGGGATGCCGTGGCCGACGAGGATGTGGCCCATGCGGACCAGACGTGCGCGCGGGGGAACTTCCGTGCCTGGGCGAAGATCACGTCCCACCTGTATCCCGTTCGTCACCGCGACTCGGGCAAGAACGTGGACCGCGCCCTCCTGGCCTGGGCCTGCTCCCGCCCGGGCCTGCCCTTGTGACGACATACCGCCCCCCGTACGGCCAACCGCGATCGAAGGACGAACCGTGGGCCCGGACGACACGCACCGGCAGGCCGACGAGACCCGTCTCGTCCCTGTCGCCTCACCGGAACTCGACGCCATTTCGCGGACGGCATTGCGGGCGCCGGCCGTGAGAAGCCTCCTGGGCTTGCGTTCCCGGCGTGAACTCACCACCGGTCACGTCCGTACGACGGCGCAATGTCTGGGAGTGTCGGAGCGCACGGTGTGGCGATGGCTGGCCGATGCCACCACCACGCCCGCGCACCCGGGTGCCCGCGGCGACGACCGGTTCGAGATCACCCCGGACATCCGGGTGTTGCTGGCGTACTGGCGCGGCAACGCCTCTGCGGTCCACCGTGAGCTCGTCACCCGCGCCCGTACGGGCGCCAGGCCGGGCGGCGCGCTGCTCCCGGGCGGCGCGCCGCAGGCCGCCGCGCCGTTGCTGGATCCGGTGCCGTCGTTGTCGACGTTCCTGCGCGCACTGCGCCGGGATCTGACGGCGGGGGAGCGGGTCGGCTACCGCAAGGGTCCCGAAGCCGCCCGCGCGTTGGACGTGTTCGCCAAGCGTCCCCGGACCTGGCGCAACCACACCTGGGAAGCCGACCACGTCCAGGCCCCGCTGCGTGTGGACGCCGACGGCGACCTCGTCCACCCGTATGTCACGTGGTTCATCGATTGCGCGACCAAGGCGATCACCGGCGTCACCGTCACCCCCGGCTACCCGACGCGGGCCTCGGTCCTGGCCGCGTTGCGCTCCGCGATCGTGCGCACCGACCCCTACGGCCCGTTCGGCGGGCTGCCCGAGCACGTGCGGTTCGACCGCGGCAGGGACTTCCTCTCCCGCACCGTGACCACCGCGCTCACCGCCCTGGACGCCGACATCACCGTCCTGCCGCCCTACAGCCCCCACCTGAAGGGCGGCATCGAGAACCTCACCCACTGCGTGGAGACGATGCTGTTCGCCGCACTGCCCGGCCACACCCCCAAACAACCCCGCCGACGACCCGACCGCACACCCACAGGCCCCGCGCAGTCCTTCCGCGACTTCACCGCCGAACTCCCGGCCTGGGCGACGTGGTGGAACACCGAGCACCGCCCCGCCGCCCTGAACGGCGCCACCCCACTACAGGCATGGCAGGCCGACCCGACCCCGCTCAACGACATCCCCGCGGCGGACGTATGGTCCTTCACCCTCGAAGACGACGGCCGCACTCGAACGATCACCAGCCACGGTGTGTGCTTCCGCAACCGCGACTACATCGCCGACTGGATGACCGGGCAGGCCGGCCGCGAGGTCAGGGTGCGGTTCACGCCCCACCACACCCACGAGATCGAGGTCTGCACCCTCCACGGCCGCCGCCTGGGCACCGCACACCTCGCCGACCAGGCCACCGACGAACAACGCACCGCACTGCGCCGCGCCCGCGCGGCCCGCGCCCGTCGCCTGCGCGCCGAGGCCAAAGCCGCCGAGCAACTGCGCCGGGACCGCTTCGCCCCCGCCACGACCCCCACCAACCCCCGCCGCCTGGACGCCGTCACCGCCGGCGAGGCCGCCCGGGAACTGGCCCGCCACCACGACGGCGACCTCGCCGAGCTGGCGCTGCCCGACCTGATCCCGCCCGCACCGCCACCGGCCGACTGGGCCACCCCTGACACGCTCAAAGCCCGCACCCGCGACCCGGCACCCACCCCCGCCCGAGAGGACACCCCATGACCCCTCGCCTGCCACCCGCCCCCACCGACCAGTACGTCGCTCTCCCCGACGCACGTCTGGTGGCCACCCGCGCGTTGCTCACCGTGCGGGAGAACCTGGCCGACACGATCGCCGCCCGCGCGATGACGTGCATCCACGGCGGCGCCGGCTTCGGCAAGACCGTGGCGGTCACCAGCTGTCTGCGCGAACTCGAACCCGACCAGGACATCCACCGCATCACCTTCCACGCCCGTCCCACCACCCGCGCGGTGCGCCACGAGCTGTTCACCAGCCTCGGGCTGCCGGGCCGGCCCCCGCGCTACGCCGGCGAGTTCGACCACCTCCTCAAGACCGAACTCGCCGCCCGCCCCCGCACCCTCGTCCTCGACGAGGCACAGTGGCTCTCCAGCGACCAACTGGAATACGTCCGCTACATCTGGGATGACCCGTACACCCGGGTCGCGATCGTCTTCGTGGGAAGAGAAGGCTGCCACCGGACCCTGCGCAAGGAGCCGATGCTGTCCTCCCGGATCTTCATCTGGCAGCGCATCAGCCGTCTCACCCCCGAGGAGGTCCTGGACGTCATCCCGCTCTACCACCCCATCTGGGCCGACGCCGACCGGAACGACATCGCCTACGCCGACCAGCACGCCGCCCACGGCAACTTCCGCAACTGGGCCCGCCTGACCGCCCACGCCCACACAGCCCTCGAACCCACCGGCCGTACCCGCGTCGACCGGGAGGTGCTCCGCTGGGCCTTCAGCCGTCTCGGCTCCACCGGCTCGAAGGCTTCGACTTTCCATGCTCTCGTCGTCATGTACATGTCGTCGGCCTGGCACAGCATGGGGTCGCTGCGTACCCCGGTCGACGTGGTCGAGGCCCTGCACCGCGCGGGCCGAACCGAGGACACGGTCAAGGTGTTGCGCCATCCCGGCATCTCGATGCGGCAGGAACGCCGCAGTCTGCGCAGACAACTGCGCAACCAGGGCCTGGCGCACCTTGCCCACCACCTCTACCGCCGTCCGAAGCGCCACCCCGTGCTCCCCGCGGTGTGGTGCCCACGGCCCGGATACCGCAGGCACACCGAAAGCCCCATGACCGTGGACCAATACGTCGACGAGGGCGGCGGGTTCGCCATGGTCGCCCCCTTGCCCTCGCCGCGCCCTGGCTCGCCGTCATGGTGTTCGGCCTGCCCCCGCTGTGGGCCCTCGCCGCGACCGCGGCGATCGCCGCGCCGCCGCTCCTCCTGTGGGCGTGGTCAGCCGACACCGGGAACCGATCGCACCTGGTGGTACGGCTTCCCCAGCCGGGCCCGCGCGCGCCACCACGACCACGGTGACTACGACTTGTCCACTCGCACCGGTCCGCCGGCGGGATCCTCCGGCAAGGAGATCATGCCGTGGACACCCCCACCGGGCCACGTCGGCCCCCACCCCACAGGCCGACACGAGGACTCCGTGGCGTACCTGATCCGAACCACCGGCAGATTCCGCCTCGTCCCCACCCCCACCGCCCGCCCACGACACAACCGATCCCGCACCGCAACGCCCTCCACATCCACGTCGCAGTAGGCCTCACAACCCGGCCCCGAGCTTCCCCGTCGGAAGGTCGCCAAAGGGCGTTGCCGGCCCCGCAACACCCCGATTGCCACGGCCGGCTCCGGAACTCGAAGCCCCCATCGAGCACGCGAGCCACCACCGTGCGGTCCTCGCGAGCACCGGACGGGCCGGCGATGACCCGAACGCCGCAACGTACGTCCGCATCCCACACCGCCTCGATCACGTTGGGACGTTCGCCGGCGCCGGGTCAGGACAGGTGGCGCGTAAGGGGCACGGCGTTGGGTCGTCCTTTCCCGGGGTTCCGCCGCTGCGCCCGCCGTGTTCCCGCCCGAGTTCCGGCGCCGGACGGTGTGTCGCCCCTGGACGAGTGGGTCGATCGATCGGCCGCCTGGTCTCGCCCGGGCTATGCCGGGCCTGCCGTGAGCATGTCCAGGAATCGGCGCAGGGTGCGCAGGGCGGGGTCGCCGTCGTGGACGTATGCGGGGAGTCGGGGCAGGGGGTTGGACGACGTGGAGCAGGCGGCCGGCGCTCACGTGGGGTCCGGCGTCGCGCAGGGCGTGTTCGACGGCGCTTTGCGTCCGGGTGGTCGCGTGCAGGTGTTGTGCGCAGTGGAGTTCGTCGCGGTGGGGCAGCCATCGGCCGGCTCTGTGGTCCCTGCCCGAGGTGGTGATCTCGCGTTCGAGGAAGGCCCGGGTCCAGTCGTGGGCGACGAGTTCGCCGCTCGCGCGGCCGGGCCGGATGTTCCGGCAACGCGCGCACAGTCGTACCGGCCGGGGTGAACCGTGCACGGGTCGCAGGGTCACGGCCGGTTCGTCGTCGCCGGGGCCTGGTCCTCGCACAGGTGGCAGACCGCAACGACGACGGTCAGGCGCGAGCGGGGCGAATCGGTGGTCACCACGGACCCAACGACACCGCCTGTCGGCGTACACGGGAACGTTTTCAGCCGCGTACGGATGAGCGCGGACAGGTTCTGGTGTGCTGACGGATGTCGCCCGGCCGCGGCTGCAGCTGCAGTGGGCGGTTCGGACCGGACGTACGCGCAGTCGACGGCGGCTCTGCCGGACGTGGAAAAGCCTTCGACCGTCCGCACGCCGATCAGGCACCCTCCCTGGCATGACCACGCCGTCCTTCGTTCCCGGACTGGAACTCTCCCTCCGCTTCTACCTCGAAGCCGTACGGCCCCTCCTGGACGAGGCCGCCCCCGGGATCGCGCACTCCGCCGCCCGCCTCGGCAGCGGTTCGGAAGTCCTCGGGTTCGACACCGACCGCTCCGCCGACCACGAGTGGGGACCCCGCCTGCAGATCCACCTGCACCCGCGGGACGTCGCCCGCCACGGCGCGAGGATCACGGCACTGCTTTCCGAACGCCTGCCGAAGACCTTCCTCGGCTACCCGACGCACTTCGCCGCCACCGGCGACGCGGGCATCCGCGTCATGCAGGCAACCGACGGACCGGTCCACCACCGCGTCGAAGTCACCGACCCGGGCGCCTGGTTCACCGCACAACTGGGCTTCGACCCGCGTACGGACGTCACCCCGGCGGACTGGCTCGCCACCCCCACCCAGCTCCTCGCCGAGGTCACCGCCGGCGCCGTCTTCCACGACGGACTCGGTCAACTGGCACCGGCACGCGCCAACCTCGCCTGGTACCCCCACGACCTCTGGCTCCACCTGCTCGCCTGCCAGTGGCAGCGCATCTCCCAGGAGGAGGCCTTTGTCGGCCGCTGCGGCGAAGTCGGCGACGAACTCGGCTCAGCCGTCGTCGCGGCCCGGCTGGTGCGCGATCTGATGCGGCTCTGCCTGCTCATGGAGCGCCGCTACCCGCCCTACGGCAAGTGGCTCGGCAGCGCCTTCGCCCGCACTCCCCGGGCACCCGCCCTCACCCCGGTCCTCACCGCGGTCCTCGCCGCCACCGACTGGCACACCCGTGAGCACCACTTGGCCCGCGCCTACGAGACCGTCGCGGCCGTACACAACGAGCTCGGCCTCACCGACCCTGTCGACCCCGCCCCACGGCCCTACCACAGCAGGCCGTTTCGGGTTCTGCACGCCGAGCGTTTCACCGCGGCGCTGCGGACCCGCATCACCGACCCGGGGATCGGTTCCCTGCCCACGATCGGCACCGTCGACCAGTTCGTCGACAGCACCGACGTGCTCAGCCGTCCGGAACTGACGCGCGCCGCCACGTGCGCAACGATCCCGCCGCCCGGGAACTCCGTCTCAAGCGGCTAAAGGGAGAAGACGAAGCGGCCCGAGAATCGGGAACGTTGGTCTGTAGGCAGCTGGGGAATCCGAGGCCGTACGCCGACACCGCCGGTCACAAGTCGCGCGCCGGACCCGCACCGCCACGGCGAGAAGCCGGACGCGCCCACTACCACCCGGCCATGCAACCTCCCGCGCACCTCCCGCGCACCTTCGACGCACCTGCCCGCGTGGTGCCGTTCACCGCTGCTGTGCCGGGCCGTCGTCGGTCGCGCCCTACCAGTTGGCCGTGCCACTTCCGTGCCACCTTCGCGCCAGGTGCGTGCACTCTCGATGCATCCTCGGCGGCGAGGCCGCGCGGCATGGCCGGACACCAACCCCGCGCGAGCATCCGGCGGCGCGGCGAGCGCGGGGAGGACACCGCACACCGCCCGATGAAGGTCTTGCGCCGGCGGGGGCAGGTGGTGCCTACTGGAAGTCGTCCGCGTTCGGGGTGTGTTGCCGATCGCGGGTGCGATCCGCCGATGTTCGCCGCATGCGGGTCGCTCCTGGTTCCCTGTGGGGCCGCCGTCGGGTCTTGCCCGAGTCTGCGCCGCGCCCCCGGATTCCCGCCTCCGGCGATGGCTCGCCCACGTCCGGGCGTCGCGGCCAACTGGTACCGGATTCGTTCTCGGACACGCCCCGGCAACTCGGGCGGCAATCCGGTCGGCAACTCGGGCGGACGCTCTCATCGTCCGGGGTTCTCTCCACGTCTGCGCAGGCCAGGGCGCCTGTGTGCAGGCCGGTGATGTCCCGGACTCTTTGTAGAGAAGTGTTCTCTCTCCAATCCTGCGGCGGCCGCGCGGATTGATGTCCACGCCCCGTCGCCACGGTCGATCGTCACCTCTCACGACCTGCTCTGCTGGCTTTCCCGGCCCGGCCCGGTCTGTTCCTCCCATTACCGGTCCCGCCCGCCTCGGGACTTCTCGACCCGCCCCCGCTCGCCGTGCCAGGGCTCGCCGTGCGCTGCTCCGCCCTCCTGCGCCGGCCGGCCGCCGCACCCGGCCGCGCCGCCTTGTTCCCCGTTCCGGAAGAGGAAGGTTCACGATGTCCGCCGACGAAGTCGCGTTGTCCCGTATCCAAAAGCTCAACGTCACGCTGACCGATCGGGATCGTCTGATCCTGAGCACGTTGGCCACCCATCGCATGTTGACCACCCCTCAGATCGCCGAGTTGGCGTTCGACAGCCCGGTCACCGCCCGCCACCGGATGCAGCAACTCGAAGCCATGCAGGCCGTGCACCGGTTCCGCCCCAGGGCGGACCGCGGCTCGTATCCCTCGCACTTCGTCCTGGCCCCCGCAGGCGCCGACGGCGGTGGCCATCGACGCGGAAGAGGAGACGAAGCCGGCGATCCGCCGGGCCCGCCGCGACCGCGAACTCGGCCTCAAATCCCCCAGCCGCCTCCGCCACCTCTTGGGCGTCAACGGTTTCCACACCGCCCTGGAAGCCCACGCCCGCACCCACCCCGACACCGAGGTCGAACGCTGGCTCAGCGAACGGGAGATGCCCGATCCCGGCATCCATTCGCACCAGGCACGCCCCGATGCCGTCCTGACCTGGCGGGAGGGCGACGCCCGATCCACCGTCGCCCTTGAGTACGACACCGGCACGGAACGCCTGGCCCGCCTCGTCGACAAGATCGACCGCTACGCCGCCCTGTTGTCCCTCGATCCCCGCGCCGCGAACGGTTGGGAGGTCGACGAGCTGTTCGGCCACGAACGCCCCCTCGTGCTGTTCGTCTTCACCACCACCCGCCGTGCGACCGAGGCCCGCGCCGCACTCGAACGCACCTCCACCGCTGTGCCGATCGCCACCGGCGTGTGGACACCGGGAACCTCCCCGGCCGAAACCCTGTGGCTCCCACTGAACGCACGACCTCCCCGCCTGCGCCTGGCACAGCTCACACCGGGCACACCTTCGCCCTTCGAGACCGGGACGACCCGTGCGCCCGGCCGGGCTCGGTCCGATGCACCGTCGGCGGCCGACGCCTGGTTCGACGCCGACGAATCCGACCCCTGGTAGTACCCGCACCGCACCGGCACCGCACGGCACCGCACCGCACCGGCACCGCGCACCGCAGTGCACCGCGCGGTCCGCAGCGCACCGCACCGCACCGTTCTTGGTGCGCACTCACGCGCCTTGCCACCACGCCGGGCCGTCCGGTGTGCGGTGGCGGTGGCGGTGGTTCCGGCGAATCAGGACAACACGGGGTGGTCAAGGGGGCAACCGTCTTGAACCGCCCTGGCCAAGGCAAAAAACGGATGTATCGGACCCCGTGTCCGATGTCTGTCGGTGTTTCGACCGCACGCGCGTTCGTGCTGGTCACAGCGTCGTACAGACGGCGGCCAAGGGGGTGGGTGCACTCTCCGACGCACCGGGTGCCCAGTGGGGGCGCCCCGGCATTGAGGAGTCCGCCATGCCCGAACGACGTCGACCGGAACCGCGGCACGAACCCCGCCCGAAGGCCGCACCCACGCCCGCACCCGTGTTAGTACCAACGCCGTTCAGTTAGGTGCGGGCGCGGGTTTGTCAAGGCCGGCAAACAGAGCAGCGGAGCTGCCGTAGAAGAGGTCTGTCACTCCAAGACATCCTCACCACGGGAGCTCCGCTGTTGGAACAGACTGCCACAAGGCGGACGGTCAAGGTGGCGGCCGGGGTTTTCGCACCCGGCCACATCGGCGAGTTGACCCGGATCGTGCCCTTCGAGATGGTCGACGACGTGCTCGTGGCGACCAGGACGGTCGAGCGACGGGTCCGGCTGGTGCCGGCGCGGGTCACCATGTATCTGCTGTTGGCCGGGGCGTTGTTCGCCGATCTGGGCTACCGGCAGGTCTTCGAGCGGTTGTGCGCCGGCCTGGCCGGTCCCACGCCCGCCCGACCGAGCGGCAGCGCGTTGCGCCAGGCCCGACAGCGCTTGGGGGCGGCGCCGTTGAAGGCGTTGTTCGACCTGCTGCGCGGGCCGGTGGCCACGACAGCCGCCCAGGCGCGGTGGCGCGGGCTGCTGCTGGTTGCGGTCGACGGCACGCTGCTGCCGGTGCCGGACACTCCGGCGAACCTCGCCGTCTTCGCCAAGCAGCGGTGCAACAGCGGGGCCGGGGGCTATCCGCAGATCCGGCTGACGGCACTGGTGGCCTGCGGCACCCGTGCCGTGATCGGTGCGGTGTTCGGTCCGGCCACCACCGGCGAGCTGGAGTACGCCGGCCGCCTTGCGGGTGATCTGCGTGCCGGGATGTTGCTGCTGGGCGACCGGAACTTCGCCGCGGCCCACCTGTTGAACCGTTTTGCCGCCACCGGCGCGCACCTGCTGGTGCGGTGCAAGTCCGGTCGCAGACTGCCGGTGGTGGCCCGCTGCGGCGACGGTTCGTTCCTCACCCGGATCGGCGCGCTGACCGTACGGGTCGTCGACGCCGAGATCGGCGTCGTCACGTCCCGGGAGACCCGCACCGGCCACTACCGGCTGCTGACCACCCTCACCGATCCGTCGGCGCACCCCGCCGCCGAACTCGTCCGGCTCTACCACGAACGCTGGGAGATCGAGACGGCCTACGCGGAACTCAAGTCCACGATCCTGGGCGGGCGGGTCCTGCGCGCCCGCACCCCGGCCGGGGTCGAGCAGGAGGTCTGGGCACTGCTGGTCGCCTACCAGGTGCTGCGGACCGCGATGACGGATGCCACCGACAGCGTTCCGGGCACCGACCCCGACCGGGCCGGTTTCACCGTCGCGCTCTCCGCCGCCCGCGACCAACTCGTCCTGGCCGCAGGCATCATCGCCGACACCGTCGTCGACCTGGTCGGCGCCATCGGCCGGCAAGTCCTGGCCCAACTCCTGCCCGAGCGGCGGGTCCGCACCAAAGACCGCATCGTCAAACGAGCGATCTCCAAATACAACGCACGCGGACCCACCATCGATCGGACCACCTACAAGGCCACCATCGGCATCAACGTGCTCATGACCGACCCTTGACACCACCCACCCCGCCCTAACTGAACGGCGTTGGTGTTAGTACTCCAGCAGCACTTCGGTATATCCACAGGTCAGGTGCCATATAGAGCCGCTCCTAGTCTATCCGGGATGTCTCGGTGGGCGCTGGGTATCGGCGGATTCTGCGTTGGTAGTGGCAGCGGCGGGCGACGGCCTGGCGGCGTCTGCGCCAGAGTGACCAGTGGAGGATGTGCCGGGGGAGGCGGTGTGTCGGAGGTGGGTTCAGAGTTGCCAGGAGTCGCCGGATCTCCGCCACGGTGAACGGGACAACATCGGGTTGGGTGGGGTCGTTTCCCCCTTTTCCGCCGCGTCGGCCGCGAGGGCGGCGAGGAACGCGTGGGCGAGCATCGACAATGTGATGTGCCGGTACCAGCCCGGGTAGCGGCGAACCTCGTACTCGTCCAGGCCGCACTCGTTCTTCGCCGCTTGGAACGACTCCTCGATCGCCCACCGTGCGCCCGCGACGCGGACGAGTTCGGCGAGCGGGGTGTCGTCGGGGCCGGTTGCCATGTAGTACGCGATCTCGGTGGGATCGCTGAGGCTTCGGCGGGCCAACACCCAACGCCCACGGCCGAGTTCCTCGTCGTCGAAGTCCGGGACCGCAGGCTGTCTCGCGCACGCCCAGTCGTACATTCGCGGGCCCTTCGCGCCGTCGCCGCACGACAGGCGACGCCAGGCCTCGGGAGGCGCATGGCCGAACAGGGCGTCGATCCGCCAGAACGCGGTCGCCGAGAGGACGTGCTGCGACTTCGGCACCGCCACGACGTAGCCGACACGGTGTTCCTCGCACGAGCGCCGGAACCTGAAGTCCGCTCCGAACGCCTCGTCGGCCGCGACCCACCCCACCGGCATCCCGGCCCCAAGGGTCCTCGCGAGCATGACGCGGGCGATCTCGGGCTTGGTCGCGAAGGTTCGCCCGGTGGGGATCCGCGCCGCCTCGCACCGATCCCGGTCGGCCGTCCAGGACTTGGGCAGGTAGAGCTCACGGTCGACCAACGCCCGGCCCCTCCGGGAAGCGTAGGCGACGAACACGCCGATCTGGCAGTTGTCGATCTTTCCGGACGTGCCGGTGTACTGCCGTCCGACGCCGGCGGACGTGACGCCCTTCTTGACGAAACCCGTGTCGTCGACGATGAGCACCCCGTCGGGCTCGCCGAGCCGTTCGGCAACGAACTCCCGCACATCGTCACGCAGTTCATCCGGGTCCCACGACGCCGACGCCAACAATCGTTGGATCCCGTCGGGCGTCGTGTGACCCGCGTACTCGGCGAGCTGCCATCCGTTCTTGCGTCCGACCGGGCCCAACAGGCCCCGGACGTAGTCCCGCATCCGCATCCGCGGCTCCCGCCGGCCGAAACGGTGCCCCACCCGCGAGAGCAACGACTCCAACTCGGCCGACCACGGCTCCACAACCTCGATCCCCGTCATGACCGGACCAACGCGAGACACCAGACCACGTCACGGATCACGGCCCGGGAAACGCGATCGATCCCCGAGAGCAAGCCGAGAACGAGTACAATCGAGGACCATTCCAAGGCCTTGACCTGCGGATATACCGAAGTGCTGCTGGAGTATTAGGGCGTGTTTCAGAAGTGACCACAGTGAACTGCGGGCGGGTTCAGTGTTGGGTGAGAATGATCAAGTGACTGAAGCCGGCGTGGTGCACGTTTTCGTCTCGCGCGGCCGGTTCTCCTCGTTCGAAGACATCCGCGACTACGTCGACGCGGGGCGGTCGGAGGACGGGGATGCGGAGCCGTCCGTCTTTATGGGAGAGGCTGGGATTGCCGAGCTCGAACCGATGTGCGTCGAAGCCGTCCACGCCCGGGACGACGGTCACCTCGGGCTGGTTGTCCCCGAGGTACTCCTTCGAGGGGCCTCGTACGCCGACCAGTGGCTGCCGCAAGTGGAGTCGACCGAGCCGGCCGACGCCGCGATCTGTGTCTTCGCCCCTAACATGGTCACTAACCCGCACGGGACCGCTCTGCACTACCTCGGCCGGTTCACCTATCGTGCCTGAGGGTCTCTCTCTGCGGGTTGTCATAGCCACTCATTGATGGCCGCGACCGGCACGGTTGCCTCATAGCGGACGGCGAGTGTGTCGTATCTGGTTGCCACCGCGCGGTGGCGTGGTGCTCCGACCCGAGGGTCTGCGCCAGGTACTCGGACAACACGGTCGCCTCGGGTCGAACGTCGAGGTGGTCGGCGATGGCGAGCGCGGTGTCACGAGCCTGCCTCTTGGTGCCCAAGACCATCAGGACGCTGCCGGCCGCGGTGAGCGACGCGGCGCTGGCCGCGAAGACCTTGTAGTTGGCGATGCCTCCCGCCAGGCCGGTCCGGGAGTTCCACCGCCGCGGATCGGGGGAGGCGAACCGCCGCTTTCCCACCTCGCCGGTGGTCAGGCGCGTGATTTCGGAGGCGGCGGTCGGCCGCACGTCCAAGCAGGCCGCGACCGGCACGACGGCAAGCGTGGTGGAAGGCTGCTTCGCCGAAGGTGATCGATCGCTCAACTCGGCACCTCGGGGTCGAGCGCGGCCAACCCGTGTACATACCACGCCGTGCCGAGGAGCCGGTCCGTGATGTTCCGGTCGCCGCGGAACGCGCCGACCTCCATCTCGGTCATCCTCGCCAGCAGATCCTCCGCGCTGGGGAGCACACCACCGGGCCGGAACTCACCGAGCGCCGACGCGAGCACATCCGGATCTGGAGTGCGCTCCACACGTACTCCCTCACGTCCTTGGCGAAGTCCTTAGGGTCTGTTTCAGAAGTTGATCTTGATCTGCCATGATCATCGTGTGGGACGGGGAGATCTGACCGATGGCCAATGCGCGCCTGGAACCGCTGTTGCCGGTCGGCGTCAAGTCCGGACGACCACCGATATGGACGAAACGGCAGCTGATCGACGGGATCCGGTGGCGGACACGGGCCGGGGTTCCGTGGCGTGATGTTCCGGAGCGGTACGGGGCGTGGCAGACGGTCTACGGCCTGTTCCGCAGGTGGCAGCGTGACGGCACGTGGAAGCGCATCCTGGAGCAACTGCAGGCCGAGGCCGACGCGCGGGGGCTGATCACCTGGGACGTCAACGTCGACTCCACGATCTGCCGCGCCCACCAACACGCCGCCGGCGCCCGCAAAAGGGGGCACTCCAGAAGGAGCCGCCCGGCGGTGTCGCCGTCGAACCGGACGACCACGCCCTCGGGCGCTCGCGGGGCGGGCTGACGACGAAGATCCACCTGGCATGTGAACAGGGCCAAAAGCCCCTGTCGATGCTGGTCACGGCCGGGCAGCGGGGCGACTCGCCGCAGTTCGAGGCGGTCCTGAACGGGATCCGGGTTCCCCGGATCGGGCCCGGCCGGCCGCGCACCCGACCCGATCGGGTGCGCGGCGACAAGGCCTACAGCTCCCGAGCCAACCGCGCGCTCCTGCGGCGCCGCCGCATCGCCTGCACATCCCGGAGAAGGTCGACCAGGCCCGAAACCGCCGCCAACGCGGCCACAGAGGCGGCCGGCCGCCCGCGTTCGACCGCGAGGACTACAAGGCCCGCCACGCGGTCGAATGCGGCATCAACCGCCTGAAGAGGAACCGGGCCGTCGCGACGAGGTACGACAAACTCGCCGTCCGATTCGAAGCAACCATCACCATCGCCGCCATCGGCGAATGGCTATGAAGCAAGATCAACTTCTGAAACAGACCCTAGGGGTAAACCGGGGCGTGTCCCCAGGGGTGCACCGAGCCGACCGCGCCCCCGGGGACGAACAGGCTGGTCAACCCCCTTGTCCGCGCAGCCGCGATCACGCCGACACCTCTACTCGCATCCTTCGGTGCGGGGAGACGTCCTTCTTTCTCGCCCTGCCCGAGGCCCTGCCGAGGCATCGACGAACAACGGCTCGTCTCCTCACCCGTTTCCTCCGGCGGCGCAGGCCTCGGCGGCGCAGGCCTCGGCGGCGCAGGCCTCGGCGGGGCAGGGCGGGGCGCGCAGCAGGCAGGGCTGCGCCTCAAGTTGAGGTCGCATATGTGAAACCTGGGTTCCAGGGGCCCACGCCTTCGGGCGGCATCTGACGACGTTGTCGCAAATCGCGGGCGAAAGGGCGAGGGAGGGTGGATGTGCGGGGACTGGCTCTGTTCACGAGAGACGACAGCGTTTCCACGGCGGTTCGGGAGGCACCGTGGCTCTGGGCCCGGGTCGGATGTTCACGAGAGAGTTTTCGGCAGCAATCGGAGGCTGTTCCGGCTGGGTTGTGGACCGTGCGCGTTCGATTGCGAGGATCTCGGGTCTCGGGGTTGAAGTTGCCGTTGCGGCAGCTCCTACCGTCGTGACCAGGGCCGGAGAAACCGGCCCGGCGACAACACATGTGCGGGAGTCGTGATGGACTGGCCGATCTCGGAGGTGGCCCGGATGTCGGGCGTGACCGCCCGGACACTGCGTCACTACGACGAGACGGGTTTGCTGCCGCCGGCCCGGATCGGGGCCAACGGGCACCGCTACTACGAGGAGCGTCAGCTGCTGCGGCTGCAACAGATCCTCGTGTTGCGGGCGCTGGGCGTCGGGCTGCCGGAGATCGGCCGGATCCTGTCGGACGAGGTCGACGAGGTGAACGCCCTGCGGGGCCACCACCGGCGCCTCCTCGCGGAACGGGACCGCCTCGATGCACTGGCCGCCACCGTCTCCCGCACGATCGCCGAACTGGAACAGTCCAGGAAGGACGGCAACCCCGTGACCATCAACCGACCGGAGAACCTCTTCGAAGGCGTGGCGCCCTCCCATTACGAGGAGAACATGCGCGACTTCCCCGAACTCGCCGAAGAGGTCGCACGACGCGCCGACGCGATGAGCCAGGCCGACGCCGACGCCGCGCACCGTGAGCGCACCGCGCAGATGATCCGGCTGGCCGAACTCATGACCGCAGGCCACCGGGCCGACGCCGACCCGGTCCTGGCCGAAATCGACACCCAGTACCGGGCACTGACCGCACTGCGCGCAGCCACCGCCGAGGACTACCGGGCCATCGGACGCTCCGTCGTCGACAACGAGACGTGGCGCGCCGCGTACGAGGCCATCGCTTCCGGCCTGGCCGCGTACCAGCGCGACGCCATCGAGGCCTACACCACCCGACTGAACTGAGACACGACGCGACCGCCATCGGGGGAAGAACCGCGATGGCGGTCGCGTGACGTCACGGGCGGTCCGGCGATGTTCGATCCCGATGACCGGCTGGGGGCGCCTCGACACGGTGCCGCCCATTCCCGGGAACAACGACTTCCCTCACGAAAGACCGCCTCCCGACGCGCTGAACAATCGCTGTCGGAAGTCGTGAACAAAGCCACGGGGACGCCCGACCAGGGAGTGCCGTGATCGTCTTCGACACCAACGCCGTCGGAACGACGTCGCGAGCGAGTCGACGGCGACAATCCCGGATTGTCGCCGCCGACTCACGGCGGTGCCATCGCACGACGCTCGCGAGGGCGGGGACGGCGCCGGTCATCAGGTGGTGACCGGCCTCCTCACCGATGCCCATGAGCACCGCCACGAGCATCGTCCCCGGCACGCTGTACGCCCAGCGGCGCCACCGGGGCCGGGCGCTGACCGGCGGCCGCCCCCGTGCGTCGCCGGGCCGCCCACCCTTGCGTGACCGAGGACGGAAGCGGGGCCGGACGGGTGAATCCCGTGATCGCCGGCTTCTTCTTTCAAGATGCCCGAATCCCGCGCCTCTCCGCGCCTGTGGCCTCAGGGTGATCGTTGCGGGGCTTCGTGCGGGCGGCGTGCGAGTGCTTCTCCCGCGACCGGACCAGCGCGGGCGTCGCGTGCTTCGGCCCACCCGCCCCGACTGTGACGGTCTCGACCCGACGTGAGCGCAACGGCGCCGCGAGTGCCGGCTCCGGCGCTGCCCGTCCCGTGTGCCTCGGGGGGCGCCCCCCGAGACGCGACGGCGGGCCCGGTGCCCGCTTGCCCGGCGGGCGTGCGTCGGCCGATCGGTTCGATCCGGCTTTCGGCAGGGCTCCTCCCGCCGAGCCGTGCGGTGGTGTGGTCCCGCGGCCCCTCGCCGAGGGGAAGTCGAGGGCCCCGGGCCTGCCCCGAGTACGCCGACAAGGGACCGCCGGCCACTACGATCCCGACACCGGCCGCCTTGACCTGCACGCCGCCTCGTCCACCTACGCCACCCGACTACGCCTCCTGGAGCGCGTGTTGATCGGGCGTTTCAACGCCGCCGTCGGCACCGGCGCCGTGCGCTCGCTGCGTGTGGTTCCGGGAGGGCGCGCGGAATCAGGCGACGCCCGAGGCCCCGCCGCCGACGGGCTCCGAGAAGTTGCCCGGTGCGACCGGGCTCATGCGGCGGTGGCACGGCGCAGCGTGAACCAGAACGTGGGGACCGGGTTCGTACCCGGCGTCACGTCGGTTAGCTCCCACCCGGCGAACCTGGCGGTGAGTTCGTCGGCGGTGGCGCCGGACCACGTGTCGTCGAACGCCCCGGGCCCGTATCCGAACATCAGCAGTCGTGCGCCGGGAGCGGCACGCTCGGTGAGGCCGGCGGCGTAGGCGTCGCGGCGGTGCGGTGGTATTCCGCAGTAGCAGCTCAGGTCGAAGAACAGGTCGTACGGGCCGGGCACGCCCACCTCGTCGAGTCGGGTGGCGTCCCCGCACAGCACGGTGACGTCCGCTCCGGCCGCGTCGGCCTTCTCCCTCGCCTGCCGGACCGCGCGGTCGACCAGGTCGACGGCCGTCACCCGCCACCCGTGCCGGGCCAGGTACACGGCGTTGGTCCCGGTGCCGCAGCCGAGTTCGAGGACCCGGCCCGGCATCAGCGCACCGGGCCCCTCTACCAGGGCCACCAGCTCGGGCGGCGTGATGCCGCTGTCCCACGGCGGCTTGCCGTCCCGGTAGAAGTCCTCCAACACGCGGCGCACCAATGCCTCTTGGTCGAGTTCCGCAGGCGTTCGAGTCTCACTCATCACTACCCCTACAAGAATCTAGAGTTCAGCTCTAATGACGAACTCTAGAGATATACTCCCGGCATGGACACGGTCAAGGGATCCGACGAACAAGACGTCAAGCGTCCCGACAAGCGGGCCGAGCGCTCGCGGCTCACCCGCGAGAGGATCGTCGCGGCGGCGCGGGACCTGTTCGTCGCGCAGGGATACGGCGCGACAAGCCTTCAGGAGGTCGCGGATCGCGCGGGAGTGGCCGTCCAGACCGTGTACTTCGTGTTCCGCAACAAGCGCGCGCTGTTCAAGGACGTCGTCGACACGTCCATCGCGGGCGACGCCGAGCCGGTCGCCACGATGGACCGGGACTGGTTCCACAGCGCGTGCGCGGAGCCCACCGCGGCCGGGCAACTGCGCGCCCACATACGGGGCGTGCGCGACATCCTCGGCCGGGTCGCCCCGATCGTGCCGCTGATCGCGGCTGCCGCCGCCACGGACCCGGAGATCGCCGCGCAGTGGCCCGCCGGCCCCGACCCGCGCTACACCGTCCAGCACGCCGCGGCGAAGGCCCTGACCTCCAAGCCCGACGCCCGCCCCGACATCGACGCCGCGCGGGCCGCCGACCTGCTGTACGGGCTTCTCAGCCCGGAGCTGTACCTGATCTTCGTCCGCGACCGGGGCTGGTCCCCCGACGCCTGGGAGGAGTGGGTTGGTGCGACCCTGACCGCCCACCTCTGTACCGACCACAAGTAGGTCGGCGACCCGGCTGCGGCTACCGGAACGCTCGCCCCGCTGCACCGAACACAACCCGCCGGGAGCGAAGGGCCCCTGCTTCATCGATGCGGACCGCGAACATCCACGAGCGCGACCTCGGGTACCGCGCGGGTTTCTCGTTCCACGACGACCTCGGCGTGCCCATCGAGGAGTTGGCCTCGATCACCGTGCACGACCTCCGCACGCGCCTCGAAGAGTGGATCAAAGCCGGCCCTCGCAGCACGCCGTCGCCCGATCCGCACCACGTGTCTTCGGCAAGCTGCGCCGGCCCACTTCAGCAAAGTGCCGTCACGAGTATCGCCATCGCTCGTCATCCTCACTGCATCCCCCGCCCCCACGGGCCCGGACCGCGGGCACCGACGGCCCCGGCAACCCGCGACGCGACCCCTCTTCTGCTTGTCGGATCGGGGGAGTACCGGTCCCGGTCCCGATCCCGGGAGGTCACGTGTGGGTCATCCGTGAATGGACCGACGACGAAGGCCACACCCGCAAAGCCGTCACGAGCGAAGAGCCCGCAGCCCGCTCCGACGAGGAACTCCGCGCGATGCATCGCCGCCTCGAACTCCGCGCCCGACAGCCCCCCGACCCCGCGCTCGAACCCGTCGACCATGTCCTCGACAGCAACCTCGACGCCTTCGTCCCGGAGCGCTTCGAAGGCCTGAACACCCCCGGCCGGCACATCGGCCTCGACGACCTGGTCCCCGGCCTGCTCCACCCGGATCCGGCCCGCAGTTGGTGGCGACCATGAACCGCATGTTCGATCAACACATCGAGACCGTCGCGGACCGAATCAGACGCGGCGAGACACCCTGACCCGTCCACGGGCACCGACCGGTCGTCCCCTCCACCGAAGTGCCCGCGCGACGAACAGGAATGGCTCCGGCCACGCGTTGCCGCGGCCGGAGCCATTCCCTCGTCTCCGTCGCGGGGCACAGCCCGCACCACACGCCACGAGGCGAAAAGTGTGGACCCCACGAAGGGCACCCACCCACCCTCGCCCCAAACCGGCCCCCGGTGCGGGCGGTTCATCCGAACGAGACGAACACGCCCTTCCGGCGGACAAACCGGCCACCCGGCCCGGACCCGGAGCCGGGCGCACCGACCCAAGCGCGCGAACCTCTCCCGAACGCAACCACCACACCCTCGGACGGCCGAGGCGACCTCGAATCCCATCCGGCCCGACGCCCGAAACTCACGCCCACCGCATACCGAGCGCGGAAAGCGCCTGGAGTCGCTCGGGCGGGTATGTGGCGCGTCGTTGTCGCGCGTTCGCGAGGGCGACCCCCAACTTGACCTGGTGCGCCTCGCCGCCGTGTTCGACGAATTCGACGTGCTTGCGGGGGACGGTGAGGTGCCCCTCGCGCTCCCGAAACGCCGCCGCCGCGGCGAGGGTGAGCGCCCACCGATCCGCCCGCACCACCCCTGCCGCCGACACCGCGGGCCGCTCCTCCCGCGCGGTGACGTCGACACCCACACCCGCCAACGCCGCCCGCTGCGCCGGCGTCAGGTCCGCCCCGCTGCGCCGTTGCCGCCGGAGCCATGCTCCGATGTCCTCGCCGCCCACGGTGTGTCCGGGCACCAGGTCGTCGACGCGGCCGCCGGCCTCGGTGTGCAGGCGTACGGCGGCGAGCATGCGTTGCCAATCCAGCGACCACCGCTGCGCCGGATCCGGCCGTCCGGTGGGGTTCCAGTCGGGGTCGATCTCGGCCAGGCGTTGCCAGCGTTCGCGCCAGCGTTCGGGGTTCTTGCGTGTCTCCAGCGGCCGTCGGCAGTTGGCGAGGAATTGCCCGACGGGATACCCGTTGATCGCGGCGGGTTTGGGCGCGGCCAGGTGCCCGTGGACGGCGAAGTACGCGCGGCTTATGGCGAGTCCGTCCTCGAAGGCGGTGTCGTCGGTGTTCCACACCATTCCCAACCGCTCCAGCAGCTCGACGCGGTGCGGGGTGATCGACCCCGCCGCCCGGGCCCGCCGCTGGTCCCCGATCCATTGCCCGATCGGGTACGAGGTCCCGGTCTCGGCGTCGTAGTCGATGCTCTCCAGCGGCACCCGCAGGTGGCCGTGGGCCGTGTGCCAGCGTTTGGCAGCGTGGTATCCCCGGCGCCAGTCGCGGCGTTCGGGGTTGATGACGCGCAGGTTGATGAAGTCGCGGAGCAGGGTGGGGTCGCGGTCGGTCATGAACCGCACCAGGAACCGCTCCTCCTGACCGCCGGCGTCGCTTCCGTCGCCGTCACCGGGCTCGACGTCGCCCCGTTCCTCGATGTCCTCGGTATCGGTCACCGCTCTCGCCCAGGTCTTGGGTCCGCTCGGGGCCGGCGTGGCGAGCATGTCCAGGACGCGGGCGTCGTGCGCGGCGAGGGCGTGCAGGGTGCGCACCAGCGGGTGGTAGCTGTCGGAGACGAGCATGTCATCGGGTCGTTCGCCGGGGGCGAGGAACACGGGGACGATGATCGTGGCGGTGCGTCCCTCGCCCGGGTGTTGGCGCAGGGCGCGGCCGATGGCCTGGACGATCTCCACGATGCTGAACTTGGGGTCCATGAAGGCCACCGCGCGGGCCCGCAGGTCGACGCCTTCGGCCAACACACGCACGTTGCTGAGGATCGCGCGGGGTGCGATGGTGCCGTGGGGGTCTGCGCGTTCGACGAACCGGGTCAGGACGTCGCGCCGGTGGTCGGTGGGGTGTTCGCCACTCAACCAGTCGGCCCACACGTGAGCGGGGTGGCGCCCCGGCTCGCCCTGATGCAGGCGCGCGGCCACGTCCGGCAGGCTCGCCGCACAGGCCTGGGCCTCCAGGGTGCGGGAGTGGTAGGCGATGACCGTGTCCAGGTCGTCGTCGGCGGCGGCGCGCAGGAGCGCGGTCTGCAACGCGACCAGGCGCGCGGCGCGGTACTGCTCGACCTCGTCGATGCCGCGCCGGCCGAGGCCCCGGTTGAGGTTGCTGCCGGTGGCCGCCGCGAGTTCCTGGACCTGCGGGTCGGTGATCTCCACGACGACCACCCTGGGCCGTGCGATCAGGCCCATGCGGGCCGCCGCGGCGAGTTCGAGGCGGTGGACGACGGGGCCGAAGATCGCCTCGTCGTCCATCGACGCGACCGCGCGGGCCTCCAGCGCCGAGTGCACGGGCCGCCCGCCCCGCACGCGGACCGGCCGATCGTCCTCGCCCTCGTCGTCCCACTCCGAGTCCGGGGCGCCGCCGCCGGCATCGTCTGGGCCGGCGACGGGGTCGGGGTCCTCCCACGCTTCGTCCTGGGCCAGGGCGGGGGGCAGTTCGGGGTCGGCGTCCGACAGTGTGGCTTCGCTGTAGGCGCTGTTGGCGGGTGGTTCCCACACGCGGGGCGTGGCGGTGAGGTACAGCCGTCGCGTGGCGGGAAGTCGGGTGTTGTCGTGGACCGCGGCCCATTCCTTCCCGACGGATCCGCTGGTGCGGTGGGCCTCGTCGACGACCACGAGGTCGAAACCGGCGAGGGCGAGGCCGTAGGCGCCCTGGTGGGCGGTCAGGACGGCGCCGAGTGACTGGTAGGTGGCGTACACGGTCACAGGCCCCGAGACGCCTGCCCACAAGGCGATTCGGGGTGCGCTGGTGGTGCATCGCACGCCGGCTTCGTCCAGGGTGCGGTCGCCGCCCAGCGAGCACACGGCGATCTGCGTTCCCGCGGTGCGCCCGGCGTTTCGCCAGGCGGTGACGGTCTGGGTGAGGAGGTCGAGGGTGGGGACCAGGACGAGCACCCGCCCGCGTGGGGCGAGGGCGGCGGCCACGGCCGCGGCGATCCGCGTCTTGCCGGTGCCGCAGGCCATCACCGCGGTGGCCCGGGCACCACCGCTCGGCCCGCCCGGGACCATGTCCGCGTCGGGGTTCTCCAGGGCGCGGACGATGGCGTCGACGGCTTCGCGTTGGTGCGGACGCAGGGGCGACGCGATCCGGCGCGTGGGATGCGGTGCGGGCTCGGGTGGGAAAAGCGGCAAGGAATGCTGCACGGTTTCTCTCTTCGTGTCGCCGGCTCCCGCGGGCGCTCCCGCGCTATGGCGTTCGCCCGGCCGGTGCTCACCTGCGTACCTGCACGCCGGGTCGATGGGCCGGCCGCGACCCCAGGTTCAGTCGGTGAGTTCGAGGACGACGCGCAGTGCGGCGGACACGCGGGTCATCACGGCGGGGTCGGCGGTTCCCAGGAAGGTACCCGAGCGGATGCGTTTGTCGGTGAGGGCGACCAGGTCGACCGCGACGGCTGCCCCCGCCACGGGTTCGCCGATGGGTACCGTGACGACGGTGTCGGGGGCGCCTCCGGTCCGGTCGATCATCATGCACACCAGTGTTCCGGGCAGGGCGCGGATGGCTGCGTCGGATTCGACGATCAGGACGGCCCTGACCTTGGTGGCCAGGGGGACTTCCCAGATCTGGCCGCGTGCGAGCCTCACGCGATGTCCTCGCCGAACACGTCCGCGAGTTCCTCGACGTCCTCGCCGTGTCGGCCGCGCCAGGCCTCGATCGCCTCGCCAGCCTCGCGCAGGGCCTCGGCGCGTAGCGCGCGCTCGACGTAGGCGGACAGGTTCCCCGCCGCGGCGGCCTTTGCGGTGGCCAGCAGGTCTGCGGGAAGCGTCACCGTGACCCGTTCCTTGATCGTCATACCTCGGATCATACGCGAAGTATGATCCGGGAGTCGTTACCTGGTGTCGGCCGCGACCCGGGTTCCACTCGTTCGGGTGGGTCTCGCGTATCCCACCGCGGCTGTGGAGAGGATTGGGCCATGGCTGGCATCGGTCCCGGTTTCGACGTTCCCGAGTTCGACGACCACGACGCGGCCCAAAGCGCTGGGGACTCGCCGTTTCGGCGGTGGCTGGTCGGCGATCTCGACGGTCCCGAAACCGAGTTCGACGATTGCGACCCGGCTTGGCGTACCCGGGACACGCCGTTCCGGCGGTGGCTGGTCGACAGGCTTGCCGCGGCCGGCTCCACTCTCCCTGCCGAGGCCGTCTCCTGCTATGCCCCCGCGAACCGCTACCGCGGCCTGAGCGACACCGATGTGGAACTGCTCGCGATCGTCACCGACACCACCGGCGACATGGCGGCGCACAAGGCCGACCTCGAGGACTGGGCGCGCGGACTGCAACTGCGGGAACATCCCGACCTCGTCGTCCTGGACCCGGACCTCGACCGCATTCGACACCGCTCCTGACCCGTGCCTCGCGCGGCTGTGCCGGCTCCTGCGGGAGCAGGTTCAGGAGCCGGCACCTGCGGGAGCAGGTTCAGGAGCCGGCACCTGTGGGAGCAGGTTCAGGAGCCGGCACCTGTGGGAGCAGGTTCAGGAGCCGGCGCGGCGGGTGTCGTGGTCCGGGGCATTCGCTCGGGGTCGGGTTGGTGGGGTGTCAGTTCCATGGGTCGGTGTTGGGGTCTTCTCCGAGCATTTGGGCTGCGGTGATGCACAGGTCCGTGCCGTAGATCTGGTTGCTGCCCCATGTGGAGCCCCACAGGTCGGTCGCGGCTTGGGCGACGGCGCGGTAGGTGTATTCCTCGTCGACTCGCCAGGTGCGGATTTGGGCGGCCATTTCGGGTGTCATCGTGGCCGGGTCGTCGGGGTCGTGTGTCATGCCGCCGACATTAGGTACAGCGCGTGGAGGGTGGCCATCGCATTACGTCGGTTGTCGACCGTAGTGGCCCAGGATTTCCTGTCCGATTTTCTTACGACTTTCGGGCGTGGTTTCCGGTTGGGGCGGGCCGGGGTGTTGTGCCGGGACACGGTAGTTGGCATCTGGCCACGCTGGTTGACATCGCCCTCGCTCATCCGTGCCAAGATTCGCCGGTGGAGATATCCGACCTCACGCGTGCGATCGCGGCTGCGACATCGGTTGCCGCATCGCTGGACCTGCCGGCCGACGACGCAGTCGTTCTCCACAACTCGAACAGGCTCGCGCTGCGGCTGACGCCGTGCGGCGTCCTTGCCCGGGTCGCTCCAGCGGGGCAGGCCGCACAACTGGAAGTCGACCTCGCTCGACGGCTCGCCGAGGCCGGATGCCCTGTGGGCGCCTTGGAGCCTCGGGTGGACCCGCGTGTGTACACACGCGATGGCTTCGCAGTGACGTTGTGGACCTACTACGAACCCGTGACACCTCACGTCTCGGCAGTCGACTACGCCAAGGCGCTGGAGCGGCTGCACGCCGGCATGCGCGAGGTCGATGTGCCGAGCCCACGGTTCACGGATCGGATCGCGGAGGCGGAGGAAGTCGTCGCCGACCCGGATCGCTCGCCGGAACTCGCCGACGCGGACCGTGTGTTCCTCGGCAGCAGACTGGAAAGCCTGCGCCGGGCGATCGAGGACCGCGGCGTCGTGGAGCAGCCGCTCCACGGCGAGCCGCATCCGGGCAATGTGCTGGGCACGAAGAACGGCCCGTTGTTCATCGACCTCGAGACGTACTGCCGTGGACCGGTCGAGTTCGATCTCGCCCATGTTGCGGAGGCGGTCTGCGAGCATTATCCGAGCATTGACCAAGGACTGCTGGACGAGTGCCGACAGCTCGTCCTCGCGATGGTCGCAGCGTGGCGTTGGGAGCGTGGCGACCAGTTTCCGAACGGGAGGCGATTCGGGGAAGAATTCCTGCGCCTGCTGCGAGAGGGCCCTCCTTGGCCGACACTCGACGCAGCGACCAGGCAACTGGACGGTCGGTAGAAATCGCCGAGGGTACATGCCTGATGTCCGGGCTTCGCGAGATTCGCCAATGCCAACAGCCCTGACGATTCATTGCTGCCGAGAATCTTGGCCGGACGGAGCAGGTCCGCCTGCGCCATGGCCGCACGGGCTGTGCACAGACACGGAGAACTGACGGAGGATCGACATCGCACGGTCCTTGCCCCGTTGACTGCCGCCGGCGTCGCCGAGCCCGTGGAGTGTTCCTACCTCGGGGTACGCCGGGATGATCCGCGACGGCGCACTGTGCCCGCTGGGTCCTGAGCTGCCGACTGCCCGTAGCCTTCGCCCATACAGGCAACTTTGATGATCCACGACGGCACAGCCGCGCCCGATGCGGACGTGCCACGTACCGGGGGTGTGCCGCTGGCTCCCGAGGGGTTCACCGGGCCGGTGTGCGGCGACTACTGCGGAGGGCCGATGCAGTTCTTCGCGCATCTGCCGGTGGAGTACGGCGTCCTGTCGGTGTTCGTGTGCCAGAACGATCCGGGCGCCTGCGAGCTGTGGGACGCGACCTCCGGGGCGAATCGGGTCCTTCTTTTCCCGTCCGCGGGACCGGTACCGGTGGCCGTGAGGAGGGCGTGACGCTGCTGCCCGCAGTGTCGGCGATCACGACCCGGGTCGTGACGCTCGAACCGGAGGACGACGACAGCGAGGATATCCCGCGCGACACGTACGACCTCGCCCGTTCAGGGTGGAAGCGGGAGCCCGGAGAGCGGTTCGGGAAGCAACGCGCGGTGCTCGGATCGCTCGGCGGCAGCCCCTCCTGCCTGGACGACGACCGCCGGCCCGGGTGCCCCTCCTACTCCGGCACGACGGAATTCGCCGCCGCGGCGCTGCCCGCGACCGAGGGCAGCGCCACCGTGCCCGCGCCACACCTGGAAGAGGGGATCGACCGGCAGGCCGCGATGAACCTCGGCGGCCGGTTGGGCTACGTATTCGTCTGCCGTCCCTGCTCCGAGGGCGCCTTCCTCACAGGCTGAGCGCGCCTGTGGCGGTAGGTCCCGCCGCCTACGCCGACGGGCCGCCCCCGCTCTCCTCCTCCGCCACAGTCTCCTCCGGGTGGCCGTGAGTGTTCGGTGCGATCCCCGAAGATTTATCGGTGTCCGGTGAGCACGTGACGGAGGCGGAGACCGCCGAGAGTCGGTGGTGCGGGCTACAGGCCGTAGAACCTTCGGCTGACCGAAGAGGGGGCTCCTTCAGTGGCTGACGAAGTGGCTGCCCCTGTCCGAGCGGTGGTCGGGATCGCGACGACCTCGGCTCCGACGGAGCACTGTCCGTGTTCTGCGTCAAAGGGGGCGGAGCGCGGGCAAGGGCAGCGGCGTCACCCTGGTGTGCCACCGCCGTTGGTGTCGAATTTCTCGAGCGGCGTGCGGGCGCCGTCGCGGAACGCGTCGAGGCCCGTCTCGAAGTCGACCGCTGACCCCGCGAACAGCGCCGATTCGTCGGGTGCGACGTAAATCTTGCCTCCGCCGCGTACGGCGTGCACCAGGCAGACGCCGAGCCCGTCGGGCAGCTCGACGACGTTCAACACCGGGTCGGTCCTGAGCTGAGCGAAGTGCGCTCTGCCCACCACTATGAGCCGGTCGACGCCCTCGGATGCCGCGTCGCTGCCGCCCGCGGCAGGCGCCAACGGTGCCTTGCGGTCCTCGACCGCCTCGACTGCGTAGCCGCAACGCCGGGCAGCGTCGAGGAACGCGTGGAGATCGGATGCCGCGCGCAGGAGCGCCCCGAGCTCGCCCTCGCATTCGGCCACGTGGAACGTTCCGGCGGCGAACGGATGCGTGACCGGTGCGGCCCCTGGCACCGGCGGCGGGGTTGACGTGCTTACGAGCACCCCTGGTTCGCCCCTGATTCCCATCGCGAGCCGCCTGCCGTAAAAGAGGCGGTATGTGCGCGCCGACCCGGTCGGATCACTCACGACGTCTGCTCCTTAACCTGATCATCGCTCGTAGGGCTCCGCGTACGCACTGCCGGGCAGGACAACTCTCCCGCAGCCGCGCTGCCCGCAACCGCAGACGTTCTCGACTTCCGAAACGCCGGTTGCCGGCCGGTACCTCGCAGTGAGCCCGGCGCGGCCGCCTACTCGGATCCGACGAGGACCGCGATGGCGGGTTCGACCGGGGCGGCTGGATATTGCCCTACGTCGACACGGTGGTGGAGAAGTTCATGAGCGACTCCACCGCCGGGGCGGCCGGACTGCTCCTCGGCCGCAGAACGTACGAGATTTTCACGGCAACCTGGCCGTACGCCGACGACACCGACCCCGCGGTGGCGGCCATGAACACCATGCCCAAGTACGTGGCCTCCCGTACGCTCACCCACCTCGAATGGGCGAACTCCACCCTGCTCGGGGCCGACGTCGCGGCGGAGGTCATCGGCATCAAGGACCGAGCCGACGGCGAGTTCCTGGTGCTGGGCAGCGGGGAGTTCCTCCGGACTCTCATCGAACACGATCTCGTCGACGAGTACCGCCTGCTGGTCTTCCCGCTCCTCTTGGGAGACGGCAAGAAGCTGTTCGACGACGGCACGACGCGACGCCCGCTCGCACTCGTGGACACGACAGCCTCGACGAGCGGGGTGCTGATCAACACCTACCGCCGCGCCGACGGGTAGCCGACCGGAGGGCGGGTCACGGGTGCCGCCGTCCTCGTTGCCCCACGCGTCGTCGAGCGCGTGTGCCGACTCGCGCCGAGACGGCCACCGCGCCCGGCGCGATCCGGCTTGCCGGCGGGGCGGTCACGAACAGCCCCTGCCGTGCCGGCGTCTTCGTCGTCATCGACCCGACCGCGCTACGGGTCCCGGGGACTACAAGCCCGGGGGGCCAAGCGGAGGCAGACCCATGGAACACAAATCCCCTCAATCGCGGCCACCCCCGGCACCCACCGGCACCCACCGTCGCCGCGCGGCCGGCCGCCGCGGCTGTCCCGCCGGCCACTCGGGCGAGGCCCGGCCCGATGTTCGCGCCGGTCGGGCGACGATGCGCACCCGGCGTGCGGCCCGGTCGAGTGACACGGCCGAAACGCCGGGCGGGGCGCGGGGAGAGCGTCGCCTTGGCCCGACCACTCCGTGGGTTGGGCCAGGGCCGGGCCAATAGAGTGGCGAGGAAGACGGCTTCGGACACGGTTTTCACGAGCACGGTTTCGATCAGGACGTGCCGGCAGGCCGAGGGAACGCGCGCAAGGGGTGAAGAAAGAGTTTGCTGACGCTAGCGGGTGTGAGCCGTCGGTTCGGTGAGCGGGAGGCGTTGAAACCCCTGGATCTTCATGTGGTCGCGGGTGAGCGCGTAGCCCTGATGGGGTCGAATGGGTCCGGGAAGTCCACGCTGCTGCGTCTCGCGTGCGGACATGATCGGCCGACGACCGGCACGGTCCGATTCGACGGGCTGCTCATGACCGAGGACGACCCGCGTGTGCGGTCCCGGGTCGCGGTGGTGGGGGAGGCGCTCACCTGCTATCCCGATCTGACGGTGCGACAGCACCTGGAGTTGGTCGCGGTGGGACACGCCGTGGCCGACCACGAGGCCGTGATCGAACGCTGTCTGGACGACCAACGTCTGCTGCGCCATGCCGACGCGCTGCCCGGCGCCCTGTCCTCCGGGCAGACGCAGGCCATGCTGTTGGCGGCGGCATGGGTGCGCCCGCGTGATCTGCTGGTGCTTGACGAGCCGGAACAGCGCTTGGATCCCGCCGCACGCGAGCGCCTCGCGAACCGGTTGCGCGCCGAGGGGGACCGGGACACGACCGTGCTCTTCGCAACCCACCATCGGGAACTCGCGGGTTCGGTGGCGGATCGCGTGCTCGTGCTCGACGACGGCCGCGTGGTCGCGGACGGCCCGCCGGCGACGACGCATCCGTGACAGGCCCCGCACCGGACGTCCGCGTCGGCGCCTCGACGCCGGTACTCGCGCAGGATCCCACGGATGCGACGACCGCCTGGTTGCGGCTGCGGCGCGGCAGGGGCAGGGCCCGCCGATTCGGCTACGCCGTGTACATCGTCGTGCTTCTGCTCGGCAGCACCTATGGCGTGTATGTGGCGGGCGCGATCCACGAGGTGCGCCGGCAGCCGCTCGCCGCCTACGCGGACGAACTGGCGGCCGTGCTGCCCTCCGGCCTGGTCCTCGCCGCCATCACCGTCCTGGCCCTTGCCGCCTGGGACGGGCTCTGGCGCGGCCCGGTGACGCCGCCACGCCCGGACGTGGACTGGCTCCTCACGCTTTCGGTGCGTCGCGGCCGGGTGCTCCTGCCGTGGTTCGCGCTGTCCGCCGGTGTCTGGATTGCGGCGGCGCTCCTCCTGGGCCTGGTCGGGGCCCTGGTGATCGCCGCCGCCGGCCTGGGGGGCGTCGGGGCCGGGCTCCTCGCGTTCGCGGCTCTCGGGGTGGGCGTCGCCACGCTCGCCGTGACCGGCGCGGCAGTGGTGGAGCGTTCACGACGGGTGGCCGATCGGCTGCGTCGGCTCGTGCCGGTCCTGGTGCTGGGGATAGTCCTCGGTATCGTCCAGGTCGTCGCGGCCGCGCGCGGTCACCGTTCGCGAGGCGTGGAGACGGCGCAGCTGTGGTCCGGCCCATGGGGCTGGGCGGCACAGCCCGTGCTCGCCGCCGCCGGCGGGTCCGTGCCGCTGTGGCCGCTCGCCCTCGCGCTGCTGATCCTGTCGACATCGGCCGCCGTGTGGGCCGTGCCCCGACTGGTCGCGGGCATCCCCACCGCCGAACTCCGCGTGCGCACGCGGGCGTCCACGGGAGTCCTGGCAGGACTCTGGGCACTGGACCTGCGCGCCGCCAGGCTCGGTGCGACAGGCGCCGCCGACACGCGCCGCGCGGGACGGGCCCAGCGGTGGGCCGCCCGACTGCGCGCCCCGCGCCGGGCAGCGTTGCTCGTCGTCTGGCGGGACGCCGTGGCCCTGCTCGCGGCACCGCGACGAACGGGCCTGATGCTGCTGCTCCTGGCGTTCTCGACCGCGACCGCGACCGTCGCGGCACACACCGAGGGAACGGCGGCGACCCCGCTCACGGTCGCCGCCGCGCTGATGGGGTACTTCGCCGCCGCGGCGCTCCTGGAGTCCGCACGCCTGGACGGGGACGACACGCGCCGCGCCGCGTGGTTGCCACGACCGTTCGCGCGTGTGGCCCTGGAGCACGCGCCGGTCCCGATCCTGCTCCTTGTGGTCGCCGGCTGCCTGTTCGCGCTGCCCGTGACGGTGCTCGCCCATCCGGGCGCGCTCCTGGTCGTGCCGGCGGCGGCGCCGGTCCTGGTCGCGGCGGGACTGGTCGGCGCCTACCGCCCCCCGACCCCCGCGTGGATGCTGTCCCATCCGGCGTTCGCGCAGGTCGGCCCGGTGATGGCGGTGGTGTGGTACGGAGCCGGCCCCATCGTCGGGGTCACGGGACTCACCGTCCTGCTCGCCCCGTCGTCGATGTCCGGCGCGGGCACGGCCACCGTGTCGGCCCGTCTCGCGGCCTGTTGGGCGCTGGCCGCACTGATGCTGTGGTGGACCCATGCCCGTGCCCGCGCACGGCGCTGAACGAGCCTCGACGCTCCTCCCAAGCACCTGATGCATCCCGCCCCGCGACGACGGAGCTTCAAAAGGTCCTACCAGAGATTCCCACGCGCCACTGATTGGCACTTCTTTGCCCTTTCAGGGGAAACTCTTGGTGTTCTGTCATGGGGCGGATGGAGCTGGTCATCCGTCACGCGTGTTCGGTGGGCGACGGAAGGCTCGACATGGATGTACCTCTGTGGCTGTGGTTCGTCTTCGCTGGGATCGTGGTGGTCTCGCTCGCGGTGGACCTGTTCGCGCATCGCGAGGACCACGTCATCGGATTCCGCGAGGCCGCGTCATGGAGCGCCCTGTGGGTCGGTCTCGCCCTGGGCTTCGGCGGGCTGGTGTTCTGGCAGGTCGGAACGACGGCGGGAGTGGAGTACACGACCGCGTGGCTCCTCGAGAAGAGCCTGTCCGTCGACAACCTGTTCGTGTTCGCGTTGATCTTCGGGTACTTCCGGGTGCCACGCGAGTACCAGCATCGGGTGCTGTTCTTCGGCGTCCTGGGCGCACTGGTCTTTCGCGGCCTGTTCCTCGCGGCCGGTGTGGCCATCGTCAGCAAATTCACGGCCGTGCTGTTCGTGTTCGCGGCCGTGCTGCTCTACAGCGCGTGGAAGCTTCTCAAGGACGAGGAGGACAGTTTCGACCCGGGCCAGAGCCTGGCCGTTCGCCTGGTGCGCAAGGTCGTCCCCGTGCGCGACGAGTACTCCGGCAGCCGCTTCTTCGTCCGCGAGGCGGGTCGGCGGGTGGTGACCCCGCTGTTCGTGGTCCTCGTCGCGATCGAGGCCGCCGACCTGGTGTTCGCCGTCGACAGCGTACCGGCGGTGCTCGCGGTGAGTGACGACGCGTTCATCGTCTACTCGTCCAACGCGTTCGCGATCCTGGGTCTGCGCGCCCTGTACTTCCTGCTGTCGGGTCTTCTCTCGCGATTCCATCTGCTCAGCAAGGGCCTGTCGATCATCCTCGCGTTCATCGGCGTCAAGCTCGTCCTGCAGGCCTCCCACAAGGTGATCAGCGAGTCGGTACCGGAGATTCCCTCCCTGGTCAGCCTGTGCGTGATCATCCTGGTGCTGGCAGCCTCGATCGTGCTGAGCATCCTGCGTCCCCTGCCTCCCGACGAGGAAGCAGCGGACGCTTCCGCGCCGACCGACCGCACGAACAACACCACCCGCGACGACGCGGCGGACTGACATGTGATCCCGGGGATGGTGGTCGGTGGTGTGGCGGTTCGTTGAGGACGCTCGGGTGTGTTGCCCCCAGCCCCTGTGCGTCCACCGTCGTGGATTCGTGGCGAGTCCCCATGTCCACCTCTGCCGCCGCAGCATCGCCCGCTTCCTCACCCACCGCCTGGACAACGCCGACCGCGGCGACAGGGCCCGTGAGCCGAGGCACTCGGTTGTCACCAAGGCAGACCTGCCGTCACGTCGCCTCGGAGTCTCGACCTGTCGGGGAGGCGGACCTGGCAACGCCGGTGCAGGCGAGCACTTCGGTGGCGGTGGCGTTGAGGAAGAGCGTGAATGTCCATGACGAATCCTTCGCGTCGATCTGGCCGATGCGAAACCTGCGGATGGGCGGGTTCTGGCCCATCACGGCGATCACCTCGATGCCTCCCGGGGCGGCGATTGGGTCAGCGCCACGTAGAGCGAGACCAGGACAACGGACTGCGCGAGCACCGCACGCACGATGACGGCGCGAGACACGGAGCCTTCAGCAGGCACGCCACACGGACCCGGCCGCGCAGCGCCAGGTGGACCCGCACGACCGCTCCGGGCCGGCCGGCCGCGACGAACCCACCGGCGACAAGTGCGCGTCGGCGACGCGCTACGACGCCGACGCCCGTGGTGACCGGTGTTCGCGGGTGCGGCCCCCGGGGCGTGGGCACCGGCGTCGTGTGTCGGGGCTTGCGCTCGACTACATGCCACCGCTCGAGTACGAGCAGCAACACCGGGCCGACCAGGAGCAAACCACGCAGTCCGCGTAAACAACCGCAAACGGACTCTATAAAACTCGGGTCACCTCATTCCGCCTGGGCCGCCTCCAGTGGGTCATGGAGACGTCAATGCTGAAGACGCTGGCCGGGAAACACCGGTCGACGGTTACGAAGATGTCCCGGAAGTACAAAAGCACCATTGAGACACCCGACGGACCGCGCCGTTGCATCCAGGTCACCGTCCCACGCGATAAGGGGAGGAAGCCGCTGGTCACCCGCTTCGGCGGGATACCGCTCAAACGGCAGCGCACGGCCGTCCTCACTGACATCCGGCCGGTCATGGCCAGCATGAAACGCAACGAGCTGATCCACGGGCTCCTCGCCGAATGCTGCGAGATGTGCGAGGCGCGGACGAGCCTTGAGGTTCACCATGTCCGCAAGCTCGCTGATCTCAACCGGCCCGGACGCCGAGAAGGGCCCGCATGGGTCCATCTGATGGCGATGCGGCGGCGCAAGGCCCTGGTGATCTGCCGCCGTTGCCATGAAGGCATCCACGCAGGGCGTCCCACCGCAGTACTGCGGAAGTAATCACTGGAGAGCCGGATGCCTGGAAATCGGGCCCGTCCGGTTCGGGAAGAGGCCGTCGGAAAAGGACCTCAGCCGGAGGCACCTCGTCGGCGGCTTACTTCACTCGGCGAGAGGTCCGGAGAAACGGACCGGGAGCAATACCGGCAGCGCGCTCCGGGCCTACTCAGCCATGGTCACGATGGCTGAGCAAGGGTGGTCGGTGGGCTGCGACTGACTGTGTCTCGGACACTACGCTGCACCTCATGACGAACGACCTTGCGCTGCCTTGCGCCCACGCGGAGTTGATCGCGGAATTGCCCCGTGAGGTGATGGGCCGGATCGAGAAGACGTACGGTGGGCGCTGGATCGTTCGCGATGCCGATGGCGGGCTGTTGCTCCTGTCACCCGACCTGACCATCGACGAACGGTTCGTCATACCCCGGTACTTCGTGGAGTCGGGCTGGTTCAATCACGACATCAGTCCGGACGGCCGGTTCGCCGCGTTCGCCGGCGAGCGCCGTTCGGCGTGCGTGCGCGTCGACGGCAGCACGGTGTGGGAGGCGAGCCACCCCGCGCTGGGGAACGTCGACGGGGAGGATGTCCCCGCGTGCGCGGTGTTCGCCCCGGGGGGAACCGAGCTGTGGGCCTTCGTGCCCGTACCCGACGATGAGTGGGACGAGGACAGCGACGTCACGTACACGGCACAGCGTCAGGTGATCTCGCTTCCGGACGGGGCCGTGATCGGTACATCGCCGTCGTTTTACGAAGGTCCGCACAAGGTGCTGATCCACCCCGACGGACGGCACGCCAGTTCCGACGCGTTCGACGGCGCGGGCAACGACGGCCGGTGGACACGCTGGGACGCGGACGGCCGACCCACGACCACGTCCCGGGGCTTCGGCGTACCGCTCGACGTGCATCCGGATGCGGGCACCTGGCTGGGCAACGCATTCGGCACGGTGCAACTCCACGACTTCGGACCGGCCGACGACGACGCCGGTCGCGACCCCCGCGTCGAATCGTCGACCGCGACGTTCCTGTGGGCCTGGTTCCTGGACCGTGTACACGTCATCGCGCTCAGCGAATACGCACCGAAGCACATGTTGCTGGACACGCACACCCTGCAGCCACGGGCCCGCATCCACTACCCGGCGCCCCACCACGACGCCGACGCCATCAACCTCTGCAGCGCCGGCGACGGCACCTGGGTGACAGTGACAGCAGCCCTCGACGGCGCCGCACCATGCATACGTCGCTGGCGGCTCGGAGACGGCATACGGGGTGGGGAGCCCGAGTGAGCATCCGTGGCCCACACCCGGAGCCCCGGGCGGCCCTTCGTTCCCCACTCGCGTCCGACATGGAGTACAGCGGTCTTCCCTGCCGCGGCGGGGCCGGTGACGATCAACGCCGGTCGGGCGGTGATGCGTTGGTGGCGGCCCAGGATCATCAACGTGCGCATGTTCGTGGCGAGGGTGTCGATGGCCGGGGTGCGGACGGTCACGAACACGGAGTGGTAGGCCGGGCGTTCCTCCCGGCTCCGTAGCGGTGCGCCGGGCTCGGGCGGCGCCGGGGGCGCTGCGGCGACGAAGTTCTGCCAGCCCTGCCAGGTGGTCACCGGCCGGGACCGTGCCGTCGTGTCCGCATGGATGTGTGCCCACGTGTCGTCGCTCGATCGCGCACCGGGGGTCACCATTTCAGGGCCTCCTCGTGTGCGTCGTAGAGCCCGTACCCCGTGTACGGCGTACGGCGGTGCGGGGGAGTCGGGGTCGGTTTCGTCGGCGCACCACCCCCGCGGTGGTGACTCGTCGAGGCCGTCGTCGAGTTCGTCGAGGCTGTCCCCGCCCGCCCCCGGGACGGTGCCGCCGAGGTCCTGCCCCCGCCCTTCGTGCACGGGGGTGTCCCGGTGGGGGAATCCGGATGGGTGTGCCGCGGGAGAGGAGGCGTTGTTCGGTGCGGGTGGCCCTTCCGGCGCGGGCACGGCGCATGAGCCGGTCGAAGGCTTCCGCGAGGTTCGCTTCGTGGATGTCGGTGTCGGTGTGGGGGATGACGGTGGCACGCACGTATTGCCGGGTGCGTTCGTCGAACGGGTGGTGGGCGTGGTCGCGGTGGATCCACGGGATCTCGGTCGACTCGCCGTCGGGCAGGCGGATCCACACGTGGCGGCCGTCGGGGGGTTGTGGTGGACCTCCCATTTCCCGCCTCGGGCGGCGATCGGGGAGGACTGCCCATCGTGATGCGGCACCCGATGCGTGTCCATCCCGGCGGCCGTGGGCCGCACGCGTAGGGCTGTGACCCGCGACAGCCCCGCGCGGGTCGGATGACCTGACACCAACACCGGTTCCCCGGGCGGCTCCTGGGCTCCATGCCAACCACCGGCCGACGCGGGCCTCTGGCCAATCGGGGGTACGAACGACAGCAGGCCCCGGAACCGGAGTGATGGTGGCGACGATTCCCGCATCCGCCACCGCGTCGCCGGCGATGACGATCGCCACCTCGACCGATTGCCTCGAAACCGGTCGCGACCCGGTTGTGCAACGACTTCGGCGACGACTACCCGATGAGTCGGGCGCGGCGTCTGTGTGAATCGCTGTCACTCGGCTGCGTGTCGGTCGTGCATGCCGTGGTCGGCGGCTCGGCGTTGGAGGTATTCGATGTGGTGGAGCAGGGCTTCGACTTCTTGCACCTCGTCGGCATCGACCATGCCGGTGCCGAAGTTGGACGGCGCGTTGTACTGCTTGAGGAGCGCATCCCGGTGGTCGGTGTGGTGCTCGTGCAGGAACTCCAGCAGCGAGTCGCCGACGTGCTCGATGGGGCTGTCGGGGCGGGCGTTGCGAGGGAGGGCGAAGACCGTGGTGCGGCCGTCGGCGAGTCGGCTCAGACGGTAGCCGACCGTTTTGCCACCGTGACGCTGGCGGAGTCCGAGCGGCTTCACCAAGGGGAGCAGGTCGCGAGCGAGCAGGACCCGTTCCTCTTCCTCCTCTGTACGGAGCCATGACACGGCCGGCGGGATCACCAATTGCCACGGCCGAGCAAAGAACTCGACCAACAACTCCTCGGTCATCTCGTGCGGCTCGCCCAACACAAAGAACTCCGGTGGAAAGGGAACGCCATAGCATCGGCGCAGGATTTCGGCCGACGTCAACCCGTTCACGGGGGCCCTTCGCGCAAGTGGCGTCCCGCTCGCCCCGGTGCGGCGAGAGCCCACACCACCACTGCACCGCAACGCCCGGCACGACGTCAAACAGACCGACTCGCGACGTGGGTCCTATGCCGGCTTCTCCAACTCATCAAAACAACTCCCGCACCCGGTGACAACGCCACCGGGCGGCCCACCGCGCCGCACCGCACGCCTCCACGACAGCTTCGCGGACGGCGCGGGCTGCACGCTCACCCCCAACGTCTCGCACGCCGCCACAAACGCCTCGGACACGAACACCTTGCCCCGGTCGACCACGACCGTCTCCGGCACGATCACCGGCCGCGCCGCCGCGCCCTCCAACCGCCCGTCCACCGCCGCCAGCCGCTCGTAGGGCACGCTCGCCCGCGACAACTCCAACGCCTCGGGCCAGTGCGGCCGCATCGGATGCGGCACCACCATCTCCGAACAAAGCGGCGTCGACCGCCTTGGTCCCCTCCGGCCGCAGCACCGCCGCCACGATGCTCCGCGTCGCCACGTCCACCGCGATCGTCAACTCCGGCCGCCCCAACCGGCCATCGTCCAAAACGGCCATCACGTCCAGGCGGGTGCTGTCGACCCGGACCTGCTCACCCGGCCGCGACGCACCCACCGGAGCGAACGGCGGCGGCGTCGTCGCGCTCGCGGTCCGCGCCGGCAACTCCGCAGGATCGGCCAGAGCGTTCACCAACCGATAGAACGTCGCCCGCGACGGCAAGGCCACCACACCCGGCCCATGCGCCCGGTCCAGGATCTCCCCGGCCAACCGCCGCAACCCCTCCACCGTCCCCTTCGACCGCCCCCGCTGCCGCCGCAACGCCTCCAACACGGCCACCACCACCCGCTCGTCGCTGCGCCCGGTCGCACTCGCGCCGCGCGTGGCGCGCTTGTCGACCAGACCCCACAGGCCTTGCCTTCGGTACCGGCCGCGCATGCGCTGCACCGTCGTCCGCGAAACCCGCCCGAAACCCAAAGCAGTCAAGTCCTCGGCCGTGGCCCGTTCCCGCTCGGCCGACGTGAATCGCGCCGGGTCGTACTCCGGCCGCACCACCCCACCGCCGTCGGGCCCGCCCGCACGACCACATTCCACCTCCCGGATGTACCGCTGCCACGCCAACGCCCTCTCCCGCGCCGCGGCCGGGGCGGTCTCGAACAACCCCCACCGCGGCTGCCCGACCCCCGCACCCCGGACCGCGAAGTCCGGATCGGCGAACAGGTGCCCGGCCGGCACCACCTCGTCGTCCCCGCTCTCGCCGACCAGGTGGAAGCATTGTCCGGACAGCGCAACGATCTGCCATCCCGCTCCGCGGAACCGCACATGCGCCCCCACCGCGACCACCGGCCGCCCACCCCGCCGCGCCCCGCTCAAAGCCGCCGTCACCACCGCCGCGGCCTGCAGCGCCCGTTCACCGCCCGCCTCGGCACGGCCGGGGAAGTCGGCCGGCAGCGCGGTGCCGTCCGTGTACCGAGCGAACACCCGCAGTACCCACGAACGTGTCCGCCCGTCCGCCGCGCCGCGCCACAACAGCCGCACCGGCCGCCCCGCCATGCCCACACCTGCGGATCACGGCTGGCACCATCACCTGCGCGCGCACTGCATCCGACCCGGCCCCCACCCACCACACACAAGGCCGAACCCGAGGAACAACCGTGACCGCGAACCCGCCCACCCCACCGATGGACACCGACACCGACCGGTACGTGCCCCCGCCCGACGCCCGGATCGTTGCCACCCGCGTCCTGATCACCGCCCGCGAGAACCTCCGGGACACCATCGCAACCGAAGCGAAGACCTGAATCCACCGCTGCACGGGCGCCGGCGAGACCCTCGCCGTCAACGCCTGCCCACGCGAGTCCGAACTCGACGAGGACGTCCGCCGCATCACCTTCCGGGCCCGCCCCACCGCCCGCGTCTCGGCCTCGCGACACCCTGCCCGGCGCCACCCGCCGCCGTGCCTTCGACCCCGCCGTCTCGCATCGCCGCCGTGTGACGCCCCACGCCCACCCACCGCTGCGCCGTACACCCGGTGGCGCCCACGCCCGGTTGACGTGGCCGAAGGCCGCAAGCATGAAATGATAGGAGTTTGGTGTCATTGCCTCATGTTGTATGCGATTCCCCACCTCGAGCCGGTTGACCTGCGGGTCCTGGAACAGGTCGACGCGATGCGTGACCGGCTACGCCACGCCGTCCGGCAGGCCCCCGTGAAATGGACGCTCGATCTGTGCAAGGCCCTGACGGCCAGCGCCATCGCGGCGTCGAACACGATCGAGGGCTACCGGGTCGACGTCAAGGACGTCGCGGACCTGATGGACGGGGAACGCGAGGTCGACGCGAGCGACGAGAACAAGGCGGAGACGCTGGCCTGCCGGCAGGCCATGACGTACATCCAGTCGCTGCACGATGTCGCCGACTTCCGGTACGGCAAGGAACTGCTGAACGCGCTCCACTGGATGTTGCAGGGGCATCATCATCCGCTGAAGACGGCGGGGCAGTGGCGAAAGACCGCCATCCGGATCACGGCCCCCGGCGACGAGTTGGAGACGGATTACGAGGGGCCGGATCAGGAACTGGTCCCCGGCCTGATGGGCGAGCTCGTCGACTGGTTGAACGAGGGCGACCTCGACGACCACGTGCTGATCCGGGCCGCGATGGCGCACCTGAACCTGGTGAAGATCCATCCGTGGTCGGACGGCAACGGGCGGATGTCCCGCTCGCTGCAGACCCTGCTGATCGCCCGCGGCGGCGTCCTGGCCCCCGAGTTCTCCTCGATCGAGGAGTGGCTGGGAATGCCGGGCAACACCTGGGACTACTACAAGGTGCTCCGCGAGGTCGGCGGCCCCCTCTGGTCACCCGGGCGCGACACACTGCCGTGGATCAAGTTCAACCTCCTCGCCTACCACCAGCAGGCCCAGCGAGTGCGGCACCGTGTCGACCGCTCCAACGAATGCTGGGTGCAACTCATGGAGGCCGCCGAAGCCGACGGCATCACCGAACGGCAGGTCACAGCCCTCCACGAAGTCGCCATGGTCGGCAGGGTGCGGCGCTCCCGCTACGAACGGGCCGAAGCGATCAACACCCAACAGGCGACACGCGACCTCCAAGCGCTGACGAAGGCAGGGGTACTGACCGCCGTGGGACAGACCAAGGGCCGCCACTACGTCGCCGGCCCCCGCTTCCCGCAAAACCTGCTGGAGATCGCCAAGCGACCCCACCGCATCGTCAACCCGTACACCGAGTGACACGCCGGGGAGTCATACAGCCAGGGATGGCACCGGCCAGCCGACACCGGCTGCCGGAGCCGGTGGGTCGGACGGGCCGTGAGAATACCCGCCCCACCCGGGTTTCCTCGTCCGTACCGCCCGGCCGCGTCCGCGGTGCTCCCGGTCTGCGCCCCGCGCAACCTGACCAGATGCTCCTCCGCTTCCCCCACGAGCTCGCCGGACGGATGCCTGCGCCGGTCCGGCGACATGCCCTGACACCCCGCCCGCCGGCGCCGAAGGGCCGGCCCGGGCCTTCGGCCGGCGCGTCGGCCGGCGCCGGCGCCACGGCGACGACCGGGCCCTCGTGCCCTCGGCCGGATGGGCCCCGATCCCGGCCGGCACTCGCCACGCCGAACCGGTGGGCGCTTCGAGCGAGCCGTCCTTGCAGCGGGCTTCTAGTCGAATTAGAATCGATCTGTCTATCGTGGATAGAATCCACGAGTGAAACGAACCGACCTCGTCCGAGAGTTGGAAGCCCTCGGAGCCGTCCTGACCCGGCACGGCGGCAACCACGACATCTACGAACTCAAAGGCCAAATCCTCGTGGTCGCGCGTCACCGCGAGATCAACGAGATCACCGCTCAAAAGACCCTGAGGAAGGCTAGAAACGCATGACCCCCACCGTCTACCAGGCCACCGCCGAACGGTCCGGCGTGTGGTGGGCCGTCAGTGTCGAGGACGCCGCCGGTGGCGTGTACACCCAGGGACGTACCCTCGCCGAAGCCGCCGACATGGCCCGGGACGCCGTCGCGGCCGCGTTGGACGTGAGCCCGGACGAGGTGAGCGTCGAACTGTCCGTGGCAGGCACCACCGAGGCCCTGCACGCCCTGGATCAGGCGCGGCGGGCAGCCGAGGAAGCCGACAGGACGGCGAGCCGAGCGCTGGCCGACGCCGTCGCGACCTTGCTGGACACCGGAATGAGCCAACGCGACGCGGGCCGGGTCCTGGGACTCTCCCACCAGCGTGTCAGCCAACTTGCTCCGCGACGGACCACCACGCAACGCCCCAAACGCGGAAAACTCCAAGACGCCTGAGCCGAACCGGCGCCGCAGTTCCTGCGGCGCCTCTTGGTTTCCTGTCGAGTTTTCCTGTCCGGTTTTCCTCACGACTTTCGGGTGCTCCGTCCCGGCTGTTTTGAAAGATCTTGTCGATTGATCATGTGTTGACCGTTGGGTTTGCAGGATCTGGGACTTTGGATCTTGGCTGCGTGGCCCGGGTCTTTGCTGTCTTGCTCGGCTTTGTCTGGCCTGTGGGCTGTGGTTTTGCAGGATCTGGGACGGATGGTCGGTTCCGTTGGGAAAACCGTGGGTGGAGGTTGGGCTCGCCTTGAGGGTGCTGATCTCGATGTGATGCGGTGATCACCTGCTGCGCGTCGCGATTGAGGATTCCCTTCCGGGACCGTCCCAGGGTCGTCGCGGCGTTCGCGGATCGTACGGCGAGGGATTCCGACGAGGGCTGGGGGACCGATGGCGGGCGGGTACTCGCGGGGCGCGGTGGTGGAGGCGGTCGTGGTCCGTCACCGCCCCTTCGGAATGATGGTCGAGATGCCGAACGGCGAGGTCGGCCTGCTGGAACCGGAGTACGCGGAGCCGACGTGGCGGGACACGGACGGCCGGTATCCGGCCGGGACTCGTCTTCGGGTCGTGGTTCTGGGCCACACCACACCCGGCCCCGCCGAGTTCCGACCCGCGTAACTGCGCCTGGCCTCCGATCCGAACATCGTCGACGCCGTCGAGAACCCGTGAACGCACGCGGGGGAGGTCGACGCGCTCGCGACCGACCCTGGTCGGCGGGCCATGGCGTGGTTGAGGCGAACCGGGGTCGCGGGCGTGGCGGTTCCTGTGGTGCCTTTCGGTTTCCTGTCGGGTTTTCCTTACGACTTTCGGGTCGGGTTGTTGATCGGGCGTCGGGCTTGTCGATGGCGCTGTGGGGCGTTGTGGCGGCTGGTGGGTTGGTGGCGGCGGATCCGGAAGTGAGGGCCGCAGGAGGGCGTCCGGGTGGCCTGTCGGGGGGTTCCTGGTGGTTGTCGTGGCGTGTGAATGGCCCGTGTCATGGCGGTGGTTGGTCGTCGGCGACGGGAGTCGACGGAGTGCCTGTACCGGTGGTTCGGATCCCTGTATCGCCGGCTGACGTGAGGTGACCGATCGGCTGCCGCAGGGTGATGAACGAGGCGTGAGACCGGTGTCGGCAGGCTGACCATGCACACCAACAACTACCCACACCGATCGCGGCCGTAGTAGGTTATCGGTCGACCACTAACGTAGGAGCGAGCATGACACGTACGGAAGACGACGCCCGCCGCGCCGCTGCCCAGCACGCCGTGGCCGAGCACCTGCGCCTCACCGCCGCGGGAGACACCGAGGAGTGGGTGAAGCTGTTCGCCCCGGACGCGGTACTCGAGTTTCCGTACGCCCCGGACGGCGTGCCGAAGCAGGTCATCGGGCGAGACGCCCTGCTCGCCCACATGCGCGGCTTCCCCGAGACCTTCGACGTCAGGTTCGTCGACCTCGTGTTCCACGACACGGTCGATCCGAGTCTCGTAGTCGCGGAATTCCGCTCGACGGGCACGGCGCTGCCCACCGGCAAGCCGTACGAGCAGACCTGCATCTCGGTCGTCCGCACCGACGACGACGCACGCATCACCCACTACCTGGACTACTGGAACCCCCTGGTCGCGATCGACGCCCTCACACCCTCCGAGGTGCCGGCCGCCTCCGACCGCAGCGTCACGTTTGGCGCCTGACCCCAAGCCATGTTGGACTGACGCCCATGCCTGCCGCCGGTACCAGCACCAAGAGCGACGAACGACGCCGGGCCATCATGGCCGCCGCGGTCGACTGCTTCGCACAAAAGGGGTTCTACGGGACGACGACGCACGAGATCGCCGAGTGGGCCGGCGTCTCCCAGCCGTACCTGTATCGCCTGTACCCCAACAAGGAAGCGCTGTTCGCGGCGGTGGTCGACCACGTGTCGGTCGTCATGACCGACACGCTGGTCGCCCACGCCCCGGCATCCGGTGGGGCCGGGCCGGAGCCGGAGGAGGCGCTGGGCGCCGCGCGTGACGCCTACGCCGCGCTCGTCGCGGACCGGAGCATCCTGCGTTTCCTCATGCACGCGAACTGCGCCGCCGGCGAGCCGCTCGTGGGGCAGGCCGTACGCCGGTGCTACGCCAAACAGGTCGCCACCGTTCGGCAGCTCCTGGGCGACGACGACGCCGTGCGGCACTGGTTCGGCGCCGGAATGCTCGACAACGTGGTCGCCGTGCTGGGCCTGGCGGACATCGACGAGCCGTGGGCGCACGTCCTCACCGCACGATGACCCGACACCGGCAGGTCGGCGACGACGGCCCCGGGTTCCGCGTGCCGGACGCCGGCCGGAGTCACGGCGCGTACTGGTTGCTCCGTCCCGGCAGTTTTGAAAGTTCTTGTCGTTTGATCGTGTGTTGACCGTTGGGCTTGCAGGATCTGGGATTTGGATCTTGGCTGCGTGGCCTGGGTTTTTGCTGTCTTGCTCGGCTTTGTCGGGTCTGTGGGCTGTGGTTTTGCAGGATCTGGGACGGATGGTCGGTTCCGTTGGGAAAACCCGTGGACGGTGGACGAGGTCGCCTCTCGGTGGCCGTTCGTGTCGTTCCTGATCGGCGGCGCCTCTCGGTTTCCTGTCGAGTTTTCCTGTCTGGTTTTCCTACGACTTTCGGGTCGGGTTGTCGGTCGGGCGCCCGGGCCTGTCGATGGCGCTGTGTGGCCTTGCCGAGCCCCTGGTGGCATGTGGCGGATCGGGGCGTGAGGGCAACAGGAGGGCGTCCAGGCCGCTTGTGGAGTGGTTGCTGGTGGTTGCCGGGCCGGGCTTGTGGTAGCTGTGGAGGGCTGGTCGATGTGCCTGCGGGTCGGTGCCGTTCGCCCCGTTGGGTGCGGTGGTGGGGCCGCGGAGCGGGCCGGGTCCGGTACCGGGTGGGGTTCGTGGATTTCCCCGGATCGTACCCGGAACAGGTTTTGATGCAGACCTTGTTCGTGGTGTGGCACGCACCTATATTGGAAGTGGCCTGCCCGGTGGTGAAGTCGCCTGTTTCCAATGATGGTTGGCGATGACGGTTCCAAGTCGCGTGATGTTGTGGGGTGTTGGTTTGCCCCACGAGTCGGTGCTTTGGCTTGTCGACCCCGGGATGATCGCGGCTTCGGACGCCAACCCCTGTTGTTGCCAACGCAGTTCCCGAGCGATGCGGTCGGTAGTGGGAGATGTTCAGTGCCGTGGGCAATCGCGTAGCGATTGGTGTTGGTTGGAAGTGACGGAGTCACATACAACCAACACT
>NZ_JBITJP010000024.1:0-178240 GCF_044460165.1 Embleya sp. NPDC050154
TGCGTCCCGAGGAGAACGTCGAGGGCCAGGGCCGATCCGACGACTACTCCTTCCAGCAGGGCGGCATCCCCACCTCCGGCTACGCGGCCGGCGCCGACGCCCGCAAGACCTCGGCACAGGCCACGAAGTGGGGCGGCCAGGCGAACACTTCCTACGACTCCTGCTACCACTCCGCGTGTGACACCACCGCCAACATCAACGCGACGGTCCTCGACCGCAGCGCCGACGGTGTCGCCTACACCATCTGGAAGACGGCAGTCGGCGGACCCGCGCCCACCAACGACTTCTCGATCGCGGTCACGCCCGGCGCGGGCAACGTGCCCTCCGCCGGCGGCAGCGCCACGACGACCGTGAACACGACCACCACGAGCGGCACCGCGCAGACCGTGGCGTTGAGCGCCAATGGCGCGCCCAGCGGCGTCGGGGTGACCTTCAACCCGACGTCCGTACAGTCCGGGGCATCCTCGACCGCCACCATCACGGTCGCGGCCGGCACCACGCCCGGCACGTACCCGATCACCATCACCGGCACCGGCTCGGTCGTGCACTCGACCACCTACACGCTGACCGTCGGCAACACCAACCCGGGCAACGCGCTCCAGAACGGCGGCTTCGAGCAGGGCACCGCCAACTGGACGCAGGACGCCACCATCATCACCAACAGCAGCCAGGCCACCGCGCACGGCGGCAGCTGGTACGCCTGGATGATGGGTTACGGCCGCACGGCCACCGAGAACGTCACCCAGTCCAACATCACCGTCCCGGCCGGCACCTCGCTCCGCCTGTGGGTCAAGATCACCACACAGGAAGTCGGCTCGACGGTCTACGACACGCTCAAGGTCCAGGTCAACGGCACGACCCTGGCCACCTACTCCAACGCCAACGCCACCGGCACCTACGTCCAGAAGACTGTCGACCTGAGTGCCTACGCGGGCCAGACGGTCACTCTCCGGTTCGCCGGTTCCGAGGACGAATCCGCCACGACCACCTTCTACGTGGACGACGTCAGCATCTCCTGACCCGTCCCCGATCGCTCGTCCGATGATCGGCGCCCCGCTCCCGACACCTCATCCGGGAGCGGGGCGCCTCGTCGTGCGAACCCGGTCGCGGCGCCGCTCAGCCGCGGTCGTGTGCCCGTAGTCGCCGGCCGACCGTGCCCAACGCCTCTGCCAGGAGCGCGAGTTGCTCGCGATCCAACACATCGATGAGGACTTCGCGGACCCGCTCCACATGCGCGGGCGCGGCGCCGCGCAACCGCTCGGATCCCTGCTCCGTGAGCACCGCGAAGACGCCGCGCGCCTGGTCGGGACACTGCCGCCGACGGACCAGGCCGAGCTTCTCGAGTTGGGCGACCTGATAGGTGATCCCGCTCTTGGAGGTGATCAGGCGTTCGGCCAGCTCCGCCATCCGCAGTTCCCCGTCGGACGCGGCGGACAGGTGCACGAGGATCTCGTACTGCGGATGGGAGAGGCCGGCCTCGTCCTTGAGTTGGCGCTCCAGTGCCCGGTCCACGCGGTGGCCGGCCTCGACGAAGCTCTGCCACGCCGCCATCTCGAGGTCGTCCAACCACCGCGGTTCACTCATGCGCGCCAGCCTACTGAGCTTGTCGAAGCCGGGGTCGGGCTGTAGCGTCGAAGTAGTTCAAATTTGAACTGCCTATCGTCCGACGACCTCGCATCGACAGGAGACACCCGCATGTCCTCCCCCGCCGAGACGACCCTCCGCAGCCTCGACCGGTCCACCGGCACCGCGTCGCCGACCGCGCCCGGCCCGTCCCTGCACGGATACGACCTGGGGTTGTTCCTGCTGCGCGTCGTGGTCGGCCTGACCATGGCCGCGCACGGCTCCCAGAAGCTCTTCGGCTGGTTCGACGGCGCCGGCCTCGACGGCACCGGCCAGTTCTTCACGATGAGCGGCTACCCGTCCGGCAAGGCGATGGCCACGGTGGCCGGACTCACCGAGACCTTCGGCGGCCTGGCCCTGGTCGCCGGCCTGTGCACCCCACTGGCCGCCGCCGCGATCGTGGGCACCATGATCAACGCGGTCGCGGTCAAGTGGGACGGCGGCTTCTTCGCGCCGAGCGGCGTCGAGTACGAACTGCTGCTCACCTCGGCCGCCGCCGCGCTCGCCCTCACCGGCCCGGGCCGACTGGCCGTGGACCGCTTCCTGCCGGTCCTGCGCGCGCACCGTCTCGCCTACGGCATCGCCGCCGTCGCCGTCGGTGCGGTCACCGCCGGCGTCATCCTGATGCTGCGCGACTGACGCCGGCGATCGCCGGGCCCGAGGCCCAGGCCCGTCGCTCGGGCCTGGGTCTCGGGCCTGGGTCTCGGGCCTGGGTCTCGGGCCTGGGTCTCGGGCTTGGATCTCGGGCTTGGATCTCCGGCCTCGGCCTCGGGTCCGGGCCTCAGGTCTGCGTGTTCGCGGTGGGAGCCGTAGGGGCTCCACCGCGCTCCAGCGCCTCCGGGTCGATCACCTGATCGGCCGGCGGCGCGGTGGGCGTGCACTTCTGCGCGCCCCTGGTGAGGTTCAGCTTCATCGTCACACTGCCCGAGACGGTGACCAGCGTCGGGAAGGGCTCGCCCTTCTCCGGGACGTGCAGCGTCACCGTGTTGCCCTTGGCGTTCTTCTTGCTGAGCGGGACCAACTTCCTGCCGTCCACCGTGACGACCTCGCCCTTGACCACACCCTCGGCGGAGCCCTGGAAGAAGTCGCTCATTCCACCGACGCTCCCGTCCTGGCCGTCCTCGCCCTTGGCGGGAGTCTTCACGTACCGGCCCGCGAACAGCTTGCTCATCAGAACCGCCTGCGGGCCCTGCTCCGCCAAGGCCGCGGCCCAGAAGTCGGGTTCGGCCTTCATGTAGACGAACGTGCCGATCAGGACGATGTCCACGGGCGATCCGTCGACCTTCATCGTGCCCTGCAGGTCGGCGTTCCGCAGGCAGACGTCCACGTCCTGCTTCTTGCCCTGGTTGTCGCCACCGCCGACCATCTTCACATCGTCGGCCTTGCGCAGCCGGGCCAGCGCGTCGTCGGCCAGCGCCTTCGCGTCCTTGTCCGCGTTGGACTTCTCCGAGCCGCCGTCGCAGGCCGCCAGACCGGCGATGGCGAGAGCGACGACGGCCGAGACAACGGCCGTACGGATCATGCGCATGGTGCTCCTTGACGCGATCTGAAGCAGGGGCGGTCGCCCGGCCGCTTCGGCGGGCCACACCGTCCCCGTGACGATCACCAGACTCACAGGTTTCGTCCCCTCGGCGACACCCTTGTTCTCGGCACCCTGACGCGCCCCGGGTTGCCGAACATCGGCAATGTCGAACGGACCTGCGCCGACCCCTGTCCGAGACGCCCCGACAGGCCCGAAACGTCTTGCCCGACATCTGCGGCAACGTGCCGACGAGGCGCTCGCCACCACCGAGAACCCACTCCGGATCGGCCTCGACGGGTTGACTACATACCTAGGGGGGGTATGTTGTTAACCGAAGCCGCCGACCGGAGCGCATCCGGTGCGGCGGATCCGAGAACCTGGAGGCTTCGCCATGGGCACGTCCACGTCCACCGTCACCGCGACCTACACCGTCACCGGCATGACCTGCGGGCACTGCGTCTCGTCGGTCCGGACCGAGGTCGGTCGGATCGACGGCGTCACCGACGTCGGGGTCGACCTCGCGAGCGGCACCGTCACCGTGACCGCAGGTACCACGATCGACGACGCGGCCGTCGCGGCGGCGATCGACGAGGCCGGCTACGAGCTCGTCGCCCCCGCGACGGCGGCGCCGGCGGCGGGCGCGAGCTGCTGCGGCAGCTGCCACTGACCGGCCCGGGAGGGCGCCCGCCCACGGCGCCCTCCCGGCCGGTGCGGCCGGCAACCACCGACGAGCGGGCCCTGCGGCCCGACGCGACCCCGAACCGGATTCCGATCCCGAACCCGGCTTCGGTCCCGACCGACCGATCGACCGAGGAGAGACCATGAACACGGCAGTCAAGGTCGGCGCGTTCGGCGCCGGCATCGTCCTGGCCTTCGGCGCCGCGTTCGGCGTGGGCCACGCGGTCGGCCCGATCGACTCCGACCCGGCGCCCGCGCACGGCGGACACGGCGCCGACGCACGCGGCGGCGAGCAGGCCCCCGGTGCGACCGGCGTCAAGCCCGCCGCCGCCGAAGCGCCCGGTGGACTCCAGGTGTCCGAACGCGGCTACACCCTCGCCGCGCCCGCCGAACCGCTTCCGGTCGGCACCCGAACCGACTTCCGATTCCGCGTGCTCGGCCCGGACGGCCGCCCGTGGACCCGCTACGACCGCGCCCACGAGCAGGACCTGCACCTGATCGTGGCCCGCCGCGACCTGTCCGGCTTCCAGCACGTGCACCCCACACTCGGGCCGGACGGCACCTGGAGCGTCCCGCTGACCTTCGCGACCGCCGGCACGTACCGCGTGTTCGCCGACTTCGCCCCCACCGGGGACCCCGGCGGCCCGCTCACTCTCGGCGCCGACGTGGTCGTGGCCGGCTCCTACCAACCGGCCGCGCTCCCCGCGCCCACTCGCACCGCGACGGTCGACGGATACACCGTGACCCTGGCCGGCGACCTGTCCGCGACCGGCTCCTCCGCGCTCACCCTGAACGTGAGCAGGGACGGCCGCCCCGTCACCGACCTCCAGCCCTACCTCGGCGCGTACGGCCACCTGGTCGCCCTGCGCCAAGGCGACCTCGCCTACCTGCACGTACATCCCCAGGGCGCGCCCGGCGACGGCAAGACCCCCGCGGGTCCCGGCATCGGCTTCCACGCCCAGGCCCCCAGCGCGGGCAACTACCGGCTCTACCTGGACTTCCGGCACGAGGGAACGGTCCGCACCGCCGAGTTCACCGTGACCGTGGGCGCTGCGACCGTCGCGCAGGCACCCCCGATCGCCCCGACCTCGTCGCCCGCCCCGGAAGCGGAACACGGCGAACACGCGCACTGACCGAGCACCACGAGTGCGCGCACCGAGCCGGGCAAAGACGCGCACCATGCCGGTAAGCCGGGGCACCGAAGGATCCACCGAGCGGCGAAGCCGAGGCCGACACTTGCACTCCATATACCCCCTAGGGGTATATTGGGAGTGTGATCGCGGGCCTGCACCGGCCGCCACCGCCCCGGGCCCGCGACGGCCACACCGCACCACGACACGAGAAGGAGAGGGCGATGAGTTCGAGCACCGAGACCTCGGCGCCGCAGGACACCGGGCAGATCGAGTTGTCGATCGGCGGCATGACCTGCGCCTCGTGCGCGATGCGCATCGAGAAGCGGCTCAACAAGCTCGACGGCGTGACCGCGACGGTCAACTACGCCACCGAGAAGGCCAAGGTCACCTACGCCGGCGACATCGCGCCGACCGACCTGGTCGCCCAGGTCGAGGCCGCCGGCTACACCGCCGAGCTGCCCGCCCCGCCCAAGACCGCCGGCAGCACCGGCGAACCGGCGCCGGACGCGGACCCGGACGGGGGCAGGGTCCGCGCCCTGCGCGATCGGCTGCTCGTCTCCGTCGTGCTGACCGTGCCGGTGATCGCGATGGCGATGGTCCCGGCCCTGCAGTTCACCAACTGGCAGTGGTTGTCCCTCGCCCTGGCCTGGCCGGTCGTCGCCTTCGGCGCCTGGCCGTTCCACAAGGCCGCGTGGACCAACCTGCGGCACGGCACGTCGACCATGGACACCCTGGTGTCCATGGGCACCCTCGCGGCGCTCGCGTGGTCGGTGTACGCCCTCTTCTGGGGCACCGCCGGCACGCCCGGAATGACCCACGCGTTCTCCTTCGCCATCGAACGCGGCGACGGAGCGGGCAACATCTACCTCGAAGCCGCCGCCGGGGTGACCACGTTCATCCTCGCCGGCCGCTACTTCGAGGCCCGCGCCAAGCGCCGCTCCGGCGCCGCGCTCAAGGCACTGCTCGAGCTCGGCGCCCGGGACGTGGCCGTGTTGCGGAACGGGCGCGAGGAACGGGTCCGGGTCGAGGAGTTGGTCGTCGGAGACCTGTTCGTGGTGCGCCCGGGCGAGAAGATCGCCACCGACGGCGTGATCGAGCAGGGCACCTCGGCCGTGGACGCCTCGATGCTCACCGGCGAATCCGTCCCCGTGGAGGTACGCCCCGGCGACGTCGTCACCGGCGCCACCGTCAACGCCGGCGGCCGGTTGGTGGTCCGCACCACCCGGATCGGCGCCGACACCCAACTCGCCCGGATGGCCCGCCTGGTCGAGGACGCGCAGAACGGCAAGGCGCAGGTGCAGCGCCTGGCCGACAAGGTCTCCGGCATCTTCGTGCCGATCGTCATCGCGCTGGCCGCCGCCACTCTCGGCTTCTGGTGGGGCACCGGGCAGGGCGTCGCCGGCGCGTTCACCGCCGCCGTCGCCGTGCTGATCATCGCCTGCCCGTGCGCCCTGGGCCTGGCCACCCCGACCGCGCTCATGGTCGGCACCGGGCGCGGCGCGCAACTGGGCATCCTGATCAAGGGCCCCGAGATGTTGGAGTCCACCCGCCGCGTGGACACCGTCGTCCTGGACAAGACCGGCACCGTCACCACCGGCCGGATGACCCTGCTGGAGACCCACCTCGCCGCCGACGAGCGGATCGAGGAGGTGCTGCGGCTCGCGGGTGCCCTGGAGAACGCCTCCGAGCACCCGATCGCCCAGGCCATCGCCAAGGGCGCGAGCGAGCGCGTCGGCGACCTGCCCGACCCCGAGGACTTCGCCAACGTCGAGGGGCTCGGCGTCCAGGGCATCGTCGAGGGCCACGCGGTGCTGGTCGGCCGCACCCGGCTGCTCACCGAGTGGGCCCTGGACCTTCCCGTCGACCTCGAACGCGCCATGGCCGACGCCGAGGCGCTCGGCCGGACCGCCGTCGCGGTGGCCTGGGACGGAAAGGCCCGCGCCGTCCTGGTCGTCGCCGACGCGGTCAAGCCCACTTCCGCCGAGGCCATCCGCCGCTTCCGCGAGCTGGGCCTGACCCCGATCCTGCTCACCGGCGACAACACCACCGTCGCCCGCACCGTCGCCGCGCAGGTGGGTATCGATCCGGAGCACGTGTACGCCGAGGTTATGCCGCAGGACAAGGTCGACGTGGTCACCCGGCTCCGGGCCGAGGGCCGGATCGTGGCCATGGTCGGCGACGGCGTCAACGACGCCGCGGCGCTGGCCACGGCCGACCTCGGTCTGGCCATGGGCACCGGTACCGACGTGGCGATCGAGGCCGCCGACCTGACCCTGGTCCGCGGCGACCTGCGGGCCGCCGCCGACGCCATCCGGCTCGCCCGCAAGACCCTGGCCACCATCAAGTCCAACCTGTTCTGGGCGTTCGCCTACAACGTCGCCGCCCTACCGCTCGCCGCCGCCGGCCTGCTCAACCCGATGCTCGCCGGTGCCGCGATGGCCTTCAGTTCGGTCTTCGTGATCAGCAACAGCCTTCGCCTGCGCGGCTTCAAGGCACTCGCCGACGAAGGCCCCGCCACGAACGCGGCCTGAACCACCTGCACGACCCGACCCCCGCCGGCGGGGGTCGGCCTGGGTCGGCGGGGGTCGGGTGGGCGCCGGGGTCCGGATCCTTCGACCGGCCGCCCACACCACCGCGGCCCTCGGTGACCTCCGCTGCCGGCAGCACACCGACCGAACAGCCGTGCGCTCGGCATCCGTTGCGGATGCCGAGCGCATGAGGGGGTGACGGTCAGGACGGTGCGGGAGCCGTCGCGTTGATCACCGCGAAGGCGCCGCCCTGCGGGTCCTGGACCACGGCCATCCGACCCGCCATCATGTCGAACGGCGGCTTGAGCACATTGCCGCCGGCCCGGATCAGCGCGTCCACCGTGCTGTCGGTGTCGTCGACGGAGAAGTACGTCAGCCAGTGCGCGGGCGTACCGGGCGGCAACCGGTCCAGCCCCTGCATGCCGCCGATCACCCGGCCGCTCGCACTCAGCGACGAGTAGCCCTCGGCACCCTCCATCTCGGCGGCCTCCAGGCCCACCGCGGCCGAGTAGAACGAGGACGCGGCGGCGGTGTCGCCGGTGTTGAGCTCGCTCCAGATCACCGCGCCGGGCTCGTTGACCACCTCCGCGCCGCCGAAGTCCCGTGCCTGCCAGATCCCGAACACGGCGCCCGTGGGGTCGGCGATCACGCCCATCCGGCCGAGCGTCATCACGTCCATCACCGGCATCACCACCGTGCCGCCGGCCTTCGTGACCGCCTGTTGGGTGGCGTCCGCGTCGGTGGTGGCCAGGTAGGTGGTCCACGCGGGCGGCGGAACCTCCCCGCCGTCCGGGGACATCGCGGCCATGATGCCCGCGACCGGCTTCCCGTTCAGCAGGCACACCGAATAGCCGCCGGTCTCCGGCGGCCCGACCTCGCCCTGCCAGCCGAACAGATCGCGGTAGAAGTCGAGGGCGGCTTGCTGGTCGGGGACCATCAGGTCGACCCAACAGGGGGTGCCGGGCACGTAGGGCTTGGTGACCACGGGCATGACGTGAACCTCCAGAGAAACCGACAAGGAACGCCCCCGTCCCCTCATCGTCGGCGCCCTCGGCACGGCCCGCCACCGACGTGACCCATTCGTCCATGCGGTGCGTCGTGCGTGTGCGAGGTCTTGCCGATACACCGTATTCAATGTGTACATTGTCTACTACGGATACAACGTACGCACAGTTGTCGCCGGCCATGAGTCGTCCGCCACAGGTTCCGTCGACCACGGGGTGCCACCGGCCGTCGACGCCGTCAGCCATACGTCGGCCACCGTGTCGCCGGCCCAGGGAGAACACGTGACCAGCCACCCGCCGACCACGACCGTCGATCAGGTCCAACCGCTGTTCCGCCCGTTCGCCGTTGGCGGTCTGGAACTGTCCAATCGCATCGTGATGGCCCCGATGACCCGCGGGTTCTCGCCCGGCGGGGTACCCGGGGCCGATGTCGCCGACTACTACGCCCGCCGCGCCGCCGGTGGCACCGCGCTGATCGTCACCGAGGGCACGTACATCGACCACGCCACCGCCGGATGGGGCGAGCGTGTGCCCCGCTTCCACGGCGAGGACGCCCTCGCGGGCCGGCAACAGGTCGCGCGGGCCGTGCACGGCGGGAGGGGCGCACCGACCTGGACGGCCTGCTCGTCCGCCTCGATCGCGACGAGTTCGACCTGATCGCCGTCGGCCGCTCACTCCTGGCCGACCCGGGATGGGCCGAGAAGATCCGTACCGGGAGACCCGACCAGGTCACCCCTTTCACCCGGCCCCTCCTGGGCACCCTGCACTGACCCGACATCGGCGGCGGCCCGCACCAGCAGGCCGGTGAAAGCGTGCGCCGGCTCGGTCAGGACTCGCCGCGTCGGGCCGTGTTCGACCACCCGCCCGTGCTCCAGGACCGCGATGCGATCGCCGAGCAGGCCCGCGGCGGCCAGGTCGTGGGTGATGAACACCAGGCTCAGCTCGGCGTGTTCGCGCAATCGCCCGAGCAGGTCCAGGATCGCGATCCGGGTCGGAGCGTCCAGACCCGAGGTGATCTCGTCGCAGACCAGCACCCGGGGCCGGGCGAGCAGCGCGCGGGCCAGCGCGGCGCGCTGCACCTCGCCTCCGGACAACGCGCCCGGCCGGCGGCCCGCGGTGTCGGCCGGCAGCCCCAACTCGCCCAGCGTGCCCAGCGCCTGCGCGCGGGCCTCGTCCGGCTCGACACCGCGCAACCGGACCGCCGTGCGGGCCACCTGCTCGAACACCGGCCGATATTCGTCGAAGGAGGCCCGCGCGTCCTGGAACACATATTGCACGGCGGCCAGTTCGGCGCGGGTACGGGTGCGCAGGCTGCGTCGCAGCGGCGTACCGTCGAGCAGGACCCGCCCGTCGTAGCGGCTGTGCAGCCCGGTCACACAGCGTCCCAGGGTGGTCTTGCCACTGCCGGAACGTCCGACCAGGGCCAGGCATTCCCCCGCTTCCACCGACACGCTCACCCCGTGCAGGACGGCGCTCGCCCCGCCCGCGCGGTGCCGGGCGACCACGTCGCGCACCTCCAGGCGGGGCACGGCCGCCGTCCGGGTCGAGGGCACCGGCCGGTTCGGCCGATCCGCGAGCCCGTCCGGCCGCCGCGCGGTGAGCGACACCCGGGCCGGTGGACCGGACTCGACCACCCGCCCGTGCGCCAACACCACCACGTCGTCGGCCAGTCGGCGCACCACGTCGAGGTCGTGGCTGAGCAGGATCACGGCGATGCCCTGTCCGGCCACCGCCGCCAACCGCTCGACCACCCCCTGCTTGGTGAGCGCGTCCTGCCCCGTGGTGGGCTCGTCGGCGACCACGGCGCGGGCCCCGAGCAGGAGAGCCTGGGCCAGCACCACCCGCTGCTGTTGCCCGCCGGAGAGCTGATGCGGGAAACGCCGCACCATCTCCTCCGGATCCGGGATCCGAGCCGCCCGCAGCGCGTCGTATACCCGTGTCCGGATCGCCGCGCGCCCGCCTCCCGCGGGCCGGGCGATGTCGCGCAGCAGCGCCCCGACCCGACGGGCCGGGTTGAGCGCGGCGGCGGGATGTTGCGGGATGTAGCCCACGGGACCCTCGCCGGTGACCCGTATCTCGCCCGTCACCCGGGCGCCGGGCGGGAATTCGCCGAGCAGGGCCAGTCCCGTGGTGGTCTTGCCGCTGCCGGACGCGCCCACGAGCGCGGTGATCCGCCCGGCGCGCGCGGTCAGGCTCACCCCGTCCACGATCGCCCGACCGCCGACCTCCACCCGCAACTCGGATACCGACACCACCGGTTCCGGATCACTCATCGGTGCTCTCCCGTCCGCTCTCGGGGTCCTTGCAGCGCAGCGTCGAACAGCAGATTCGTGCCCATCGACAGCGCCACGATCAGCGCCGCGGGTACCACCACCGCCCACGGCTGGAGGAACAGGCCGACCCGGTTGCGGTCCACCATCACCGCCCAGTCCGAGGCGTCCGGTGCCACGCCCACGCCCAGGAAGGCGGCGGTCGCCACCAGGTACAGCGCTCCCGTCAGCCGCGTGCCCAGGTCGGCGGCGAGGGTACGCCGCATCGATCGGGCCACGTAGCCGACGGCGATCCGCCACCACGACTCGCCCTGCATGCGCAGCGCCTCCACCACCGGACGCGAGGCGATCTCGGTGGCCGCCGAGAACACCACGCGTGCCGCGTCGGGAACGGTCACCAGGGCCACCACCGGGACCAGTTCGCCCGGTCCCGGCCGGAACAGCGCGGCCACCAGCAGCACGAACAGCAGCGAGGGCACCGCGAGCAGCACGTCCAGTGGGCGGATCAGCAGTTCCGCGAGCCAACTCCGTCCGGTCAACGCGGCGGCCAACCCCAGCGGGATCGCCACCAGATAGGCCAGCACGGTCGCGGCGACCGCCACGACCACCACCGAGCGCCCACCCAGCAACACCTGTCGCCAGACGTCGCGACCGGCGAAGTCGGTGCCCAGCCAGTGCCCTCGGCCGGTGGTGAAGGACACGGCCCGAGATTCGGGCGCTCCCGCGAACAGTGGCCCGAGCACCGCGAACAGCAGCGGCACGGCGATGAGTCCCAGCGCGAGCGCGTACCGCCACGCCATCCGCCGGCGGGAGTCGATTCCGTCGCGACGCCCGTCCCGGGCGGCCGGGTCGCTCATGCCGCGGCCTCCGCGCGCGGGGCGAGTCGGCGGGTGACCAGGTCGGCGCCGAGGTTGACCACGACGGTGATCACCCCGAACACCACCGCCAGACCCTGGATCACCGGGATGTCGCGCGCCGCGACCGCGTCGATCAGCACCGTGCCCAGTCCCGGGATCACGAACAGGGCCTCGACCACGATCACGCCGCTGAGCAACCAGTCGCAGGTCCGGGCGAGTTGCTGGCCCGCCGGGGCCAGCGCGTTGGGCAGGGCATGGGCCCAGCGCACCCGGGCCGCGGACAGGCCCTGCCGCCGGGCGTGCGCGACGTACGGCGACGCTATCGCGTCGATCATGCCCGCACGCACCAGACGACTGATCGTGCACACCGGCCGGGAGAGCAACACCAGCACCGGCAACACCAACACGGCCGGGTGCGCCCACGGATCGCCGCCGGTGCCGACGGCGGTGGGCGGCAACCAGCCCAGGCGCAGCGCGAACAGCGTGGTCAGCAGCACCCCCAGGGCGAACTCCGGGACCGCGTGCACGGCCGATGTCAGCGCGCTCACGGTCCGGTCCAGCGGACCGCCCTCGCGGCGCGCGGCGAGCACGCCCAGCCCCACCGACAGCGGCACCAGCAGGATCGCGGTGACACCGGCCAGCGTCAGGGTCGGGCCGAACCCGTCGGCGAGCAGGTCGGTGACGGGACGACCGGAGATCAGCGACGTACCCAGATCGCCGCGGGCCAGGGCGCCGCACCAGTCGAGCAGTCGCTCGGCGGCGGAGCGGTCCAGGCCCATGGACTCCCGGATCCGGGCGATTCGTTCCGGATCGGGCTGGTCGCCGGCCAGGGCCACCGCCGCGTCGCCGGGCAGCGCCTCGGTGAGCGCGAAGATCAGTACGACCAGCGCCGCCGTCTGCCCCACGCCCAGGAGCAGTCGGCGGCTCAGCCAGGTCCGGTCCGGGCTCACGCGAGCCAGACCCGGTCGAATCGGGCCCAGTCCAGGGTGTTGGCGGGCGCGGTCACCGCCACCCCGCGCACCCGGTTCGCGGTGGCCACGATCCAGTCCGCGAACCCCCAGATCAGGAAGCCGCCCTCGGCGTGCAGTCGGCGCTGCATGCGCTCGTAGAGCGCGGTGCGCAATCCCTCGTCGTGGGTGGATTGGATCTGCTGGTAGAGGTCGTCGAAGTCCTTCGCGTGCCACTGCGTGGCGTTGGTGGTGGACCCGCTCAACAGCCGCTGGGAGATGTGGGATTCGATGGGCATCGCGCCCGAGCGGTAGGAGGCCAGGGTGCCGCCGGTGAGGATGTCCTTCCAGTAGGTGTCCTTGTTGCCGACCCGGACCTCGACGGTCACCCCGGCCCTGGCGGCCTGTTCCTTGAAGATGCCGGCCGCCTCGACGAATCCGGTGGCGGCCGGCGCGGTGTCCAGGGTGACCCGCAGTCCCTCCGCGCCCGCCTCGCGCAACAGGTCGCGGGCCTTGGCGAGATCCTGGGTGCGTTGCGGGATGCCGGCCGCGTAGTAGCGGTATCCCTTGCCGAACAGGTCGTTGCCCACCTCGCCGGCGCCCGACAGTGCGCCGTCGACGAGTTCGCGACGGTCGGCGATCAGGAAGAACGCCTGCCGGACCCTGGGGTCGTGGAAGGGCGGCCGGTCGGTCTTCATCACGAAGCCCTGCATCGCGCTGTTGCGCAGCCGCAGCACGGTGATCCGGCCCTTGCCCTCGTGTACGCGCGCGGTGGCCGGGTTCAACTCGTGTGCGTACTCGACCTGTCCGCCCAGGAGCGCGTTGGTGCGCGCCGACTCCTCGCCGGCCACCACGAATTCCAGTTCGTTCAGGTGCGGCGCACCTTCCCAGTACCTCTCGTTGCGCCGCAGCAGGAGCGAGCTTCCGGGCTTGAACGAGACGAAGGTGAAGGGTCCCGAGCCCACCGGTCGTTCGAAGGAGTCCGCGTCCTTGGGCACGATGTAGGCGCCGAACGCGGCCAGGGTGTTGGGGAATTCCGCGTAGGGCCGCTTGAGGCGGAACTCCACCGTGCTCGGGTCCGGTGCCCGACTGGCGTCCAGGTCGATCGGTTCCAGTGACGCCTTCGCGCGGAACGCCCGCTTGGGGTCGGCGATGCGGCGGAAGCTGTACAGCACGTCCTCGGCGGTGACCGGCCGGCCGTCGTGGAAGGCGGCCGGGCGCAGCCGGACCCGCCAGGTGACCAGGCCGGGGTCCGCCTCCCAGCCGGCGGCCAGCCGGGGCACCGGGGCCAGATCCGCGCCGTAGTCGGCGAGTTTGTCGAACAGGGCCTTGGCCCGGGCCACGTCGACGAACAGATTGGCCAGGTGCGGATCGAGGTTCTCGTTGGCGCCACCCCCGGGGAAGGCCGCGCGCAGTCGGCCGCCCCGCCTGGGGGTGCCCTCGGCTTGGGCGCCGCCGGCGCGCGGGCCGGAATCGGCCGATCCGCCGCCCGCGCAACTCACCGCCAGGGTCAGTGCTCCGGCACCGCCGGCGGCGAGGAGGACGCGACGCGAGGTGCCGGGCGGGCGGTCGCCGATCGGTATGGCAGGACTGGTGCGACTCATGGGTCGTGCTCTCCGTGATGGTGATGGGGATGGTGGTGGGGCTTGTGCCGGTGCGTCAGTCGAGCCGGCGGGCGACCACGTGCAGGCGGTCCGAGTCGGCGCTGTCCGCCGGTGGCGCGCCCTCGGTCCACGGCGGGTCGGTGCGCGGCCCCGGGCGGTCGTACAGGGCGAGCACCTCGAACCCGGCGACCGTGAGGAAGTACCGCAGTTCCTGCGGGAACAGCAGTCGCCACGCGGAGTACTGCGCGCGGGGCGGGGTGCCCCGGTCCGAGGTCCACACCCGGCGTCGGCGCAGCAGTTGCGCCGCGTGGTCGACCCACAGCGTGGTGTGCGAGGTGTGGGTGACGCCGTCGTGGACGACGGTGTCCACGCGGGGTGTCGCCGGCTGTCGGGCACCGTCCGCGCCGCGCAGGAAGTAGGCGCCGTTGCGCAGTTCGGCGATCAGCAGGCCCCCCGGCGCCAGATGTCGCCGGGACCGGTCCAGGAACGCGGTCAGTTCCGCGTTGTCGTGGCAGTACAGCAGAGCGCTGTCCAGGCAGACGACGGCGTCGAAGGTGCGGCCGAGGTCGAAGTCGCGCATGTCGGCGAGGCGGTAGTCGGGGCCGGGGTGCCGACCGCGGGCGTGGTCGAGCATCGCCGCCGAGGTGTCGATGCCGACCACCTCGCGCGCCGCGTGGTGGTGCAGCCAGGCCGCGTCCCGCCCGGTGCCGCAGCCGACGTCGAGCACGCGCGGCCCTGCCCCGTGGCGGCGCAGCGTCTCCTCGGTCCAGCGGGCGGCGACCCGGTCCGGATCGGGGAAGCGTCGTTCGTAGAGTTCCGGCGTGTCGGTGAGGAGGTTGCGGGTGCTCATCGCGGCTCGCTCTCGGCCCGGGGGCGGTCGCCGACGGGCGCGGTGGTGGGCTCCTCGGCGGCGCCCGCGGGCGGGGTCGCCGGCCCCTCGGCGGCGATGGTGGGCGGTGTGGGCAGCGCGCCCCTGCGGCGCAGCCAGGCGACCGCGAGGGCCGAGCCCAGCCCGAGCAACACGCAGCACACCCACGGCAACCACGCGCGGTCGGTGCGCGCGCCGCTGTCCATCGCCCACCCGATCCCGGCGTTGCCCACGGCGGCGGCGATCCCGGACGCCCCGTAGAACAGCCCGAAGCCGGTCCCGGTCAACCCCTCGCGGCCGAACGCGGGAATGAGTTCGAGCACGAACGGCTGGGCAATCATCACTCCGACGTGCAGCAGCAGCGCGCCCGCGAGCAGCGGCAGCAGGCGCAGTACCGCGTCCGCGGTCCCGTCCGGTCCGGTGCCGCCGGCCACCAGGATCGGCGGGAGGAAGGCCAGGCCCATCAGCGCGGTTCCGGCGGCGATCCAGCGGGCCCGGTCGCCGCGCGCCTGTAGGTACCGGGTGATCCGCAGTTGCAGGAGCAGATTGACCGCGGTGCCGATCACGAAGAGCAGTCCGACCGCGCTCTCGCGCCCGGTGGCGTGCCGCACACCGTCCGGGAGCAGCAGGTACAACTGCGTCTGCAGGCCGTACATCCCTGCCATCGCGATCGAGAACGCCACGAACGCGCGGTTGCCCAGGACTTCGCGCCAGTCGGAGGCCACCGATCCCTGTGGCGCGGGGACCGGCCGGGCGGGCAGAACGGCGGCCTGGGCGAGGGTGAGTACGGCGAACAGCGCCGCCGCGGTGAGCGCCGCGGTGGTGAAGTTCACCAGGAGCAGCAGGCTGCCCAGCAGCGGGCCGAGCAGCGCGCCGGTGGTGGCGAACACGTTGAACAGGGCAAACGCCTCCGCCTTGCGTTCGCCCGCCTCCTGCGCCAGATAGGTGCGTACGGCGGGGTTGAACAAGGCCCCGGCGAGGCCGCTGAGCACGGCCGCCGCGATCAGGATCGGCAGGCCGTCGCCGAGCGCGAACAACGCGAATCCCACGGTGCGCAGCGCGCATCCGGCGATGATCACCCCGCGTGCGCCGAGTCGATCGGCCGCGGAGCCGCCGAGCACGAACAGGCCCTGTTGGCTGAGGTTGCGGACGCCCAGCACGATGCCGACCACGGCCGCCGATTGCCCCAGGTCGTCGGTGAGATGGGTGGCGAGGTAGGGGATCAGCAGGTAGAAGCCGGTGTTCACGCCGAGTTGGTTGACCAGGAGCAGGCGCACCGCGAGCGGAAAGCTCGCCACCGCGCGCAGGGTCCTCATCGGCGCTCCCGGGCCGGCGCGGGTCGCACGCCCAGGCCGGCGGCATCGGGGGCGCGTACGGTGCCGTCGAGGCCGCCGATCCCGGTCCACGGGTCGTGCGCCAGCAGCAGGTGGCCGTCCAGGTCGACCCAGCGGGCCCGGTCCAGGATCTGCACGGCCGGCGCCAGACCGAGCGAACTGCCGGTCAGGCAGCCGAACATGATCTCGGTGCCGCTTCCGCGCAGCGCCTCGACCAGGCGCAGCGCGGCGCGGGCGCCGCCGCATTCGGCGAGTTTCAGGTTGACCCCGGGAACCCGGCCGGCCAGCCGCAGGACGTCCTCGGGGGTGACCGCGTCCTCGTCGGCGATCACCGGGATCGGCGCATGTCGGGCGATCCGGGCGAGCAGGTCGGGTCGGCCGGGTGCGACGGGTTGTTCCACGGCCTCGACGCCGAGCGCGGCGAAGCGCGGGAGCAGGTCCAGGGTGCGGGCCTCGGTCCAGCCGCCGTTGGGGTCGAGCAGCAGCCGGGCGTGCGGGGCCGCGGCCCGCACGGCGGCGACCCGGTCAAGGTCGTGGACGGGGTCGGGCGAGCCGGCCTTGATCTTCAGGACGGTGAAGCCGAGCGCGGCCAGTCGGCCCGCCTGGGTCGCGGCGTACTCGGGCTCGACGATGCCGATGGTGCGGGCGGTCGCGGCGGCGGGCGCCCGGTCGGCGCCGAGCATTCGGTGGACGGGTCGATCGGCACGCTTGCCGACGAGATCCCACAGGGCCGCGTCCAGGGCCGCCAGGACACCGGCGGGCAGGCCGTCGGGAGCGGCGGTGTCCAGGAGCGCCGAGGCGCTCTCGGGTTCGGCGAAGCGGGCCAGCCACGGCCGGGCCACGCTCTCCAGCGCCGCCACGATGGTGCTCGCCGACAGGCCGAGTCGCGGGCTGCCGAGCGCCTCGCCACTGCCGTACTCGCCCTCGTGTTCGATCGTCACCCACACCGCGTCGCGACTCGCCGTCACCGAGCGCGATATGCGCAGCGGTTCGGCCAGTTCCAGATGCGCGGTGCGCCACGTGAGCCTCATGCCGTTCCTCGGGTCGCGGTCTTGGGTGCGGGCGCGGACATCGGCGCGCGCGGGGTCGGCGGCGCGGGTGTGCGCCGGGATGGTCGCGGATCGTCGACCCTGCGGCAGCGGGCCCAGCCGGCCACCTCGACGGCGCGCGGGTGCAGGATCTCCACCGGATGGGTGGGGACGACGGCATGGTCCAGGCCGTGGGTGCGGCAGAAGTCGTCGTCGTAGACGGTGCCGAGGTAGCGGTGCGGCCCGTCCGGGAAGACGCCGACCACGGTCGCGCCCCGGTGTACCCGGGCCGCCCAGGCGGCGACCAGGGCGACCGCCCCGGTGCTCCAGCCGCCGCTGACGAAGCTGCCTCGGGCCAGCCTGCGGCAGGTGTCCACGGCGGCGGCCGGGCCGACCCAGTGCACCTCGTCGAACGCGTGGTGGGCGACGTTGCGCGGATGGATGCTGCTGCCCAGTCCGCGCATCAGCCGAGGACGCGCGGGTTGCCCGAAGATGGTCGAGCCGACCGAGTCGACGCCGATCACGGTCAGCGCGGGCCAGCGCCGACGCAGCGGTCCGATCAGCCCGGCGCTGTGTCCGCCGGTGCCCACGCTGCACACGAGCACGTCCACGTGCTCCAGGCCGTCGACCAGTTCGGCCGCCATCGAGGCGTACCCCGAGGGGTTGTCGGGGTTGTTGTACTGGTCGGGCCAATAGGCGTCGGGCGTGCCGCGCAGGATCTCGTGCACCCGGGCCAGCCGGGCCGCCTGCCAGCCGCCGGTGCTCGCGGGTCGATCCACCACCTCCAGCGCGGCGCCGTGGGCCCGCAGCAACTGCCGCATGGACGGTTCGAGTTCACCGTCGCAGACGAGCCGTACCGGATGGCCCAGGGCCTGGCCGGCGAAGGCGAGTCCGACGCCCAGCGTGCCCGAGGTGGACTCGACCACCAGCGCGCCGGGGCGCAGTTCGCCGCGCCGCCGGGCGCCGCGCAGCATCGACACGGCGGCGCGCGCCTTCATCCCGCCCGCGCTGAGGTATTCGAGCTTGGCCCAGAAGCCGGGTTGCGGACAGGGCAGCGCGGTGCCGATCCGGACGAGCGGCGTACGGCCGAGCAGCGCCAGCAGGTCGGGGTTCGCGACGACCGCCTCGGCAGGACCGGGCGCGGGACGCGGTGCGGGAACGGTGTTCACGAGGCGCCCTCGCCGTACCGGTGCACGATTCCCGGGCCGCCGTCCAGCCAGAAGAACGGGTACGGCTCGGCGCACACCGCGCTCACCCCGGCGCCGAGGAACAGCGGCAGCACCGCGCTGCCGGTCTGGGCGAACATCACCAGCGGCTTGCCGGTGCTCGCGGCATGCGCGCGCAGCGGCTCGAAGGTTCCGTTGCCCAGCGTCATCCCCGAGGCCAGGATCGCGTCGCAGTAGGCCAGTTCCGCGTTCGCGTCGCGGCGGATCGGCTCGCCCCACTCGGTCGTGCCGCCCTTGAGGTCGCACGGTACGCAGCGCAGGCCGAGCGCGCGCAGCCGCTCCAGGAGCGAGTTGACCACACCCACCACCAGGACCGTGGCCGGCCGCTCCACCGGCAGCAGTTCCACCACCGCGTGGGCCCGGGCCCGCGACTTCTCCAACGAGGTGCCGGCGGGCAACGGGTGGGGACGGGCGCCGTGTTCTGCGGCGTGCGGACGGCAGCGCATCAGGTAGGCGTCCAGCGCGGCGATCCGGACCGGTGTGAGCGGGTGGGCCAGGAGTTCGGCCACGCTCGCCCCCACGCAGTCGTCGATCGTGTCGGCGGGCAGTGTGCCGGGTTCGGCCGCGCACGAGCCGACCGCCGCGCCCAGTCGCAGGCTGAGCACTTCGTTGCGATAGCCGCCGGAGCGCTCGGCGTGCCGAACCGCCTGGATGGTGCGGAACGCGGTGCTCACCCGCTCCCCGGCCGGGTCGGGTCCGTACCGGCCGGCGGCGACCCGGGCGAACAATTCGTCCAACGTGCGCACGGGTCGGGACCGGGGCGCGCTCATCCGGACACCACCGTCGGGTCCGCGTAGCGCGGACGCAGTCGGGACAGCAGCCACTCGGCCGACTCGCGCGCGGCGCCGCCTTCGGTGTCGGCGGTCATCACATGGCCCAGGTAGTCGTTGTTGCTGGTCGCGGCACGCACCGCGCGGCCCGGTTCGGTCAGGGTCAGTTCGACCACGTCGGGTCGGTGGCGGACCGCGTCCGCGCCGTCGATGCCCACGAGCGTGCCCTCGCCGCCCGCGGGCAGGTCCCGCTCGTTCGGCAGCAGCAGGCCGATCGCCGCGCTGCGCATCCCGGTCGGGCGTTCGGCGAGGTCGGGTCGCCGGCCGAGGGCGACGTCCACGCACGCCGCGACCAGGTCGACGCCGGTGACGTGCCGGACCAGTTCGGTGATGCGGTTGCCCGCCGGTCGCGGATTGACCTCCACCACACGCGGGCCGTCCGGGGTCAGCTTGATCTCGGTGTGCGCGACCACGTGGTCCAGGCCGAGCGCCTCGACGGCGCGCACGGCGGTGTCCGCGGCGGCCCGGGCCAGGTCCGGGTCCACCGCCGCCGGGAACATGTGCCCGGTCTCGACGAACCACGGCGCGCCGCCCAGGCTCTTGTCGGTGACACCGACCACGTGGGTGTGCCCGTCGAAGGTGACGGTCTCGACGCTCACCTCGGGGCCGGTGAGGAACTCCTCGACCAGCACGACGGGCACGCGTTCCTGTCCGCGCGCGTTCACCGGGAAGTCGACCGACGCCCGGTGGGCGTGCGCCGCCTCGGCGTCGTCGTGCACCTTGCGCACCAGCATTCCGGCGCACAGGTCCACCGGCTTGACCACCACCGGATAGCCGATCTCCCGGGCGGCGGCCCGGGTTTGCTCCCGCTCCCGACACAACGCGAAGCGCGGGCCGGGCACGCCCGCCTCGGCCAGCCGCATCCGGGTCAGGTCCTTGCGACAGGCCGCTTCGACCGCGACCGGGTCGGGGGCCGGCAGACCCAGCCGAGCGGCGATCCGGGCGGTGCCGGGCAGGTAGTAATCGCACGCGGACACCACCCCGTCGAAGCCGAACACCTCGTGCAGCCGCTCCGCCAGGGACGGCAGTTCGGCCGTGTCGTTGGTCTCGGCGGTGACGATGTTGCGCGCGGACAGCAGCGGATGGGGGGCACCGTCGGACCCGGGGCGCGCTCCGTTCGGCGTCGAGCGCAGGTAGTGGTGCAGGTCTCGGGTCAGGAAGGTGAACTCGTGCCCGCCCTCGTGGATCGCTCTGGGCAGCAGCCTGCTCATCGCCCCGACCCAGCTTTCGACAACCAGCAGATGACCCACCGAACTCCCTCTCCGACTGCGGCGACGGCTCTCTCGCAGAGCGTCGACCCGCCGCACCGTATCGGGAATGGTTTTCATTATCAATACTTGACTAATGAAAGTCGTTTTCAGTTATGGTGGTCATCGAGCCGCGCCGGGACAGCCCGGAACCACCCCGAAACGCCCGCAACAGCCCGGCGCCGCCCGCGTCGGGCAGGGGCGGAGCACGCACGGGCAGAGCAGGCGAGGGAGGGGCCGGACCGAATCGGCCCGGGCGGCCCCGTCAGCCGGCCCGCACCAGTTCGGCGATCTCGTCGTGCCGCGCGCACGGCGGACACGGCACGCCGTCGATGGCGGTCACCCGGGCGGCGAGCCGGACGCTGGAGATCAGCCACACGCCGTCCCCGGCGCGCAGATCGGCCACCGACAATCGCGCGAAGCCGCACTCCCATCCGGCGCCCGCCGCCGCGTCGAACAACCGACGCAGCGTGATACTCGGCAGGATGCCCAGGTCGAGCGCCGGCGTCAGCAGCCTGCGCCCCTTCGCCATCAGCACCGCCGCCGTCGGCGCCTCCAGGACCGCGCCGTCCTCGGTCAGGAAGATCGCGTCCTCCGCGTCGTGCGCACGGGCCCACCGCCCGGCGGCCATGTTGACCGCGTACGACAACGTCTTGGCCCCGGCCAACAACCACGGCGCCCGCGCGGGCGGGGCGGTGACGACGCCCCGGGTCAGGGTCACCGTGCGCACCCCTTCGGCACGCGCCCGCCGGGTGCTCGCCGGGATCGGGTCGACCAACACGTAGCCGGTCTCCGGACCGCCGCCCTCCGGTCCCCGAGTCAGCACCAGCCGCGCGTAGCACTCGCCCACCGCGCCGTGCCGCTCGATCGCGACAGCCAGGCAGTGCCGCCACGCGTCGTCGGCCGGCGCCGCCAACCCGAGCGCGGCGGCCGAGTCGGCCAGTCGGGCCAGGTGTTCGTCCAGGTGCCTGGGTCGACCGTCGAGCACCGACAACGCCTCGAAGACGCCGTCCCCGCGCAGCGCCCCCAAGTCGTCGGCCCGCAGCGCCGGTCGGGCGCGGTCGGCGACGGTTCCGTCGAGGCGTACCAGCGTCCCCGGGTCGGGGGCGGGCGGCTCCGGCGCGGCGGTCACCGCAACGCCGCCGAAGTGAGCGTCAGCGTGCCCGCGTCCGCGTCCAGGTCCGCCTCGACGCCCAGGGGCATCGTGAGTTGGCGCGGACCGTGGCCGAAGTCCAGCCCCGCCAGCACCGGAACGCCCAGCGGCGCCAATCGATCGCGCAGCACGGCCTCGATCTGCTCGATCGGCCCGCAGCCCACCCAACTCCCGGTCGCGATCCCGGCCACTCCCGCGAACCATCCCGAGCGCAGCAGTTGGGTGAGCAACCGATCGATGCGATAGGGCTGTTCCCCGATGTCCTCGAACAGCACGATCGCGCCGCCGGCGGGCGACGACTCCGGGCATCCCAGCGAGCCGGCCACCAGGCTCAGCGTGCCACCCGTGGTGACCCCGCGGGCACGACCGGCCACCAGGGAGCGGGCGTCCGCGGAGCCCAATTCCACCGCGTCCTCCGGGCTGAACAAGGTCGCGCGCAGGTGGGCGAGGGTGGTCGCGTCGGGCGGTACGCCGTCCACCGCGCCGAATCCGGCGGTGGCGGGCATCGGCCCGAACAGGGTGACCACCCCCAACCGGGCGGCGAACGCGGCGTGCAGGGAGGTGACATCACTGGATCCCAGGAGGACCTTCGGCTCCACCGCCGCCATCGACTCCCAACACAGCAGGTCGAGTATCCGTGCGGCACCATAGCCACCGCGCGCGCAGACGATCGCGTTTATATCGGGATCCAGCCACGCGTCCTCCAGGTCGCGCGCCCGATCCCTGTCGGTGCCGGCGAGGTACCCCGGCCCCTGCCCGTCGAGGACGTGCGCGCCCGGCACCACCTCCAGCCCCAGGTCGGCCAGTACCGCGCACCCGGCGCGCAACCGTTCGGCCTCGACCGGACCGGCCGGGCACACCACCGCGACCCGGTCGCCCGGCCGCAGCCGACGCGGTCGACGCAACGCCTGCCCGCCGGGCGACAACGGATCAGGCTCGACCAGCCGCGTCACCACGAACCCCGTCCTCGGTCGGAATCGGCCGGCGGCGCCGGTCGCCGCGCCGCAGCGACCACCTCCGACAACCAAGGCGGCGTCCCGGGTCGGGCCGCGCGCGAGGCGCCCCGGTCATGGTTCGCCGGGTCGTGGTTCGCCGGGTCATGGCCCGTCCGGTCGTGGGTCGTCCGTTCAGCCTTCATGCCTCGCATCATGCCCAGCGTGACCGGGGCAACCAGCCCGCGTTCATCTCATCGAGTGAACGGCCACCGCGCCCGGAGGGTCCGGCTCGGGACAGCGCGGGCACCCGCCGGGCCCGCCTCACCCTCGCGGCATGCGAATCCTCGGCGGCTCGTGGTTCCTCGGCCTGCCGTCGCCGAACAGGCCCGGGTCCGCGCCCGGGACGTGACCGTCTTCCGGCGCGGCACCGGCGACCCACCGACCGGCGCCTACACCGGCACCGACCCGACGGCCGGCACCGCGCGGCTGATCCGGGGCGACCGTCGGCGACGCACGCGACCCGGCGACTCCGTCCGCCGCAGGGCCGTGGGACGTGGTGATCGACACATCCGGGTACGTGCCGGCCGATGTGCGCGCCGTCGCGACAGCGCCGCGGCCGGTCGTCGCCCGGGGCGGTGGTCGTCTCCACCGTCAACGTCCGACCGTCGCCGGATCCGGCCGGCATACATTCCCGACACCTGTAACGCCCGCCGGACCGTTACCGGCTCGGCGGCGGAACCGACCCGGGTCGACGAGCGGTTCCCGCACCGCGCGCCCTGATCGGAACCGCCACCCGTCGAGATCGCTCGCCGACGGCGTACGCGCATCCGCCCCGGCCGCTGCGGAAGTCGCCGAATCCATCGGGACACACGTCGCCGCGGCCCCGGAAAAACCCGTCAACGAAGCCGGCTTCCCTACACCATCGAGGGCCTGAGTTCATCACACTTGGATACCGCCGCCCCATGGAAACGGGTTTCGGTGGATCATGGGCGCAGTGCGGGTGGGAAGTCCCCACCCGCCGGAAGGGTACATGGCCGCCCCGACAACGGGTCGCGTTCGCCCTTCCAGCGTCCCAGTGGCATGAGAAGGAGTCGCCGGATGGTCGCATCGTCTGTGGACGAACTGCGGATTTCTTTGGAAAAGGAGGCTAGTGAACTGGCCGGGCAGCGAGACCGGCTCCGCGATGAACTGGCAAATGTGGAAAGGCAGTTGGCGGCCCGGCTGAGCGCGGTGGAGCACCTCGCGCTGATCCGCCCGCTGGTGCCGCTGCCCCGAGCCGAGGCCGAACCGGTCGCACCGGTCGAGGTCGCTCCGGTCGAGGTCGCTCCGGTCGAGGCCGAGCCCGTCGCGGAGGCGCCGGTCGAGGTCGCTCCGGTCGAGGAAACCCCGGCCGAGGAGGCTCCGGTCGAGGAGGCGCCGGCGGAGGAAGTCGTCGCGGAGGAACCGCCGGCTCCGGCTCCGGCCACGCGTCGCAAGCGCAAGACGGTTCCGGCAACGAAGGAAAAGACGCGGATACAGGCCGCGTCGGCGCGCAAGGCCCCCGCGGCCAAGCCTGCCACCAAGCCCGCCGCCAAGAAGAAGACCACCCGCGCGAAGGCGGCTCCGGCCAAGGCGGCCAAGGCGGCCAAGTCGGTCGCAGCGGTCGAGCCGGTCGCGCCGGTCGAGCCGGTCGCGCCCGAACCTGCGGCGGCTCGCCCGGTCCGCTCCCACCTGCGCGACGAGATCGCCGCGTTGTTGGAAGGCACCGGCGAACCCATGAACGTCCGTCAGCTCACCGAGGCACTGGGTGAGACCGCCACCAAGAGCCGCATGGAGAGCGTGCGTACGTCCACGGAGGGTCTGGTCAAGGCCGGTCGCGCGATCAAGGCCGGTCGCGGCCTGTTCGCCGGCCCCGGCGCCTGAATCACCTCCGGGAACCCCCGGATTCACCGACCACCGCCGGCCCGACACCGCCCCCCGGGGCATCGTCGGGCCGGCGGTGGTCCTCGGACCGACTATGCCCGTTCCGACAGGCTCACACGTGGCCTCGACCGGACGCACCAGGTCCGACGTGCAAGGGCTCCTCCGCCGACCTGGCCACCGCCGTCGCCCACATGCGGAACATGCGCGGCCCCGCGGTGGAACTCATGCGGATCCGCTTGCCCGTCCAGCAGCACCTACCCGAACCCCGCACCTACGGGCCGGAGTTCCGTTACACCAAGAATAGAGCCTGACCTCCGCGACCCGAACCGGCTCGGCGGCGCCCTTGCCGCTCCACGACGGACGCCGCCGACCCGGCGCGTCCCGACGACCCCTGCCCCACCCGGACGGCACGCGTCCGGTGTCGCCGCTCGGAAAGTTTGCCCAACGTGATGGAACGTTCACCGGGATGCCTGCCGGGCCGGCGTACGGGCCCCTAGATTGGCCTGGACCACCCCACACGGCATCCGGAGATGAGAGTTCGTGGCCGAGTCCATACTCGACGCAGAATCGGCTTTACCAGAGCGGAAGATCGACACCGAGGTGGCACACACCGCCCGCGTGTGGAACTACTGGCTGGGCGGCAAGGACAACTACCCCGTGGACCGCGAGACCGGCGATCAGATCGCCGCGATCCACCCGGGAACGCGCGACTACGCCCTCGCCGACCGGCAGTTCCTGGGCCGAGCGATCCGCCATCTGGCCAAGGATCTGGGCATCCGTCAGTTCCTCGACATCGGCACCGGACTGCCGACCGCCGGGAACACCCACGAGATAGCCCAGGCCGTGGCTCCGGAATCGCGGATCGTGTACGTCGACAACGATCCGCTGGTCCTCGTGCACGCCCGGGCCCTGCTCACCAGCAGCCCGGAGGGGGCGACCCGCTACATCGACGCCGACCTGCGCGACGTCGACGAGATCCTGGCCCGCGCCGCCAAGACGCTGGACTTCGACCAGCCCATCGCACTCGTCCTGCTCGGCGTGATCATCTTCGTCAACGACGACGACGAGGCGTACGGAACAGTCCGTCGACTGCTGGACGCGCTTCCCTCCGGCAGCCACCTCGCGCTGTCGCACACGGTGACCAGTCCACCGGCACCACCGGACGTGGACGACGCGGTGGCGTTCTGGAACGCGCACGGCACGCCCAAACTCAAGCAGCGTTCTCCCGAGGGCATCGAACGCTTCTTCGACGGCCTGGAGTTGCTGGAACCCGGCGTCGTCTCCTGCTCCCGGTGGCGGCCCGATGCGGGCGACAAGACCCCGGACGTGGCCATGTACGGCGCGGTGGGACGCAAGCCGTAGTTGCCGCGAACACACCGGCCATGTGCCGGCGAGAACCTGCCGGACCGTCGAGGAGGGTGTCGATCGGTCCGGCCGGGCGGCCCCTCGGATCCGTCCGTATCGGAGGGGCCGCCGGTGCAGCGGTGTCGAGCGCTATCGCCGGAGGACGAGCCGCGCCGACGCGTCAGCCCTGGTGGCCGCCGCCGTGCTGCGGGGCCTGGTGCTGGGCGTGCTCACCCTCGTGGCCACCATTGTCGTGACCACCATTGTCGTGGTCGCCGTCGATGTTCGCGCAGACGTTCCCGATCGTCGGGTTGAAGAAGCCGAGCAGGTTGACGCTGTTGCCGCAGAGGTTGATCGGCACGTGGATCGGCAGCTGGACGTTGTTGCCGGACAGCACGCCCGGCGAGCCGACGGCCGCACCCTTGGCCTCGGAGCCGGCGTTGGCGACGCCCGCGCCCGACACGACGAGCGCGGTGATGCCGACGGCCACGGCCGCGGTCTTCTTGAACGTGTTCATGTGATCTCCGTTTCGGATGGCGCCGCGGGTGGCGCGACGTCCGGTGCAACGACGCGAATCCCGCCCGGGCAACTGCTGATTCCCGGGTTTCACCCAGGTGGCGGCACCCGCCCGGACGCACCGGGTGCCGAGTCCGACCGGCGTGTTCGACGCGGCCGGCGCGGGGTACTCACCGCCGGACCACGCCGATCCCGCCGGCGGGCGAAGCCTCATCGCGAGCCGACTCCAGGAAGCAGGGCCGCATCGTGCCTGTCCCGTCCCACCCGACCCGCCGCGCCCTGCTGTTCGGCGCGGTGGGCAGCGTCGCCCTGCTCGGTGCCGGCACCCGGGGGCCGCTGCGCACCGGCACCGCGCCGCGACCCGTGATCCCCGTCGCCGACACCGCCGTGCCGCTCGACGCGGCGCCGGTCACCGTCGATCTGGGCTCGCGTACCGTGCGCACGTGGGCGTACGGCGACCGGGCGCCCGGCCCGGAGATCCGGGTCACCGCGGGTGGCACGGTCTCCGCGCGGTTGCGCAACGGCCTGCCGCAGGAGACCACGGTGCACTGGCACGGCGTGCGGATCGATCCGGCGATGGACGGCGCCCCGGGACTCAGCCAGGTCCCGGTCGCGTCCGGCGACACCTTCGACTACCGCTTCACCGCGCCCGATCCCGGCACGTTCTTCTACCACTCGCACGTGGGCACCCAACTCGACCGCGGGATGTACGGGGTGCTCGTGGTCGAGGACCCGGCCGAACCGCTCGGCTACGACGCGGAGTGGACGGTCGTCCTCGACGACTGGCTCGACGGCACCGGCACCGACCCGGACACCGAACTGGGCACGATCCGCGACACGCCCCGGCCCGCACGCACCCTGCGGAGCAGGCTGCTGGGCGGGACGGCGGGTCACGTCGACTACCCGCACTACCTGATCAACGGCCGCACACCACAGGCCCCCGAGGAGTTCACCGACAGCCCCGGTCGGCGGATCAGGCTGCGGTTGGTCAACGCCGGGGCGGACACCGCGTTCCGGGTCGGGTTGGGCGATCACCGGCTGACCGTCACCCACACCGACGGATTCCCGGTGCTGCCGGTCACCGTGGACGCGCTGCTGATCGGGATGGGCGAGCGATACGACGTGCTGGTGACCCTGGCCGACGGGGTGTTCCCGCTGGTGGCCGAGGCCGAGGGCAAGGACGCCCGGGCGTTCGCGGTGGTGCGTACCTCGGGCGGGGACGCCCCCGATCCCTCGGTCTCGGTACCCGAGTTGGATCGCCGCCTGCTCACCCTCGCCGACCTGGTCGCCGACCCGTCGGTGGACCCGGGCGACGCACCCGCCCGCGCGGTGGATCTCGTGCTGGGCCGCGGCAGGAACGGGACGGGTTGGACGCTCGGGACGGCCGCCGCGCGGGACGTGACGCCGCTGCGGGTACCGGTCTCCGTCGGCGAGCGGGTCCGACTGTCCTTCACCAACGCGACGCGCATGTGGCATCCGGTCCACCTGCACGGGCACACCTTCCAGGTGCGCGGCGAAGAGGGTCGGGGCCCGCGCAAGGACACCGTGATCGTGCGTCCGAGGGAACGGGTGACGGTGGACGTGCTCGCCGAGAACCCGGGCGAGTGGATGTTGCACTGCCACAACCTGTACCACAGCGAGCTGGGCATGATGGCGACCCTGGGCTACGGCGACACCCCACCCGCCGCTCCCGATTCGTCCATGGGGGGCATGTCGGGGACGGGCTGATTCCGGCAGCCACCAAGTCCCCTCCCGGCGCCGGGAGTGCGAACGGTCGAACCCGGCGCCGCCACCGAGTCCGGTGCCGACGCCGGGCATCGCGTCCGGTCAGCAGTGCCCTTCCGGCTCCGAGCGGCCACACACGTTCGCGGTGAACGTGTTGACCGCCTTGCCGTCCCGGTTCGCCAGGTCGGCCGGCTCGTTGCGCAACACCTCGTTGTCCTGGATCACGTTGTTCGTGGTCGGGTCGCCGGAGAAGCTGGGCACCATCACGATGCCACCGGACATCGGCGACTCGCCCCGGTTGTCCCGGACCTGATTGTCCGTCACCCGGGTCTCCTGGGCACCGGTGAGCACGATGCCCGAGCCCTGGATGTGCGCGATCCTGGAATTCCCCTCGCAGTACTTGTTGTTCTCGTCGATCCGGTTACGGCGGATCGCCAGCGACCCGGCGACCGGCTTCGTCTCGTCGCCGACCACGAACACCCCGGCGCAGTTGCCGGTCAGCTCGTTGTACTCGATCACCAACTCGCGCCCGCGCCTGATCAGCACGCCGAGCCGGTTGCCCGACGCGTGGTTGCGGGCGATGCTCGCGCCCAGGGCGTCGGCGGTGTCGGCCAGGAACAGTCCCGCCTGGGTGTTGTCGTTCGTGGTGTTGTCGATGAACACGCCGCGGGTGGAGTTCTCCTGGCCGATCCCGTGCTCGCCGTTGTCGTGCGCGAACACCCGGCGCACCCGCATGCCTTCGGTCGCGTTGCCCATCACCCCGGTCTTGCCGAAGCCGGTGACCGCCAACGACTGGATCCGCACCTCGGACACCGGATCCTCGGCCGTGCCGAACACACAGATGCCGTGGCCGGCCGCCGCGCACGCGTTCGCCGTCGACTCGCCGGGCGTGATCACCGTACGCTCGCCCGCGCCGCGGATCGTCAAGCCGTCCGTGCCGATCAGCACACTGCCGGGATAGGTGCCGGCCAACACCTGGATGGTGTCCCCCGGCGCGGCCGCGTCCACCGCCGCCTGGATCGATTCGCCGGGATGGACCACGTGCCGGGTGTCCGCGTGCGCGACCGGTGCCAGGACCGAGCCCAGCACGGTCAGGGCGGTGACGCCGGCGAGGGGAAGCAGCCGTTGTACGTGCATGAGCGCTGATCTGCCTTCGTGGGAGAGGGATGGGAAACGGTTCAGGAAACGGGTACGGGCGGCCGAGCCGGGGCGGTCTCGGCGACATCGGAGGTCATCGTTTCGACGAGCCCCGTGGTGTGCTCGCCCGCGCGGAACACGGGGTGGCCGAGCAGCCGGCGCAGGAAGTCCAGGGTGGTGTGCACGCCGCCGCCGGCCACTCGGAATTCGCTCAACGCCCGCTCGGCGCGCGCGATGGCCCGTTCCCGGTCCGGCGCCCAGACGATCGCCTTGGCGAGCAGCGAGTCGTAATCGGGCCCCACCGTCCAGCCCGGGTACGCGTGCGTGTCGATCCGCACGCACGGCCCGCCGGGCGGCACGAACTCGGTGAGCCGACCGGGGGTCGGCGCGAACCCGCGGGTGGGGTCCTCGGCATTGATCCGGCACTCGATCGCCACCCCGCGCGGCACCACCTCCTCCTGACCGAACGTCAGCGGCGCGCCGGCGGCGATGGTGAGTTGTTCGCGCACGATGTCGACGCCGGTGACCATCTCGGTCACCGGATGCTCCACCTGGATCCGGCAGTTGATCTCCAGCAGGTGAAAATGGTGTGCGGGGGTGACCACGAACTCGAAGGTTCCGGCGCCCACATAGCCGACGGCGGACGCGCCGCGCAGCGCCGCCGCGCACATCGCGTCGCGCACCTCGGCCGGCAGGTGCGGGGCCGGGGACTCCTCGACCAGCTTCTGGTGCCGCCGCTGCACCGAGCAGTCCCGCTCGCCCAGGTGCACCGCGCCGCCGTGCCGGTCGCACAACACCTGGACCTCGACATGCCGGGCGTCGTCGATGTACCGCTCCAGGTAGAGCCGTTCGTCACCGAACACGGCCCGCGCACGGGCGCGGGTGTCCTGGTACGCCCAGGCCAGTTCGTCCGGGTCGCGCACCACGCTCATGCCGCGACCGCCGCCGCCCGCGACCGCCTTGAGGATCACCGGGTAGCCGATCCGGGCGGCGACCTCGGCGGCCTCGACCGGCGACGTCAACGCGCCGTCGCTGCCCGGCAATACCGGCAGACCCGCCGCGGCCATCACCGCGCGCGCCTCGCTCTTGTCGCCCAGGCGCTGCATGACCTGCGGGGGCGGCCCGATGAAGGTGATCCCGTGCGCCTCGCAGATCTCGGCGAAGTCGGGGTCCTCGGACAGGAATCCGTACCCCGGGTGGATCGCCTCCGCGCCGGTGCGTCGGGCCGCCTCGATGATCGCCGGCATGTTGAGGTAGCTGGATCGGGCGGGTGGCGGGCCGATGTGCACGGCCTCGTCGGCGAAGCGCACCACGGCGGAATCGCGGTCGGCGGTCGAGTACACGGCCACGGTGCGGATGCCGAGTTCGCGGCAGGTGCGGGCCACCCGCAGGGCGATTTCCCCCCGGTTGGCGATGAGCACGGTCGAGAACACGTGGACCACCTCGGTCGATGTCGGCGCTGGGTGTTCGGACCGCGACGGCCCGGACTGGGACTCGCGTCAGGGGGTGTGGTCGGAACCGCCGGCGTGATCGGCGCTCCCGTCCGGGCCCACCGCGCGCGGTTCGATCGCGATCAGCGGTTGCTGGTACTCCACCGGGTGCGCGTCCGGCACCATCACCTCCACCACCCGCCCGGACACGTCGGCGGTGATGGTGTTCATCATCTTCATGATCTCCAGGATGCCCACCGTCTGACCGGGCCGGACGGTGTCGCCGACGCTGACGAAGGGCTTCGCGCCCACCTCGGGGGCGTGGTAGAACGTGCCGACCATCGGTGCGCAGACGAACCGCCGTCCGCCGTCCGGCTCGACCCGCTCCTCGACGGGCGCCGCGGCGACGGGGGCACCGGACGCCGTGTGCGCCGCGCCGCCCGTCGCGGCCGGTTCGGGCCACTCGATCTCGAGGGTGGTGTCGCCACAGCGCAACCGGATCAAGCGCGGCGGCACCGAGCCGGTGCGCACCTGCCGCGGCTCGTCGCCCGAGACCCGCGGGGGTGACTGTGGGTGCGGCTGCGCGGGGTTCAGCGGCTTGACCCATCGTTCGTCCGCGTAGCCGGCGTGATTGTTGAGGTGCTCGCCGTCGCGCGCTTCGGGGGATCCGGGGGGTGGGGTCATGACGCACTTCCTTCGGCACGGGTATCCGGCGTGACGCCGAAGCTCCGGAATCGCTCGCCGCGTTCGCGCAGGAGCCGGGTCTTGTCCAGCGCGAGCAGTTCCTCGACGACGGGGATCAGCGCCGCGCGCAGCAGCGCGGCGGCCCGGCCCGGGTCGGTGTGCGCGCCGCCGGGGGGTTCGGGCACGATGCGGTCGACCACACCCAGGCGCAGCAGTTCGCGGGGACGCATGCGCAGCGCGGCCGCCGCGGCGGGTACGGCCGAGGGATCCTTCCACAGGATGGCCGCGCAGCCCTCGGGGCTGATCACCGAGTAGACGCCGTGCTCGCCGATCAGCACCCGATCGGCGACGGCCAGGGCGAGCGCGCCGCCGCTGCCGCCCTCGCCGGTGATCACGGTGACGATCGGGGTGGGCAGCCGGGCCATCAGGCGCAGGTTCTCCGCGATGGCGACCGCCTGTCCGTCCCGTTCGGCGTCCGGCCCGGGGTTGGCCCCGGGCGTGTCCACCAGGGTGATCACCGGCAGGCCCAGCTTGGCGGCGAGTCGCATCAGCCGGGCGGCCTTGCGGAAGCCCGCCGGGGTGGCCATGCCGAATTTGCGGTGTTGGCGTTCGGCGAGGTTGTCGCCGCCCTTTTGGTGTCCGATCAGCATCACCGCCAGGCCGTCGAGCCGGCCGATGCCGCCGACCACGGCGGGACAGTCGGCGCCGATCCGGTCGCCGTGCAATTCGTGGAAGTCGTCCAGCAGGCGGCTCGCGTAGTCGAGCGTGGTGGGGCGGGCCGGGTGCCGGGCCAGCCGGACGGCCTCCCAGGGGTCGCCCTCGTCCGACGCGTGCGCCGAGGACTCGGGCGGGGCGGGTGTCTCGGCGGGCACGTCGTGGGGACGCTCCTCGCGAGGCTCGTCCAAGGCGAGGAACTGCCGGATGCTCGCGCGCAGCGCCGGTCGCGGCACGATCACGTCGACCATGCCGTGCTCCAGCAGGAACTCGGCGGTCTGGAAGCCGGTGGGCAGCCGTTCGCCGATGGTGTGTTCGATCACCCGGGGGCCGGCGAAGCCGAGCCGAGCGCCGGGTTCGATCAGGATGACGTCGGCGAGCGTGGCGAAGGACGCGGCCACGCCGCCGTAGGTGGGGTCGGTGATCAGCGACAACACCAGGACGCCGGCCTCGTGCAGTTCGGCCAGGGCGGACGCGGTCTTGGCCATCTGCATCAGTGAGAGCACGCCCTCCTGCATGCGGGCGCCGCCCGAGGCGGTGACCAGCAGCAGGGGGGTACGGGTGCGCAGGCTCTCGTCGGCGGCCTCGGTGACCAGCGCGCCCACGGCGCAGCCCAGACTGCCGCCCATGAAGCGGAAGTCCATCGCGGCCACCACGACCGGCCGGCCGTGGATGGTGCCGCGCGCGCACAGCACCGCCTCGTCCATCCCGGTCTCGGCACGGGCCTCGGCCAGTCGTTCCGAGTAGGGGCGCGAGTCCACGAAGCCCAGCGGGTCGGGTGGGGTGGGGCCGACCGTCAGCGGTGTCTCGGAACCGGGGTCGAGGAGTTGGTCCAGGCGTTGACGCGCCGTCAGCCGGGCGTGGTCACCGCAGTCGGGGCACACCCGCAGGTCCCGGGTGAAGCGTTTGCCGTATACGAGTTCGGCGCAGCGCCCGCACTTGACCCAGTCGGGTCGGGTACGGACGGCGGGCCCGAGGTCGGTCTCGATCATGGGGGCAGGTCCTTGGACGGAGGGGCCTTGGACGAGGGGGCCGTGCAGCGCGGGGCCTTGGACGCAAGGGCTGCGGGGCGACAGGGGCCCGCGGCAGGCGGGCTCCGGGACCGGGAGTTCGAGTACGGGCCCCGGGTCGCGGCGCTACTCGGTCGTGCTGCGCTCCCAGCGGTAGAACTCGCGGGCCATCGCGTCCTGCGGCGACCGCCAGGTCTCCGGGTCGTACGCGTTCACGTGCATGGCCAGTCGTTCGCTGATGTCGCGGAACTGCGGATGTCCGGTGACCTTGGCCACCGCGGGCCCGGGCGGGCGGTCGGCCTCGATCAGATGCAGGTACAGGTCGCCGAATTGGAACAGGCTGCGCCCGGTGACGCCCACGAGGTGCGGGAGTTCGCCGGTGTCGGAGTTGGCGAAGATGTCCGCGATCCGGGTTGCCGAGTCGGGCTTCATCCGGGCCACGATCAGGGTGCGGTGCATGCGTACGGGTCCTTCCCGGTGAGTGCGTGGGGTGGTCGGCGGGGTCGCGGGGCGCGCGGCCCCGCCGACGGGGCGCGTCGTCGTCGGCCGGGCCGCCGACGACGCGCGGGTCACCAGGTGCGCGCGGCGGCGGGCTCGCCGCCCATCTCCCGGGCGCGCTGCTGGATCTTGTCCCGGATCAGTTCCAGTTGCACGCGCGAGTTGCGGTTGATGTTGTCCGTCATCCACGCGTCGTCGACCGGGGCGGTCTCCTTCATCGCGAAGTCCTGCACCCAGCGCATCCGCACGCCGTCGGGGACCTCGTGGTACTCCCAGCGGATGTGCATGTGCGCGAACGGTCCGGTCTCCACCCGGCGGGCCCACACCGTGCGGGTATCGCGGTCGGCCTCGCGCTCGGACACCCAGCTCCACACCTTGCCGTCCTGGTCCGGGTGCATGGTGAGGCGGAAGGTGACCTTGGCGTCCTCGCGGGAGAGGATCTCCACCGACGCGTACTCGCTGAACAGGTCCGTCCAGTGCTCCACGTCGTTGGTCATGTCCCAGATCAGGTCGATCGGGGCCGCGATGACGATGTCGTTGTCGGTATGCCCGGCCATGTCACACTCCAGAGGTCAGTTGGGAGTTGGTGGTTTCCAGGAACTCGCGCGGGGTCTTGCACTGGTCCGCGTCCGCGCCGAGCGGGAACTTGTAGCGCCGCTCCACTTCGGAGACGATTCCGAGCAGGCCCAGCGAGTCGAGCCCGAACTCCTCGAACGTCGCGTCCGGGCGACTCATGTGGTCCGGATCGGCGGTGACGCCGGCGCAGGACTTCATCAGCGCGGCGAGTTCCTCGTAGGTGAAGGGACCGTTCATCGCAGACTTCCTTTCGGGGGGACGGCTACGGGGTCGGGAAGGGCGTCCCGGGCCGACCGTCGCCGCGGCGCAGCACCAGGGCCGCGTTGTGGCCCATCAGGCCGCGGCTGAGCACCAGGGCGGTGCGCAGTTCGGCCGTTCGCGCCCGACCGGTGACCAGGTCGAGGTCGTGGCAGACGTCGAAGACGCCCGGGGTGGGCGGCAGTACGCCGTGTTCCATCGCCAGGATCGCGGCGGCGCAGTCCAGGACGGGTGCGCCGCAGTAGGCGCGTCCGATGCCGGCCTTGGGGGCGGTGACCGGCACCCGGGCCGCGTACGGGCCCAACGCGTCGGACAGGGCCAGTACTTCGGCGTGGTCGGCCTCGCGCACGCCGAGCGCGTCGGCGAAGACCACGTCGATGTCCTGCGGGGCGCACTCGGCCTCGGCCAGCGCGTCCCGGATCGCCCGGGCGAGTCCGTGCCGGGAAGGCCCCCAGCCCGAGGTGCCGGTGAACGTGGCGCCGTGTCCGGCCACTTCGGCGTGCACGCGGGCACCGCGCCGGTGGGCCGCCTCCGCCTCCTCGACGACGAACATCGCGCCGCCCTCCGCGGGCGCGAATCCGCACGCGGCCGAGGTGAACGGGAGGTACGCCTGCGCGGGTTCGCGGGCCAGGCTGAGCGCGTCGTAGCCGAGCTGGCACACCATCGAGTACGGCGCGAGCGGGGCCTCCGCCGCGCCGACCACGACCGCGTCGGTGCCGCGCCGGATGGTGCGGGTCGCGTGCGCGATCGCGTCCAGGCCGCCCGCCTCGTCGTTGGCCAGCACCGCGCACGGCCCCTTGAAGCCGCCGCGGATGGAGACCTGGCCGGTGGTGGCGGCGTAGAACCAGGCGATGGACTGGTAGGGCCCGACGAAGCCCGGACCCTGGCCCCACAGGTTCTGCAGTTCGCGCTGGCCGAACTCGCCGCCGCCGGAGCAGCTCGCGGTGGTCACCCCGACGCCGAAGGTCGGCATCGGGCCGAGCGCGGCGTCGGCGAGTGCCTGATCCGCGGCGACCATCGCGAAGTGCGTGAAGCGGTCGGTCTGGACCAGGAAGCGCTCCTCGACCACGGTGGCCGGATCGAAGTCGCGCACCTCGCCGGCGACGGCCAACGGCAGTTCGCCGCAGCCCTCGCGGGTGATCCGGTCCAGGACGCTGCGGCCCTCCCGGGTGGCCTTCCAGAACACGTCGACGCCGACGCCGTTGGGCGCCACGACGCCGACACCGGTCACCACGGTGCGTCTGGGTGCTGAGGTCTTCACCGGGGTCTCCTTTCCCGGCGATCCAGCACCACGGCGGACTGGAAGCCGCCGAACCCGCTGCCGACCGACAGCACCGTCTGCAGTGCCATCGGCCGGGCCGTCCCCGGCACGTAGTCGAGGTCGCATTCCGGGTCCGGGGTCTGGTAGTTCGCCGTGGGCGGCACCGCCTTGTGCTCCATCGCCAGGGCACACGCGGCCAGTTCGATCGCGCCGATCGCGCCGAGCGAGTGGCCCACCATGGACTTGATCGAACTCATCGGGGTCTTGTACGCGTGCTCGCCCAGGGAGCGCTTGACCGCCGCCGTCTCGTGGCGGTCGTTCTGCTTGGTGCCCGAGCCGTGCGCGTTGACGTAGTCGATCGCGGTGGGGTCGACCTCCGCATCGGCCAGCGCGCGGTCGATCGCCTCGGACATCTCCAGCCCCTCGCGGGTCAGCCCGGTCATGTGGTGCGCGTTGCCCCGGGTGGCGAAGCCGCCGACCTCGCAGTAGACGCGGGCGCCGCGCCGCCGGGCGTGTTCGAGTTCCTCCAGGACGAGCACGGCGGCGCCCTCGCCCAGGACGAAGCCGTCCCGGTCCGCGTCGAACGGCCTGGAGGCGTGCGCCGGGTCGTCGTTGCGGGTCGAGGTCGCCTTGATCGCGTCGAAGCAGGCGACCGTGATCGGCGAGATCGGCGAATCGGAGGCACCGGCCAGGTATACGTCGGCCCGGCCCTCCTCGATCGCGTGCGCGGCGTAGCCGATCGCGTCCAGTCCCGAGGTGCATCCGGTGGACACCGTCTGCACCGGGCCCCGGGCGCCGAACTGCTCGGCCACCTCGGAGGCCAGGGTGCTCGGCGAGAACGCCCGGTGCAGGAACGGGTTGGCCCGCTTCGGCTCCACCGCCCAGTTCCGACCCGAGTCACTGACCGCGACGTAGTCGTGTTCGAGCCGGGTGGTGCCACCCACCGCGGTGCCCAGCGAGACGCCGAACCGCCAGGGGTCCCCGCCGTCCCGGTCCAGGCCGCAGTCCGTGACCGCCTCCGCCGCCGCCGCGAGCGCGAACTGCACGTAGCGGTCCGCGCGTTGCGCCCGATCCCGGTCGACGCCGCAGGCGACCGGGTCGAAGTCGCATTCGGCGGCGATCCGGGAGCGGAACCCGGTGGGGTCGAAGAAGGTGATCCCCCGGGTCGCCGTACGGCCGTCCATCAGCAGATCCCAGAACGCGGTGACACCCACGCCGCCGGGCGCCACGACGCCGACGCCGGTGACCGCCACCCGGCGCCTCAAGAGTCGGCGCCCACGGTCTCGGCGGGCTCGATCCCCTCCGTGTCGACGTGCCCCAGTTCCGGTCGGGGCGCCAACGGGGCGATTTGGAAGACCATCCGGGCCTGGGTCCGACCGACGTTGCGGAACCGGTGCCGCATGTTCTTGGGCACCATCAGGCCCTGGTCGGGCCGGAGTTCGTAGGTGACGCCGTCCAGGTCCACTTCCAGCGCACCGGTGACGACGTGGATGAACTCCTCGGAGTACGGGTGGTAGTGCTCGGTGATCATGTCGCCGGGCTCGATGATGGCCAGGCCCATGAAGCCGCTGGTGCACCCCACGGTCGCCGGGCCGAGGGTGACCCGGAGCTCACCGCCCCGGCGCCGGTTGGGCTCGACCTCGTCGACGTCGACGATGCGTACGGTCTGCGTGGTCATGTGTGCCACCTCCAAGTGGCGGGCGGCGCCCGAAGGCGCCGCCCGGGGGGTCAGGCGTCGCGGTCGGCGCGACGGTCGGTGACGAGGGTCGTCTCGGCCGAGGCCAGCAGGTGCCGCAGGCCCTGGTCGGACTCCAGCGCGCCGTCCTCCCCGAGGTCGAGCAGCCGGCTCAGCCGGGCCGCGGACTCCTCGCGGTCGATGCCCAGCACCATCGCCGGGTCGTTCGAGTCGCCGCGCAGGTCGAGCACGCGCACCAGGGTGTCTCCGCGCAGGAAGACCGAGCTGCTCGCGATCGGCCCGGAGCCGGACGCGACCACCCGTTCATCGTGCCGCTGGAGCACGGTGGCGGCGGATTCGCCGCAGCCGTGCCGCACCGGGTACAGCAGCGCGCGGCGGGTGGTCCGCGCCTTCGCCGACTTGCCGGAGGCGGGCGCGGTCAGGTGGTACACCTCGGCCAGCGAGGAGCGCATGAAGAACGCCCGCGCGGCCTCGGAGTCGTTCAGGTCCCGGGCCTCCTCCAGATGCGGGTTCAGCGCCTCCTCGGCGGCCCGCACCTGCGGCTGCTCGGCCACGTGCCGCAGTGCGGCCCGCAGGTCGCCCTCGACCTCGATCGCGCGCACCACGCGGTTCCCGAGCATGAACACCGACGTGCGGCGCAGCGACGTGGTGTCGTTCACCCGGGCCGCGGGCGACTTGTAGCCGGCGAGGATCTTCGCCACCTCGGCCTCACTGCCGGGCTTGACGGTGAAGGTGAGCGCGCAGCGGACCACGCCGGGCACCGACGGAGCCGCCGCGCGGGCCTTGTCGCTCGCGCCCGCCTTGGCCTTGGCGCTCCCCGCCTTGACCTTGTCGGTCGCGCCCGCCTTCGCCTTGGCGCCGGAGCCCGCCTTCGCCTTCGCGCCCCGGGCGCCCTTGGTGATCGCCTGGCCGCCCTGGTCCGCGTGCAGGTCGGTCTCGCGGGCCACCGCGAACCGCAGCGAACGGGTGCCGCGCACGCAGCCGTGCAGCGGCTGCACCATCATCTGGTGCTCGGGGCTGTCCACCCAGGCCAGGTATTCGGAACTGCCCTCCCACTCGCTGGTGATCAGCCACTGGGTCGGGTCCTCGATCGACTGGCAGAGCTGGTCGCGCAGGTGGCCCGGTACGGCGGCCACCTGGTGCCGGATGCGCTCGTAGGCTTCCAGAAAGCGCTGCTCCGAGTCTTCGTGCAGCTCCAGCATGAGCAGCACCCGGAGCTTGGACGAAGTGTCGACGGTGGGATTCGCCGCGGAGTGGACGAGGGTGTCCATGTCATTCCTTTGCTCTTGGGATTCGGCCTGCGTGGTGCTGCCCGATGCGGGCAATCCCGGAGGGACCGGGCCGCGCCGAAGCCGCCCGGGGGACGGGGATACGAGGGTGCCGGGACGCCTCCCGTCGGTCGCGCGAAGCACTCGGACAACCAACCGATCCGTTCCGTCGGGACCCGGCCTCGACTTCGAGCGTGGCGGCGAATCATCACCCTCTGCATCTTTTGATGGCATATGAGTGACATTCGGCACAGCGAACGGACCACCCGGGATCAGCGGGAACAGGAGGACACCCACGGACCATCGGCCGTCCACCGCGGCGGTCGGCGCGTCCGCCGTCCTCGCCAACGCAGGAGAAGAGAACTGATGAACCCCGAGATCGAACACCGGGTACCGGTCCTGGTCGTGGGCGGCTCGCTGGTCGGGCTGTCCACGTCCGTGTTCCTGGGCCGCCTGGGCGTGCCGCACATGCTGGTGGAGCGGCATGCCGACACCTCGCGGCACCCCCGCGGACGCGGCAACAACGTGCGCACGATGGAACTGTTCCGGACCGCGGGGGTCGAGGACCGGGTACGCGCCGCGTCCGCGGTGCTGGCCGACAACCACGGCATCCTGCAGGCGGACACGATCGCCGGGGACGACCAGGAATGGCTGTTCAAGGAGATCGACCCCGGCGGCGGCCTGGCCAAGTTCAGCCCCAGTTCGTGGTGCCTGTGCAGCCAGAACGACCTGGAACCGGTGCTGGCCGACTACGCCCGCGAGCTCGGCGGCGTGTTGCGCTTCGGCACCGAACTGGTCTCCTGCGAACCGGACGAGGACGGGGTCACCGCGGTCGTGGAGACCCGGTCGACCGGCGAGCGGCAGACGGTGCGCGCGGACTACCTGGTGGCCGCGGACGGGCCGCGCAGTCCGGTGCGCGAGCGACTGGGCATCGAGGTGACCGGACCCGGCGACCTCTTCCACAACGTGAGCGTGACCTTCTCCTCCCGTCGGTTGGCCGAGTTCGTCGGCGAACGGCGGTTCATCGTCTGCTATCTGACGAATCATCACGGCGAGGGCGCACTGCTCCCGGTGGACAACCGCGACCACTGGGTCTTCCACCTGCCGTGGCACCCCGAGCGGGGTGAGCCGATCGAGGCGTTCACCGACGAGCGCTGTGTCGAACACATCCGCGCCGCCGCCGGCGTGCCCGATCTGGACGTGGAAATCACCGGAAAGGCCCCGTGGCACGCGGCCGAACGGGTGGCCGAGCGCTATCGCGTGGGACGGGTGTTCCTGGCGGGCGACTCCGCGCACGAGATGTCCCCCACCGGCGCGTTCGGCTCCAACACCGGCATCCAGGACGCGCACAACCTGGCCTGGAAGCTCGCGGCCGTGCTGAACGGGCACGCGGGCGCCGACCTGCTGGCCACCTACGAGGCCGAGCGCCGGCCGGTGGCCAGGGCCACGGCCGCCCGCGCGTCCACCCGTTCGGCCGAACACAGCCACCCGGGATACGCCGCTCCCCCGGTGGCCGGCGGCGGCAAGCAGCCCGGTGTGCTGGGCGTGGTGCTCGGCTACCGCTACGCCTCCGACGCCGTGCTCGGCGCGGATCCCGAAGTCCCGGTACTGCCCGAGCGGTTCCGCCCGCCCAGCGGCGACCCCGGCACCCGGGCGCCGCACGTATGGCTGCGCCGGGGCGACACCCGGGTATCCACGCTGGACCTGTACGAGACCTCACTGGTGCTGCTGGTCGGCGCGGGTACGGCGGGCGAGGTGTGGCGGCAGGCGGCGCGGCGGGCGAGCGGGCTGCTCGGGGTGCCGGTGGCGGTCCACCGGGTGGGCACCGAGGCGGAGTCCGCGATGGTGGACCTGGTCACCGCGCCCGATGTCGACTGGGCGCAACTGCACGGTGTCACCGACGAGGGGGCCGTGTTGATCCGACCGGACGGATTCGTCGCGTGGCGGGTGCCGGCCGTCGAGTTGGACCCCGAGGAAACCATGGTCACGGTGCTGCGCGCGGTGGCGTGTCGGGCCGAGGCCGACGCCGAAGTGGGCGGCGAACTCGACCGGTAGGCAGCCACGACCGGGGACGACCGCAGCAGCCGGCGGGCGTCCGAAACGGCCGGTCCCGGAGAGGAATCCGGGGCCGGCCGCGGCGTGTTCGTTGCGCCGCGCGTGGTGTCGGCGTGGCGTTTCGCGCGGTGTGTTCGCGTTGCGCGCGTGGTGCGGCCCGTGTGCGGCGACGGGGTGCCTACCCGCGCGGCACCGGGCCGGCGCCTACGTGGGGGGGCAGCAGGTGGGCGAACACGACCACGTTGTCCTTGTAGTCCTTGGACTTCTTGTCGTACACCCCGCCGCAGGTGATCAGCCGCAGTTGGGCGTCGGTGGTCTTGCCGTAGACCCGCTCGTCCGGGAAGTCGTCCTTGGGAAATACCTCGACCGAGTCCACCGCGAACTTCGCGACGCTGCCGTCGAATCGCTCGATCTCCACGGTGTCGCCGGGCTTGAGACTGCCGAGCCCCCAGAAGACCGCCGGGCCCATCATCGTGTCGACGTGCCCGAGCACGATCGCGTTGCCCCGGGCGCCGGGGGTGACCCCGTCCTGGTACCAGCCGGCCAGGTTGCGGTCCGCGGGGGGCGGCACCTGCAACACGCCGGAGTCGTCCAGGCTCAGTCCGATGAACGGCGCGTCCACCTTGATCTTGGGAATCTTGATCCGCATCGGCTGCGAGCGCTTCATCACCGGCGACCCCTGCTCGGGGCTCGGGTTCGCCGAGGGCACCATCGGCGCGGGCGTGCTCGGTTGCGCGGCTGCGGGCATCGGCTGCGGCGGCGGGCCCGAGTCGGTGCTCAGGTCGTGCTTGATCATCAGGATGCCCAGCAGCACGGCCGTCGCGGCGATCAGCATCAGTTTTCCGGCGCTGGTGCGGCGGGGCGCCGGTTGTGGTTCGGACGTGTCCATGGACGGTGCCGGATCTCGCAAGACGTTGCCTCTCTCCTGGGCGCTCGTGGGCCGCGGGTCGGGCGGCCGGCGACGACGACAGCCGTGGCCACCTCCCTGGTGAGGGTGGTGGCCACGGCGCGTGTTGCCTGGGCGAGGACGGGTCAGGCCTGGGCCGCCGCCGCACCCGGACGACGACGCAGGGCGTAGACGCCCATGCCGATGCCGCCCGCGATCAGGGCCGCGCCCGTACCGAGCGCGGCGCCGTCGTCGAGGAAGGCGCCACCGATGCCGGTGTGCACGCCACCGTGCGGGCTCTTGTGGTCCTTCCAGGACTTCTCGTGCGAGGAGCCCTCGTTGCCCTTGCTCTCGTAGCTCTTCTCTTCGGAGCCCGACTTCTCAGTGCTGTGTTCGGAGCCCTTCTCGGGCGTCCACTTCGCCTCGCCGGACCAGGACTTCTCCGAGTCGGCCGCCGGGGCGGGCTCCGGCTTCACCGGCGCCGGAGCGTCGGCGTAGGCGGACGGAACCGCCAGGGTCAGGGCTGCGAAGCCGAGGGCGGTACCGGCGACAAGAGCGCGTGCACGACGCATCGTGATAATCCTTCCGGCGCTTCGCGAACTGCCGACGGGCATCGGCACACGGGGATCGGCGAGGCGCCTCAATCACCATCGAACGACCCCGGTGACCCCGCGACCCGCGTGACTGCATTCGAGGGCCGCCCCTGGGCCTCCCGAGCGGATATCGCGGCCGGCTTCACTCGCCGGGAGCAGTCCGAGGTTTAGCACAGGGTTATGGAGTATCACTTTACGTAGCTCTTCGGGGGTTCCGCGGCCGTGTGCGGAGGTTCGGCAGGCCGCGCCGGGCGGACCGCTAGGCCGGCACCGCGCACTCGAACATGTGTAGCGACGGGTTCACCGCGCGGACGTCCCGACCACGCAGGCCCGCCTGCTCGATCAGGGTCAGCAGGCTGTCCTTGGTGTGCTTGCGGCCGCCGACGTTGAGCAGCAGCAACAGGTCCATCGCGGCGGTGAACCGCATCGACGCGGTCTCGTCGACCAGGTTCTCGATGATCACGACCCGGGCGCCGGGGGCGGCCGTCGCCACGACGTTGCGCAGCGTGCGCAACGTGCTGTCGTCGTCCCATTCCAGGATGTTCTTGATGATGTACAGGTCGGCCCGGACCGGGATCTCCACCCGACAGTCGCCGCCCACCAGGGTTGCCCTGGAGGCGAGTTCGCCGCCGTCACGGAGGCGGCGGTCGGCCGCGGCCACCACGCCGGGCAGGTCGAGCAGGGTGCCGCGCAGGGTGGGGTTGCGCTCCAGCAGGGTGGCCAGCACGAGTCCCTGGCCGCCGCCGATGTCGGCGACGCTGTCGATGCCGGTGAGGTCGAGCACCGCGGTGACGTCCTGGGCGGACTGCCGGCTGGACTGGGTCATCGCCCGGTCGAAGGCGGCGGCCGATTCCGGCGCGTCCTCGTGCAGGTAGTCGAAGAAGTGCTTGCCGTGCAGGCCCGGGAAGACGCTCTTGCCGGTACGGACCGCCTCGTCCAGACGCGGCCACACCTCCCACGTCCACGGCTCGGTGGTCCACAGCGCGACGTCGCGCATGCTGCGCGGGGCGTCGACGCGCAGCAGCCGGGACGCCTCGGTGTGCGTGTACCGCCCGTCCGGCTCCTCGGCGAAGATGCCCTGGCACGCCAGCGCGCGCAGCAGCCGGTGCAGCGCGCCCGGGTGGGCGGACACCGCGGTCGCCAACTCCTCCACGGTGGCGGGGCTCTCGCCCAGCGCGTCCGGCAGGCCCAGGCGCAGCGCGGCGCGCACCGCGGCGGCGGACATCGCGCTGAACGCCAACTCGCGCAGCCGGGTGGCCGCCTGCGGGGAGCGGGTGACGTCGGTTTCGGTCATGCTGATCGCCTCTCAACCGGTGGACCATCCGGGCCGGGCCGGCGGAACTCGACCGCAACGACCCGCGCACCGACGTCCCGGCGGTCCGCGCCGGGGCTGCAACGACTGTGACCCACACTCGCCGACCCGCCGCCGAGGCGCGGCCGGTCCGGGCGAAGACTCGCCCGGGAGTCATCCGGATGGGTGCAGACCCGCGGGGCGGGCGGGCGCCGGCGCGGGGCCGGGCGGCACAGGGCGGGGCGGCGCGGGACCAAATCGCACGATGGCGGGCCGCGCCGTGCCGGGTGGCGCGGATCCGCCGGGGTGCGCAGGAGCGGGCCTAAGGCACTTCCTTGAGGGCCAGGAGGAGTTCGCGGGCGGTCAGCGCCGCCTGGAGTTGGAGGGTGACCTCCGGGTCGAGCGGATTGGCGCCCAGGAGCTCGCGGATCTGGCCGATCCGGTAGCCCACCGAGTTGCGGTGCAGGTGCAGCAGTTCGGCGACCGCGGCGCGGCTGCCGTTGGTGGCCAGCCACGCGCTGAGCGTGGCCACCCACTCCTCGCGTTCCAGGATCGGTCCCAGGTGCTGGTCCACGAACGCCTGGAGCCGGGCCGGCGGCACCCCGAACAACAACTGGGCCAGGCCCAGCGAGGAGAACATCAGCTGCACCTCGCCCGGGCGTCGGCGCAGCAGTCCGAGCACCGTCTCCGCGTCGTGGAACGAGCGCGCGGTCCCGCGCGGGTCGCTGACCGTGGGACCGGCCGCGGCCAGGACGGGGACGTCGCCGACCATGCCCTGGAGCCGGATCCGGATCCGGCTGATCTCCCGCTCGATATTGCCCGAGAGCACCGCGAGGCCCAGCTCGCCCTCCTGGCGCACCGGCATCTCCAACCACGACAGCGCGGTGGTCCAGGTGCGCTGGTTGGGTCCGGCGTAGGCGAACACCACGGCGGAGTGCGGGCGATCCAGATGCAGGCCGAAGCGCGCGGCGGTGCGGGTCACGTCGCCGAGGTTACGCAGCGCGCCGTAGCGCAGTTCGTCGATCAAGCGGCCGGCCGTCTCGGCGGTCGCGGTGGCCACCGCGTCCCGGCGGATCGCCTCGATCGCCACCGCCGTCACCGCCGCCCGCAACAGCGGTTCGTCGTCGTCGGCGCCGTCCGGCTCGCCCAACAGCAGCAGCCCGACCCGGCGTTGCGCCACCCGTACGGCGAGCGCGGAGGCCCGCCAGCCCTCGTCGCAGGTGACCTCGACCACCTTGTCGTCGACGAACACGTGCGCGACGGCGACCGGTGTCATCGACTCGGTGCCGTCGTCGGTCGCGGCGAGCACTCCACCGTGCACGCCCACCAGCCGGGCGGTCCTGCCGGTGCGTTGCGCCAGGGCACGCAGGATCGCGAGCCAGCCGTCGCCGGAGAGGGCAAGCACGTTCAGTTCCCGCTCGAACGCCTGCGCCCGGTCCGGCACGGGGGTCCGGTTTTCCGTGACTTCCACCTTGTCGATCATGGATTTCCGCACCTTATCCGGTCGTTGTTACGCGGAATAGATACTTCGATCGGTCACTTCCCGTTACGTCTTTCCTGGGGCAGGATGCGCGCATGCGAGCCTTCGACCTCGCGGCCGGCGCAAAGGCCGCTGCCCAGGCGGCGGTGCAAGCCGCCGCCCCCGATCTGGTTGCACTCAGTCACCGACTGCACGGCCACCCCGAACTCGGCTTCGCCGAGGAACGCGCGTGCGGCTGGCTGGGCGAGCAACTGAGCGAGCACGGCTTCACCGTCACCCCGGGGGTCTGCGATTTGCCGACCGCCTTCGTCGCCGAACGCGGCAGCGGACCGCTGGTGCTGGGGATCTGTGCCGAGTACGACGCGCTGCCGGGCATCGGGCACGCGTGCGGGCACAACGTGATCGCCTCCGCCGCGACCACCGCCGCGCTCGCGCTCGGCGCGCTGGCCGACGACCTGGGCATCACCGTGCGGGTGCTGGGCACCCCCGCCGAGGAGAACGGCGGCGGCAAGGTGCTCATGCTCGAGCGCGGCGCGTTCGCCGGGGTGCACGCGGCAATGATGGTGCACCCCTCGCCGCGCGAGCGCCTGGACCCGACCTGCCTGGCCCGCGCGCAACTGCACGTCGAGTACGACGGTCGGGCCGCGCACGCCTCCGCGTGTCCCGAGGACGGCGTCAACGCCGCCGACGCGCTGACCGTGGCCCAGGTGGCGATCGGGCTGCTGCGCCAGCACATGACGCCGGATCAGCGGGTGCACGGGATCACCACGACCGGCGGTCAGGTGCCGAACGTGATCCCCGAGCACACCGAGGCCGCCTATTACGTGCGGGCCGCGACGCTGGCCGGGTTGACCGATCTGGAGGCGCGGGTGCGCGAGTGCTTCCAGGCGGGCGCGGTGGCGACCCGGTCGCGGCTGACCATCTCCTCGACCTCGCCCGCGTACTCCGAGTTCCGGCACGACGGCGACCTGCTGGCCGCGTACGAGCGCAACGCACTGGCCGCGGGACGCGAGTTCCCACCGGTGACCGCGGTCGACGACCGGCAGGCGGGCTCCACCGACATGGCCAACGTGTCGCTGGCGATTCCCGCCATCCAGCCACTGGTCTCGATCGACTCGGGCACCGTCGGGCTGCACCAGGCCGAGTTCGCCGCGTACGCCGTGCGGCCCGCCGCGGATCGGGCGCTGCTGGACGGTGGTCTGGCGATGGCCTGGACGTGCGTGGACGCGGCGCTGGACCCGGGCCTGCGCGAGCGGCTGCTCGCGGGCGCGCCGGCCGAGGGCTGACCCGCCGATGGGCTCCGGGGTGATCGCCCCGGAGCCCATCGGTCGCCTGCGGCTCGACACCCGCGCTCACGCGTCGGCGACGGTCACCGGCAGGGCCGCGAGGTACGCCTGGGCGTTGCGGCGGGTCTCGGCCACGCTGTCCCCGCCGAACTTCTCCAGCACCGCGTCCGCGAGCACCAGCGCGACCATCGCCTCGGCGACCACGCCGGTGGCGGGCACCGAACACACGTCGCTGCGCTGGGCGATCGCCTTGGCCGGGTCGCCGGTGCGCACGTCGAAGGTGGCCAGCGCCCGGGACAGGGTGGAGATCGGCTTCATCGCCGCGCGTACCCGCAGGAGTTCGCCGGAGGTCATGCCGCCCTCGATGCCGCCCGCGCGTCCGGTCTCGCGGCGCACCCGGGCGGGTCCGGGTCGGCCGGGGGCGACCGGGGTGATCTCGTCGTGCGCGACCGAGCCGCGCCGGGTCGCGGTCGTGAAGCCGTCGCCGACCTCGACCCCCTTGATCGCCTGAATGCCCATCAGCGCGGCGGCGAGCCGGGCGTCCAGGCGCCGGTCCCAGTGCACGTGGCTGCCCAGGCCCGGCGGCAGGCCGTACACCACCACCTCGACCACGCCGCCGAGCGTGTCGGCGTCCTTGTGCGCGGCCTCGATCTCGGCGTTCATCGCGGCGGCGGTGTCGGGGTCCACGCAGCGCACAGGGTCGGCGTCGATCGCGCCCCCGCTGCCGGGTTCGGGCACCAGCGCCCCGGGCAGCGCAACCGCGCCGATCCGCACCACGTGGCTGAGGATCTCCACGCCCAGCGTCTGGGCCAGGAACGCGCGCGCCACCTCACCGATGGCCACCCGGGCAGCCGTCTCGCGCGCGCTGGCCCGCTCCAGTACCGGGCGGATGTCGTCGAAGCCGTACTTCTGCATGCCGGCGAGGTCGGCGTGCCCGGGCCTGGGCCGGGTCAGCGCGGCGCCGCGACCGCGGTCCGGGAGCCGACCCGGTTCGTCGTAGCGCCGGCCGTCGGCGTCGGTGGGGTCGGGGGCCATCACCTCGGCCCACTTGGCCCATTCGGTGTTGGCCACACGCAGCGCGACCGGGCCGCCCTGGGTCACCCCGTGCCGGACGCCGCCGTTGAACTCGACCTCGTCGCGTTCGAACCGCATCCGCGCACCCCGACCATTGCCCAGGCGGCGCCGGGCCAGCGCCCGGGCCAGATCGGCGGAGGAGATCTCCACCCCGGCGGGCAGTCCCTCCAGGACGGCGGTGAGCGCGGGTCCATGCGATTCACCTGCGGTGAGCCAGCGGAGCATGGGAGTCCTTCTTTCAGGGAGACGGATCGGTCGGACGGCAGGGGGTGCGCGTCACGCGGAGCGGAGCGGGTTGCGGGCGAGAGCGTGTCGTCGGCGGCAGGAGCCTTGTCGGGGCCGGGTCGGGGGGCGGGGCGGATGGGCTCGTGGGGGCGAGAGGTCGGGCGGGCGGGGGGTGTGAGCGTTACGGGTGGCGGGGCGCGTTGTGGGCGCGGCGCGTCGTCGCGGGGTGCATCGTGAATGGCGGGGCGCGTGGTGGGTGGGGCGCGTGGTGGGTGGGCGGCTCGAGCAGGCGAGGTGGCCCGGGTGAGTGGGATGGGGTCGGAAGGGGAGTGGACGGGCGAATGGGCTCGCGGGTGCGTCTGGAGGTCGGGCGGCGGGGTGGAGCGGGTTATGGGCGAGGGCGTGTCGTGGGCGGCGGGAGCCCTGTGGGGGCCGGGTCGGGCGCGCGGGGCGGATCGGCTCGCGAGGGCGAGAGGTCGGGCGGGCGGGTCGGGTTATGGGCGAGGGCGTGTCGTGGGCGGCGGGAGCCTTGTGGGGGCGGGTCGGGCGGGTGGATGTGGCTGGGGGGTGGGTGAAGGGGAAGGGTTTGGGGGTCAGGTGAGCAGCAGGGCGATGCCTACCGTTGTGCCGACTACGACCACCAGGGTGCGGAGGACCGGGGCCGGGACTCGGCGGCCGAGGAGTGCGCCGAGGCGGCCGCCGGCCACCGAGCCCAGGGCGAGCAGGAGGACCGGGATCCAGGCCACGTCGGCGGTGAGGGTGAACAGGAGCGCGGCCACCAGGTTGACCAGGGCCTGGAGCAGGTTCTTCAGACCGTTGAGCAGGTTCAGGTCCTCGTCGAGCACCGTGGCCAGCAGTGCCAGGAGCAACACGCCCTGCGCGGCGCCGAAGTAGCCGCCGTACACGCTGACCGTGAACACCGCGGCGGAGAGGGCCGGGCCGACGCCGGTACCCGTGCCCGTGTCGTGCTCCGGGTCCGCGTGTCGTTCGCGACGGGCGCGCAGGCGCCGGGACAACCACGGCTGGACGGCCATCAACAGCGCGGCGAGCAGTATCAGGGCCGGTACCACCGCGCGGAACGCGCCCGGTGGCAGGCCGAGCAGGAGCAGGCCGCCACTGGCCCCGCCGAGCACCGCGGCGATCGACAGCGGCAGCAACCGCGCCGACTGCGCGGCCAGTTCGCGCCGATATCCGAGCGCGCCGCTGATCGAGCCGGGGGTGAGCCCGACCGTGTTGGACACGTTGGCCACCACCGGCGGGTAGCCGAGCGCGAGCAGGACGGGAAAGGTGAGCAGCGAGCCGGAGCCCACCACGGTGTTGACCGTGCCCGCGCCGAGGCCCGCCACGAGCACGAGCAGGGCCTCGGCGGGGCTCATGCCGAACTGCCGGGCAGCAGGGTGATCTTGCCGAACGCGGCGCCGCCCGCCAGCCGGCGATGCGCCTCGGCGGCGTCAGCGAGCGGGTAGGTGGTGTCCGGGACCGGGAACAGCCCCCGCTCCAGACAGAACCCGATCATGGTCTCGAAGTCCGCCGCGCCGCACGAGCCCGCGCCCAGCAGCGTGACCCCGGTGTGGAAGGCGTGCGGCAGGTCGAACGTCGCCTCGGTGCCGGTGGTGTCCCCGCAGAACACCAACCGGCCGCGCGGGCGCAGCGCGTGCAGCGACGCCTGGAACAGCGCCGGGCCGACATGGTCGAGCACCAGGTCCACACCGGCCCCGCCGGTCGCCGCCCGGGCCTGGGCAACCGGATCCGAACTGCGGGTATCGATCAGCACGTCGGCACCCAGCGCCGCCATCCGGTCCAGTTTGGCCCGGGAGCCGGAGGTGACCACGACGCGGGCGCCCAGGGCCCGGGCCAGCTGCACCGCGGCGATGCTGACCCCGCTGCCCGCGCCGTGCACCATCAGCGTCTCGCCCGCGCGCAGGCCGCCGCGCACGACCAGGCCCTGCCAGGCCATGCCATACGCGGTCGGCAGGCTCGCCGCGGCCTCGTGTTCCCAACGCGCCGGGATCGGGTGGGTGCGGCCGGCGGGCACCACCATCAACTCGGCGTAGCCGCCGGGTCGGTTGCCGCCCACCACACGCAGTGCCGCGCACCAGGCGTCCTCCCCCGCCCGGCACGCGGCGCATCCACCGCAGTGCAGCGCCGGGTTGACCAACACCCGGTCGCCGACCCGGCGTTCGCGCACCCCCTCACCGATGGCGAGCACGTCGCCGGAGACGTCCATCCCGGGCACGTGCGGAAGGGTGAAGCCGGGCAGCAGGCCGGGACCGCGGCGTTGCAACAGGTCGAGCCGGTTCACCGCGGCGGCGCGGACGGCGATCAGCACTTCGCCCGGGCCCGGTTCGGGATCGGGCAGTGCTGCAGCTTCCAGGATCTCGGGGCCGCCGTGTCCCCGGTGTAGAACGGCCCTCACACGATCCCCCGCACGAACGGGGCCCCGAGTGCGGCCGGTTGACGGTGCGTCTTGGCCAGGAACATCATCGCGAGCAACGCCAACAGATAGGGCGCGGCGATCAGCAGTTGCGAGTTGAGGTGCACGCCCAGCGCGGGCAGCGCCAGCCGCATCGCGTCGGCGGCACCGAACACGAGGCAGCCGGCCATCGTGCCGCGCAGCGTCCAGCCGCCGAAGATCACCGCGGCGATCACCACGAAGCCGCGACCCGCGGTCATGTTCTGGTTGAACGCGCCCACTTCGCCGACCGCGAGGTAGGCGCCGCCGAGTCCGGCGAGCACGCCGCACAGGAGCACGCTCTGCCGGCGCCGGCGACGCACGTCGATCCCGGTCACGTCGGCCGATTGGGGGTTCTCCCCGGCGGCGCGCAGTTCCAGACCGAATCGGCTGCGCTGGACCAGCCACCACACCAGCGGGATCACCCCCACCAGCAGGTAGGCGGGCCAGCGGTGGGCGAACAACACCGGTCCCAGCAGCGGCAGGTCGGACAGGATCGGGATGTTCACCGCGTCCACCTGATGCCCGGTCAGATCGACCGAGTCGAGCAGGAAGCTGGTCAGGCCGAGCACGAGCGCGTTCAGGGCGAGCCCGACCACGTAGGTGTTGACCGACAGGCGGTGGCTGAACTCGGCGTGCACAAACCCGATGACCAGTCCGGCGACCATGCCGAACGCCAGTCCGAAGGACGCGGATCCGGTCAACGAGGCGCCCCATACGGCGTTGAACGCGCCGCCGAGCATCATCGCCTCGACCGAGATGTTGATCGTGCCGGCCCGTTCGGCGATGTACTCGCCGCACGCGGCGAAGGCCAGTGGCACGGTGAGGCGGACCGAACTGGCAAGGACCATGGCAAGGTCGTCGATCATGTCAACCTCCCGGTCTCAGGCCGCACCGACGGCGCGCCGGCGGCGCACCTCGGCGTAGGCGGCGGGAAAGACCGTGGCCAGCACCAGGAGCGCGGTGACCACGGCGACGATGTAGCGCGGTACGCCGGTCGCGGACAGGAAGCCGCCGCCGGCGCGCAGTGCCCCGAAGAACAGCGCGACGGGCACGGCGAGCATCGGCTTGTCCCGGGCCACCAGCGCGACCAGCAGCCCGTCGAAGCCGACGTTGTCGGCGAAGCCGTCCTGCATGCGGTGGCCGCTGCCGGTGAGCATCACGCCGCCGGCCAGGCCGGCGAACGCGCCCGAGGCGAGCAGCGCGCCGCCGCCGATCAGCACCGCGCCGACACCGGCCCGATGCGCGGCCTTGGGGTTGAGCCCGAGCATCCGCACCCGGAAGCCGAGCCGGCTGCGCACCAGGACCACCGAGGTGCCGACCGCGAGCACGAGCGCGATGAAGATGCCCGCGCCGATGTTGAAGTTCGGGTACTCGCCGATCCGGGGCAACCAGACCGACTCCGCCAGCATGTCCGACTGCGACGTGGTGACCTGGCCGGGCACCGCCTTCTCGCGCAGCAACGACGGCGAGTTGACCGCGTACGAGACGGCCTGGTTCGCCACGAAGATCAGCAGCAGGGTGCTGATCACCACGGCGACGCCGCGCCAGTAGAAGAGCAGGGCCGCGATGGCCGCCCACAGGGCGCCGCCGACCGCCGCGCCGAGCAGGGCCAGGATCAGCACGAGCGCGCCGGGGCCGGGGGTGAACAGGGCGATCGCGGCGCCGACGCTCGCGCCGACCAGGAGTTGGCCCTCCTGGCCGATGTTGAAGATGCCCGCGCGGGCAGCGATCACCGAGCCGATCGCGACCAGGAGCAGCGGTGCGGCCTGGTCGATGCTCTGCCCGATGGCCGCGCCGTCGGCCAGGCTGCCGTCGTACATCGCGCTCGCCGCGTCCCACGGGGACTGGCCGACCAGTGCGATGAGCAGGCCGGCCAGGACGAGTGCGGTGGACAACGACGCCGCGTACAGCAGCGGGGTGCCCAGATCGGCGATCCGGGGTCGGCGACGAGGGCCGGCCGACGGGGCGGCGACGGCCGGGGCGCGTTCGGATGTCAGGGTCGAGGTCATGCCGCCTGGCCTCCCATCAGCAGGCCCAATCGCTCGGTGTCGACGTCGGCGCGGTCCATCTCGCCGACGACGGCGCCTCGGTGGATGACCGCGACGCGGTGCGAGAGTGTGAGGATCTCGCCCAGTTCGGTGGACAGCAGCAGCACCGCGATGCCGGAACGCGCCGCGGCGTGCAGCCGTTCGGTCATGTACTCGATCGCGCCGATGTCCAGACCGCGGGTCGGTTGTGCGGCAACCAACACCGCTGGTTGGGCAGCAAGTTCGCGGGCCAGCACCACCTTTTGCTGGTTGCCGCCGGACAGTTGTCGCATCGGGGTGTCCGGAGAGGGGGTGGCGATCTCGAATTCCTCGATCAACTGCCGGGCCCGCGCCGCCATCCGGCGCCGACTCAGCAGTCCCTTGCGGGTGACCGAGGCCAGGTCGGCCAGGACCAGGTTCTCCGCGACGCTCATGTCCAGCACACAACCGGACACGTGTCGGTCCTCGGGCACGATGCCGACCCCGGCGGCGTGCATCGCGCCGGGCCGGCCGGCGGCCACCGGCGCGCCGCACACCTCCACCCGGCCGGCGCTGAGCGGAAGCAGGCTGGAGAGCAGATCGCCCAGCGCCGCTTGGCCGTTGCCCTCGACGCCGGCGATGCCCAGGATCTCGCCGGCGCGCACCTCCAGGGTCAGCCCGCGCAGCAGCGGGCGTCGGTCGGTGGTGCTCGCGTGCGCGTCGCTGATCCGCAGCCGTACCTCGCCGGCCGGCGGCCTGGGCTCCGGGACGGGCTCGGCGGCCGGTTCGCGTACGTCCAGCAGCGCTTCCCCGCCGGTCGGGGTGCCGGTGCCGGGCTCGATCAGCGCGTCCAGCGCGCCGACCGCCGACGCGGCGGTCCACTTGGACAGTTCGCGCCCGACCATCTCCCGGGCCAGTGAGCGCACATCGGTGTCGGCGGTGGCCCGCCGGGCCACCACGCGCCCCTGGCGCATGATGGTGACCCGGTCGGTGGCGTGCACGATCTCGTCCAGCTTGTGGCTGATCAGGATCACCGCCTTGCCCTCGTCGGCGACCACCCGGCGCAGCACGGTGAACAGTTCGCGCGACTCCTCCAGGGTCAGCACCGAGGTCGGCTCGTCCAGGATCAGCACACCGGGGTCGCGGCGCAGGCACTTGACGATCTCGACGCGTTGGCGCTGGCCGGTGGACAGGTCCTCGACACACGCGTCGGGGTCCACCTCCAGGCCGTAGCGCCCGCCCACGTCACGCACCAGCGCACGGGCCCGGTCCCGGTCCACCCGGCCCCGGTCGCCGAGCACCACGTTCTCCCAGACGCTGAGCCGGTCCACCAGGCTGAAGTGCTGGTGCACCATGGAGATTCCGTGTGCCGCGGCGGCCGAGGGGTCGGTGATCGTGGCGGGTTCGCCGCGCAGCAGGATGCGGCCGGTGTCCGGCACGACCAGGCCGAGCAGGATCTTCATCAGGGTGCTCTTGCCCGCGCCGTTCTCGCCGAGCAGGCCGTGGATTTCGCCGGCCTGCACCCGCAGCGAGACGTCCTCGCACGCGCGCACCGCGCCGAACCGCTTGCCGATGCCGAGCAGTTGCACGACGGGGACGGTGAGCACGGACGGCGCGGCCGGGTGCTCGGGGGCGGCCCGGGGTCGTGGGTCGGGGGTGGTCACGGCGGTGTCACTTGCCTGCGGCGACGGCCTCATCGACCTTCACCTTCCCGCTGCCGATGTCCTGGATCAGGGTCTTGAGCTGCTGCTCCTGGTCGCCGGTGGGCTTGCAGAGCTTGACCGTGGGCACCGGGTCCTTGCCCAGGTGCCATTCGCGGGCCACGCCCATCCGCAGGGTGCCCTTCTTGAAGTCCTCCAGCGCGCCGGCGAAGTAGGCGCCGGGGCTGAAAATCACCGACACCGCGTACTGCGCGCCCGGCGTCGAGCAGCGGTCGGTGCCGGGGGTGAGCGCCGGGACGCCCTTCTCGTTGGCGAGTTGGGTGACCACGTCGGTGGCGCCGCCGAGGTAGGGGTAGATCACCTTGACGCCCTGGCTGATCTGCGCCTGGGCGGCCTCCTTGGCCTTGCCGGAGTCGTTGAAGTCGCCGGTGTAGGTCTGCACCATCTCGGCGTCCGGGACGACCTTCTTGATGCCCGCCTCGAAGGCCTTGGCCACGTCCCGGGCGAACTGGAGGTCGGGGCCGGTGATGTAGCCGGCCTTCTTGCCGCCGTTCTCCTTGAGGATCAGGCCGGCCGCGTAACCGGCCACGTAGAGCGATTCGTTGATGTAGTCGAGGGACTGGGTGAACTCGGGGGTCTGGGTCACGCCCTGGCCGCCGCTGATGTACCAGGCGATGCCCTTGCACTGCGGTTCCTTGGCCGCGCTGAGCGCGTCCTTGAGCTCGCTGGCGCCGATCGCGATCATGTCGACCTTCTGCCGACACAGGTTGCGGGCCTGCTGGACCGCGTTGGCCGGGTTGATCTTGTCGACCACGACGAGCTTCCACCCGTTGGCGTCGGCATAGCCGTTCGCCTCGTCGACGAAGCTCTGGTAGTAGCCCTTGTCCTTGGTGTCGCCGGGGCTCATCACCCCGATGACGACCTTCTTGTCCTTGTTGACGTCGGGTTCGTTGGCGGGAAGGGTGCCGGCGCCGGGCGCACCGGCCGAGGCGGGCGCCCCGGCGGAGGTGGAGGAGGAAGAGGAGCCACCGCCACAGGCGGTGACGAGCAGTCCCGGTATGATGACCGAGGCCGCGATGACTCGAACCATGTTCTTCATCGGAAGGTCTCCAGACGAATCAGGGCGCGTTGGTTCGACACGGACCGACGGGTGCGCGGCGGCCCGGGCGGGCACGGTGGGCGTGCCGGGCTCGGGTGTTCGGTGCCGCGGGCCGGGGTTGTGGAATGTCGGTCCGGCGGAGGGGCCCGTTCCGGTTGCGCGGGGGATTGCGGCCCGGAAGCGGGTGGGGGTCGGTGCGCGGCGCCTGGGGCGACCGCTACCGTCCGACAGTGGTGTGGTGGTGCCGAGTTGCCTGTTCGCGATCCCGCGAGGGTGCGGTGCCGCGATCGCTGCCGTGGATCAGCCGTTGCGGTATTCGTCGCGCGGCGGGGTGAAGATATCCAGGATCCAGGTCTCGCCGTGCTCGGGGTCGCCGATGAACAGGCTGTCCCCGTGATCGCAGCCCTTGGGCGCCCAGTAGACGTCGCCCGGGCCGAGCACCTGCCGCTCGTCCGAGTCGATCCGGAAGTCCAGCTTGCCCTTGAGCACCATGCCGTACTGCTCGTGCTCGGGATGGTCGTCGTAGGGGGTGGGACCGCAGCCCTCGCGGATCCGCCACAGGGTCAGCATCATCTCGTCGCCGGTGTAGACCCGGCGCCGGAATCCCGGCTTGACCTCGACGAACTCGCTGTCGTCGAAGGCCCAGACGCGTTGTACCTCGCTCATGTCAGGACCGTCCTCTCCGGTAGATGCGCGCAATTGCTCCCTCGGACGGGCCGGCCGTCGTGCCGACCGCGCCAGGGCGTGTCCTAGAACATCCGGGCGGTCATCTGCCGCTCGACCTCGCCGAGGTGGTCGGCGGCGGCGCGTGCGGCGGCGTCGGGGGCGCGGGCCGCGACCGCCTCGGCGATGCCGCGGTGTGAGCGGCAGGACTCGGCGATCACCTGGCGCACCGCCTCGGCGTTGCCCTCGGCGTCGAGGAGCGAGGCGAAGTCGCCGGACGCGAATACCGCGTCGAGCACCTTCGCGTACAGCTCACGCAGTGTGGTGTTGCCACACGCGCGGGCCAGCGCCGCGTGGAAGCGGCGGTCCTGGAGGCGGAACGCCTCCAGGGTCATCTGTGCGTCGAAGCCGGCCGCGAGTTCGCTGATCTCGGCCCGTTCGTCGGGTGCGGCCCGGATGGCGGCGAGGCGGGCGATGGCCACCTCGGTCACCTGCCGTACCTCGAACAGTTCGGACACGCGCAGCTTGCGGCCGTCGTCCTCGTCGAAGGACACCCCGGGCAGTCGCTCGGCAACGTAGAACCGGTTGCCTCGCTTGACCAGGCAACCCAGCGAGACGAGTCCTTGGATCGCTTCCCGCACCGAGGTGCGGGCCACCCCGAACTGCTCGCACAGGGTTCGTTCCGGGGGCAGTTGGGCGCCGGGGCGCAGGTCGCCCTCGCGCACGCTCGCCAGGAGCGCGTCACGGACCTCCTCGGAGATCGTGCGGCGCGCGACCTTGGCGAACGGGATCCGGTCCCCCGGTGCCCGCAAGGGCACTACGCGCCCGCCAGGGCCGCGAAGCGCTCGCGCTCGGCGTCCAGGTCCAGCGGCCGGATGATCGCCTCGTGCTCCTCGTCGCCCCAATACGCGGGCGGGACCAGCCACATGACCTCGAACTCGAGGCCGTCGGGGTCCTTGGCGTACAGGCTCTTGTTCGCGCCGTGGTCGCTCGCGCCGATCAACGCGCCCGCCGCCACCAGGCGTTCGCGGGCCTCGGCCAGCGCGTCGAGCGTGGGCACCTCCCACGCGACGTGGTACATCCCCACGGTGCGCCGGCCCGCCTGCGAGTCGCCCGCCTCGGCACCGATCGTGAAGAACGCGATGTCGTGGTGGTTCTCGGAGGCGGGGGCCCGCATGAAGACGTAACTGCCGGGCGGGCCGTCGATGACGGTGATGAAGTCCAGCACCTCGTTGTAGAACCGGGCGGTCCGGTGTGCGTCGCGCACGTACAGCACCGCGTGGTTCATCCCGGTAACGGCCACGATCGGGCCTCCTCAGGGTGTGGGTCAGGCTGTTGGTCTGACAATCAGAAGGTATGAAGCTCGGTCAGGTGTGGTCATTGGTCTCCCAGCACAACCCCACGCTTCACCCGCTGTGCACCTGGACGTTCACCGCCTTGGTGCGGGTGTACGCGTCCACGCCGGTCCGGGCGAACCCGCTAGCCCGGCGCGGCTCGCCGCGTCCGCCGTTCATGTCCGGCGCGAAATGGCAGTTCACGTTGACCTCGCCGCAGTCCAGCGCGTCCGAGAAGCGGAACGCGCGCTCGATGTCGCGGGTGAACACCGTGCCGTTGAGGCCGTACCGGGTGCCGTTCGCCAGCGCGATCGCCTCGGCCTCGTCGCGGAACGGCATCGCGGCCAGCACCGGCCCGAACACCTCCTCCTGCTCCACCTCGCACCCATGGCGCACTCGGCCCAGCACGGTCGGCGCGACATAGGTCGGCAGGAGGCCGTCCGGAAGGGCGGGTTTGCCCACCACCGAGGCGTCGCCCGCGTCCAGGGCCCGGCTCACGAAACCGCGCACCCGGTCCGCGTGGCGCTCGTTGATCAAGGGTCCGATGAAGGTGTCCGGATGCAGCGCGTCGCCCACCGGCAGGGTGGCCGCCGCCGCCGCGACCGCCTCCACCACCTGGTCGTAGACCGATTCCTCGACCAGCAGCCGGCTGCCCGCGACGCACACCTCGCCCATGTTCACGAACGCGGCCATCATCGCCCAGCCCACCGCCTGGTCCAAGTCGGCGTCGGCGAACACCACCACCGGCGACTTGCCGCCCAGTTCCAGATGTACGGGGGTGAGGTTGCGCGCGGCGGCGGCCAGCACGTGTCGGCCGGTCTCGGTGCCGCCGGTCAGGCTGATCAGGTCGATCCGCCGGTCGGTGATCAACCGCTCGCCGACCGTCGAGCCCGGGCCCAGCACGATGTTCAACACCCCCGCCGGCAGCCCGGCGGCGGTCAGGATCCGGCCCAGCTCGACCAGCGTCACCACCGCGTCCACCGGCGGCTTGGCCACGATCGAGCACCCGGCCGCGAGCGCCGAGGCGATCCGCTGGCTGCCCGTCATCAGCGGCCCGTTCCACGGCAACAACTCGGCCACCACGCCGGCCGGCTCGCGCAGCCGCAACGTCAACAGGTCCGGGCCGCCGCCGGGCAGCAGGTCCGGCGGGAAGGACGAGCGGCGCACGTCACCGTGCGTGGTGCGACAGATCGCCGCCGCGTACGAGAACGCGTTGGCCGCCTCATACACGTCGTTGGTCAGCGCCCCCGAGACCGCCTTCCCGGTGTCCATCGCCTCCAGCGCGGCCAGCCGGGGCGCGTCCGCGCGGATCGCCGCGGCCGCCGCCTCCAATACCTCGGCCTTGCGCGGGCCCGGCATGCGCTGCCACACCTTCGCGTCGAAACTGGCCCGGGCCGCGGCGATCGCGCCCTCGACCTCGGCGTCGCTCGCCGCCAGCCAGGAGGCGACCTGCCCGCCGGTCGAGGGGTCGAACACCGGCCGCGCCGCACCGTCGAACGACTCGTGTCCGCCGATCAACTGCGGATACGGGTCCGGGCGCAGCCAGTCGGCGCGGATGCGCGGCTCGCTGGTGGTGGTGTCGGACATGCGGCAACTCCCTGGACGCGGCGGACGAACCTTCGAGCCGTACGCCGTGCCGGGCGCCGCAACCTGGTATGCCTCGCCCGACACGGCACCGGTGCCGCGCCGGCGAAAGTCGCCCGGCGCCGGGCGCGGCACCAGGCCAGGTTTGCCCTCGTCGCCCTGTGCTCGCATTGTGTCCCCGGCATGTACTGGGCCCACTTGATTGTGCTCCCGGCCACGATGCCTGCGGACGGCACCGGGCCTAGTGTCCCCAGACATGGTGAGTTCGCAGGTGAGAGCAACGTGAACGGCGCCGGGCCGACGCGGCCCGACCTGTTGGTCGTGGGCGGTGACGTGGTCACCATGAACGCGCGCCGCGAGGTGTTGCTGGGCGGCACCGTCGCCGTCGCGGGCGAGCGCATCCTGGCCGTCGGCGCCACCGGCGAGCTGCGGGCGCGCTGGCCGGGCACCCCCGAACTGGACGCGAGCGACTGCGTGGTCACGCCCGGCATGGTCAACGCGCACCTGCACCAGACCGGCGACCCGCTGGCGCGCGCCCGGATCCCGGACGACCTGCCGCCGGGCGCCTCCGTCGACACCTGGGCGGTGCCGCTGCACGCGGCGCACCGACCCGCCGACGACACGCTGTCCGCGCTGCTGGCCGGCGTGGAGAGCGTGCGCAACGGCGTCACCACGATCATCGAGGCGGGCACCGTGGCCCACCCGCACCGGGTGGCCGCCGCGATGACCGAGGTCGGTGTGCGCGGCGGGATCGGCGCGTGGGGCTGGGACGTGCCCGGCGCCCCGTTCGCCGCGCCCGCCGCCGAGGTGCTGGACCGGCTCGCCGCGCTGGTCGACGCCTACCCGGCGGGCGGCCCAGTCGAGGCCTGGGTCACCCTGGTCGGGCACGGCCTGGCCTCGGACGAACTGCTGGCCGGCGCGGCCGACCTGGCCCGGGGCACCGGCGCGCGGATGACGATGCACCTGTCGCCGTCCGGCGCCGACCCCGACGACTACCTGCGGCGCACCGGGCGCCGGCCCGTACTGCACCTGGCCGACCTGGGTGTACTGGGCCCGCACCTGCTGCTCGCGCACGCGGTGTGGCTCGACGACGCCGAGATCGAGGCGCTGTTGGCGAGCCGTAGCGCGGTCGCCTACTGCCCGTGGGCGTACCTGCGGCTGGGCCAGGGCGTCACCCGGGCCGGGCGGCATGCCGAGTTGCTGCGCCGCGGCGGCCGGCTCGCGCTGGGCACGGACGCGGGCAACGCCGCGGACTCGGCCGACCTGCTGCGCACCGCCGCGCTCGCGGTCGGCCTGGCCAAGGACATGGCCGTCGACCCCACCGGCCCCGGCGCCGCCGAGGCCCTGGAATGGGCCACCATCGGCGGCGCCGAGGCGGTCGGCATGGCCGATCGGGTCGGCTCGCTGGAACCCGGCAAGTACGCCGACCTGGTCGTGCACGACGCCACCGGTCCCCAGTGGACCCCGCGTGGCGACATCGCCCAGCAGTTGGTGTGGTCCGGCGACGGCCGCTCGGTCCGCGACGTGCTGATCGGCGGACGGGCCGTGGTCCGCGACCACGTGTGCGTCACCGTCGACGAAGGCGCGCTGCGCACCGAGGCGGCGCGCGCGTCCCGGGCGCTGCTCGCCCGGGCGGGCGTACCGCTGCGGTCGCGGTGGCCGACGCTGCCCGCGTCCTGAGTGCCGGCGCGGCCGCGTACCGGGTGCCGAAGCCGCCCGCGACCCGGGTTCCGACGCCGCCCGCGTACCGAGTTCGCCCGCCGCCCGCGTCCCGATTTCCGCACCCGCCGTTGATCGCCACCCAATCCCCAACCGAGGAGCCCCACATGCGAGTTGCCGTAGTCACCGCCCCCGAGCAGGTCGATCTGCGCGAGGAGCCGGTCCCCGAGGTCGGGCCCGAGGACGTGCTCGTGCGGGTCGGGCGCACCGGACTGTGCACCATGGAGCGCCGGCTCTACCTGGGCACCAAGCCGATCTACCCGGTCGCCCCCGGCCACGAGGTCGCCGGCGAGGTGGTCGCGGTCGGCGACGCCGTCGCCGGGCTGCCCGGAGTCGCGGCCGTCGGCGACACGGTCACCGTCGACCTGCTCACCCGGTGCGGTACCTGCACGTCGTGTCGGCGCGGGCGCAGCGCGCTGTGCAAACGACCGCAGGGCGGTGCGCTGGCCGACGGCACCATATCGATGGGTGCCGGCTTCGCCGAGTTCGTCAAGGTCAAGGCGCTCCAGGCGTTCCGTACCGGCGACGCGCCGATCGCGCACGCCGCGATGGGCGAACCGCTGGCGTGCGTCGCGCACTCGGCCCGATTGGGCGGACTGCGCGCGGGCGACCGGGTGGCGGTGATCGGCGCCGGATACATGGGTCGCCTGCACTTGGCCCTGGCCCGGTTCAAGGGCGCCGCGTCGGTCGGGCTGATCGACATCAGCCCGGAGCGCCTGACCCAGGCCCGTGAGGCCGGCGCCGATTGGACGAGCACCCCGGAGGAGGCCGCCGCCGGCGGGAAGCAGGACGTCGTCTTCGTCACCGCCGGTGCCCCGGGCGCGCTGGAGACCGCGCTGTCCCTGTGCGACGACGGCGGCACCGTGGTGCTGTTCGGCGCCTTCCCGAAGGACGTCCTGGCCGGGGTCGGCCCGGACCACGTGCACCACCACGAACTGAGCATCGTCGGCGTGTACAGCCAGGAGCCGCAGGACTGGACCGAGGCCGCCGCGATCATCGCCTCGGGCCGGCTCGCCGCCGAACTGGACGCGCTGGTCACCGCGACGTACGCGCTCACCGACGTCGACGCGGCCTTCCGACTGGCCGCCGAGTCGCCGGTCTATCGCGTCCTCGTGGGCGGCTGAGCGTGGCCGGCACCCCCGGGGTCGTCGTCGGCGTCGACGTCGGGAGCAATTCGGTACGCGCCCTCGCGCTCGACCCGGACGGCGCAGTCCTGGGCGCGACCACCGCCGGCTACCCCGGCGCGGCGACCTGGCGGCCCGGACACGCCGATCCGTACGCGTGGTTCGCGGCCACCGCGCAGGCGCTCGCGAAGTTGCGCGCGCTCGTGCCCGGCGCGGCCCGTCCCGCCGCGCTGTGCCTGGGCGGGCAGAGTCCGACCACCGTTCCCGACGGCGTGCCGCACACCGGTTCCGATGCCGCGCTGACCTGCCGGCACCCGGCGGGCGCGACCGGTTCACCGGTCGAACAGCACCACGCGCAGCACGCCGCGCTGCGCGCCGCGCACGGACCCGACGTGCGGGCCTGGCAACTCTACGACTGGCTGGCCGCGCGGTTCGGCGCGGAGCGCGCGCAGGCCCGCTGGCCCGGCGATCCGCCGCTGACCGACTACGGACCGATCGCGGCCACCGGATCGGTGGTGGGCACGGTCGGCACCGGGCACGACGTCGCGGCGGGCACCCCGCTGGTGGCCGGCGCGCAGGACGCGTACCTGGCGTTCTGGGCGGGCGGCCTGGATCGGCCCGGCCGGGCGATGGACCCCGGCGGGCGCACCGGCGGCCTGGCCGTCGCGGTGGCCGCCGGCTCACCCGCCGCGGACGCCTACGCGCTGCCCTCGGCGGTGCCCGGCGTCGACATCGTCGGTGGCCCGGTCGCCGCGCACGGCCTGATCCTGGAGTGGCTGCGCGACCTGACCGGGCGCGACGTGCGCGACCTGCTCACGCTGGCCGCCGCGGTACCGCCCGGCGCGCGCGGCGTGCTGGTACTGCCCTATCTGGAGGGCGAACGCGCGCCCCGATGGAACCGCGAACTGCGCGGCGAGGTCTTCGGGCTGAGCGCGGGCGCGGGCCCCGGCGAGCTGGCCCGCGCCGTGCTGGAGGGCACCGCGTACGGCCTGGCGCACATCGCGACGGGACTCGGCGCGCGGGGCGCCCGCCTGGACACGCTGGTCTGCGCCGGTTCGCCCGCGCGCAGTCCGCTGTGGTGCTCGATCAAGGCCGCCGTACTGGGTGTGCCGGTCGAGGTGCCCGCGGAGACCGACCTCGCCGCCTACGGCGCGGCGCTCGCGGCCGGCGCCGGGGCGCACTGGTGGCCCGCGCCCGGTGCCGGGTCGGCGGGCGACTGGCCGCGACCGGCGATGACCGTGCTCGATCCCCACCCACACCCCGAGTACGCGGCCGGTCTGCGCCGCTTCCTCGAACTGGGCGACGCCGCACAGGCGCGCCTGGCCGCATCACCCACATCGTCCGACACCCCCGTTCCGACCCCCTCCGAGGAGCCGACGTGCCCAATCCGGTGATCTTCATGGACCTGCCGACCCCCGACGTGGAGGCCACCTCGGCGTTCTACGCGGAGCTGTTCGACTGGGACTTCAAGCGGCGACCCGCCGGCGAGTTCAGCGAGGTGCTCCCGGGGGTCAAGCCCAACCTCGGGATCCGCCGCGAGTCGCGCCCGGCGGTGGGGCCGGTGCCGCGCATCTACGTGATGGTCGACGAGCCGCCCGTCTACCTCGACAAGGCGGTCGCGGCCGGTGCGAGCGTGTTGTGGGAGGAGAAGCCGTGGGCCGAGTTCGAGGCCCGCTACGCGGCGTTCCGCGACCCGTGGGGCAACGAGGTCGTGCTGTGGCGCGACAAGGGCACCTACTTCACCCACGGGCACGCCCACCAGGTCTGAGCCCGCGTCGGATCCCGAGTCCGATGCCGCGTCACATCCCGTTCGGTACACCCGAGTTCCCCCGGAAAGGACCCCCGCATGACCAACACCCTGGTCTTCGTCGACATGCCCACGCCCGACGTCGACGCCACCACCGAGTTCTACCGCGAGTTGTTCGGCTGGACCATCAACCCGCGCCCGCAGGGCGTCTTCCACCAGATAGTCCCCGGAGAGGGATTGCACCTGGGCCTGTACGACGAGGTCGCCCAGGTGCCCGACCCGGCGCCGCTGCCCCAGCAGGCGCGCGCCGGTCTGCACGCCCGCGTCTACATCCTGGTCGACGCGGCACCCAGCGAATACCTGAACAAGGCCGTGCTGCTGGGCGCGACCGCGCTGTGGGAGCAGTGCTTCTGGGAGGAGTTCGGCGGGCACCACGCCTCGTTCCTGGACCCGTGGGGGAACCAGATCGTGATGTGGGAGAAGTGAGGTAACGCCGCACCGGACGGCCGTACGCCCGTACGCCCGTACCCACGATCCGCACCTGATCGCGGGTACGGGCGTATCCACGCCCTGCGGACCCGTACCCCCGCAGGGTGCGGCGCCGGGCGTCGACGGTTCGCATACTCGACTGCATGAACACCAACGGGCATCTCGCCGACTTCCTCCGCGCCCGCCGCGGTGGCCTGCGACCCGAGGACGTCGGGCTGCGGACCTACGCTTCGTCACGGCCGCTCCGGCCGGCGCGGCGCCGGTGACCGGCAGGCCGCTTACCGATGTCCGGATCGCCGCGCACTTCGACCTGGCCGCAGGGCAGCAGGGCAGCAGGCGGAGAACATCAGCCTGTCGCCCGACGGCTCGGCGTACATCACCTTCGCCCGCAGCCGCCAGGTGGCCCGGGTCGACGCACGCGGCACGACCCGCATCCTGGCGACCCTGCCCGCGCCCGCCGACGGCGGCGCGCACCCGCCGGCTCTCGACGCGCCGATGGCCACCGGCATCGTGCGCACCTCCGACGGCACGGTGTACGTGTTGTACGCGGCCGGCACCGCCGACCTGACCGGGTTGTGGCGCATACGCCCCGGCGGCGCCCCCCGGCGCATCGCCGCGTTGCCCGCCGACGGCGTGCCCAACGGTCTGGCCCTGGATCCGCAGGCCAAGCGCCTCTACATCGCCGACTCGGTGCTCGGCACAATCTGGACCGTCCCGGTCGCGGGCGGCACGCCGACCGCGTGGTCCACCGCCCCCGAACTCGCCTCGACCGGATTCCTCGGGGCCAACGGCGCGAAGGTCCACGACGGCGCGTTGTGGGTGACCAATCTGGACCGGGGCACCCTGCTGCGCATTCCGATTCGCGCCGACAACCGCGCCGGAACGCCGCAGGTCAAGGCATCCGGCCTGGCCGGCATCGACGACATCGCGTTCACCGGGACCGGCGACGAGCTGCTCGCCGCGGTCAACGCCCCGAACCGGGTCGTGCGGGTGCGATCGGACGGCGCCGTGAGCACCGTCCTGGTCGCCGGCGACGGGCTGCAGAACCCCACGTCCGTCGCGGTGCGCGGGCGCGAGGTGTATGTGCTCAGCGCTGCCTTCTTCACGGCCGCCGACCCCAACCTGCTGCGCGCCCGCCTGGGCGGCCGGCGGTAGACGGTCGGCAGTTCGGTCGGCGGTGGGAGGCCGCCGGACCGGCGGAGGCGTTCCCCCACCCGGGCGGGCCGGAGCTCAGCCCCGGTGCAGGATCGGGCGCGGGTAGGGGGAATCCGCCGGGTTGACGTCCGTGCCGGGGGGCACCAGGGCGTCCAGGCGGGTCAGCGTCTGAGGGGTCAACCGCACGTCGCAGGCGCCGAGTTGGGACTCCAGTTGCTCCTCGGTGCGCGGGCCGATGATCGCCGACGTGACGTTCGGGTGGGCCAACGCGAAGGCGAGGGCCAGTTCCGGCAGCGAGCAGCCGGCGTCCTCGGCGATCGCGGCGAACTCCTCGACCAGCGCGGTCTTCGCGGCCCGCACCGCGGCGTCCGCGTGGTCGAAGTGCTCGGCGTTGCGCACGGCCCGCGAATCGGCCGAAACGGCTTGCCCCGCACGGTACTTGCCGGTCAGCCAGCCGCCATTGAGCGGACTGAACACCAGCACGCCCAGGCCGTACCGCCCACACGTGGGCAGTGCGGCCGTCTCCGCATGCCGGGCGAACGCCGAGTACGCGAGTTGCTCCACCGTGAAGCGCTCGTGCCCGCGCCGCTCGGCCACCCACTGCGCCTCGACGATGGCCTCCGCGGGCAGTGCGGAGGAGCCGATCGCGCGCACCTTGCCCTGGCGGATCAGGTCGCTCAGCGCGCCGAGCGTCTCGTCCGGGTCGGCGCTCGGGTCGGGGCGGTGCATTTGATACAGGTCGAGGTAGTCGGTGTCCAGGCGGCGCAGGCTGTCCTCGACCGCGCGGATGATCCAGCGTCGGGAGGCGCCCCGGTGCAGCGGCGCGTCCGGGTCCATCGCCTCGCCGAACTTGGTCGCCAACACGACGTCGTCACGCCGCCCCTTGAGCGCCTTGGCCAGGATCGCCTCGCTCTCGCCGAACGCGTACACGTCGGCGGTGTCCACCAGGTTGATCCCGGCGTCGAGCGCGCGATGCACCATCCGGACGCACGCGTCGTGGTCCGGGTTGCCCCACGCGCCGAACATCATCGTGCCCAGGCACAGTCGGCTGACCCGCATGCCGGTGCGACCGAGCGAGGTGTACTCCACGGGTGCCCTCCAAAGGTGATCATCGGACGTCCTCCCCCGAGGCTGGCACGGCGGCGCGTGTGCACCGATGTGGTCCCGGCGCAGCGCACGGGCCGTTTGTTCGTGCCTCAAGCACATATCGGGGCCGTTTCCCGGCGCCTACCTTCGGTCGTATCGCAAACATCCCAGGTGACGGGGAGGAAGCTGTGCCGACTGACCAGCTTGGGGCTGCGGAACTTGCCCTGGACGAGCGGGTGGCGGAACTTCGCCGGACCGCGGCGGCGCGAGAGGGCGACGGGCTCGTGGTCGCTCCCCTGCCGAGCGAGATGTTGCAGCCGTGGGAGGTCTGGGACCGGGACCTGTTCGACCTGGAGATGATCCGGGTGTTCGCCCGCTCGTGGGTGTGGCTGGGCGACACGGAGGACCTGCGCCGGCCCGGCGACTTCATCACCGGACGGATCGGCAGCCAGTCGGTCCTGGTGGTCAAGCAGCGGGACGGCTCGATCAAGGGCTTCCTGAACAACTGCCGGCACCGTGCCTCGGGCGTCGCGTTCGGCGCGGCGGGCAACTGCGGCAAGGCGTTCGCTTGCCCGTACCACGCCTGGACCTACGGTCTCGACGGCAAGCTGCTGTCGATTCCGGACATGAACCGGATGTACGGTCCGGACTTCCCCGTGCAGCAGTACGGCCTGGTGCCGATCCGGGTGCACGTGGCCTTCGACAAGCTGGTGTTCGCGTGCCTGTCGCACAAGGCGCCGACGTTCGAGGAGTGGATCGCGCCGCTGCTGCCGCGCTACACGGCGTACAAGATCGGCGAGTACCACCGCTACCACCGCGAGTTGGACGAGGAGTACCCGTTCAACTGGAAGGCGTTCGTGGAGAACTCCAACGACGACTACCACGTGCGGTTCGTGCACCGGCGGCTCAACAAGGTGCGCAAGCAGATGGACACCATCGTGCGCTTCGAGGGTCGGACCACCAGCGGGTACAAGCCGCACAGCGACGCGTACGACATGTCGCTCGGGCGCACCGACCTGGGCGAGGAGGACCTGCGCGGGAGCTACGCGGAGTTCATCTATCCCAATCTGACGCCGCTGCCCTACGCGTCCCAGCTCATCATGGTCCGCGCGGACCCGCTCGCGCCGGACCGGACCCGGCTGTTCTCCCGGATCTACGGGCTGACCGACGACATCGGGCTCCAGGAGCGCGAGCTGGTCAACCTGGAGCTGACGAACAAGGAGGATACGGACATGGTGACCGTGCTCATGGAGAACCTGCGTTCGCCGTTCTATCGGGTCGGTCCGCCCAGCGCGTGGGAGGGCCGTGCCCAGCACATGATGCGCCAGATCCGGCAGGACGTGGCCACGCCGCTGGCGGCGGACGAGTTCGACGGGCCGATCGAGTGAGCGGTCGACGGTCTGCCCGGCCGATCGGCCGACGGTCGGTTCACCGATCGACCGCGGTGGGTTTGACCGATCGGCCGCGGTCGGTTTGACCGATCGGCCGACGGACGATTGGCCCATCGACCGAGGTCGATGACATCGACCGACCCTTCGCGTGCGTCTCGCCGCAGAGTGCACCAACCCCGACACACCGGAACGTGAGAGGAGCCACCGCGATGGAACCGACGCTGACCGAGGCCCGCTGGACCCATATCGCGCTGCCGTCGTCCGACCTGGAGGCGGCGATCGAGTTCTACACCTCCTTCACCCCGCTGGTGGTGGTCTCACGGCACAGCGATGCCGCCGGCTCGAACGCGTGGTTGTCCAACCCCAACCAGGTCCAGACCCCGTTCGTGCTGGTCCTGGTCGCCTTCGACAAGGACCGGGGCAACCCGCAGCCGCAACTGACGCCGTTCGCGCACCTGGGCATGGAGGTGGCCGCCCGCGAGGACGTGGACGCCATCGCGGACCGGGCCCGCGCGGCCGGATGCCTGCACTGGGAGCCGATGGACGTGCCGCCGCCGGTGGGCTATATCTGCGCGCTCAAGGACCCGGACGGCAATGTCGTCGAGATCTCGCACAACCAGCGGGTGTTCGCGGAGGTCCGCGAGTTGTGGGGCGACCGGGCGGACCGGGACGATCGGGTGGGCCGGGGCGACCGGGCCGACGCGTGAGCGACCCGGCGCGGACCCGGGAGGCCGTCGAGGCGTATGTCGCGGCGCTCAACTCCGGTGATCCGGAGCAGATCGCGGCGTGTGTGAGCGAGGACTTCCACAACGAGCACACCTCGGCGCTGGGCCGGAGCCTGCGGGGGCGGGCCGCGTACCGCGAGCGACTGCCGGTGTTCCTAGCCGAGTTCGAGGGTCTGCGCTACGCCGTCGAGGACCTGCTCGTGGACGGTGATCGGGCCGCCCTCGCGTACACCATGACCTTTCGCCCGCGCGGTTCGACGACCGGTGAACCGGTGCGGATCCGTGGGGTTTTCCGACTGCGTGTGGTGGCCGACCTGATCGCGCATCGCGTGGACTACTGGGACGGCGCCGAGTTCGAGCGGCAGGTCGCCGGCACCGAGAACCGCTGATCACTGCCGCCAACCATCGACCATCGACCATCGAAGGGAACGATTGTGCACACCTTTTCCGCCACTGGGGCAGGCAAGCTCCGCCGGATGCGCCGGATGTTCGGCGCGGACGGCCGCGCCGTGTTCGTCGCGATAGACCACGCCGCCTACATGGGCGAGGGGCCGCCGCTGGGCGAGCCGATGGCGCAGATCGCGGCCGGCGGGCCGGACGCGGTGCTGGCGACCTGGCATCTGGCCCGGGCCTACGCGGACACGTTCGCCGATTCCGGGCTGGTGTTGCGGATCGACGGCGGCGCCTCGGAGTTGGGCGACTTCGCGCCCGGTGACGTCACCGACATCATGCACCTGCCCGAGCAGGCGCTGAAGCTGGGCGCGGACTGTGTGGTCGTGCTGGCGTTTCCCGGTGCGCCCGACGAACACCTGTCGCTGCAACGGCTGGCCCGGCTCACCTCGGAGTGCGAACAGCTCGGCCTGCCGGTGATGGCCGAGATGATCCCCGGTGGGTGGGGCAAGGCGGTGCCGTGGACCACGGAAAACGTGGCCCGCGCGGCGCGGATCGGCGCGGAACTGGGCGCGGACATCGTCAAGACGGTGTGCCCTGGCCGGCCCGAGGAGTTCGCCGCCGTGGTCGCGGCGTGTCCGGTGCCGGTCGTTGCACTGGGCGGGCCGAAGTCGGACAGCGAGGACGAGGTCGTCGCGCTGGCTCGCGGGGTGGTCGAGGCGGGTGGTGCGGGGGTGGCCTTCGGCCGGAACGTGTGGGGGTCGGCCAAGCCGCAATTGCTGGTGGAGCGGTTGCGCGATGCGGTTCACCGCGAAGCGGTGGGGGGTTGATTTCGGGCTGCGGGCCGGTTTGATCCTCGAACGCGTGTCCTCACGCGCCGGGGGGCTGGATGGATGCCGGGCCGCGTGCATGGCCGGCCTGCGGCCCGCTTGTCCTCAAACGCCGGACGGGCTGAGAAGGTGCCGGACCGGGTGGATGGTGCCGGACCAGGTGGATGGTGCCGGACCCGGTGAACGGGCCGCGCCGCATGCATGGCCGGCCTGCGGCCCGCTTGTCCTCAAACGCCGGACGGGCTGAGAAGGTGCCGGACCGGGTGGATGGTGCCGGACCGGGTTGATGGGTGCAGGGCGGCTTGGTTGTTGGGTGGTGGGGGCGGGCGGGTTGGGTTGGTTGGTCGTCCCGGGTTTTTTCTTTCTTTTGTGCCAGGTGTTGTCTTCGCCATGCCTGTGATCAGGAGTCGCGATCATGTCTCAACAGGTCATATCCGTATCCCGGGTGGTCGTTCGGTTCGCCGGTGACTCCGGCGACGGCATGCAGCTTGCCGGGGATCGGTTCACCGCGCAGACCGCGCTGTTCGGCAACGCCGTGTCCACCTTTCCCGACTTCCCGGCCGAGATCCGTGCCCCGACGGGCACCTTGCACGGCGTCTCCGCCTTCCAGGTGCAGTTCGCCGACCATCGGGTCACCACCCCCGGCGACGCGGCCGACGTGCTGGTCGCGATGAATCCGGCCGCGCTGCGGGTGAACCTGCCCGATCTCCCGCGTGGTGCGCAGATCATCGCGGATGCCGACGAGTTCACCCCGCGCAATCTGGTCAAGGCGGGTTACCCGGCGGGCACGAACCCGCTCATCGACGACTCGTTGGCCGGATACCGGCTGCACGCGGTGCCGTTGACCGGCCTGACCGTCGAGGCGCTGCGCGCGTTCGAACTGCCACGCAAGGACGCCGAGCGGGCGAAGAACATGTTCACTCTGGGCCTGGTGTCGTGGTTGTACCACCGCCCGACCGAGGCCACGGTGGCATTCCTGCGGCAGAAGTTCGCCGCCCGACCGAAACTGGCCGACGCCAACGTCGCGGCGTTCACGGCGGGTTGGAACTTCGGTGAGACCACCGAGTCGTTCGCGGGCGGATACCAGGTCTCGGCCGCTCCGCGAACTCCCGGTCGGCATCGTACGATCACCGGCAACCGCGCCCTCGCCTACGGGCTGATCGCCGCCGCCGACCGGGCCGAACTTCCGTTGTTCCTGGGCTCGTACCCGATCACTCCGGCCTCCGACATCCTGCACGAGCTGAGTCGGCACCGGCACTTCGGGGTGACCACGTTCCAGGCCGAGGACGAGATCGCCGGTGTCGGGGCGGCGCTCGGCGCGGCCTTCGGCGGCGCCCTGGGAGTGACCACCACGTCCGGCCCCGGGCTCGCGCTCAAGGCGGAGACGATCGGACTGGCCGTCTCGCTCGAACTGCCGCTGGTGATCGTCGACGTCCAGCGCGGCGGCCCCTCGACCGGGCTGCCCACCAAGACCGAACAGGCCGACCTGTTCCAGGCGTTGTACGGGCGCAACGGCGAGTCGCCGGTCCCGGTGCTGGCCGCCTCCTCGCCCGGCGACTGCTTCCACGCGGCGGTCGAGGCGGTCCGGATCGCGGTCACCTACCGTACGCCGGTCGTGCTGCTCTCGGACGGCTACCTGGCCAACGGATCCGAGCCGTGGCCAGTCCCGGACTCGGAGGAACTGCCGACGATCGACCCGGCGTTCGCCACCGGGCCGAACGCGGTCGACGCGGCCGGCCGGCCGTGTTTCCAGCCCTATCTGCGCGATCCGCACACCCTGGCACGGCCGTGGGCGGTACCCGGCACGCCGGGTCTGGAGCACCGGGTCGGCGGCCTGGAGAAGGCCGACCGCACCGGCGAGATCTCCTACGACGCGGCCAACCACGAGTACATGGTGCGCACCCGGCGGGCCAAGGTGGACGGGATCACCCGCGATCTGCCGCCGCTCACCGTGGAGGACCCGGACGGGACCGCCGAGGTACTGGTGCTCGGGTGGGGCTCCACGGCCGGGCCGATCGCCGCCGCGTGCGCCGAGGTTCGCGCGGCGGGCGGCTCGGTGGCCCGGACCCACCTGCGCCATCTCGACCCGCTGCCGGCCGACCTCGGCGACCTGCTCGCCCGGTATCGGCGGGTGTTGGTCCCGGAGATGAATCTGGGTCAGCTCGCGCACCTGCTGCGTGCCCGGTACCCGGTCGACGTCGAATCCCTCACCCAGGTGCGCGGCATGCCGTTCAAGGTGGCCGAACTGCGCACCGCGATCGAGAAGGTCGCCGCCGATGTCTGAGTCACCACTCCTGACCAACGCCGGGCCGACGGCTGAACAACCGTTGTCCGCCCGCGACTTCCGCAGCGACCAGGAGGTGCGCTGGTGTCCCGGCTGCGGGGACTACGCGATCCTGGCCGCCGTACAGGGCTTCCTCCCCGAACTCGGGTTGCGCCGGGAGAACATCGTCTTCGTCTCGGGTATCGGCTGCTCCAGCCGCTTCCCGTACTACCTGGACACGTACGGCATGCACTCGATCCACGGCCGTGCCCCGGCGATCGCCACCGGACTGGCCGTCTCCCGAACGGATTTGAGTGTCTGGGTGGTCACCGGTGACGGCGACGCGCTCTCGATCGGCGGCAATCACCTGATCCACGCGCTGCGGCGCAACGTCAACCTGAAGATCCTGCTGTTCAACAACCGGATCTACGGCCTGACCAAGGGTCAGTACTCGCCGACCTCGGAAGCCGGGAAGATCACCAAGTCCACCCCCGCCGGCTCGCTCGACCACCCCTTCAACCCGGTCTCGCTCGCGCTCGGCGCCGAGGCGGGCTTCGTCGCCCGCACCATCGACTCCGATCGCAAGCACCTGACCTCGGTGCTGCGCGCGGCGGCGGCGCACGAGGGCACCGCACTGGTGGAGATCTACCAGAACTGCAACATCTTCAACGACGGCGCGTTCGAGCAGCTCAAAACGCCCGGTATTCGGGACGACTTCCTGCTGCGGCTCGAACACGGCGAGCCGATGCGCTACGGGCCGGACGGCGCCCGCACGGTGGTGCGCGACCCGGGCGGCGGGTTGCGGCCGGGCGGTCCCGAGGACACCGCCGTGACGCACGACGCGCACACCGCCGACCCGGTGCCCGCGTTCGCGCTGTCCCGGTTGCCGGAGGCGGGTGGACCCACCCCGATCGGGGTGTTCCGCAGCGTGCGGCGGCCCGCGTACGACCGCCAGGTGCTCGAACAGGGCCGGCGCGCGCTCGCCGAGCGCGGGCCGGGCAGTGTCGCCGACCTGCTCGGCGGCGGCGACACCTGGACGGTGCCCGAACCGAGATCGGCCGGAGGTGATCCCGCGTGACGTACGTCATCGGCGCGAACTGCGTGGACGTCAAGGACCTTACGTGCGTGGCGGAATGCCCGGTCGACTGCATCTACGAGGGCGACCGCATGCTCTACATCCATCCCGAGCAGTGCGTGGACTGCGGCGCGTGCGAGCCGGTCTGCCCGGTCGAGGCGATCTACCACGTGGACGACCTGCCCGCCGACTGGTTGTGGCACCTGGACGCCGCCGGGGAGGCCACGGCGGGCCGCGAGGACGCCGAACCGGTGTCCGACCCGCCGGCCGTGACCGCGCTGCCGGCCCGGGCGCCGAGCGGATGAACGCCACCGGCTCGGGCGCCGATCGCGTGCGCGGCGGCCGCACGGGCGCCGAACGCGTGGACGCGCCCCGACACACCGAAACAACACTCCGGACACACCGAGAAGAAGAGGAGGCCTGACGTGACCGACTGGCGCCTTGCCGTAGACATCGGTGGCACCTTCACCGACGTGGTCCTGCTGGATGCCGACACCGGCCGCGTGGTGGTCGAGAAGACGCTGACCACCCCGTCCGCCCCGCTCGGCGGGGTCCGCGTGGGCGTGACCTCCGCACTGACCAAGGCCGGCATCACCCCGGCCGACATCACCCGGCCCATCGTGCACGCGACCACGCTGATCACCAACGCCCTGATCGAGGGCAAGACCGGCCGGGCCGCGCTGGTGACCACCTCGGGCTTCGGCGACACGCTGGAGATCCGCAACGAGCACCGCTACGACATGTACGACCTCCAGATCGAGTTCCCGGCCCCGCCCATCCCGCGCGAACTGGTCTTCGAGATCGACGAGCGCACCACCGCGACCGGCGAGGTCCGTACCGCACCCGCCGAGGCCGAACTCGACGCGTTGGCAGCGCGGTTGGCCGCTGACGACGTCGAGGCCGTCGCGGTGTGCCTGCTCAACTCGTATGCCAACGCGGCCAACGAACGCGCGGTGGCCGAGGGATTGGCCAAGCGGCTGTCGGTGCCGGTGTGCGCGTCGCACGAGGTGACCCCGCAGATCCGCGAATACCCGCGCATGGTCACCACCGCGTGCAACGCGGCCACCATGCCGGTGATCGGCCCTTACCTGGCCGAACTTCAGGAGTGGCTGACCGCCGAGGGCTTCGGCGCGTCGGTGCTGATGATGCTCTCCAACGGCGGCGTGGTCTCCGCCGACGACGCCCGCCGGGTACCGATCCGACTGGTCGAGTCCGGTCCGGCCGCAGGTGCCCTGGCCGGCGTCTGGTACGCCCGACGGCTGGGCGAGGAGCGGCTGTTCTGCTTCGACATGGGCGGCACCACCGCCAAGTCCTGTCTGATCGAGGACTACCGGCCGGAGTTGACCAACGCGTTCGAGGTGGCCCGGGTCTACCGGTTCAAGAAGGGCTCGGGCTACCCCTGCTCGATCCCCTCGGTCGACCTGGTCGAGATCGGCGCGGGCGGCGGAAGCCTGGCCCGGGTGGACGAACTGGGTCTGCTCAAGGTCGGCCCGGACTCCGCCGGCGCCGACCCGGGCCCGGTCGGCTACGCCCGGGGCGGCACCATCCCGGCGACCACCGACGCGGACCTGGTGCTCGGCCTGCTCGATCCGCAGTACTTCCTCGGCGGCGAGATGCCGCTCGATCTCCCCGCCGCCCGTACCGCGTTCGCGCCGTTGGCCGAGCGGCTCGGCGCGGGCTCGGACGCGGATCACGTCGCGGTCGGGGTGTACGAGGTGATCAACCAGAACATGGCCGCGTCCGCGCGGATGCACGCGGTGGAGCGCGGCATCGACCTGCGGGGCGTCGCGCTGATCGCGTTCGGCGGCGCCGGACCGGTGCACGCGTGCGGGGTGGCCACGCTCCTGGAGGCACCTCGGGTGATCTTCCCGGTCAACGCGAGCGTGTTGTCCGCGTTCGGCACCCTGGTCAGCCCGGTCCGCATCGACCTGGCCCGGAGCATGGTCCGCACCCTGGACGAGAGCGTGTCCGCCGACCGGGACACGCTGCTCGCGGACATGCGGCAGGAGGCGCGCCGGGTGCTCGCCGCCGCCGGTGCGCAGGCGGGCGACGTGAGCTTCCGCTACGGCCTGGACGCCCGCTACGAGGGCCAGGGCAACGAGATCACCCTGTGGGTCGGCGAGGGCGACGCGTGGCCCACCTCGCTCGCGGACACCGTCGAGCAGTTCCACACCGAGTACCAGAAGATCTACGGCCTGCGGATCCCCGACGTCGGGGTCGAGGTGGTCACCTGGCGGGTCGCCGCGTGGTCGGACGCACCCGGCTTCGAGGTGCCCACGGTGCCGGTCGGGACGGGCAGCCCCACGCCGAACCGGCGTCGCGCGGCCCGCTTCCGGCTCGGTACGCCCGCTGTGGACGTACCGGTCCACCGGCGCGCCGAACTGGGGGCGGGCGATCGTTTCGTCGGACCGGCGCTGGTCGAGGAACGCGAGACCACATCGGTCATCCCGGACGGCTGGTCCTGCGAGGTCGCGCCGGACGGTTCGATCATCGCCACCGCCATCACATCCGCTGCCACCACATCCGCTGCCACCACGACCGCCACGACCGAGGAGGGATCCGCGTGACCCGTACCTTCGACGCGATCGAGCTGGAGGTCCTGTGGGGCTCCCTCGTCGCCACCGTCAACGAGCAGGCCAAGGCCCTCCAGCGGGCCGCGTTCAGCCCGATCGTGCGTGAGGCCGGCGACCTGGCGAACGCGCTGTTCGACCGGCGCGGCCGGATGGTCGCCCAGGCCGTCACCGGTACACCGGGCCACATCAACTCGCTCGCGATCGCGTGTCGCAACATCCTGGACCGGCATCCGGTCGACTCGCTGACCCGCGGCGACGTGCTGGTGACCAACGACCCGTACCAGACCGCCGGTCAACTCCTCGACGTCACCGTCCTGGTGCCAGTCTGGCGCGGCGGGCGGGTGATCGCGTTCTTCGGCTCGACCATCCACCACACCGACGTCGGCGGCTACGGCATCGGCGCGGGTGCCCGGGACGTGTTCGAGGAGGGCCTGTGGATCCCGATCAGCAAGCTCATGGTCGGCGGCGAACGCAACGAGCCGGTCTGGGACTTCGTGCTCGCCAACGTCCGGCAGCCCACTCACATGGCCGGTGACCTGCACGCCCAGATGGCCTCCGGCGAGGTGGGCGCGGCACGGCTGAAGACGCTGCTGGACGCGTACGCGCTGGATGACATCGAGGACCTGGGAGACGAGGTCATCCGCCGCTCCGAGGAGGCCACCCGGCGGGCGATCCGAGCGCTGCCCGGCGGCACGTACGAGGCCGCGTCGATCCTGGACCTCGCGGACGGTTCGGAGATCACCATCAAGGTCGCGGTCACCATCGACCCCGACGCCGGCGAGATCCTGGTCGACTACGCGGGTTCGTCCGGCGCGAGCCCGTTCGGGATCAACGTGGTCAAGAACTACACGCACGCCTACACCACGTTCACCCTGCGCAGCCTGCTCAACCCGGACGTGCCCAACAACGCCGGGTCGCTCGCGCCGATCAAGGTGGAGGCGCCGCTGGGCAGCATCGTCAACGCGGTGTCCCCGTCGCCGTGCACCGCGCGGCACGTGGTCGGCATGTTCCTGCCGATGCCGCTGCTCAACGCGATGTCGCAGGCGCTGCCCGAGGCGGTGATGGCCGAGGGCTCGGCGGCCGTGTGGACGATGCAGGTGAGCGGGCACGACGCGGAGGGCAAGCCGTTCATCACCGCGATGTTCACCTACGCGGGCGGCGTCGGCGCGCGGGCGGGCAAGCCGGGCCTGTCCACCACGTCGTATCCGACCGGGGTTTCCGCGGTACCGCTGGAGGTGGTCGAGGCGTCCGCCCCGATCCGCTTCCTGCGCAAGGAGCTTCGCCGCGGCTCGGGCGGCGCGGGCGCGCAGGAGGGCGGGATGGGCCAGACCATCGAGTTCACCGTCGACTCGCCCTCGCCGTGGGTCCTCAACGCGGTGGCCAGCCGACTCGCCCGCGGCCCGCGCGGAATCTTCGGCGGCGGCGAGGGCGCCACCGGTCGGTTCCTGGTCAACGGCGAACCGGTACGCACCCAGGCTCGGATCACCCTCCAGCCGGGAGACGTGGTGCGACTGGAGCTGCCGGGCGGCGGCGGCTACGGGACCCCGGTCGGGGAGACGGGTGCTGCGGGTGCGGGTGTGGGTGTGGGTGTGGGTGTGGGTGCGAATGTGGGTGTGGGTGTGGGTGTGGGTGTGGGTGTGGGTGTGGGTGTGGGTGCGAATGTGGGTGTGGGTGTGGGTGTGGGTGCGAATGCGGGTGTGAGCGCGGTGTAGGCGCCGGCTCGGGGTGATCGCGGCGCGCGGCTCGGGTCGCGCGCCGCGTGGTGACCGGTCGGCCTGTGGTTGTCGGGTGTGGGTCCGTGGGACGGGCGTTGGTTGGGGCAGGCGGGTGTGGATCCGGGTGAGTGTGGGCGGGGCGGGTATGGGGGTGGACTGCGAGGCTTGGCTGGTGTTGGTTTTCGGTTTTTCGCTTGCTTGGTCGATGTTCTGGAGGTCGCCATGGCGTCCGTTCCGCCCACCTTCGCGGCGCGTTGGTCCGACACGGTGGCGGCCCACCCGTACGCGCCCTTTTTGATCTGGGAAGCGCCCGACGGGGCGGTGACGCGCTGGGATTACGCCGAGTTCGACGCCCTCGTCGCGCGCGTGGCCGGCGGGCTGATCGCCCGGGGTGTCCGGCCCGGCGACCGGGTCGGCATCGCGCTGCGCAACTGCCCGGCGTACGTCGCGCTGTGGCTCGCGCTGGTCCGCCTGGGCGCGGCGATGGTGTGCTCCGACCCCTCCGCGCGAACCCCGGAACTGGCCGCGCACCTGCGCCGGACCGAGGCCCGGCTCGGCTTCTGCGCGCCCGAACGGGCCGCCGACTACCGGGCGGCCGCTGCCGAGACCGGCACGACGGTGGTCGAGGTGACGGAGGACGACACCGACCTGACGCTCCTGCTGGGCCGGCCCCCGAGCGCGGGTACGCCCGCACCCGGCCCGTACGACCTGGCCGGGTTGATGTTCACCTCCGGCACCACGGCCGAGCCCAAGTGCGTGATGGTCACCCAGGCCAACTATGCCTTCACCGGCACCGTGATGGCCGAGGCCGCCGAACTCAAGCCCACAGACCGCCAGTTCGTCGTACTGCCGATGTTCCACGCGAACGCGCAGTACTACTCGTTCGCCGCCGCGATCACCGTCGGCGCGAGCGTCGTACTGCTGCCCGCGTTCTCCGCGAGCCGGTTCGTGGCGCAGGCCGCGCGGCACGAGGTGACCCACGTGAGCCTGTTCGCCGCGCCGATCCGGATGATCCTGGCCCGCACCGGCGCCCGGAACGCGCCGCCCGGGCTGCGGGTGCGGCACTGCTGGTACGCGCAGAACGTCACCGACGACCAGTACGAGCGGTTCGCGGCGCTGCTCGGCGGCTGTCGACCGCGCCAGTTGTACGGGATGACCGAGACGATCCCGGCGGTGCTGAGCAACCCCGCCGGCGCGCCGGTCCCGGGCTCGATGGGTCGGCCCACCCCCGGCTGCGTGGTGGCCGTGCACGACGCGGCCACCGGGGCACCGGTGGCGGACGGCGAAATCGTGGTCGGCGGCGAGCCCGGGGTGAGCCTGTTCGCGGGCTACCTCGACGACCCGGCCGCAACGGCCGCCGCCTTCCGGGACGGCTGGTTCGTCACCGGCGACCGCGCCCGGGTGGACCGGGAGGGCTACTTCCACTTCGCCGGGCGGCGCGGCGATGTGCTCAAGGTCGCCGGGGAGAACGTCTCGGTCGTGGAGATCGAGGCGGTACTCGCCGAGCATCCGGCGGTGTTGGAGGCGGCCGTGGTGGGCGCGCCGGACGAGGTGCGCGACGAGGTGCCGGTCGCGTTCGTGGTTGCGGTGCCCGAGGCCGGCCCGGCCGCGCTCGACGATCTCCCCGACTGGTGCGCCGAGCGGCTCGCCAAGGCAAAGCGCCCGGTGCGCTTCGAGCGGGTGGCCGAGTTGCCGAGGACCTCCGTCGGCAAGATCCGCAAGTTCCTGCTGACCGAGAGGACCACACCGTGACCGGCACATCGTCGCCGCCTGCCACCGCAGCACTCGCCGACCTGCTCCAACTCCGGGGCCGCACGGGCTGGTTGACCCCGCCGCTGCGGCCGTTCCATCGCGGCGACGCGGCGGTTCTGGGTGTGGCCCGCACGGTCCGGATCGCGGCCGGCGCCGGCGCGCACGGCCTCAAACCGCTGCACGCGCTGCTCGCGGAGGACCTGACCGGGCGGGTCGTGGTGATCGCGGGCGCGGACGCGGCTCCCGGTGCGGTGTGGGGCGAGATCCTCTCCGCCGCCGCGCTGGGCCGAGGGGCGGTCGGCGCGCTGGTCGAGGGCAGCGTCCGGGACATACCGGCGGTGGCCCGGCTGGGGTTGCGGCTGTGGGCGCTGGCGGAGGCGACGGCCGGCCCGGGGGGCGCGGTGCACGTCGCGGAGATCGGCGGTCCGATCGAGATCGGCGACACCGCGCTCGCGGACGGCGATCCGATCCTGCTGGACGACGGCGGCGCGGTGGCGCTGCCGGCCGCCGACGCGGACACGTTGCTCGCCGACGCGCTCGCCTACCACCGGGCGGAGGAGGAGGTGCTGGCGGCCCTGACGGCCGGCCTGCGCCTGCCCCGCGCCTACACCCCGAAGGCCGAGGCGATCACCCGCCTCCGGAGCCGCTGACCCGGGCGGTGCTCCCCGACCCGGCAGCACGGCGGGCCGGGCGGTGCCTCCCGCCCCGGCAGCCCGGTCGACTCGGGCCGGGCACGGGCCGGGCGCTCGTGCCGAGGGTGAATTCTCGAACACGACGAATCGGCTCGCCCTTTGTCCGGCGACCCCGATCCACGCGCGATCGCGCGCCCTTTGTCCGCGACCCCGATCCGCGCGCCCGCTCCCCCTGTGTCCGCGACCCCGATCCGCGCGCCCACGCGGCCAATGGCAAGCCGCCATCGCCGCGCGAGGCCGTTTCCGATGGCCGTCGCTCGTCGGCTGTCGGTGCACACCCACCCCGAACGCGCCCCCGCCAACCGCGACTCGCGCCTGCTCGCCCTCGGGGCCGACGCGGCGGGGCGGGCGCGGGCGGGGCGGGCGCGGGCGGGGCGGCCGACAGGTCCCAGGCGAGCGACCCCGCGCCCAGCGAACCCGACTCGTTCGCGAAGCGCGCCGGCAGCAGCGGCATCACCCGGAACGTCAGGCGCCGTTCGAGTTCCGCGCGCCGCGGGCGCGACGACAACTCGCCCGAGCGGGCGATCCCGCCACCGAGGACCACGGCGGAGGGATCGAGCATCGACACGGACGCGGCCAAGGTCTCCGCGAGCCCGTCGACCATCTCGGCCCATGCCCGACCCGCGATCGGGTCGTCGGCGGCGGCGAGGCGGGCCACGCCGTCGGTGTCGACGCCGCGCGTGGGGCGACGGTGAGCTCGCCGTATCGCCGCTCCATGGCGGGCCCGCCGCCACGGTGCCGACACACCCGCGCTGCCCGCACCCGCACCGCCTGCCGCCCGGGCGCAGGACCATGTGCCCCATCTCGCCCGCCTGCCAGTGCGCTCCGACGAACGGGCGACCGCCGATCATCACGGCCGCCCCCACACCGGTGCCGATCGCACGGACAGGAACACGTCGTACCCGACGCCCGCGCCCAACCGCGCCTCCGCGACGCCGCCGGCCCGTTCGTCGTGCCCGAGCGCCACCGGCAGCCCGAGCCGCTCGCGCAGCGGCACGTCGCGCCACTTGTAGGCCGCCGAGAAGGCCGCGACCCCCGCCGCCTCGTCCACCACTCCACACGAGGCGACCCCGACCGCACGCACCACCGCGCCCCACCGGCATCCTCGGCCACGGACTCCGCCGCGTGGTCGAGGATGCCGGCCAGGACCTCTTCGGCCCCCCGCGCGCTCGGGCCGGTGTCGGCCGACGAACTCGTGGGTGTCGTCCCGCTCGATGAGCGCGGACTTGAAGGTGGTGCCTCCGAAATCGAGCCCGACCACGACATCACTGCCGTCGAATGCGCGTATCTGCGCGACCCCTCACTCGCAGGCGCTGGCCGTCGCCGCCGGCGCGCGGCGACCCGCCGTCACGATACAAGCGGCACAGGGGCATTCTTGCCCGCCCACGACCGGGCGTCGCACGGTCGGCTCGCCCCGTCAGGCGCCTCGTTTCGGCAGGGCGGGCCAGTAGTGCTCGGTGAACAGGCGCGCCACCAGCGCGCCTCGGCTGGAGACGGCCGCCTTGGTGAAGACGGTCTTCAGGTGGTCGCGAACCGTGTGCGGGGAGATGAACAGCGTCGCGGCGATCTCGGCGGTGGTCAGCCCGCGTGCGACGAGCTGGGTGATCTGGAGTTCACGTGAGGTCATGCCGTACGCCTCGGCGATCAGGACCGACAGGTCGGCGAGCGTGGCGGTCTCGATGACGAGCGCCACCGGACCGGGGCGGCCCCCGACGCCGGTCAGGCACGAGGCATGGCAGGTCAGCCAGCGGCCTTCCGCGGTCCGGATACGGATGCGCGCGTCGCCGTGCTCGCGGCCGTCGGCGACGGCCCGCGCCTGGAGGGCCGTACCGATCACCCAGATGGGCAGCCGCAGACCCAGCGGTGACGGGAAGGACGGCCCCTCCGGCAGCAGGGCCAGGTGCTGCCGGGCCGCGTCGTTGATCGACGTGGCCTCCCCCGACTCGTCGAACAGGATCAGGCCGGGCCCGGGGGCGTCGGTGGCGCGTACGGACGCGGCCGGCCTGGCGAACCCGCGCAGCCGCTCGGCCATCGGGCGGGACAACTCGGCGAGCACCGCCGTCTCGTCGGGGCGGAAGGCGTCGGCGGTGCGGAACAGGCTCACCAGGCCCCACGGCCGATCCCCGATCCGCAGTACGGCGCGCAGTTCGTCGTGTACACCCCCCTTGGCCAACAGCCGTCGGAAACGGGTGCTACGGCCGGGCAGGTCTCCGGTGGCCGCGCGCAACGCGGCGGCCGGTACCGACGCGCGGGCAAGGTCGCGGAACGGCAGGACGTTCTCCTCCAGGAGCTCGCTCTCCCAGTACGCGGCGCAGCCCTCACCCGAACCGAGGTCTTCCACCAGCATCGGCGCGGTGATCAGACCGGTCTCGGGGTCGGCGGCGGTCCACACGGCACAGTCGAACGGCACCCGCCGCCGCAGCCCGGCCGAGGTCATCCGGAACAACTCGACAGCGTCGACCGCCCGTTCGCCGAACGACGGCACCGGTCGGCGTGGCTCGCTCATGGGTATCCCTCCGCGGGTCAGCCTGCCCGCCGGCCCTCCCCGGCGTAAACCCCCCGTTCGAGGGGGTTGTTCCGGGCCGATCACCCGTCCGTGCGGGATGGGACCGGCGGACAGCTCCCGCCAAGGTCGATGACACGACCACCGGAGAGGGAGAACATGGACATCGCGATCATCGGAGGCGGCGCGGCAGCGGTCGGCCTCCTGGACGCCCTAGCCCCGACCGCCGCGCGAAGCGGCGCCGCCGCGGACACGAGGGGAACGGTCACCGTCTTCGACCCGTCACCCCATCCGTGGCGGGGACGGCCCTACGGCCCGGACCTGGACGCGGTCCTGGTGAACGCGCCACCGGCCATCATGTCCATCCGCAACGGCGATTTCGGCCACTACGCGGCCTGGTTGGGCGAACGCGGCGCGGACCACGACGACAAGCTCCTGGGCCGGCCGCTGGTCCCCCGGGCGCTCTACGGCGAGTACCTCGAGCACACCGCGGAGAAGGCCATGGCGGCCCTGGGCGAACACGGCTGGGAGGTACGCCTCGTGCGTGCCCGGGTGACCGGGGCTGTGCGTTCCGCCGCCCGCCTGGTACTGCGTACACACGACGCGCAGGAACACGAAGTCACCGACGTGGCGCTGTGTGTGGGTGGTGGAACACCCGCGGACCTCTACGGTCTCGCCGGCAATCCCGGCTTCACCGCCGACCCCTACCCGCTCGCCGACACACTCGGCCGCGTTCGGGCCGAGGACGAAGTGGCGGTCATCGGGAGCGGCCTGACCGCCGTGGACGTCGTCGTGGCGCTGGCCGCACGCGGCCACACGGGCCGGATCACCATGCTCTCGCGCGGCGGAGTGCTGCCGCACGTCTGGCAGCGTCCGACCGACAGGCGCCCGCGGCACGTGACCGCCGACCGGGTGACCGAGCTGCGCCGGGCGCGGGGGCACGTTTCGCTCGACGACCTCATCGGCCTCATGCGCGAGGAACTCGCGGAAGTGGGCGAGGACTTCGATGAGTTCGCCGCCGTGTTGGGCAGCGCCGCAACCGAGGATCCGGTCCGGCGGCTCCGGCGCCAGATCGCGTCCATCGACGATCCGCGAGTCGGCCGCCGTGTCCTACAGGAGGCGGCGCACAGCGTCGGCCCCTACGCCTGGCGGCTGTTGCCCGAGGCCGACCGCACGTGGCTGCGCCGCCACGTGCGCACGGTCAACAGCGTGGTGTCGCCCATGGTTCCGGTGAACGCGTCCATCCTGATGGGGCTGCTGGATTCCGGCCAACTCGCCGTCACACGCGGCGTCGACGCGATCGAGCCGGCAGGCGGGCGGTTCCGGGTGCGCACCGGCAGCGGCGAGCGGACCACGACGACCGTCGTCAACGCCGTGAACCCGGCACCGCATTCCGTCCCCGCCGCGGCCCGGCAACTGGTGCGCTCCCTGGTGGACAGCGGACTGGCCACGCGCCATCCGGCCGGCGGGCTGGTCCCCGTCGACCCGCACCTGCATGTGGTCGGGGACTTGGCGGGCGGTGGGTCGTTCATCACCTCGAGCATCCCCGCGATCGCCGCCCAGGCGTCCGGGACCGCCCGGGCACTGCGGGGACAGGGCCGCGAGGCCGCGCGGTCCTGAAGCCGCGGACGTGTCGCCGGCCATCCGAGGCGCGGTCGTGGGGACTCGGGCCGCCTGGGAAGACGCGGCCGGTGAGCATCCACGACTCGTCCCGTACGGGACCACCCGGCCGCGCGGCGCGGCGGGCGGGTGGTCGGGCCGATCGGTTGGGCCGATCGGTCCGATTCCGGCCTTCGTCGGCGGGCCGGGTGTCGGACACCGCCGGTGTGCAACAGGGTCGGGGCATGAGCACAGCCTCGGCCAACCGCACGCGCTTCGCGGGCGTCCTTGCCGCCACCCTCGTACTGACGACCGGCATCGCGGGCGCCGGGACCGACGCCGCCGCACCGGGCTCTCGACCCGCGCCATCCGCCGCACCGGCGCCGGCACCCGCACGCGTCACCTCGGCCTGGCTGCCCCACTGGGGCGGCGAAGCCGCCTACCAGGACGCGCTCGCGCATGCCGCCCAACTGCACACCGTCAGTCCGTTCTGGTACCAGGCCACGTCCGAGACCACCATCGCTCCCCATCCCGGAGCGGGCGACCAGCGCATCGTCGAGGGCTTCCACAGCCGGGGCATCAAGGTCGTGCCCACCGTGACCGAAACCCTCGACGCCCGGGCCATGGCCGACCTCCTGAACGATCCGACCCGCCGCACGGCACACGTGGACACCCTCGTCCGCCTCGCCGAGAGCCCCGGCTACGACGGCGTCGACCTGGACTACGAACGCATGGCCGAAACCGACGACGAGGACCTGCGCGGGCAAGTCCGCCTCGGCTACAACACCCTCGCCAGCGAGCTGTGTCGACGCCTCCACACCATCGGCAAACAGTGCGTGGTCACCGTGATGCCCTACACCCGCGATTCCGGGCACGCCTACGACTACGCGCACCTGGGCGGCGTCGTCGACCGCCTGCGGATCATGGGCTACAACCTGCACCACGCCGAGGGCGCACCCGGACCGCTGTCCTCCCTCGCGTGGTACGACGAGTTCCTCCGCCACGCCACGAACGCCGTCCCGGTCGACCGGATCGAGGTCGCGTTGCCGGCGTACGGCTGGGACTGGACCGTCGGTTCCACCGACCGCGCCAGACACCTGACCACCCTGGAGGCGGAGGCGCTGCGCCTGGACAAGAAGGCGACCTACCGCCTCGACCCCGAATCCGGCACCCCGCACTTCACCTACGTCGACCAGGGACACACCCACGAGGTCTGGTACCAGGACGCGAAGGGTGTCGCCGCCCATCTGGCGATCATGCGCACACACGGTGTGCGGGGCAGCGGCCTGTGGGCCCTAGGCTTCGAGGATCCCGCGCTGTGGGGCGTACTCGCCGAAGGCTGGGAGCGCTGATTCGGGAGACGGGGAGCGGAAGCGGGGAGCAGGACGGGCGGACGGGCTCGGGGGCGGGACACGGAGTCCGGGTGCGGGGCCCCGCGATGCCGGGTTCGAGGTGCGGTCGGGCGCGGACGCCGAATCGGGACGCCTGGTCACCACGCGCGGTCGGGGGGTCGGTCAGCTGTGGACCTCGGCGGCGAGGAAGGTTCGGATGGCTTCCGCGACGCGGTCGGGGAAGTGCACGTGGGCGTAGTGGCCCGCGCCTTCGACCAGTTCGAGGCGGCCCAGGCCCTCGGGCATGGCCGCGACGATGCCCGCGCCCTCGGCCTCGGCGGAGGGCCAGTCGGGGTCGAGCGTGCCCTCGATCACCAGGGCCGGGCAGCGGATGTCGCCCAGCACGGCGCCGGCATCGGTGGGCGCGGACTGGCCCATCTTGGTAACCACGGCCATCCGGCCGGGCCGGCGCAGTTCGGTGTCCAAGGTGGCGACGTGTGCGGCGTAGCCGGCGGGCTTGGGATCCGGGTAGGCGTGGTCGAGGTAGCGCTTCCACAGGCCGACATTGCGCAGTACGGCGGCGCCCATGAGCAGGGTCATGCCCTTGCGGTAGCGGCCGTTGCGCAGCAGGGCCTTGGCGTCGACCTTCTGGGCGCGGGTGAAGGGGGCGATCTCCACGATCGCGTCGACCAGTTCCGGCTCCCGCGCGGCGGCGATGGTGGCCGAGCCGCCGGAGAAGGAGTGGCCGACGATCACGGCGGGGCCGCCCAGGTGCCGGATCAGCGCGAGCAGGTCGCCGGCGGTGTCGGTACGCGTGTAGGAGGCCCATCCGACGGTGGATTCGCCGTGGCCGCGCAGGTCCGCGCAGGCGACCCGGTATCCGGACGCCTTCAGTCGCTCGGCGACCTCACGGTAGGCCGATCTGGTGTCGCCCATGCCGGGTGCGAGCACGATCAATCGACCCTGCCCGCTCACGTCGTAGGCGAGCCGGCCGCCGTCGACCTCCAGGAACTCCGTCATGTCTTCCCCCATGCGTCCGTGTGGTGATGCCTTCCGCCGCAGAGCTAACACCGTTAGCCAGTGCTCTGTCAAGCAACCACCCGCCAGGTGTCGGGAAGGACGCGTCCGTGCACACCTCCTCCCCGACACCCGGTCGGATCACCCGAACCGCACGCTGTGCGGCACCGTCGGATCGAAGCCCCCCGCCGTGCCCGGCGGGAGCGATGCCATGGGTTCCTCACAACCCCGATCGCCGTACAACTGCGCGTGGGTGTCCGTGCCGTTGTCCACCCACGTGGCCCCGTGCAACAGCAGGTAGCACTCCCCGTTCTCCGGATCGGACAGGGTGAAGTCGTCCCCGGTCACCGACACATAGGTCAGCGTCCCGGTGGCGGCCTGGGCACTCGTGACGCAGGTGACGCCCAGCGCGAGGGCGACACCGACGGTCAGGGTGATTCGGCCGAAGTGTTCGAGTAAGCGCATCGATGCTCTCCGATTCCCGGGCAACGAACTCTCCGCGCAGGCGAGTTCGAGATCAGTGGACCCCCGCCCCCGATCGGTCGGCGACACAACCGGGGCGCGGTGGAACCTCGTTCCGATGGGTCCCTCCCCAACTGGTCGGCCGGGCAACAAAAGTTCACCCATTCAGCGGCCCATCTCGCACCCGACCTGCGATCGCCGCCATCGGCGCCCCCTCGGAAACCGGGCCATCCGACACGACGCACCCTCAACGGCACCTCAGCCGGGGCGGATCCCGCCCAACCACGACCCGCAAGCCGAATGGGCGTCGCCGGCGCGAGCGTTCCGGTCCGACCCCGGGCCAAGGACACCGCCGGCGGCGCGGGCTCGGCCGCGGTCGGGCCGGCTCCGGGCAGCCCCGGTCGGGTCGGGTCCCGGGCAGCCGCGGTCGGGCCGGGTCCCGGGCAGCCGCGCTCCGGGAGGTCGAACGGGCTTCGCCGGCCGGGGCGCGGGCATGCGGCTCGGGTATCCGGGCCCAGCAAAATCGGGTATCCGGACCCGACGACACCGGCGGCGCGGGCTCGGTCGCAGCGAGGCCGGTGCCGGGCGGCGGCGGTCCGGTGGAGCCGACGCTCGGGCCGGCGAAGCTCACTCGGGGCGTCCGGGTCGCGCTCCGCGGCGACCAGGACCGCGGCGTTCGAAATCGTGGTGCCGGCAGCGGGACTGCTACCGCGTCCATCGAGGCGAGCACGCGGGGCGGAGATCGCGAGGCGCGGTTCAGCCGAAGGCCGAAGGCAGCGTTCGCGTCAGCCGTACGCACCGCGTCAACGCGAGATCCGCGCATCGTCGACGGAGTCGATCCGACGCCACGATCACCAAGCCCCCGGCCCTCCCGAAGGCAACAGGTGAGACTCGCGGCGGCCGTATGTCTGCCGTGCCGACGCGAGGTCGTGCTCGCCATCGGCGGAGGTCGATCCGGCGCAGAGGTTGCCGGGCACCCGGTCGCAGCGGAGGGCACGCGTCGGCCGCGCTCCCGCCGCGCCGACACGAGATCAGGATGGCCGTCGGTCGGGTGCGCTCCGACAGCACGATCCCCAAGCCCAGGTCCGGCCGAAGGCACCGGCACCATCCGCCCCGTCGCGCCGGTCCACTCCGGTGGGGTGGCGCGACGGGGCGGGTGGGGTCAGGCTGCGGCGGCCTCGGCGGCGGCCAGCTTGACGCAGATCGCGACGGCTCGCATCGCGCGGCGGACCTCGTCGACCGTGGGGTAGCTCGGCGCCAGCCGGATCTGGTGGTCGCGCGGGTCGTTCCCGCCGGGGAAGGCAGCACCCGCCGGGGTCAGCGCTACGCCGACCTCCTTGGCCAGCCGCACCACCTCGGCGGCGCAGCCGTCCGGCACCTCCAGGCTGACGAAGTAGCCGCCCTCGGGGCGCGTCCAGGTGGCGATGCCCAGCGGGCCGAGCTCGCGCTCCAGCTCCTCGTAGACCGCCTCGAACCGCGGCGCGAGCAGGTCGCGGTGCAGCCGCATGTGCGCCACCACGCCCTCGGTGTCGCCGAAGAAGCGCACGTGCCGGAGCTGGTTGATCTTGTCCGGGCCGATCGTCTGCTTGGCCAGCAGCCCGGTCAGCCAGGCGACGTTGGCCTCGGACGCACCGACGAACGCGACGCCGGCGCCCGCGTAGCTGATCTTCGACGTCGAGCCGAAGACGAACGCCCGGTCCGGGTTCCCGGCCTCGGCGCACGCGTCCAGGATCGACAGCAGCTCGACCGGGGTGTCGGTCAGGTGGTGCACGGCGTACGCGTTGTCCCAGAAGAGCCGGAAGTCCGGGGCCGCCGTCGGCATCGCGGCCAGCCGACGCACCGTCTCGTCGCTGTAGCTCTCCCCGGTGGGGTTGCTGTACTTGGGCACGCACCACATGCCCTTGATCCTCGGATCGGCGGCGACCAGCGCCTCCACCTGGTCCATGTCCGGACCCGCGCCGGTGAGCGGAACCGGCACCATGCCGATGCCGAACCGCTCCAGCACCCCGAAGTGCCGGTCGTAGCCGGGCACCGGGCACAGGAACAGCACCTCGGGCTCGTCCACCCAGCGGCGCTCCGCCCCGGGCACCCGGGACAGCAGCGCGTTGGCGATCACGTCGTGCATCAGCGTCAGGCTCGCGTTGCCCAGGGCCAGCAGTTGCTTGGCCGGTACCTGGAGCAGGTCGGCGAAGATCGCGCGCAGCTCGGGCAGCCCGTTGAGCCCGCCGTAGTTGCGGCAGTCGGTACCGTCGGCGGCCTTGAAGTCCTCTCCGCCGGGCAGCGTGAGCAGGTCGTTGACCAGGTCCAACTGCTGCGGCGAGGGCTTGCCTCGGGTGAGGTCGAGGCGCAGTCCCTCGGCCGCCAGGGCGGCGTACTCCGCCCGAGCGGCCGCGAGGTCGATTTCCGGAATGGACACGGTGGTGCTGTGCGGCACGGGATCCCCAAAATAGGCGGAAGCCGCAGTCACTTGCGGCGGGGCCAATCTAGCAACACGCCGGGGTGCACCGGAGCCGGCGGCCTTTGCCGGCCGGGCTTGCCGTTCACTCCACGTTCACCGCGAGGTCGACTCGGCTGCCCACTCCGCCGGCCCGCTTCGCGGTCGGCGCCGCTGTGCGCTCCTCCGGTCATTCCTGGGACCAGTGCTCCGGACAGTCCTCCGGGCGTTCCTCCGGCCAGTGTTTGTCCGCACCGGACACCTCACTCGCACCGGAAGCCCCACCCGCACCGGACCCGCAGGATTCGCTCGCACCGATCCGTCCGCACCGATTCGCCGCTCCCCGCACCGCAGGCGTCGGCGGCGCCTACCATCGGCGGGGACACTTTCGATCCGGGAGCAGGAACCGATGAGCTCGTGGCGCACGCCCAGGCGATTCCGGCAAGGCGGCGGCGCGGTCCCCGCGCCCGACGCCGGGGCCTCGCGCGCGCCCGTCGTGGTGGACTGCGCGCTCTACGACAAGGGTGTGCGGCGTCCGGGCAAGGTGGCGCTGCGCGACGCGCTGGACGCGGCCGAGGCCGGCGAGGACACGTTCGTGTGGATCGGGCTGTACGCCCCGCTCGCCGAGGACCTGGCCGGCATCGCCGACGCGTTCGACCTGCACCCGCTGGCCGTCGAGGACGCGGTCGAGGCCCACCAGCGACCCAAGCTGGAGTACTACGACGACACGTTGTTCCTGGTCCTGAAGACCATCGTGTACGTCGAGCACGACGCGCTCACCGCGACCAGCGAGGTGGTCGACACCGGCGAGATCATGGTCTTCGCGGGCGAGAAGTTCGTCGTCGTGGTCCGACACGGCAGCGCGCCGCCGCTGGTCGAGCTGCGCCAGTCGCTGGAGGCCGACCCGGCGATGCTCGCGCACGGACCGGCCGCGGTCGTACACGCCATCACCGACCGGGTCGTCGACGACTACCTGCGCGTCGCGGACAAGGTCGAGGACGACTTCGAGCGGCTGGAGGTCGACGTGTTCGCGCCCCGGCCGAGCAACGACGCGGAGCGCATCTACCAGCTCAAGCGCGAACTGATCGAGTTCAAGCGCGCGGTGTTGCCGCTGGCACGGCCGCTGGAGCGGCTCTCCGGCGGCACGCTGCCCGGTGTCGGCACCGGCTTCGACGCCTATCTGCGCGACGTCGCCGACCACCTGGCCCAGGTCCGCGAGCGGCTGGCCGCGTTCGACGAACTGCTGGACGGCATACTCTCGGCCAGCCTGGCCGGCGTGACCGTCCGGCAGAACACCGACATGCGCAAGATCGCGGCCATCGCGGCCATCCTGGCCGTCCCGACGCTGATCGTCGGGATCTACGGGATGAACTTCGAGCACATGCCCGAGTTGAAGTGGACGTACGGCTACCCCGCCGTGCTGGCGGTCATGGTCACCGCGTGTTCGGTGATGTTCCGGGCATTCCGCCGCAACGACTGGCTGTGAGCCCGGCGCCGCCGCCCGCCCGCGCGCATGGCGTCGGCCGTGGACATGGCGACCCTTACGTTGGCGCGGCCAACATTGGCTATGCCAACGATGTATCGTGGCCGGCGTGGAACAGATTCCCGCGCAGATGGTCGCGAAGCCGAGTTGGCTGCTCACCCAGGTGGCGGTGCACGCCCACCGCTTGGCGTCCGAGGGCTTCGCGGAGGTGGGCGCGCGCGGGTACCACTACCGGATCCTGGCCGCGCTGGACGAGTTCGGCACGGCCAGTCAGGTCGAACTCGGACGCCGGTGCAACATGGACCGCAGCGACGTCGTGGCGGCGATCAACGAACTGGCCGAGGCGGGATACGTCGAGCGCACACCGGACCCCGACGACCGAAGGCGCAACCGGGTCACCCTCACCACCGCGGGTCACCGGCAACTGCGGCGCATGAATCGCACGCTCGACCGGGTGCAGGACGACCTGCTGCAACCGCTCTCGGCCGAGGACAGACAGACCTTGACCCGCCTGCTCACCCAACTGTTCACGCACCACCAACAAGGAGCCTGACGCCGCCGACCACCGGGCGCGATCCGCATGCCCGCGTGCGCCGACCCGGGCGCCGGCCGCCTCGATCGCACCCGGCGGATCACCGCGCCGCGCCCTCCCGCGCGAGCCGATGTCGCGCGGCCCGGCGGTCGGCCTGCCGGGCCGGATCGGGCACCGGTGCGGCGAGCAGCAGATTGCGGGTGTAGGGGTGCACGGGCTCGGTGGTGATCCGCCGCGCGTCGTCGCATTCGACGATCGCGCCCTTCGACATCACCGCGACGCGGTCGCTGACGTGGCCCACCACCGACAGGTCGTGCGCGATGAACAGGTAGGCCACGCCCGTGCGTTGCTGGAGTTCGACGAGCAGGTTGAGCACCTGGGCCCGGGTGGACAGGTCCAGCGCGCTGACCGGCTCGTCGCAGATGATCAGGCGCGGCCCGGGCGCGAGGGCGCGGGCGATGGCGACCCGTTGGCGCTGCCCGCCGGACAACTCGCGGGCGAGCCGGTCCGCCGTGTCCGTCGGCAGGCCCACCGCGTCCAGGAGTTCACCGATCCGGGCCCGGGCGGCGGCTCGGGTGTGCGTGCGCCCGGCGGTGAGCGGTTCGGTGAGGATGTCGCCGATGGTCATCGACGGGTTCAGCGAACCGTACGGATCCTGGAAGATCACCTGGATGTCCCGGCTCAGCGCGCGTCGGGCGCGCCGGGTCAGGCCGTCGATCCGGCTCCCGTCGAAGGCGATCGTGCCGGACGCGACCGGGACCAGGCCGAGCACCGCACGGCCCAGGGTGGTCTTGCCCGAGCCGGACTCGCCGACGAGACCCACGGTTTCGTGCGGACGCACGTCCAGGCTCACCTCGTGCAGCACCCGCAGCGGCGGCTTGCGCCGGCCGGCGGTGCGGTATTCGACCACCAGGTTCTCGATGCGCAGGAGCGGATCGGGAGCGGGCTTCGTGCCGTTCGACGCCGCCGCATCGGATTCCCGCCTCAACGTGTCCATGCGATCACCTCGTTCTGCACCCGGGCGCAGCGCACCGCGCCGGTTCCGTGGTTGCTCGGTTGCGGGTGGACGGCGCACTCGGGTGCGGCGTACGCGCAACGCGGCGCGAATCGGCAACCGGTGGGCCGGTCCCGGACCGAGGGCACCCGGTCCGGGATGGTGCGCAGCGGGCCCCGGTCGGCGCCGCCCTCGGCGGGCGGGATCGCGGCCAACAGCGCGGCCGTGTACGGGTGGGCCGGTCGGGCGAACAGATCCGCCGAGGTCGCCGTCTCGACGATCTCGCCCGCGTACATCACCGCGACCCGATCGCACAGGTCGGCGACCACGCCGAGGTCGTGGGTGACCAGTACGACGCCCATGTCGTGCTCGCGCTGGAGCGATCGCAGCAGGTCGAGGATCTCGGCCTGGACGGTGACGTCGAGCGCGGTGGTGGGCTCGTCGGCGATCAGCAGGTCGGGCTCGCACGCGACGGCGCACGCGATCAGCACGCGCTGGGCCATGCCGCCGGAGATCTGGTGCGGATAGGCGTCGAACACCCGGGGTGGGTCGGTGATGCCCACCCGGTCCAGCAGTTCCAGCGCGCGTCGGCGGGCGGCGTCGCGGGAGAGGCCGAGGTGGGCACGCAGCGGCTCGGTGAGTTGGCTGCCGATCCGAAAGCTCGGGTCGAGGTTGGACATCGGGTCCTGCGGGATGTAGCCGATCCGGCGCCCGCGCAGCGCGTTGACGCCGCGTTCGGACAGCGTGGCGAGATCCTGCCCGTCGAACTCGACCCGGCCGGCGCGGATCGCGCCGCCCGCGGGCAGCAGGCGCAGCACGGCCAGCGCGGTCTGGGTCTTGCCGCATCCCGATTCGCCGACCAGGCCCAGGATTTCGCCCCGGTGCACGGTGAGCGTGACCGTGTCGACGACGGCGGCCTCGCCGTCGGGGGTGGGGTAGGCCACCCGCAGTCCTTCGACCGCGAGCAGTACGTCGGTGCCGACCGTCGTCGTGCCCGCCGGCGCCGCCACCCCGGCCGACGCCGCCCCGGCGGCGCGGCCCGGTCCGCGCGCCGCCCCTCGGATCGCCCGCCGGCGCGGCGCCCGGACCGGCCGGGGCACCTCGCCGAAGGCGTCGCGCAGGCCCGCGCCCGACAGGGTGACCGCGAGTACGGTCAGCGTGATCGCCGCGCCGGGCCACACCGACAGCAGGGCGGTGTCGTAGACGTGTGTGGAGGCGTCGCCCAGCATCGCACCCCAACTCGCCCGGTCGGCCTCGCCGAGGCCGAGGAAGGCGATGCCGGATTCGATGATCATGGCCAGGCCGAAGATCAGCGACGCCTGGGTGATGATCGGGACTCGCACCACGCGCAGGATGTGTCGCCGCATGATCCGCAGATCGGACAGGCCCGCGACACGCGCGGCGTCCACGTACGGTTCGCCGCGCACGCGCCGCACCTCGCCGCGGACCAGGCGGAAGACCGGCGCGGCGGTGAGCACGCCGAGCACGATCATCGACACGGCCAGGCCGGGGCCGTGCACCGCGACCAGGGCGAGCAGGACCACGATGCCGGGCAGCGCGAGGAACACGTTGGCGACCCAGCTCGACACCGCGTCCCACCAGCCGCCGACGTAGCCTGCGACGAGTCCGGTGGGGACGCCGATCAGCAGCGCGACGCACGTGGTGATCGAGCCGGCCAGCAGGCTGGTCCGGCTGCCGTACAGCAGCCGGCTGAGCACGTCGCGCCCGGAACCGTCGCCGCCCAGCGGGTGCTTCCCGGACGGGTCGGCCAACACCGCGTCCAACGCCGCGCTGTTCGGACCGTGTTCGGCGATCAGGCCGGCACCCGCGCCGGTGACGACGACGAGCAGCAGGACGGCCGCGGCGGTGACCGCGACCGGGTCCCGGACGAAGCGCCCGGCGGGGCCGCGCCGGCGGGGCGCGGCGGGCGGTGCGGGCGGTGCGGGTGCGCCGGGGGCCGGTTCGACGCCGGCCGCCGGGGCCGGCGCCGGGAGCACGGCGGTCGTCGGGGCGACCGAGGGGGTCTGGTTGTCGTTCATCGCATGCCGACTTTCGGATCGAGCGCGCCGGTCGCCAGGTCGACGACCAGGTTGACGGTGACCACGACGCAGACACTGACCAGGACCACCCCCTGCACGGTGGGTACATCCGATTGCGAGGTCGCGCCGATCGCCAACGAGCCCAGGCCGGGCAGCGCGAAGATCTGTTCGATGACGAGAGCGCCGCCGAGCAGCCCGATGAACTGCAGGCCGACCACGGTCAACGCGGGTGGGGTGGCGTTGCGCAGCACGTGCACGAACAGCACCCGCCGGGCGGGCAGTCCGCGGCTGCGCAGGGTGCGTATGTAGTCGCGTTCGAGTACCTCGGCGACCGCGTTGCGGGTCTGTTGGGCGATCGCCGCGACGCCCGCGACCGCGATCGTGGCCACCGGGAGTACGAGCGAACGTGCCCAGTCGCCGGGGGAATCGGCGAACGGCACGTAGCCGGTCGCGGGCAGTACCTCCAGGCGGACCGCGAACAGCGTGACCAGCAGGATGCCCACCCACAGGCCGGGCACCGCGAAGCCGGCCACCGCCAGGATGTGCACCGAACGGTCCACGGCGCCGCGCCGGATCGCCGCGAACAGCCCGAGGCCGATGCCCAGCAGCGCACACACGAGCGTCGCGGTGAGGGTGAGCGACAGGGTCACCGGCAACTTGGTGCCGATCGAGTCGCTCACGTCCAGGCCGGTGGTCCACGAGGTGCCCAGATCGCCCTGCACGGCGGCGCCGAGCCAGTCCAGCCAGCGCACCACGACCGGCCGATCCAGGCCCAACTCGGCTTTCTTGGCGTCGAGTTGTTCGGGCGTCGCGGAGACACCGAGGATGCCCTGCCCGGGGTCGGGCAGCAGGTCCATCAGGAAGAAGGTCAGCGCGGAGACCACCAGCAGGAGGACGACGGCCGACAGCACACGTCGGGCGAGGAAGCCGATCATCGCGCGGCTCAGGAGGCGGGCTTGTAGTCGGTCAAGGACATGAACGTCTGCCCGGGTCGGTTGCTCAGGCTGACCGACTTGGCCGAGAAGAGCACGTTGTCACCGCGGAACAGCGGTGCGAACCAAGCCTGTTCGACGACGTGGGCGTTGAGTTGCCGGTACAGCGGGCCCTGCGCGTCGTCGGGGGAGGTCGCGATGCGCGCGAGCAGGTCGGTGATCACCGGGTCGGCCACCTTGAACGGGTTGGTGGGCATCGCCGGGGACAACAGCGCGAACGCGTCGATCCAGTTCTGTGACGTGCCCCAGACGTACATGAACGCCGGAAAACGGCCGCTGAAGTACTGCTGGGAGAGCTGGTTGGTGCTGACCGGCGTGTATTCGACCTTGATCCCGACCTGGTTCAACTGCTCGGCCAGCACGGGGTACAGCGCGGGCACGAACGCGTTCTCGCTGGGCAGGGTGAGCTTGAAGCCGTCGGCGAGACCCGCCTCGGCGAGCAACTGCTTGGCCCGGGCCGGATCGTAAGGGTAGGCGCGGTCCAATTCCGGGTCGTAGGCCGGGGATCCGGCGGCGAACATCTGCGTGGTGGGGCTGCCGACGCCGGCCATGATCGCCTTGAGGATGCCGGGGCCGTCGATCGCGTGGTTGATCGCCCGGCGCACCCGGGCGTCCTTGAGCTGCGGGGCGACCTTGCCCTCGCGGTCGACCAGCCACATGCCGGTGACCTGGCCGGGCTGGCGGGTGACGGTGAGCCCGGCGTGCTTGGCGGCGTCCATCCGGGCGGGCGCACCGAGTCCGGCGTCGGCCTGGCCGGTGAGCAGCGCGGTGGTGCGGGCGTTGGTGTCCGGGATCGCCTTGATCACGATCTTCTCGAACGGGTACGCGGCGTGGTCCTGGCGGCGCGGGTTGCGGGTATAGGTGTAGCGGTCGCCGCGAGTGGTGTGCGCGGTGTCCAGGATGTACGGGCCGCTGCCCACCGGTTGCGCGTTCGCGTCGCCGAAGGCCGTCGGGCTGAGCATCATCCCGGCGACCAGGCCGAGGTTGTACAGCAGCGACGGGTCCGGGGTCTTCAGGGCCAGTTCGACCACGGTGGGCCCGGTCACGGTGATGCCGGCGATCGCGGCGACGGCGAACGAGGACGGGCCGTTGGCGGCGGCGGTGCGTTCCAGGTTCTGCTTGACCACGGTCGCGTCGAAGGGTGTGCCGTCGGAGAAGGTGACGCCCTCGCGCAGGGTCATCCGCAGGTGTCGGCGCTCCGGGTCGGTGTAGGCCCACGAGGAGGCCAGTCCGGGGCCCACGCTCTGGTCCGGATTGACCGTCGTGAGCGAGTCGTACAGCGGTTGCAGGTAGGCGAGTCCGTTGCCGCCGGCGCCCTTGGCCGGGTCCAGGCTGGTCGCGTCGGCCGCGGCGGCCAGCGTCAGGGTCTTGCCGCGGGTGGACTTCGAGGTGTTCGAGCCACCGCAACCGGCGGCGGCGGTCACCACGAGGGCGGCGGTGGCGAGGGCCGCTACGCGGCGGCGTCCCAGGATGGTCATGACTGGTCCTTAGTCGAATTCGCGGGACGAATTCGGAAATCGAATTCTTCGATCCGATGGGTCGGCCGAAATGGTGGCCGCCGCAGGTCCGACCCCATGGCTGCCGGGCATTTCGGCCGACTTTTGCGGCATGCTCGAATCACCGTCCGAGCGGCTCCCGGGTACGGGTGCGCTCGGCGGTCGACCGCGTGTTCTTCTCGGGTGCGGCTAGCCGGGGTGGGCCGCGCGCCAGGTGCTCGCCTGCGCGCTGATCAGGGCGGACAGGTCGCCCATGGCGAGGTTGTAGTCGACCGTGTGGGTGCCCAGCACGGCGGACAGGCCGGCCTGAGGGAACAGGCCGTCACCGCCCGTGACATCGAGCCAGCTAGCGGTGCCGGTCGAGTCCTGGGTGAAGGCGCAGCGCGCGCTCACCTTGTTCGGATATCGGGTGTAGCCGGACGGGTCGTCGGCCAGGTCGTACGAGCTGAGCAGGTGACCCAGGTGACCGCGCGGGTTGAGCCAGTTGCCGCTCACGAGCCGTCTGGTCGGCATGTACATGTCCACCGGCGTCACGCCGTCGGCGGGTGCGCCGCGCAGCAGTGCGGCCGGGTTGACGCAGGCGATCCGGTGACCGGGCACCGTGGAGCGCCCGAAGGCGGATCCGGCGGGCAACGGTCCGCCGTCGGGCAGCGCGTAGCCGTTGTAGGCGACCACGCACCCCGTCGGGATCGGCGCCTGGGGTCCGGACCGGACGCAGGTGGGGATGCGTTGGAAGGTGGACGCGGAATCGTTGCCGCCTCCCTGGGTGCCGCCGATCGGCACCTGGATGTAGCCGCCGAGCAGCACTGCCGACACCAACCGGTCCTGCACGGCCGGGTTGCCGTCGATTTCCTGCTGCATCATCCGGGTCAGCACGCCGGTGCCCTGCGAGTGGCCGAGGATGACCACGCCACGCCGCTTGTGGGTGACCGGGTCGGTGTTGTGGTTGGCCCAGTAGTCACGCCAGGCGTCGCGTACGTCCATCGACCCGGTCTCGGCGTCCGGTGGGATGCCCAAGCCGCCGACCAGGAGTTCGGTCAGCGACGCCTGTCGGTACACGGGGGCGAACACGCGGCACGTGTCGGTGAATCGGCCGAGTTGCATCAGGGTGCCGGCGAGTTCGCTGTTCGAGGGGATGGGCGGCAGCGAACCCAGGCGCAGCAGCGGGTTGGGCAGCAGATCGATGGTGGGGTACGCGTAGAAGCAGTCGACCTGGGGGTCGGTGGGGCCGGCGAAGGGCTCGGGGGTGCGCGAGCCGTCGGGGTGCACGGCGGTCGCGTCGAGGGTGGTGGTCGCCCCGTTGAAGTAACGCGCTGTGAAGGCGGTGGTTGCAGGGGTTGGTGGGCAGGCCGGGTCGACACAGCCAGACCGTCTCGGCCAGGGGGCTGGTCAGGCTCTTGTCCGATTGCCCACCCCCGGCGGAGGCGGTCGGTGCGACGGTCAGGGTCAGGGTCAGCGCGGCCAACGCGAGGACGAGTCTCGATCTGCTCATGGCGTGAGCTCCGATCCAGGATGTCGTGGACTTTCGACTCCAAGGAACTTACTAACAACTAAGTAAATAATCTAGAGTGGCGATGTGACTGAGAATTCGGATGCACGTAAACCCACCGTCGGCCGCGCCCGGGCGGCCAAGGCGGCCACCGCGAAGGGCGCCGAACGGCGGCGGGAGATCGTCGCCGCCGCGTCCGAGCTGTTCGCCCGCGCCGGCTTCCGCGGCACCGGCATGACGGAAGTGGCCCAACGCGTCGGCATCACCGAACCCGGCCTGCTCTACCACTTCGGCAGCAAGCAGGGCCTGCTCCGTGCCGTGGTGGAGCACCGGGACCTGCAAAGCCAGGCGTTCGCCCGGGACATCGCCGAAGTGGGCGGGCTCCAGGCGTTGCGCGAGATGCCCGCGTTCGCTCACCGCAACCGTGACCAGCCGGGCCTGGCCAAGCTTTTCGCGGTGCTGCTCGCGGAGAACCTGGACCCGGGCGACCCCGAACACGACTTCTTCGTACGCCGCTACCGCGACATGCGCACCGTCGTCGCCGGGATGATCCGCGACGGCCAGCACGGCGGGGAGATGCGCCCCGACGTCGACCCGCAGCTCAAGGCGATCGAGATCCTCGCGACGTTGGACGGCATCGCCTCGCAGTGGCTGCTCGACCCCGAGATGGTCGACCTCGTCGTCTGCATCGAGGAGTACTCGCGAACCCTGATCCGGGACCTGGCCGCCGACACCGAGCCGGTCACCGCCGGCACACCCGAGGAGGAGGTACAAGGATGAGTACACCCGGCGCACGGGACCTCGCGGAACACGGCTGCCCGGTAGCGGACTTCCCGGTTCGGGACTTCCCGGCCGACTTCCTGTGGGGCGCGTCCACCGCGGCCCATCAGGTCGAGGGCGGTCAGGGCGCCAACGACTGGGTCGACTGGGAGAACGCCGGACATACCGCCGAGGTCAGCGGTCCCGGGATCGCCCAGTGGGAGCGCTGGCCCACCGACATCGCGCTGCTGGCCGAACTCGGGCACAACGCGCACCGCCTGTCGATCGAGTGGTCCCGGCTGGCCCTCGGGCCCGGGGTGTGGGACCTCGCCGCCTTCGACCACTACGCCCGGGTGCTGGACGGGCTGCGCGGGCACGACATCACCGCGTTCGTCACGCTGCACCACTTCACCCTGCCGCGCTGGTTCGCCGCGCGCGGCGGCTGGCTCGCCGACGACGCCGCCGAGGTCTTCGGCGCCTTCGCCGAGGAGGTCGGGCGACGCCTGGGCGATCGAATCCCGTTCGCGTGCACGATCAACGAGCCGCAGATCGTCGCGTTCAACGGCTATCTCAAGGGCAACCACCCACCCGGGCACCGCGATCGGGGCGAGACCGTCGCGGTCAACCACACGCTGATGCGTGCGCACGACGCCGCGGTGGCCGCACTGCGGGCGACCTCGCCGGACACCCGGTCCGGCGTGTGCCTGCAACTCCCGTTCATCCAACCGGCCGACCCGGACAGCCCCCGGGACGCCGAACTCGCCGACTGGTTCCGGGACGTGCTGGTCCAGCGGCACCTGGAGCACCTGCGCGACACCGCCGACCCCGGCGACTGGGTCGGCGTCCAGTACTACACGCGGGCCCGGGCGGACGCCGCCGCCGAGCACTCCGACCTCGGCAACGCGCCGCCGGGCGCGCCCACGACACAGATGGGCTGGGAGGTCTACCCCGGGGGCCTGACCGAGATGCTCCGCCAGGCCGGCAAGGTCACCGGTCTGCCGATCTACATCACCGAGAACGGCATCGCCACGACCGACGACACCGAGCGCGTCGCCTATCTGGACAGCCACCTGCGGGCGGTACGGGCCGCGCTCGCCGACGGCGTGGACGTACGCGGCTATCTGCACTGGTCCGCGTTCGACAACTTCGAGTGGACGCACGGCTATCGGCCCCGCTTCGGGCTGGTCGGCATCGACCGCGACGACGACCTGCGCCGGATCGTCCGCCCCAGCGCACGCGCCTATCGGCGGGTGATCACCACCGGGCGGATCGACGCCCTGCACGAGCGGGATGCCCAGACCGATGTGCCGCCCGAGGTCGAGAACGGCGCCGGGCGCGGTGCCGCGACCGGCATCGATAGCGGCACCGAGAGCACCGCCCGTGTCCCCACCGACCCCGGCTCGACGGCCGGTTCAGCGAAGGAGAAGCCCATGATCATCGACCCGCCCGTGCGCCGGCTCTTGGAGCGTGTCGCCGCCGGGGCCCAGCCCGAGAGCGCCGACCTGAACGTGCGGCGCGCGCAGTCGGCCGCCGTGATGACCCTGGTCAAGTTCCCGTACGGACCCGACCTCGAGGTCACCGAGCACCGGGTGCCGGTCACCGACGGCACCATCGCCGTAAGGGTGTTGCGACCCAAGCAGCCGGAAACCCCGGTGCCCGCCTACTTCTTCCTGCACGGCGGCGGCTGGGTGCTGGGCAATCTGGACACCGCCGAGGCCGAGTGCGGACCGGTCGCCTCGCTCGTCCCGTGTGCCGTGGTCAACGTCGACTACCGGCTCGCCCCCGAACATCCCTTCCCCACCCCGCTGGAGGACTGCCTCGCCGCCTACGCGTGGCTGTTGGAGAATGCCGCCGCATTGGGCATCGACGCGACCAAGGTGGCCATCGGGGGCGCCAGTGCGGGCGGCAACCTCGCCGCCGCGATGTGCCTGGCGCTGCGCGATCGGGGTCTGCCGCAGCCCAGCCTCCAGGTGCTCGACGCCGCCGCCGTCGACCTGACTCCGATGGCGGAGGAGCCGGTCGTGCCCGGTGCACCGCGCAAACCGGGCCTGACGCCCACCGAGTTCAACATATTCGCCCGGCACTACCTGGCCGACTCCGCCGACGCCACCGACCCGCTTGTCTCGCCGCTGCACGGCACCGATCTGTCGGGGCTGGCCCCGGCGTTGATCTTCGTTGCCGAACACGACCCGCTGCGCGACCAGGCCGAGGAGTACCTGGCCCGGCTGCGCGCGGCAGATGTGCCCGCCGCCGGCATGCGGGTACTCGGCCACCTGCACGGCGGCTGGGTCGTCCCGGGCACCGTCACCCAGACCCTGGTCGCCGAGATGCGCGCCGCCGCCCTGCGGCACGCCTTCGCCGGCACCCTGGTCGGCCCGCTGCCGCCGGCCCTGCTCGACCGGTTGGCCGAGGCGGAACGGGCGGTCGAGGCGAAGCAGGCCGCCGAGGCGACGGGCGAGGCCGAGGCATCGGGGGCACCGGAGCCGGAGCGCGCCACCGAACCCGCCTGACCGCGCCCCGTCGGCACACCCCCGCACCCCCGGGACCGACGCACCGGCGCGCCGGTCCCGGGTTCGGCCCGCAAGCGGCCGATCGGCGCCCGATCAACCCCCGATCGCCGCCCGTTCAGCGCCCGATCAGCGCACCGTGACCTCGTCGACGAAGATCGGAGCCGTGCCGGACCCGCCGTTCCGGCGCTCGAATTGCACGCCGATCTCCCGGACGTCGTGGAGGGAGCCCACGGCGGCCAGGTTGAGGGTGAGTGTGCGGGGCTCGGGACTTAGCGGGACGGCACCCGCGTCGTACCAGGTGTTCGAGGCGCTGGTCTTCACGTAGAGCTTGGCGGTGCCGCCCGAGGCGCCGGAACGGACCGTGACGGCGAGTACCCGACGTCCCGTCAGGTCCAGGACGGCCCGGCGGTTCAGGTAGGACTCGGGTGCCGCCAGGTCGATCTCGGCGCGCAGCGAGCGGGTGCCCTCGCTCGCCCATTCGGCGCTGCTCGCCGGCGCGGTGCCGGTCAGGTATCCGGTCCAGCCGTCCGTCCCGGACTCGAAGCCGGACACCACGGTCGGCGGTGCGATCGCGGCAACATCGTCCACGTACACCGCTGTTCGTCCGCTCGCGCCCGGTGCGGAGGTGAACAGCACGCCGATCTCGCGTACGTCCCGCAGGTCGGTGACCCGACCGAGGTCCAGGCGCAACAAGGCGCCGTCCGGGCCGATCCGGACCGCTCCCCCGTCGTACCAGGTCATCCCGGCGCCGGTGCGCACGTAGAGCTTGGCGGTGGTACCGGCTGCATGGTCGCCCCACTCGGCGGTGCGCACGGTAGCGGTCAGCGCCCGGTAGGCGGACAGGTCGCGTGGCGCGACCCGGTTCAGGTAAGCCTCCAGTGCGGCGAGGTCGATGTCCGCCTTGAGGGATCGGCTGCCCTGCGCGGCCCATTCGGCCACCGACCACGGTCCGGCGAGCACGCGATAACCGCCCCAGCCCTGGGTGTCGGTTTCGAAGTCGGCGAGCGGAACAGGTGTGCCGACCGGGGCGGGTGCGCCCTCGGTGCGCGCCGCGGTCGCGATCTCGCCGCGCACGATCGTCCACGGGTCGGTCATCAGTCGGCCCGCGCCGGTGTTGGCGGTCGGACGCCACTGGTCGTTCCACGCCATGAAGTAGGCGGTGGCCGGGAATCGGGTGCGGATCGCGTCGATCCACTTCCCGTAGTCGAGCGGCGCCTCGATCGAACCACCGGCACCGCTGCGCGGACCGATCTCGGCGAACGCGAACGGCTTGCCCAGCGCAACCAGTTCGTCGTATCCCTGGACCGCCGCGGGCTCGCGGACGTAGCAGTCGAGGCCGACCACGTCGGTGTACGCGCCGCCCGCGTAGTAGGACGAGCGCTTGCCGTAGTTGCAGTCCGGCGCGTACACCCACAGCAGGTTGTGCAGGCCCTTGACGTCGGTCAGGTAGGTGTACATGTCCCGCCACACCTCGGCGAAGGTCTGCGGGTCCTGCGCGCTCCACCAGAACGAGTCGCCGTTCATCTCGTGCAGCGGCCGGAACAGCACCGGCACGTTCGCGTCGGCGAGTTCGCGCAGACCCTCGGCGACCCGATCCAGCTCCGCGTGCCAACGCTGTCCCGTGCCGGTGCCGCGGTCGGTGAGCCGGTCGAAGGTCGGCAACTTGGTAAACAGCCCGTTCCAGTCCGGCTGATCGGGATTGGGCAAGTGGGCGCTGACCGTGACCAGTCCGCCGGCGGCCGACCAGTCCTTCAAGGTCGCGTTGCAGGTGTGGTCGATGGTGTTTCCGTCGTGCCCGTAGTCGCAGCCCAACAGCCCCGGATTCGCGCCGGTCTGCGCCTTCAGCTCATTCACCTGGGCCAACGAGAAGGTCTTCCCGCTGTACCCGGCGAACTGCCCGGACACCACCCGGTTCTGCGCCCGGTTGGGCAGATGGGCCAACCAGTTCCGCACGTCGCGCGTCGCCGTATTCGCCTGCGGATCACTGGGATCCGTCGAATGAGCGCGCGCGGCGGGCACCCCCGCGAAGCCTGCGGTGAATGTCATGGCCAATACGGCCGTCCAGCCACGCCATCGTGATCCCATGCGTTCGCCACCCCCGTGGTTCGTGATCTTCACGATCGCACGAAGAGTAGCCCTCTCTCGCGCCTGCCACGGGAGCAGCCCGGTGGGCGGCGTGGGAGTGGGCGCCAGGCCGTCCACCGGTGCCGTCGGCGTCGGCGGACGGCGCCGGTCACCGCCCTGCTTCGCCGCATGGCCGGCTCCCGCACCGAGGAACCTGGAGCCGATCCGGCCCCGGCGACCACAACCGCCGATGCGGCCGGACCTTGTTCCGAGGGGCGAACGAAGGTGCAATCGCCGAATGACTGGGATGCGCATACCGCCGGCTCCTCGTGATGCGAGCTGATGGTCGCGGGGGCGTCAAAGGCGGTAGCAGCCGTAGCTGCGTGGGGCTCGGGTGCCGGGGGGAATGGGGAAGGGCTTGGATCTGGCGGGGGGTGCGCCGTCGCTCGGGTACCAGATGGCGTCGTCCGGGACGAGGTGGGCGAGGGGGGCGATCCATAGGGGGCGGGTCGGGTCGAAGGGTTGGATGTGAGCCTGGGCGGTGTGCGGGTCGATGTGCTCGATTTCGCCGGGCGGGTGGGTTGTTCGCAGGCTCTCGTCCTTGTGTTTGACCTTGTGGCCGATGCGGCCGAGTGCGTCGTGCGCATTCATCGGCGTACCTCCGATTCGGTCTTCCCGCGCGTGGGAGGCGGGGCCGCACCGCAGCCAGGCCAGTGACTGCGGTGCGGCGGTTCAGGGGGCGGGCCGGGCCGGGGGTTGGACCGGGCGCACGCTGTCTGAGGGCATCGCCCAGGCGATCCGGCCACCCGGGGGTTGGACCGTGAGCCTTTGGTGCCCGTCGGGGAGGGGTTGCGCCATCAGGATCTGTCCGGGGTGACGCACCCGGCGCACCGCCTCGTTGGCCGGTTCCACCCAGTCACCCTCGCGATACATCGCGCCCCGCCTCCTCCAGCACCCGCAGGTTGCCGCAATGGGTGCGGAACTCGGTGCCGCCGGGCAGGCGCACGAACGCCTGGAGGCTGATGACGGCGGCGAACGTGCCGATTCGGCCGGAGAGTTCGCAACGGACGGCGCGCTTGGCGTTGGCTTTCCAGAAACGGGCCACGTCGTCCGTGGTCCACTCACGGGGGTCTTCGGGATAGCTCTGGGGAGTGGGCATACCTGTCCTCTCGGTTGCCGCCAGTACTGATTCGGCCACTCTGTGAACAAGCATCGGCACGCGGAACTATGGTGCAAAGGCCCCAAGTTTTTAAGGTTCGAGACTTAAGAACGGATGATCTTGGTCGCCGAGATGAACCCCGGCTCGTCGTTCGCTGCTCTGTTCGGACGACGCGTCGCCCTGCTGCGCACGGCCCGGGGGATGACACAGACAGAGCTGGGCCACGCTGCCGACCGAATGCACTACTCACGCATCGGGCAGATCGAACGCGCCTTGGGCCATCCTCCGACGGAGAAACAGGCGGCAGACCTGGACAAAGTCCTGGGAGCGGAGGGGTTGTTGATCGACCTCTGGGGCTACCTGGATCGCGAGAGCTTCCCGAACTGGGTGGCGCGGTTCATGGAACTGGCGGAGAAGGCGACCCAAATCAGGGAGTACGCAGCGCATGCCGTGCCAGGACTGCTCCAGACGGAGGACTACGCGCGCGCCCTTCTGCGGACCGTGTTGGATCCGGAGCAAACGGAAAGGCAGGTCCGCCTGAGATTGGCGAGGCAGAAGCGCCTGAAGAGCACCGACGCTCCGAGCCTGTCGGTGATCCTTGATGAGTCGGTCCTACAGCGGCCGGTCGGCAGTCGCGAAATCATGGTGACCCAACTTCGGCACCTGCGGGCCATGGCAAACCTGCCCGAGATCACGGTGCACGTACTGTGCTTCGCGGAGGGAGAGCATCCTTCGATGGGCGGCTCGCTCTCGATGTTGACGCTTCCCAACGGCTCCGAGGCGGCCTACACGGAAGGCGCAGATTACGGTCGCCTGTACGAGGATCCGGCCGATGTCCGACGGTACGAAACATCCTTCGGACGCGTTCAACAGCTTGCCCTGCCGCCGGTACTCTCGCTGGAAATGCTCGAATATATGGCAGGGGACATATGACCAGGCCCGCATACCAATCCGTCGACTGGCGCAGGTCCTCCTACAGCAACCAAGCAGGCGGAAACTGCGTGGAGGTCGGCGTCGCCGCCACGCTCGTCCCCGTCCGGGACAGCAAAGCCCCGGGCATCGGCCACCTCATAATCGGCGCAGCCTCGTGGACCGCCCTCACCGCGTCGCTGCGTGCCTGACGTCACCGGTCGCCGACGGGCCCGTGCGTGCCGGGCCCGTCGCCTCCCGGTCAGGACAACCCCGAGCCCAGCGCCAGGAACCCGCAGATCAGTACGAACAAGATCCCGAGCAGCGGCGCTGCGAACCGTAGGTACTGGTTGTAGCCGACCTTGGCCAGCGACACGCCGCCCATGATCACCGCGGTGGTGGGCACCCACAGGTTCATCCACCCCGACGCGGACTGCCACGCCGTCACCACCAACGCCCTCGGCACATCCGCGAAGTCGGCCAGTGGCGCCAGGATCGGCATCGCCAAGGTCGCGTGCCCCGACGTGGACGGGATCAGGAACGCCAGCGGCAGGTTCACCAAGAAGATCAGGACGCCGAACAGCGCCGAGGAGGCGTCCGAGACCGCGCCCTCCATCGAGTGCAGCACCGTGTCGGTGACCTGCGCGTTGTTCATGATGACGGTGACCCCGCGCGCCAACATGATGATCAGCGCCGGTGAGATGAAGTCGGCCGCGCCCTGGATGATCGTCTCCGCCAGCTTCTTCTCGCCGAGCCGGGCCAACACCCCGACGATCACCGCCGCCACGATGAACAGCGCGGCCAACTGGGCAAAAGACCAGTCCAGTTCCCAGCCGTACGGGGTGGCGTCCGCTTCGCCGGTGAGCACCTGCGCCCACGGAATGATCGAGAAGATCATGAACACGAAGGTGATGGTCACCGCGACCAGGACCAGCTGATGCGTACGGGTCAGCGGTGGCGGCTCGCTGCCGGTGGCCGCCGATTCCGCCGCCTCGCGGTCCCCCGGCAGGAATCCGACCAGCGAACGGGACGGATCGGCCTTGACCCGATGGGCGTACCGCACCACGTACAGGATGGTCACCGCGGTCAGCACGATCAGCATCGCCAGCCGCAACACGATCCCGTCGCCCAGCGAGATCCCCGCCGCCGACGACGCGACGCCGGTCGCGAACGGATTGACCGTCGAGCACAACACGCCCACGCCCGCACCCAGGATGATCGTGCCGGTAGCCACCATCCGGTCGTAGCCCAGCGCCAGCATCAACGGCACGATCAGGCCGTAGAACCCGAGCGTCTCCTCGGCGAAGCCCTCGACCGAGCCGAGGATCGCGAACACCGTCATGATCGCCGCGATCAACACCGCACCGCGCGTGCGCAGTCGGTGCGCCAGCCGGGCAATGCCTCGATCCAGCGCGCCGGTCGCGAACACCACGGTGATGAACGCGCCGATCGCCAGCACGAACAGGAACACCGCCGCACTGCCGTACAGATCGCCCGAGTTGTCCGGGGTGACCTGACCGCTCTGCGGGTCCTTGATCCCGTACAAGCCGTTGACCGGCGACAGGAACAGGTCGTTGAGCCGCTGGACGAAGTCCTCCGGCGACTTGATGTGGTGGTAGCTGCCCGCGACCGGCTTGCCGTCCTCGCCGCGCTCGTACTCGCCGGCCGGGATCGCGAACGTCAGCGCCCACACCGCGAGCGTCACGATCGCCAGCACCGTCAGCGCGCTGGGAAAGCGGAACCCGCCCTTGGGCGGGGGTGCCTCGTCCTCGGCCTCGGCCGGGGCTTGATCGGTACTCACACGCTGCTCCTTGCGAGTGCTGGTGGCTACGGGGGTGGGTCAACGGGCGCCGCACGAACGGCCCGAACGACAACCGCAGTCGTGCTCCGCGGCTCAGCCGCGCCGGAACCGTTTGGCGTACGCGGTGAAGAACGCGGCCTCCGCCACCACCGCGTCGCGCAGTTCACTCACCAACACCCGTTCGTTGGGCCCGTGCAGGTTGCACATGCTGTCCTGCGCCCCGAACAGCAGGATCTCCGCGCCGGGTTGGGCCGCCGCCAGGCTGTTGACCAGCGGAATCGACCCGCCCGCCGCCGCGTGTACGGGCTCCGCGCCCCACGCGGTGCGCAGCGCCTCGTGCGCCGCCTGGTAGGCCACCCCGTCGGTGGCCGCGGCGAATCCGGACCCGGGCGCCCCGGCCTGGGTCACCGTCAGCGGTACCCCGAACGGCCGCAGGCCCTCCAGGAACTCGATCAGCAGACGCTGTGCCTGGGCCGGATCCTGGGCCGGGTGGCAGCGCATGTTGAGCTTCGCCCGGGCGGCCGGCACCACGGCGGACGCGGCCTTCGCAACCGAGGGCGCGTCGAGGCCGGTCACCGTGATCGCCGGTCCCGACCACAGGCGCGAGCCGAGGTTCCCGGTGCCGATCAGCGGCATGCCGTCGCGGATGCCGGCAAGCCGGCGGAACTCGTCCTCGTTCCAGCCGCCGCCCGACCACTGATCGCGGCGCAGACCGGGCACCGTGACGTCGCCCTTCGCATCGTGCAACGCGGACAGCGCGTGCAGCAGCACCAGCAGCGCGTCGGGGGCCGCGCCGCCGAAGTTGCCGCTGTGCTTGGCCTCTTCGAGGGTGCGCACCTCGACGATCACCTCGACCACCCCGCGCAGCGCGACGGTCAGCGTGCCGGTGCCCGGGCGGATGTTGCCCATGTCGGCGATCACCATCGCGTCGCAGGCGAACTCGTCCGGGTGGGCCTGCGGATAGTCGTCGAACTCGCTGCCGTACTCCTCCTGTCCCTCGAACACGATCCGGATGCCCACCGGCGGACGCCCGTCGAAGGCGCGCAGCGCGCCCAGGTGCACGATCAGGTTCGACTTGTCGTCGGCCGCGCCGCGCCCGTGGATCGCGCCGTCGACGTCGGTCGGCTCGAACGGCCGCGTCGTCCACAACGTCTCGTCGCCGGCGGGCTGTACGTCGTAGTGCCCGTACAGCAGCACGGTCGGCGCGTCCGGGTGCGGCGGCGGGATGTGGCCGGTGATCACCGGCGCGGTGTCCGGCAGCCGCAACGCGCCGACATCCCGCACGCCGGCCTCGCGCAGCAGCTCGACCAGTAGGTCGTGGGCCTCGGTCACCGGCTCCGAGGGATACCCCGGGAAGGCGATCGACGGAATCCGGGTGAGTCGCCGCAGGTCGTCGCACAGGTTGTCGAGCATGCCGTCGACCCGTGTGGTCAACTCGTCCATCGTCGTGCTCCTTGGCCGCGCCGGGTACGGTCCGCTGATCGCGTCTCCCGGCCCATGCTGGCCCGAACCGGACGATCCGGACCGATCCGGCACGCGGCACCCGCATGGCTCACCCGGCCGGCCGCATCCGGCCGAGAGCCGATCGGGTGGTCCCCGTTCCCGCGAGTGCGTTCCCGACCGCCCCCGTCACCCGCGACCCGGGCCGCACGCGAACCGGCCCGCCGCCTCGGCACAGGGAGCCGGGGCGACGGGCCGGTCGACACCGCGTCACGGGGGGAACGCGGTGATCGGGACCGCGTCCGGGGCAGACGCGGTATCGGGTGGAGCGGTATCGGGGTGGAGCGGTAGCGGAGCGGAGCGATCGCGGCCCGCCGAGGGTGGGCTCGCGCGGAGCCGGAGGCTCAGTCCCGACGCGGGGTGACCTGACCGCTGAACAGGTAGCGCCCGCCCCCCTCGAAGGTTCCGAAGGTCACCGGGCGCCAGATCACCGATCCGGGCTCGCGCATCGCGAACAGGTCCTCGGCGACCGCGACCAGCGGCAATTCCCGCACCGCGTCCGGCAGGCTTTCCGCTATTTCCCCGGTCAGTTCGATCCGCAGCACCAAGCCCTCGCCCTCGGCGCCGGCCCGCACCTCGAAGCGCTGCATGGCGCGTTCGTACACGCCGACGTAGCGTTCCGGGTCGACGGCCGGAGGTTGTGCGGGCGGGGCGAACGGCGCGGGCAACGCGACCTGCGCGACCTCGGCGAAGATCTCCCGGAACAGGTCCTCGTACAACTCCGGCGCGTCTCCGCCGTTGGTCAACAGCGCCACCGCCAGGCCCTGTTCGGGCAGGACCCGGAGGAACGCGTACTGCCCGATGGTGCCGCCGTCGTGGCCGACCACCTCGTGGCCGTCCCACGCGTAGCGGTGCCAGCCCAGGCCCCACGACGCGTCCATGGCCGCGAGGTCGGGCATGTCGACGTGCTTCTCGCGCATCGCGACGACATGCTCCGCGCCCAGGAGTCGCTTGCCGTCGGCGGTGACGCCGTCGGCCAGGTGCAGGCGGGCGAACCGCAACAGCTCCGCCGAGGTGGAACCGATCAGACCGGCGGGTCCGGCCGAGCGAGGCAACATCCACACCGGCGCGACCTGCGGGTCGCCGCCGTCCTGCGAGACGTGGCCGACCGCCGCGCGCAGCAGCAGGGCCTCCTCGGGCAGTGTGATCGTGCGCTCCAGGCCCAGCGGCCCGCTCAGCCGCTCGCGCAGCACTTGGTCCCAGGTCTTTCCGGTGAGGTGTTCGATCACCCGTCCGGCCAGATTGAAGCCGGTGTTGCAGTACGACCACGCGCCGCCGGGCGGGAACACCTGCGCCGCGTCCTCTAGGCCGGCCACGTACCGGGCCAGGCAGTCGTCGCCGCGCCCGCTGTCGATGAACCGGTCGCCCTCGATGCCGCTGGTGTGCGTGAGCAGGTGCCGCATGGTGATCTGCTTGGCCAACTCAGTTCGGGACAGCCGTAGTTCGGGCAGTACCTCGATCAGCGGCTGGTCCAGGTCGAGCAGGCCGTCCTCGACCAGTTGCATGGCCAGTGTCGTGGTCCACAGCTTGGTGATCGAGCCGATCTGGAACACGCTGTCCGCGGTCACCGGGACCCCGGTGTTCCGGTTGAGCACGCCGTAGGCGGCCTCGACCAGGTCGTCCGGCGCGTGCTCGTCCAAGCGCAGGATGCCCAGGGTCGCGCCGGGAATCCGGTGCCGCTCGGCCAGCGTGGACAGGCGGCGCTGCCAGTGCGCGGCGTCCAGCGGGGCGGGCCGGGTGCGGCCGGCGGATCCGGCGTAGCGCTCGACCCAGTCGACGATCCGGCGGTTCCAGTCCAGCCGGTGCGAGGGCGGACCGTCGAGGATAAACAGGTGCGAGCCGTCGGGGTAGAGCACCATCCGGGCGGGCACGTCGCGTTCGCGCAGCGCGCCGAACCACTGCTGGGCCTGGCCGAGCGGACACCGCACGTCGGCGGCGCCCTGCAGGATCAGCGTGGGCGTGCGCACGTCGCCGACCTTGGTGAACGGGTTCGACCGCGTGTACAGGTCGACGTCGTCCCACGGGGTGCCGCCGAACTCGGCCCAGCCCATGTAGGAGCCCAGGTCGGAGGTGCCGGCCATGCTGTTCAGGTCGCTGACCACGCCGCCCGCGACGGCCGCCGCGAAGCGCTGGTCGCGGCTGGTGAGATAGCAGGTCATGTAGCCGCCGTAGCTGTAGCCGGTGACGGCCAGCCGCTGCGCGTCGGCGATGCCCTCGGCGACCAGTTCGTCCAGCGGCTCCAGGAAGTCCGGGGCGTCCATCGTGCCCCAGTTGCCGACGGTGGCGGCGTAGAAGTCCTCGCCGTAACCGTCGCTGGCCCGGGGGTTGAGGGTCAGGATCGTCCAGCCGCGGGCGACCAGTTCCTGGTGGTAGAGGTGCACCGAGTCGGCCGTACCGGTCCACGCGTTGTGCGGTCCGCCGTGGATGTCCAGCAGCAGCGGGGTGGGGCCGGTCACCTGCGGGTCGCGCAGCAGGCGGCCGTGCACCACGGTTCCGTCGGAGGTGGTGAACCGGCGGTCGATCGGGGTGAACAGCTCCACGTCCGGCAGGGCCTGCGTGCCGTGCGCGGTGAGCACCCGCTCGGTGCCGCCGGCCGGATCGACCATGGCGATCTCGCCGTACGAGGTGGTGGTGGACAGCACGAACGCGACGCCACCGGGGCTGCGGGACACGGACAGGCCCGAGACGGAGCTTCCGGTGTCGCCGACCACCAGGCGCGCGTCGCCGCTTTCGAGGTCGAGCGCGTACAGGTGGGTGTTGCCGGCCTCGCGGAGGCAGAACAGGAGTTCGCGGCCGTCGGGCGTCGGCTGCGGCAGGCCGCCCGGGTAGCCGGAGCCGCCCGGCATCACATTGCGGTCCAGGGCTCCGGTCAGGTCGACGGTGGGGCCGCCGGCGAGCGGCACCCGCAGTATCCGGGTGTGCCCGGTGCGGGTCTGCTCGGCGCCCAGCACGAGCAGTGACTCGCCGTCCGGGGTGAAGTCGACCCAACCCACCATGCCTTCCGCCGACCCGACCCGTTCGGCGGGCGCGGCGGGGGTGGCGAGGTCGACGACGTACGCCGCCGAACGCATGGTCAGGTCCGCGTTCGCGTCCGGGCCGGCGGCGTAGGCCAGCCGCGTGCCGTCCGGCGACCAGGCCGGGTCGGTCGCGTTCCAGGCGCCCTCGGTCACCCGGGTGACCTCGCCGGAAGCCACGTCCACCACGTGCACGTGCCGGCGCAGGCTGCCCAGCATGCCCGCGCCGTCCACCTGGTAGTCCACGCGGTCGATGACCAGCGGCGCCTTCGCCCGGGCGGCCCGGGCGGACTCGTCCTCGTCCGCCGTCGCGTAGGTGTCGATCACGGCACCGAACGCCACGCGGGTGCCGTCGGGGCTCCACAGCGCGCGGCCGGCGCCCATCGGCAGGCGGGTCACCTGACGCGCGTCGCCACCCTCGATCGGCAGCACCCACAATTGCGGCGGGCCGTCGACGGCGCGCAGGAACGCCACCCGGGTCCCGTCCGGCGACCACACCGCGGTGCTGTCCGAGGGGCCTTCGGTGAGCCGCTGGGGCTCGCCGCCCGAGGTCGGGACCCACCACAGCGAGCGCACGTTGCGGTCCTTCGCCGCGTCGACGCCGACCAGGGTGTAGACCACCCGGGTGCCGTCGGGCGACACGGCCGGCTCGGCCGGCACCGTGATCGCGGTCAGGTCGTCCAGACGCAGACGTCGTGCCATGGCTTTCTCCATCCTGGTCGGCCCGTCCGGGCGGCCCCCGATCCTGGGTCGACCCGGTTCCGCGAGCGCCGGGTCGCGGACCCGGGCAACGGGTATCCGGTCGACTCACCGAAACCGGCCCCCGCCTGAGGTGAGGCGGGTGCCGGTTCGGGGCTGGAGCTCAACGGTCGCGTCGGAGCCTCTCGGCGGCGCTTCCCCGAGGCTAGAGCGATCGGAAGGTCACGGACTTCGTGGCTTCGGACCAAGGTCGGGCCGCGTTTCGGTGCCACACCACCAGGCGCGGGTGGGGCGCAGCCGGTACATGGAAGCGGGACGGGGCTTCCGGGAGTGGCGGGCTTCCCGGGTATCGCGGGCGGGTCGGCGGGCTTCCCGGGGAGGCGAGGCATGCGGACGGTCGTCGACGCCGGGCCGGCTGCGGCCTCGACGGCGCGCTCTCAGGCGTCAGAGGGCAGCGGCTTCGGGCGGGAAGTATCCTTCGGTGGGTTGCGGCCGTCGGCGGGAGGCGCCGTGCGCTGAGGCGCCTAGCTCGTCGGCGGCGGAAGTTCCTCGCGCAGCAGGCTGTAGAAGACCACGTCGCGCCATTCGCCGTCGCGGTAGGTGTAGGAACGGGCCACTCCCTCGCGGGTGAAGCCCACCTTCTCCAGGGCGCGCTGCTCGGCGAGGTTGCCCACCTCGGTGCCGGCCTCGATCCGGGCCACCTGGGTGTGCGCGAACAGGTAGCGCACCAGCAGGAGTTGGGCGCGGGTGCCGTATCCGTGGCCGCGCGCCTCGGGGAACAGGTTGATCCCGACGTTCCAGCAGTGCGAGCCGCGCGACGTGAGGATGCTGCGCCAGGCCACGAAGCCCAGCACCTCGTCGCCCAGGACCACCAGCAACTGCCCACCCTCGTCGCCGAGTAGGCCGTTCTGCGTCCAGTTGCGCCGCCACCGTCCCGGGTCCGACCAGCCGTACCAGGCGAACGACCCGACCGCCTCGGGGTCGGTCGAGAACCGCTCCAGGAGGGATATGTCCGCTTCGGCCACCGGCCGCAAGGTCACCTGATCGCCGGCCATGATCCCGAACCCCGTTTCGATCGCCGCCGTCCGAGCGTCGGGCCCTGGCCCGCCGCGCCCGACCGAGTCGACGCGGGCGCCGACTGGGCCGAACGGGGCAGCATAGTCGACGCGCGCGCCCGACGAGCCGCCGTGCACCCGTCGCCCGCGAAGCGCCGGGCGTGGCGCTTCGCGGGCGAACAGGCCGCCGCGTCGCCGGTCGACCATGCCGGCGGGGCGTTCGTACGCGATGAGCGGTCGTCGGGGCGGCGGCCGTGGCACGGTGGCCGTCCGTACGTCCGTACGTACGCCCTGGTTCGACCGAGTCGTCACGAACCGGTGCGGGGTGGTTCAGCGTCGGGGCGGTTGGCCACCAGGCGTCGTACCCGCGCCCGGAGCGAGTCCCCGGACGCGTCGGGCGACTGCTGTCCGGATGCCGGATCCGGCGCCGACTCGCTCCACCGACGAGCCTGCCGCACCAGCGCGGCCAGTTCGTCGGCGCCTGACTCCCGGGATGAATCGTGCTGCGTCATGCCGAGCGGCTGCCCGCCCACACCCCCGGGCACGGCCGCTGAATGATCACAAATATGCGACATATCCATAACATTGGTAGCGCCCAGTCCCCCAGACAAGCGCTCCGGTGCAGCACGCTCCGGTGATCGACTCTCCCAAACTGGTGCAAGGCGCCTACTTCGCCGACCCGGCCCGGCCCAACGCGACTCGACGCGGTCGCCGTCGCCGTCACGTCGCCGTCGTCGGCCCTCGGGACCTGGCGATCCCCCGTCGACACCGGCGGAGTCTGCGAAGTCCCCGCCGCAATACGGCCGATGCTCAAACTGGCGGTTCTTTCCCGGCGACGAAGGGACGGCAAGCGTGGCGAACAGTGCGCTCCTGGTGATGGACGTACAACAGCAGATCGTGGACATCGCCGACGACGGCTCCGGATATCTGTCCCGCCTGCGCAAGGCCATCGACGGTGCCCGTACGCAGGGCATCCCGGTGATCTACGTGGTCATCGCTCTACGGCCGGTCCCCGGGGAAGTCAGCCTCCGCAACAAGGTGGTGTCCGCGGCCGTGCAGGCCGGGCTGTTCACCGAGGGTGCCCCCGGCACCGAGATCCACCCGGACATCGCACCCCGACCAGGCGACGTCGTGGTCGCCAAGAGGCGTGGCAGCGCGTTCTCCGGCAGCGATCTCGACCTGGTGCTCAGGGCCCGCGACATCGACAGCCTCGTGCTCACCGGCATCGCCACCAGCGGCGTGGTGCTGCACACCGTGTGCCGGGCCAACGACCTGGACTTCCGCCTCACCGTCCTGGTCGACGCCTGCCTCGACACCGACCCCGAGGTCCACCGATTCCTCACCGAAACGCTCTTCCCCCAATGGGTGAACGCCGTCACCGTAGACGACTGGGTCGAGGCCATCGCCCGGCCCTGACTGCTCCTCCTCGGAAGCGGCGGCGGCAGGACACCGGCGGGGCGCGGCGGAAAGATCATTTGGTGCGTCGCTGCCGATATCCTCTGACCCGGTTCAGCCGGGGAGCGCGACAGGGACACAGGGGGCACACGGATGACGCAGCCGACCAGCGACGAGGGCCTGTCCGGCCAGTCGCTCGACGAGGGCGGAGCGCGCACCGCGCGCTGGGCGTTCATTCGGACCGAGAGCGGCAGCGCCACCGTGCTGCTCGCCGCCACCCTGGCCGCGCTGGCCTGGGCCAACATCGACGCCGACTCCTACGCCTCGCTCTGGCACACCCACCTGTCCGTGCGACTCGGCGACTCCGGCGTGTCGCTGGATCTGCGCGAGTGGGTCAACAGCGGCCTGATGACCCTGTTCTTCTTCGTGGTCGGCCTGGAGGCCCGGCGCGAGTTCGACATGGGCGAACTGCGCGAACGCCGCCGATTGACCCTGCCGCTGCTGGCCGGCCTCAGCGGCATGGCGGTACCTGTGCTGATCTACCTGGCGATCAACGCGGGCGAGTCCTCGGCCCACGGGTGGGGCGCCGCGATGTCCACCGACACGGCCTTCGCGCTGGGCATGCTCGCACTGCTCGGCAGCCGCTTCCCTCGGCGTCTGCACACCTTCATCCTGACCGTCGCCGTGGTCGACGACTTCGTCGCCCTCGTGGTGATCGCGGTCGCCTACAGCGACGACATCGACATGTCCGCGCTGATGATCGCGCTGGCCATGCTGGTGCTGATCGTGCTGGTGCGCGCCGCGAAGGTGCGGCGCGGCAGCGCGTACGGCGTGCTCGGCGTGATCACCTGGGTGGCGGTGCTCAAGTCGGGCGTGGACCCGGTGGTGGTCGGCCTGGTGATGGGCCTGCTGACCTTCGCCTACCCGGCGTCTCGGGCCGAACTGGAGCGGGCCACCGGTCTGTTCCGTTCGTTCCGCGAACAGCCCACGCCGGAACTGGAACGTACCGCCCGGCTGGGCATGGCGGCGGCCCTGTCGCCGAACGAGCGTCTCCAGCGCATGTACCACCCGTGGACCAGCTATGTGATCGTCCCGTTGTTCGCACTGGCCAACGCCGGCATCACGCTGGACGCCGGGCTGATCTCGCGGGCCTTCACCTCGCCGGTGACGCTGGGCATCCTGATCGGCTACGTGGTGGGCAAACCGGTGGGCATCATCGGTATGTCCGCGCTGACCACCCGACTCAGCGGCGGCCGGCTGCGCCCGCCGGTCGGCTGGGGAGCCGTGGTGGGCGGCGGCGCGATCGCCGGGGTCGGCTTCACCGTGTCGCTGCTGATCGCGACACTGGCCTTCGAGGGCGAGCGGCTCGAAGAGGCCAAGGTGGGCGTACTCAGCGCCGTGGTGTGCTCGTTCGTGGTGACCTGGCTGGTCTCGCTGGTGATCGCCGCGCTGCCGCGTCCGGCCCGCACGCGGGCGCTGCTGGGCACCGCGCAGAGCCTGGTCGACCTGGCCGTACCGGTGGATCCCGAGCGCGACCACATCCGCGGTCCGATCGACGCCCCGGTGACGCTGCTGGAGTACGGCGACTTCGAATGCCCGTTCTGCGGCCTGGCCGAACCGGTGGTCCGCGAATTGCTCGCCGACTTCGGCGACGTGCGCTACGTCTGGCGCCACCTCCCGCTGCCCGACGTGCACCCCAGGGCCCGGCCGGCCGCGATCGCCGCCGAGGCCGCCGCCGAGCAGGGTGCGTTCTGGGAAATGCTCGACCGCCTGCTCCAGAGCCAGGACGCGCTCCGGCCCGGCGATCTGGTCGCCCACGCGGAGGCGTTGGGCCTGAATGTGGAGGAGTTCCGGATCGCGCTGCGCACCCATCGCGGCGCCGACCGGATCGCGGAGGACGAGGAATCGGCGGACCTGAGCGGGGTCTCCGGCACGCCGACCTTCTTCGTCAACGGCCGTCGACACCACGGCCCGTACGACATCGCCGGGCTCACGGCGGCGGTCCACGCGGCCAAGGAGCGCGCCTTCATGGACCGCTGAGTTCTGCGGTCCCCGCTCAGTCGCCGGTCCGGGTCTCGCTCCCGGTCTCGGTCTCGGTCTTGCTCCCGGTCCCGGTCCCGGTCTCGGTCCCGGTCCCGGTCTCGGTCTCGGTCTCGGTCTCAGGAAGCGTGTACTTCCGGGCCCGGACCACGTCCCGGGTCACCCGCGCGAAGGCGCGCGCGGCGGCGCTGCGGTAGGCGCCCTCGCGGTGCAGCACGGTGACCGTGCGCACCGGCAGCGGCGGGTCGACGGCGACCGGGCGCAGGTGGGGATGGTCGTGGGTGATCGCGTCGGGAAGCACGGTGGCCAACGGGGTGCGCCGGACGATCTCGATCAGGGCCTGGATCGAGTTCGCCTGCACGGCGATCCGAGGTCGCACCCGGTGCCGCGCGAGGTAGGCGTCCACGTGCCCTCGGGTGACGAAGTCGTGTCTGAGCAGCGCCAGTTCGTACCCGGCCAGGTCACGCACCCAGAGCGGAGCGGCGGGACGACCGGTCGTGGTGTCCGGATCCGCGCCGGTTCCCGTACCGACGACCAGGCTCAGTCGCTCGACGCACAGCGGAGTCGCGCCGACGCCGGGTGGGTGCGCGCCGGCGAATGCGATGCCCAGGTCGAACTCGTCGGCGGGCAGCCCGGCTTCGATCCGGTCCTGGGTGGTCTCCACGACGTCCAGGGCGATGCCCGGATGCCGGGCGTACATCTCCTCGGCCAGTGGGCCGAGCGCTGCGCGACCTGGCCGCCGCCGAGCGTGCCGTGCACGACGTGGCCGACCTCGCGCGCGGCAGCCTGCGGCTGGCGGTGACGCCGACCTTGACGGCGTACCTGACCACCCGCGACGCCTACGAGCCGCACTACGTCGACGACCGCAAGTACTTCGAACTCGACACCTTCTACGAAGAGTTCGCCAAGCCCTGGGAGCGGCGCCGACTGCCGATGCGACACGACCCGCAAGCCGCCGCCGTCGACGTCTACCGCCGGTGGCAGGAACTCAACGGCGGCAACCGCCGTGTTGCCGACAGCATCTGAACCGCCGGGAAACGCCAGTCCGGGCACTCGGGCGGGGGCTGCCTCGTTGGGACGGCAAGTTCCTTGATTGCCTTGACGATTACGCTTCGGGGTTTCTAGGGTACGTTGCGTAATCGCTCCCGGAAAGGTTGGCTTTCGATGGCTGGTCAGTCCGTCTTATCCGATCGACGGCCCGCGTCATGACGGTGGGGCCCGACACGCTCACGGCGTTACTGAAGGGCAAGGACGTACTTCCGGCGGGCTGGGAGTCGGTGTTCGGCATGGTGGCCCGCGAGGATTTCGTCCCGGCCCGGATCTGGCCCGACGACAGCGACGCCCCGCTGGACCGCGACCGCGATCCGGAGGCGTGGCGCCGAGCGGTGTACTCCGACCGGGCGTTGGTGACCCAGTGGGACGACGGCCGACATACCGGGGCCACCGCCGGGCGGCTGGCCACATCGTCGTCCTCGACACCGTCCACGCTCGCGGAGATGTTGTACGACCTGGACGCGGCGCCCGGGATGCGGGTATTGGAGGTCGGCACCGGGACCGGCTACAGCGCCGGCCTGTTGGCGGCCCGCGGCTGCCGGGTGACCTCGATCGAGGTGGACCCGCAACTCGCCTACCGGGCACGGGAGAACCTGAACGCGGCCGGATTCGGCGACCTCGTCGAGGTGATCACCGGCGACGGCACCCACGGCTACGCGGAGGGCGGCCCGTACGAGCGGATCCAGGTCACCGCCGGTGTCCGGCGCGTGCCACCCGCGTGGATCGAACAGGCCGCGCCAGGCGCGGTGATCGTGCTGCCGTGGGGTACCGACTACGGCAGCGGCGACTGCGCGCTGCGCCTGGTCGTGGACGCGGAACGGCAAGCCGCGAGTGGGCCGTTCACGCTGGCCACCGCCTTCATGAAGCTGCGCGCACACCGTCCGCACTGGGGACGCTACGGCGGCGCGGCGCTGCCCGAGGACTGGGCCGCCTACGCGCGGCCGACCACGACCTCGCTCGGCTATGACGACGTGGTGGGCGGCCCGTTCGACCCGGTGGCCCTGGTGCTCGGCCTGTGCGTGCCCGACTGCCTGGCCCGACCGATCCTGCACGGCGCGCTCGGCGGCACGTTGTGGCTCTACGGCGCGGACACCGGCCGCGGCCACTCGATCGCCGCCGCCGACTTCGCCATCGGCGATCCGCCCACCGTGCGGCAATCCGGTCCGCGCCGACTGTGGGACGAGGTCGAGGCGACCTGGTACTGGTGGCATGCCCAAGGCCGCCCCACCATCCACGACTTCGGTCTGACCGTGTCGCTGGCCGACGACCGCACCGTCGACCAGCAGCCCTGGCACCTGACTCCCACCCGCCCGCTGATCCCTCCGGCCACCGACTGGCCGCCGACCGCGTCGCGGTGACGCCGCTCCCCCCGTCCCGGACTCCCGGGGCCCGAGCGTCAGGTCTCCGGGAAACCGGACTTGGTGAGCCAGGCGAGGGAGGTCTCGGCGAGTTCGGGCCAGCCGTGGTCGACGATCAGCGAGTGGCCCCGGTCGTCGAAGCGTTGATAGTCGGTGCTCGCACCGGATTTGCGGTACTGCTTGAGCGTCGAGCGGGTCAGCGCGTCGGGGACGGTGTGGTCCAGTTTTCCGGACAGGAGCAGGAGCGGTCCGCGGGTCTCGTTGTCGGTGGCCACCTTGGCGGCGGAGTTCGGCGTGAAATTGCCCAGCGCGAGTTGGAACAACGGTCGGGCCGGGCTGGGAATCGTCCACGCCGCGAACAGGTCGTCGGACTCCTTGAGGGAGACGGCGTTCGCGAAGCCGTACCGGAATTGCGCCTGATTCAGCGACACCGCGCGCTTGGTGTTGGCGGGGTTGCGCAGGAACGCGAAGGCCGATCTCGCCTGCGCGGGTGCGATCGCCTTCACGCCCTTGATCTGGCCGGGACAGATCGCCACCGCCGCAGCGGCCCACCCCTGCCCGAGCAGGTGCTGGGCGATGAATCCGCCGACGGAGTGGCCGACCACTATGGGCGGGGTCTCCAACTCCCTAATGATTCGCACGTGCGCCTCGGAGATCTCGGCGAGGCCGATGCCGGCCTGCGCCTCGGGCTGTCTGCGGGCCGCGAGCACGGTCTCGGGGACCCCGGGCCACTCCGGCGTGAGCGGCTCGTAGCCCGCCTCGCGGAACCGCTCGGCCCAGCCTCGCCAACTGGTCGAATGCAGCCACAGGCCATGGATGAACACGACGGGTGTGCGCTTGGTTGCCATGCGTCGCCTCGCTCGCGAACGGTTCGATCCGTGCACCGTCGCGGCGGCGCGCTGCGTAGTGCGTGCCGGACGACCCGCGATGGCGGGCGATCTCGGGATCCGAGGCCGCTCGTTTCGCCGGTCGTGCCTGCGACCGGGCCACACGAAGATCCTTTACCGCCACTGTGGCACTCACGCGGTGCCGGCGCGCGCCGACACCGGACACGTCGCGTACTCGTTGGATGGACGTACAGTGAACCTGCTTGTGGTGGCGGCCCGTTGCGGCGGCCGTGGCGACCGCGCACCCGGGCCGCCGGTCGGGGCGAGGGGACGGCGAAAGCCGGGCGGGCTTCATGTATGGTTTCTACAGATGTGTAGAAGCCTGGTTTCGGTGGCCTCGACGCGAACGGGGCCGCTCCTTCGCCTGCGGATCAGGGGTGGAACTGTGCCGAATGATCATCGAGAGCGGCCCGCTGCCGACGGCCCCGGGGCCGAGTGGGTACAGACTCCGCCGGACGCGGAGATCCGTCGGGTGTACGAGCCGGTGGAGATCCGTAATCGCGACGGCAGTTGGGCACTCGGGCGGATCAACGCCCGATGGCACGGCGGCCGCGGCGAGGACTGGTGCCGGCTGCGGATCGTGGGCAGCGACCGCCCGGCCCGCTGGGTCCCCTTCGATCCGGACGTGTTCGTCGAATTGCAGATCGACGGGACCTGAGCGGCGGGACCCGATCGACGGAACCGGAGCATCGTCACGAGTCGCCGGGACCGGGCCGCCGTCCCGGACCGATCACCAACGAGACCCGATCATGGCGGATCGCCTCGACACCCTCGTGTGAGCGGGCATGCCGCGATTGCCCGGCCGGACAACGGCTCGGTTGCGGGCACCCTTTAGGCTCGGTCGCCTTCGAGACAACCGAGGAGGGCGTCGTGTCCGACGAACAGGGTTTTCCGGCAACCGGCAGGCGGGTGTTGGTCAGTGGTGCCGCACGGGGTTTGGGGCGGGCGATCGCGCACGCGTTCGCGGCCCAGGGCGACCGGGTGGCCGTGCACTACGGGTCGCGGCGGGAGGAGGCCGAGGCCACCCTGGCGGACCTGCCGGGTGGAGGTCACGTACTGGTCGGCGCGGATCTGGCGGTGCCGGACGAGGTCGAGCGACTGGTGGCCGAGGTGGAGGACGCGCTGGGCGGGATCGACGTCCTGGTCAACAACGCGGCCGTGAACACCCCGCATCCGCCGGCCGACACCGGGTACGCCGAGTGGGTCGCGGCCTGGCAGCGGCACGTCGCGGTGAACCTGGTCGGCGCCGCCGGGCTGAGCCACCTCGCCGCCCGCGGGATGATCAGGCGCGGCAGCGGCGGGCGGATCGTCAACGTCGGCTCGCGCGGCGCGTTCCGCGGCGAGCCGGACCATCCGGCCTACGGCGCCACCAAAGCCGGCCTGCACGCGCTCGGCCAATCCCTGGCGGTGGCACTGGCCCCGCATCGCATCGCGGTCGCCTCGATCGCCCCCGGCTTCATCGACACCGACCGGGTCGCGAACCGCCTGTCGGGGGCCGAAGGCGCCGCCATCCGCGCGCAGAGCCCATTCGGTCGCGTCGCCGACCCCGCCGAAATCGCGGCATCCGTCGTGTGGTTGGCCTCCCCGGACGCCGAGTGGGCCTCCGGCACCATCCTCGACCTCAACGGCGCCTCGCACCTGCGGACCTGACCGGTCGAGCCTCCTACATTATCCATTCGCACCACGACCCATCGTGCTGCCGGCTCGGATGGTCGCCGAACACAGGGGCGCGGATCTGTCCATCGGCCGATTCACCGTGTTCGGCACCTCCCGAGACCGGCGCGGGCGCCGTCGTCTCAGCGCCCGATCGCGACGGAGCGGCCCTCGTCCAACTCCATGAACACCGCCGGCACCTGGTTGTCCAGCACCAGTCGGCTCAGCAGTTCGGCGAGCCTGGCCCGATCGGCGGCGGCGAGGCCGGCCGGCAGCGTGTCCACCCGGCGGCACGTCTCGGCGTAGAACTCCTCGGCGAGGTGGGCGCCTTCCTCGGTGAGCCCGATGCGCACCGCGCGTCGGTCCTGCGGGTCGGACTCGCGCCGCACCAACCCGCGCTGCACCGTGCGATCCACCAACCCGGTCAGGCTCGACTTCGCCAGCCCGAGCATCTCGCCCAGTTCGCCCATGCCGTACGGCTGCGGCATCAGCACGCAGAGCAGTTGTCCCTGCTGTGGGGTCAGTCCGTGTTCCCGGCCCGATTCGGCATACACCGCATTCACCAGGAATGCGGAACGCACCAAGGCGGTGACGACCCCCATCTCACCCACGGTCTTTCCCATTCGTCCAGAATACGGCACCCTCGGAAGGCATGGTCCGAGCCGACGCCGGGCCGCGCGTTATGGCCAACACGTCGCGCACAGCGACTCGATCACGGCAACGGCGTCCGGGAGCAACCGCATCGGACAGCCCCCATGGCCGTGAATGCCGCCGTGCCGGCGGTTGTTGCCGCAGACCACGAAAACCTTTGCCGGTTCGCGGTCGCGGCAGTACGCCGTGACACACCGTCCGCCCCGGATCGACCGGGGCGGACGGTGTGTCACGGCACAGGTCGGTGCCGGGTCAGCGGCCCTGGAGGGCCTTGACGTTGTTGCCGAAGCTCCAGCTCCTGGATCCGTCCCAGTTCAGCGACCAGGTCATCAGACCCTTGAGGCCGCCGCTGTAGCGGTTCCACGCCTGGGCCACCTGACTGGGCGTCATGTAGCCGCCGCCGGCGCCCGGTTGCGCGGGAAGGCCGGGAACCTGCTTGTCGAACGGCACCTTGATCGTGGTGCCCTGGATGACCAGGCCCCGGTTCAGGCAGTCCGTCTGCGCGGTGAAGCCGGCGACCGTACCGGCCGAGTACGAGTCGCCGGAGCAGCCGTACATGTTGCCGTTGTAGTACTGCATGTTCAGCCACCACAGTCGACCGTTGTCCACGTACTTCTTCACGATCGGCAGGTACGCGCCCCAGATCGAGCCGTAGGTCACGCTGCCGCCGGTGACGTAGGCGGTCTCGGGTGCCATGGTCAGGCCGAAGCCGGCCGGCATCTGGGCCAGGATGCCGTCGATGATGCGCACCAGGTTGGCCTGCGAGGTGGACAGCGTGTTGATGTTGCCGCCGCCGACCAGGCCGGTCTCGATGTCGATGTCGATGCCGTCGAAGTTGTAGGTCTTCAGGATCGGCACGATGGTCGCGACGAACCGGTCTGCGACGGCACGGGAGTTGAGGTCGATGCCGGCCGCCGCGCCGCCGATCGACATCAGGATGGTGGCGCCCGCGTCCTTGGCCTGACACATCTCGGTCGGTGTGGCGACTTTGACGGTCGAGTCCATCCCGTCCTGCCACAGAGCGGTGCCGTCGTTGAGGATGACCGGGAACGCCGCGTTGAGCACGTTGTAGCCGTGCGCGGCGATCTGCGGATTGGTGATCGGGGTCCATCCGAACGGCGGATGCACACCGTTCACGGCGCCGTCCCAGTTCTCCCAGTAGCCCTGGAGCACCTTGCCCGCGGGCTTCGGCTTGACCGCGCAGACGCTGCCCAGCGATGCGCTCGCGGTGCTCGTCCGGTGCGAAGTGTTCTTGGCGTCACCCTCGTTCGGTGCGGCGGCGACCGATCCGGCGACGGTGAAGGCGACCGCCAGGGCGGCTCCCAGCAGGCGTGACGTCCGACCCATCATGCTCGATTCCCTTTCGGCACTTCGAGCGCGGCCGGGCACGGAAGGAACGTCCTGCGTGGCACGCCTACCTCCCGGGCGGGGACGGGCCCGGAGACTCACGTGGTGCGGTTGCCACGACGGTAAAGTGGTCCAGACCTTACGGTCAATAGGTCTGGACCACTGGCAAAGTCCGGCAAATGCCCCCGCGCGCCCGATCGTTCGACCGCACCTCGGCGGGGCGCCGCCGTCGCGGAACCAGGACGCGGCCCGCCTCGGGATCAGCGCGGTGGGGCGGGGGCCCGGTAGATGGTGGCGATCCAGATCGCGAGCAGCGTGTCGACCGCGTCGGCCTCGGCCAGGGCGGGTTGTTCGGCGGCGAACGTCGCGTGCAGCACCCGTTCGTTCATCGAGGTGAGCGCGATGGCCAGGTCGCGCGCGGGCAGCCCCTCGGGGGCCAGGCCGCGCTCGCGTTCGGCGTCGATCGCGCGGGTCGCCTGGCGGACCCACGTCTCCATCACCCGAGCCCACAGCTCACGCACCTCGACGTTGGTCCCGCAGGCCCGACCGGCCGCGAGGGTCACCGCGCGATGTGCCCGGAAGGTGGCGAAGAAGGCGTCGATCGCCGTGCGCCAGTGGGCGGTCCGGTCCCGGGGCGGCCCGTCCGGCGCGGCCGTCGAGGCCGCGTCGGCCTCGGCGACGACCCGGTCGATCAACGCGAGCAGGACCGCCTCCTTGGAGGCGAAGTAGAAGTAGAAGGTGGGTCGGGAGATGCCCGCCCCACGAGCCAGGTCGTCGACGGAGATGCCGCTCAGGTCGCGCTCGCCGAGCAGTCGCTCGGCGGTGGCCAGGATCGCCTGCTCCCGGTCGGCGCCCGAGGGGCGGGACTCGCGCCGGCCCCGGCGCGGACGGGTGGTGTCCTGCGCGGACGCGTCGCTCACCCCCGAACCCTACCGCCGACCCACGGACTCGACACTGTGTTGACCGGATCGACAACACGTCGATAACGTGGGTGGGCCACCATCACCCGGCAGGCGCGTGTGTCGTTCGTGGCGTGTGGTCCGGGGTGTCGTACGCACCGCCCGGTCCCGGGTGCCCTCGGCGGCGCCCGGTCGCGAAATGGGGACTGGCATGGCCACGGAACACGTCGACGTCCTGATCGTCGGTGCCGGTCTCTCCGGGATAGTGGCCGCGTGCCACCTGCGTGAGCGTTCGCCGGGCAAGTCCGTGCTGATCCTGGAGGGTCGCGACGCGATCGGCGGAACCTGGGATTTGTTCCGCTACCCCGGGATCCGCTCCGACTCGGACATGCACACGCTCGGGTACTCCTTCCGCCCGTGGACCGCCGCCGAGTCGATCGCCGGCGGCGCGGCGATCCGGGACTACATACGCGACACCGCGCGCGAGCACCGCGTGGACGAACTGGTGCGCTTCGGCCACCGGGTGCTCGACGCCGAGTGGTCCGGCGAGACGGCCCGCTGGACGGTCCGGGCCGAACGTACGCCCACCGGCGGCGAATCCGGCGTGGACCGGCAGCACGACCGGGACGGGACCGCGGCCCGGAACGCGAGTGCGAACACGACCCGGGAGCCGGGTGGGACCACGACCCGGGAGCCGGGTGGGACCGCGACCGAAAGCGTCGAGTTGACCTGCTCGTTCCTGTTCGTATGCACCGGCTACTACCGCTACGACCAGGGCTACACCCCGGACTTCCCCGGCCTGGCCGACTTCGCCGGTCGGGTCGTGCACCCGCAGGCGTGGCCCGAGGACCTGGACTGCGCCGACAAACGGGTGGTGGTGATCGGCAGCGGCGCGACCGCCGTCACCCTGGTCCCGTCGCTGGCCCGCACGGCCGCACACGTGACCATGCTCCAGCGCTCGCCCGGCTACGTGATGGCGCTGCCCTCGCGCGACGTACTGGGCGCCCGGTTGCGCCGGGCGCTGCCGGATCGGTTCGCCTATCCGCTGATCCGGGCCAAGAACGTCGGCATGGCCATGCTCGCGTTCCACGTCTCGCGCCGGGCACCGGCGTTGATGAGGTCGTTGCTGCGCAAGGACGCGATCCGCCGACTGCCCGAGGGCTACGACGTGGACACCCACTTCGCCCCGCGCTACAACCCGTGGGACCAGCGGATGTGCTTCGTCCCCGACGGCGACCTGTTCACCGCCCTGCACGGCGAACGCGCCTCGATCGTCACCGACACCATAGCCGGCTTCACCGAGACCGGCCTGCGCCTGAACTCCGGCGCCGAACTGGCCGCCGACGTCGTGGTGACCGCGACCGGTCTGAACCTGCTCGCCATCGGCGGGATGACGCTGCGGGTGGACGGGACCCCGGTCGAGTTGTCCGAAACGGTGGCCTACAAGGGCATGATGCTCTCCGGCGTGCCCAACTTCGCGCTCGCGCTGGGCTACACCAACGCCTCCTGGACGCTCAAATGCGACCTGGTCAGCCAGTACGTCTGCCGGCTGCTGAACCACATGGACGCGCACGGCTATCGGGTCTGCCTGCCACAGGCCCCCTCGGCCGACGCACCGCTGGAGCCGCTGATCGACCTGAAGTCCGGCTATGTGCTGCGCGCCACCGCGAAGTTGCCCAAGCAGGGGCCGACCACGCCGTGGCGGCTGCACCAGAACTATCCACGCGACGTGCTGATGCTCAAGCACGGCTCGCTCCGGGATCGCGGCATGCGCTTCGCCCGTACGGCCACCCGTCCGCGCCCGGCGGTCGATCAGGCCGGCGCGCCGACCTCGCGCAGATAGGCGTCCGTCCGGTCCGGCTCGTACAGGAAGTTCTCGAAGTCGGCCGGGGTGTCGATGGCGCGAGCCACCCGATCCGCCACGTGCCGGTTGTCGTTGCCCGCCGCGAGCAGCCGCACCACATGCTCGGGCGGCGGCGCGAGCAGCGCGGTGGTGAACTTCACCGAGTGGCGGGCGTACGCCCAGAACCGCTCGAAGGTGTCCAGCATCCAGTCCCGGTCGAACGGCTTGTCGCCGTGCTCGACGATCGCGGCAAGGTACACCGCCGCCGCGCGGGCCGCGCTGTTCGCGCCCTGACCGCTGATCGGGTCGTTCGCCACCACCACGTCCGCGATGCCCAACGCGAGCCCGCCCGAGGGGAGTTCCGCAACCGGGCGGCGCACCACCGGGGTGAAGGAGCCGCTGAGCACGCCGAGTGCGTCGGTCAACTCGGCCGCGCGCGTGCGCTCGTAGTCCCACGGCGCGTACGTGCGGATCAACTCCAGTGTCAGCGCCCAGTGTTCCTGCGCGTCGCGAACGCCGGTGAACAGGTCGAACGGACCGCCCGGGATCGCCTCGACGAGCACGATCTCGCACGGCCCGGTCAGCGTGAGGCCGGGCAGGTAGTACAACTCGCCCAGTCCCGGGATCACGTTCAGGTGCACCGCCTGGCGGCCGACCTCCGGGCGCGGCGTGACGCCGTGTAGGTAGGAAACGGCCAGCCGGCGCTGCGGAACGGTGTGCACCGAGCGCTCGTGATCGCGGTCGAACATGGTGACCAGTTCGCCCTTGCCCGCCGCGACGATCACCAGGTCGTAGTTCCGGCTGTACCAATCGATGTCGCCGACCGAGACCGGATGCAGCACCACGTGGCCGCCTCGCTGGGCGAACAGCTCCAGCCAGGTGGACATCTTCAACCGCTGGTCGACCGACTCGGACCCGCCCATGTCGCCGAGCCAGTCGACGAACGGCACACCGTCCGGGCCGGGGATGGTGAACCCGGTGTGCGGCAGCTTGGGCACCTGGTCGTCCCACAGGTCCAGGTTCTGCGCCGCCTCCAGGGCGAGTTGCGACGGGAACATCATCTGCGTCGAGCTGACCCGGCCGGCCCGGATCTCCTCCGGGGTGCGCTCGGTCATCACGGTGACGTCGTAGCCATGGTCCTGGAGCCCCAACGCGAGCTGAAGCCCGGAGTGGCCGGCACCGACGACGAGGATCCTGCGCACGGATGACGCTCCTTCCGGTTCACGGTCGAATGCATGTTATGACCACGCATCCTGTGCCCGGACGGGCGCCCTCGGTATCCCGGACCTGATCGCGCCTGCGGCGGGGGAGGCGAACACGGCTGATGCCGAAGCTGCTTGGTCGAACGCGGCCTGATCCACCAGGATCCGCCGGGCAGGGCCTAGGCGGGCGGGGCGTCGCGGCGGGCGCGGTGGAGCAGCCAGGGGATCGTCAGGTGGTGAATCGGCGCGGCGGCGCCCCGGATCGGTCGCATGATTGGGCCGCTCGAAGCGCACCACCGTGGTCCACACGACGCTCACGTCGCGCACGAGCACGATGTTGTGCGCGGTGATCAGGCGCGAGCGGGCGGTCACGGTGATCGAGTCGGCGTCGGCCGCCGCGATCGGCCAACCCAGGATGTGCTTCGGCGAGGGTCTCGGGCCCAACCGCAGGCGCAGCACCGCGGTCCATCCGGTGAGCAGCACGCCACGCAGGGCGAGCGGGGCACCCTCGAACACGGCGCGGGCCCATTGTTCGGGCGTCCACGAGCGTGCCGTCGAGGTGGGCAGCTCGAACGCCGAGGTGTAGTGGGCACCCGCCGGGTCCGGTCGGACGGGAGGTCCGACGGTACTTCGACGCGTCGTGCGCGGTCGGTACTCACGCGGCCCTCCCTGCGACGACGATCCGGCGGCCTCGATCCCAGCCGGGGCATCCGGGGCGGAATCCATCGGCACACCATCGACGGCGCGGGGCCGGTGGGGGCGATGGGAGCGGTCAGGGCGGCGGCGCGGGCCGGCAGTAGGAGCGGCTGACCCGACGGTCGGCCACCCGGACCAGGGCCTCCAGGAAGGCGAGGCGGAAGGGGCCCAGTCCCGGGGCGTCGCACAGCCGGAGCACGCGCGCGGTCCAGGCCGCGGACGTGCCCGGGGCCCGCGAGGCGTCCGGGGCTCCCCAGGCGCCCGCGCGGGGATCGACGTGCGTGCCGCCCGCGAGGAGCACGGTCGGGTCCAGCACGATCGCGGGCACTCGGCGGTCGCCGGGCACCTCGACCGGGCCGAACCGGTCGCCGGTCTCGACGCCGAGCACGCGCGGCACCGCGCGTTCCACCTCGTCCGGCATCGGCCGGATCGCCACCCGGACCTGCCCGTGGTGCGCGGCGACCAGGTAGGTGATCAGGTCCGCGTCGGGCACGCCGGTGAGCAGGTGGACCTCGGGGTGCAACAGGGCCAGCACGGAGACCAGTTCGTGCCGGAAGTGCGCGCGCGAGTGCGTGCCCCGGTCGTGGCCGGACTTCGCCCATGGGCCCGGGCCCGGTGGTTCGGCGCCGGGCGGGCAGTCGTCGCACAACATTGCCTGGAACGCGGCATGCGCCTTGCCCAGGTCGTGGTACCGCCCGGCGAGCGCCGCGGACGTGACCAGGTGTCCGGGGATCACGAACCCCGTCTCGGCCAGCTCGCCGGCCACCGTACGCACGTCGCGCTCGACGTCGGCCAGATGTTGGGGCAGGTCGACCCAGCGCTGCGCGCACGGCTCCTCGGGCCGCTCGACGTCGGCCGGGGCGACGTCGTCGCGGAGGCGGTCGTCGCGGAGGCCGTTGTCGCGGAGGCCGTTGTCGAGGCGAACGACCGGGACCGGCCCCGGGTGCCGGCTCCCCCAGCCCGATGCCGCGTGGTAGCAGCCGACTTCGGCGGCGGCCAGCACCACCGCGCCCGGTCGCAGGTCGGCCGCCGTCAACGGCCGGCAACCGCCGGCCCGATCGAAGGCCCACCACCCGCTCGGCCGGCGGGCCAGCGCGTCGGCCACCTCGGCGACCGGCACCGGGCACATCTCCACCCGGCGGGGGTACGGCTCGCGCTCGTCGGGGCGGCCGTTCGGCCAGTGCCGCCACGCCACCGCGACGTGCGGATCGGCGTCGTCCCGGATCCAGCGAGCCACCTCGTCGGCCCCCGCCTCGTCGGCGTCCGGCGCCGGCAGCGTGTCGAACAGCCGCATCAGGTCCGCGCGCCGCAACACGTACCGTACCGGAGCGCCCGTCGCCACCGCGATCCGCGGCCACCGGGCGGTGGTCACCGCGTGCCCCTCCAGATCGGTCAACGCCCTTGCCGCGCACCGCAGATCCGCACCGGCGTAGGGCACGTGTCCGGCCCCGCCGGCCCGGTCCATCGGCGGCCACGTCCACACCAGGCGCGCATCCGACTCTCGGCCGTCGCGATTGCACCGCCCGGCCCGCTGCACGATCGACGGCCACGGGGCCACCTCGGTCAGCAGCACCCGCGCGGTGACATCCACGCCGGCCTCGACGACCTGGGTGGTCACCACGATCTGCCCGGCCGGCCCCGGCTCCTCGGCCAACCGCTGGATCAGCGCGGCGCGTTCGGGCGGGCGGAAGCGCGCGTGCAGGCCGAGCACCTCGGGTGCGAGCGCCCGTCCGGTCGCCAGGACGTCCAGCGCCGCCCGTACCGCGTCGGCCCGTTCGTCCGTGTTCAGGACCGCCATCGTTCGAGTCCCCGGCCGATGCCGGCGGAGCAGTTCCTCGGCCACGGCCGTCGGGTAGGACTCGGGAATCGCGGGCATGGCGGCGAACTCGATCGTGCGTACCGCCTCCAGGCGTCGGGCCAACTCGGCCTCGACGGGCAGGTCCAGCGCGTTCACCACGCGGGCCACCGTGGGGTGGTCCGGGGTGCCCAGCCGGGACGGATCGGGCATCGCCGTCATCCACATCGTCGACGAGCCGCCCACCGTGCCCAACTCGTCGCGCAAACCCTGAAGTTGCGCCGACGTCTCCAACCCCGGCCCCATCAGGTAGGGCTCGTCGAAGACGAACCGGGTGCCGGCGTGCAGCAGTCCGAACGACAGCGGCCAGGACGCCCGCCCTTCGCCCTGGCCGCGCATCAACAGGCGGGACAACACCAGGTCCTGGGTCCCGATCAGGACGGTGGGCCGGGCCGGCCGCACCTGCCAGTCGTCGGCCTCGGGCTCGGCCCCGACGGACAACACGTGCACGTCGACGTCCCCGGCGTGGCCGAGCCGCTCGATCCATGCGCCGATCAGCCGATGGGTCTGCTCGACCGAGGAGCGCAGCGGCAACACGTAGACCAGCCGGCCGGGTGTCGCCCGGCGCACCGCGGACCTGGGATGCGCCAACCTCCGCCACAACCACGGCAATACGGCCGCGACCGTCTTCCCGCACCCGGTCGGCACGCACAACACCTGCGGCAGATCGTCCCGCGCGAGGGTTTCCTGATACGCGTACGGCACCGATCCCGTCGCCGTGCGCACGAACTCGACGAAAGAGCATTCCGTCATCCGGTACATCACCGCCCCGTCGTCCGGCTTGAGGCCGGACACCGAGCATCCTGCCGGCCGGTGCCGACTTCGGTGGGCGAATCCCCCGACGGCGCCGGGCGACGCACCGGCTGGGCCGGCGCACGCCCGACGCACCCCGGCCACAGGCTGCGGCCCCGCCGGACGCCTCGCCTATGGTGGGATCCATGGAGAGCCTGCCGCGGTACATACCCGAGCACGCCAACCCGTTGCGCGCGCTTTCGCTCGCCGAGCTGCGGCAGCGCACCAGCGAGAAGTGGCGGGTGTACCCGCAGGACGTGTTGCCGGTGTGGGTCGCCGAGATGGACGTCCTGCCGGCCGAGCCGGTCGCGCAGGCGATCATCGACGCGGTCCGCCTCGGCGACACCGGCTATGCCACGGGTACCGCGTACGCCCAGGCCTTGTCCGACTTCGCCGCCAAGCGCTGGGACTGGCGCACCCTCGCGGTGGAACGCACCGCGATCGTGCCGGACGTGATGCTCGGTGTGGTCGAAATGCTCAGGCTGGTCACCGACCCCGGTGGTCGGGTGATCGTCAACTCGCCGGTGTACCCGCCGTTCTACGCGTTTGTCACGCATATGGACCGGCAGGTCGTCGAGGCCCCGCTCGGCGCGGATCACCGGATCGACCTCGATGTCCTGGAAGCCGCCTTCCGCGCGGCCGGCGCGACCGGCGAGCGGGTCGCCTATCTGCTGTGCAACCCGCACAACCCGACCGGCACCGTGCACACCGAGGCGGAGCTGACCGCGGTGGCGGCGCTGGCCGCCGAGTACGGGGTGCGGGTCGTGGTGGACGAGATCCACGCGCCGCTGGCCTCGCCGGACGTTCTCGTGCCGTACCTGAGCGTGCCCGGCGCGGAGAACGGCCTGTCGCTGATGTCCGCCTCCAAGGGCTGGAACCTGGCCGGGCTCAAGGCCGCGCTGGCGGTGGCCGGTCCGGCCGCCGCCGAGGACCTGGCCCGGATGCCCGCGGAGGCGGCCGACGGTTGCAGCCACCTCGGCGTGATCGCGCACACCGCGGCGCTGCGCGACGGCGTCGGGTGGCTGGACGCACTCCTGGTCGGGCTCGACGAAAACCGGCGCCTGTTGGCCGAACTGCTCGCCGACCGGTTGCCGAGCGTGCGCTACACCCCGGCCGAGGGCACCTACCTGGCCTGGCTGGACTGCCGCGAACTCGGCCTCGGCGACAGCCCGGCGACACGCTTCCTGGAACGCGGTCGGGTCGCCCTGAGCTGCGGCACGTACTTCGGCACCGGCGGCGCGGGGCATGCCCGATTCAACCTGGCCACCCACCCCGACATCCTCACCGAGGCGGTCGCCCGGATGGCGGCCTCGATCCGAGCCTAGGGAGTGTCTTCGGTCCCTGGGGCGCCGGACCGGCACGCTCACTACTGCGGTGGGCGCTGCCGGGCGGCGTACTCCAAGGCGTGCAGGAGGTAGGCGGCGGACGGGTCGGCGTGGTCGTTGCGCAGCGCCCACAGCGCGACCTCGGTGGGGAACTGTACGTCGGCGAACGCGATCACCACGCCCGTGCCGTCCAGGAACAGGCGGCTGCGGGCGCTGCCCAGGTCGATCCAGGTCGCGGCGACCGCGAGCGCGGCGCCTTCGTCCACGCAGGGCAGGTAGGCGAACCGGCCGTCGACGAGGTCGGCGGGCAGGGCCCGGACGGCCCGGCGGACCTGGGCCAGGTGCTCGTCGAACGCACGCCGGTGCTCGTGCGCCGGCCACGGCAGGCGCGAGCGCCACAGCAGGCACGTACACCAAGCGAGCACCTCGGCGACGTCCGGATCGGCGTCGGCGCCCGAGGGCCCGGCCGCGTCGGGGTGCGGCTCGGTACGCAACACGTGTCCGGCCCGGACCCGCGCGAACGTCTCGTCGGCGTCCCGCGGTCGATTCGGCTCTTCCTCGCTCAACGATCCGATCCCGTTCTCGCGCGTTTGTCGCGACACGTTCGGCCCCGACACCGCCACGGTAGTCCAACCACCCGGCTCACGACCGCACCCGCCTGCGTCGGCGGCTCGCCTCCTTGCCCGCATCCGGCCCGTGCGCGTCCAGCGGCTCCCAACGGCTGCCATTTGCAACGGACTTCGGCTGTTGACGTCCTGGTCCAGACCAATTACCTTCCAAGAGGCGTTTTGGTCCAGACCAATCCGCCATGCGACTGCTTCGGATCACGGTGGATGTCCCACATCGCCGATCGTGATCACCCCGGTGAGGCGCGCGCGTGCACGGTTCCGTACCGCCCTGTACCACGCACACAGGGAGAGAGCCATGTCCCCTCACAAGCGCAGATTCCGCAGCCGATTCCGCAGCCGGGCCCTGGCCCTGCTCGCCGTCCTCGTCCTGCCCTTGGCCGTGCTCACCGGGCTGTCCGCCGGTTCCGCCCAGGCCGCCGGCAAACTCACCGCGACGTTCTCCATCCAGGACAACGGCTCGTGGTGGAAGGGCACCTACGTCGTACACAACGGTGGCACCGCCGCCGTGACCGGCTGGCAGTTGGAGTTCGACCTGCCCGCCGGCGTCACCGTGACCGGCAACTACTACGGCGACGCCACGGTCACCGGCAGCCACGTCTCGGTCAAGAACGCCTACTACAACGGGACCATCGCGGCGGGCGGCAGCACCGACCCGTTCAGCTACTGGTTCATCGGCAACGGCCCGGCCGGGCCGCCCCTGCACTGCACCGTCAACGGCGACAAGTGCGACGGAACGCCCGACGTCCCGCCCTCCGCGCCGGGCGCCCCGCGGGCCACCACCGTCACCGCGCGCTCGATCGCGCTCGACTGGAGCGCCGCGACCGGCGGCGACTACCAGGTGGCGGGCTACGAGGTGGTCTCGGGCGGCACGACGGTCGCGACCGTGCCGACCAACTCGGCCACCCTCACCGGCCTGACGCCGGCCACCGCGTACACCTACGCGGTCCGGGCCAAGGACACCCGGGGCAACCTCGGCCCGCTCGGTCCGCCCACGACGGTGACCACCGTGGACCCGGCGAGCGATCCGACCCCGCCGACCGCGCCGGGCACCCTGCGCAGCACCGGCAAGACCTCCTCCACCGTCGCGCTGGCCTGGACCGCGTCGACCGACAACGTCGGCGTGGCCGCGTACGACGTCTATCGTGACGGCACCCTGGCCAAGACCGTCCCGGCCGGCACCACCGCGGCCACGATCGAGGCGCTGTCCCCGGTGACCAAGTACACCTTCACGGTCAAGGCCCGGGACGCGGCGGACAACGCCTCGCCCGCGTCCAACGCGCTCGACGTCACCACCGACGACATCGCCGGCGCGGGCAAGAACCTGCGGGTCGGTTACTTCGTGCAGTGGGGCATCTACGGGCGCCAGTACTTCGTGAAGAACCTGGACACCTCCGGCTCGGCGGCCAAGCTCGACGTGATCAACTACGCGTTCGAGAACATCGATCCGGTCAACCTGACCTGCATGGCCGGCGTCACCAAGGGCACCACCGCCAACCCGCAGGACCCCGACCAGGGCACCGGCGCGGGCGACGCGGACGCCGACTACGCCCGGCCGATGTCGGCCGCGCAATCGGTCAACGGGGTGGCCGACGACGGCTGGGCCAAGTTGCGCGGCAACTTCAACCAGCTCAAGCAACTCAAGGCGAAGTACCCGCACTTGAAGGTGGTCGTCTCGCTCGGCGGCTGGACGTACTCCAAGTTCTTCTCGGACGCGGCGGCCACCGAGGCGTCCCGGCAGAAGCTGGTCAAGTCCTGCATCGACATCTGGATCAAGGGCGACCTGCCGGTCTACAACGGCGCGGGCGGCCCGGGCACCGGCGCCGGGGTCTTCGACGGCATCGACGTGGACTGGGAGTGGCCCGGTTCGCCCGACGGCCACGCCGGCAACCACTACAACGTCAACGACAAGCAGAACCTGACCCTGCTGCTCGCCGAGTTCCGCAAGCAACTCGACGCGACGGCCGGTCCGCGCAAGCTGCTGACCGCGTTCACCCCGGCCGATCCGGTCAAGGTGAACCAGGGCTGGGACGTCTCGAAGATCTTCGACTACCTGGACGTCGCCAACGTGCAGGGCTACGACTTCCACGGCGCGGGCAGCGACAACTCCTGGGAGCCCAACCGCACCGGTGACCAGGCCAACCTGTACACCGACGCGCAGGACCCGTATCCGACCCACTTCAGCATCGACGACGCGGTGAAGATCTACACCGACGCCGGCGTCAACCCACGCAAGTTGACCATCGGATTCCCGTTCTACGGCCGAGGTTGGCAGGCCGTCGCCGACGGCGGCGCGCACGGCGAATGGCAGGCGGCCGGCGGGGCGGCACCCGGCCAGTTCGCCGAGGAGGCCGGGACCAGGGGCTACTCGAACCTCCTTGCCAGTGTGCCCAATCTGACCGTCTACCACGACGAACAATCCGTCTCGACCTACGGCTATACCGGGGCCGGCGGCCAGTGGTGGACGTTCGACGACGCGTGGTCGATCGCCAAAAAAACGGCCTACCTCAAATCCAAGAACCTACTCGGCGCGATGATCTGGGAGATGTCCGGCGACACCGCGAACGGAGCCCTGATCACCGCGCTCGACAACGGACTCAAGTAGCGCGCGGCAGTCGGCACGACAGGCAAGGCCGGCGCCGGGACAGTCGTCTCGACGTCCGATCCCCGTACCGCCGTCCGGTCCCCTCCGGACGGCGGTACGGCTCTGTTCGGCCCCGCGCCCGAAGCACGCGAGGTACGAGCGCAACGAGCCGCCCGCCCGGGGGTCCGGATCAGGCGAAACCCGCGACCGGTCGCGGTGTGTACGGCCGTTCCAGGCGGTCGATCTCGTCCTCGGTCAGCGACAGCGACAGCGCCGCCACCGCGTCCTCGATGTGGCCGGGCTTGCCCGCGCCGACGATCGGCGCGGTCACCCCGGGCCGGCTCGCGATCCAGGCCAGCGCCACTTGCGCACGCGAGACGCCGCGCTCGGCCGCGATCGTGGCGACCGCCTCGACGATCGGCCGGTCCGCCTCGCCGTACAGCGTCTTGCCGAACTCGTCGGTCTCGCTGCGCGCGCTGTCCGCGCCCCAGTCGCGGGTGAGCCGGCCCCGGGCCAGCGGGCTCCACGGGATCACCCCCACGCCCTGGTCGGCGCACAGCGGCAACATCTCCCGCTCCTCCTCGCGATAGAGCAGGTTGAGGTGGTTCTGCATCGACACGAACCTGGTCCAACCGTGTCGCTCGGCGGTGTACTGGGCCTTGGCGAACTGCCACGCGTACATCGACGAGGCGCCGATGTAGCGGGCCTTGCCCGCCTTGACCACGTCGTGCAGCGCCTCCATGGTCTCCTCGATCGGCGTCGCGGTGTCCCAGCGGTGGATCTGGTACAGGTCCACGTAGTCCGTGCCCAGCCGGCGCAACGAGTTGTCGATCTCGGTCAGTACGGCCTTGCGGGACAACCCCGCCGCGTTGGGTCCGGGCCGCATCCGGCCGTTGAGCTTGGTGGCGATCACGATCTCGTCGCGGCGGGCGAACTCGCCCAGCGCCCGGCCGACGATCTCCTCGCTGGTACCGTCCGAGTAGACGTTCGCGGTGTCGAAGAAGTTGATCCCGGCCTCGACGGCCTGTCGGATCAGCGGGCGGGCGGCCTCCTCGGGCAGCGTCCAGGGGTGCGTGCCCCGCTCCGGCACGCCATAGCTCATGCAGCCGAGACAGATCCGCGAGACGTCCAACCCCGTGCTGCCGAGCTTCACGTACTTCATCCCGTGCCGTCCTCTTCCTCGTGCTCTCGTACGCCCCCGCGGGCCGCAGCCCACGCGCCGTGCGCGCCTGCCGCGTGGCACCGGCGAGACCCCGCCCACCGGCCGCGACGAACACGAAGATATCCCGCGCGGCGACCGCCCCCGTGAGCGGTCGCCGCGCCCGCGCGTCGAGTTCGTCGGCGTCGGCTCGACGCGGGCGTCCGCGCGGTCAGCCGGACAGGCCGTCGCGGCGGTTGCGGGCCAGGACGGAGAGCAGTTCGTAGCCCACGTGCGCGGCGGCGATGCCGGTCAGTTCCGCGTGGTCGTAGGCGGGCGCGACCTCGACGATGTCGGCGCCGACCACATTCAGGCCGACCAGGCCGCGCAGCGTGTTGAGCAGTTCGCGGCTGGTCAGCCCACCCGCCTCGGGCGTGCCGGTGCCGGGCGCGTGCGCGGGGTCGAGCACGTCGATGTCGACCGAGACGTAGACCGGACCGGTGCCCAGGCGGCGGCGTATGCGCTCCACCACCGAGGCGACGGTGGCGTCCTGGTAGTCGTCGCTGTGCACGACCTGGAAGCCCAGCACGCCGTCCTCACGCAGGTCGTCGGGCCCGTACAGCGGCCCGCGGATGCCCACGTGCAGGCAGCGGGTCGGATCCAGCAGGCCCTCCTCCGACGCGCGGCGGAACGGCGTGCCGTGCGTGTACGGCTCGCCGAAGTAGGTGTCCCACGTATCCAGGTGCGCGTCGAAGTGCACCACCGCGATCGGGCCGTGCTCGGCGGCCACCGCACGCAGCAGGGGCAGCGCGATGGTGTGGTCGCCGCCGATGGTCAGCAGCCGGGTGCCGCGCGCGGAGAAGGCGCGGGCGGCCTGCTCCAGGTCGGCGATCGCGGCGCCGATGTCGAACGGGTTGACCGCGATGTCGCCCGCGTCGGCGACCTGCTGCTCGGCGAACGGCGACACGTCCAGGGCCGGGTTGTAGGGCCGCAGCAGCTTGGACGAGGCGCGTACGTGCGCGGGGCCGAACCGGGCGCCGGGGCGGTAGCTGACGCCGCTGTCGAACGGCACGCCCACCACCGCGACGTCCACGTGCTCGACCTCGTCGGCTCGCGGCAGCCGCGCGAACGTGGCCGGGCCGGCGAAGCGGGGTACACGCGTGGCGTCGATGGGTCCTCGGGGGGCGCCGGTCATCGCTCGGTCCTTTCATCGGTGTGCTCGTCGAGGGAGGCGGAGGGGCCGGGGGCGGGGTTCACGATCGGTGCGTACAACTCCGGTCGGCGGTCGGCGAACACGTCGTTGTGCGCGCCGATCCGCTTGTCCCGGGCGTCGGCGAGCCGACAGCGGGCGAGCAGCAGGTGTTCGGCGTCCTCGGCCGGTGGACCGGCGAGCGGGAAGCCGTCCGGGTCGACGATGATCGAGCCGCCGACCCACGAGGTGCCGCGTTCGGGGCCGGCCCGGTCGCACGCGGCGACGAACACCCGGTTCACCGCGGCGTTCGCCTGCACCCGGATGTCCTCCGCCGGCCGCTCGTCGGCGGGTCGGGGCGCGAACGGCCAGTTCACCGGCGCGCACAGCAGGTCCGCGCCGCGCAGTGTCGCGGTGCGCACCCATTCGGGGAACTCCACGTCGTAGCAGACCAGGACCCCGATCCGCCCCACCCTGGTGTCCACCACCGGCGGCAACTCGCTTCCGGGGACGAACAGTTCGCTCTCGCGACCCCACAGGTGCGCCTTGCGGTAGCGGGCCCGTACGCCGCTCGGGTCGACCAGGACCGCCGAGTTGCGGATCGCCCCGTCGGCGTCGCGCTCGGCGAAGCCGCCCACCACGATCAGGTCGTGTCGCCGGGCCGCGTCCCGCCAGCCGGTCACGGTCGGCCCGTCCACCGGCTCGGCGAGCGCCGCGGCCTCGGCCGCGTCGCGCAACACATAGCCGCTGTTCACCAGTTCGGGCAGGACCAACACCTCGGCGCCGGCCTCGGCGGCCCGCTCGATCGCGGCCAGCGCCGCGCGGCGATTGCCGGCCACGTCGCCGACGGACAGCGCGAGTTGCGCGCAGGCCACCACGGTCTCGGTCACGTTCACACCCCCCGCGGCGCGTCGGCGCCTTCGAGCTCGGCCTCGCTCGCGCGCTCGGCGGCCCGTTCGGCGGTCAGGTCCAGATCGCGGCACAGCCACGCGTACAGCGCGCCGCCGACCAGCAGGCCGACCGCGAAGGACAGGTCCGCGCCGTCGAGCGCGTCCGCCACCGGTCCGGTGAAGAAGCTGGTCTTGAAGAACGGGATCATCGCCGCGAAGCCGACGGTGTAGGCGGTCAGACCGCGCCAGGACCACCGGCCGTAGATGCCGCGCGGGTCGAAGATCGCGGTGACCGCGTAGTGGCCGCGCCGGACGAGGTAGAAGTCCACCAGGTTGACGGCCGTCCAGGGGATCAGGAAGTAGAGCATCATCAGCACGAAGTCGTTGAAGCTGCCCAGGTAGTCGTCCGGGAGCACGATCGCGACCACGAAGACGATCGCCTCGATCGCCACGATCCCGGCCACCCGGACCCGCACCGTCGGCCGCACCGGCCGGAAGGCGTCGATCGCGCTGGTGGTGGTGAGCATCGCGCCGTAGGCGTTCACCGCCATGATGCTGATCAGCGCGAGCGAGGAGACCAGCACGGCGAACGTACCGAAGCCGGGCACGATGTCGTTGCCCACCCGGCGCACCGCGCCGATCGCGTCCGGGTCCGGCAGCGCGGAGGCGAGCAGCGCGCCCAGCGACATCAGCCACGCCGCCGAGCCGGCCGCGCCCGCGTAGGTCCACCAGATCACCTTGCGCGCGGGCACATCGGCGGGCAGGTAGCGGGAGTAGTCCGAGACATAGACGGCGTAGCTGATCTGGTATCCGGCCGCGCCGGAGAAGACCACCAGGAACGCGGTCCAGGACATCCCGCCGCCGCCGGCCGGTGTGGCCACGTCGAGGTTGACCATCGCGCCGACGCTGAGCACCCCGAAGACCGCGATCAGCGCGTAGGTCAGCCAGCGCTGGACCAGGTGCAGCAGGTCGTGGCCGACCACGGCGAGCACGATCGCGATCGAGATCAGTACCGCGTACCACAGTGTCGAGCCGCCCGGCAGCACGGTCTGCAGACCCTCGGTGGCCAGCACCACGTTGAACACGTTGAAGCCGACGTAGACGAACACGACCGCGACGAACGGGACGATCGCGCCGCGGATGCCGAACTGGGCGCGGGACTGGATCATCTGCGGCAGGCCCATCCGCGGACCCTGATTGGCGTGGAAGGCCATGAAGAAGGTGCCGAAGCACGCGCCGAGCACCACGGCCAGCACCGACCAGCCCAGTCCCAGGCCCAGGGCCGGACCGATGAAGCCGGTGACCATCGTGGTGAGCACGAAGTTGCCGGTGAACCAGAACGGGCCCTGGTGCCACACCTTGCCGTGCCGCTCGCGGGCCGGGACGTAGTCGATCGAGCGGGTCTCGATGGCCACACCCCCGGGACGCGGCGCGGTGTCCGCCCCGGGGCCGGTCGCGACCGGCCCGGCCGCCGGGACGGCGGCGTGGCGGGCGGTGGCGGGGGCCGCGCGCGGTGGCCTGGTGGCGTCCATGGGCTCTCCTGCGGTCCTGGTCCCGTTCGGTCGACGCGTCGGGGACGACGGTCGGGGGGACGAAGCGTGATCGATGGGATGACGCTTGAAGGTACGCCCGGTTAACAACCGTAAACGATCGATATCATGTCGAATCTGATGGAGACGGGTGGACACTATGTCCATGCCCTCGTCGACGATCCCGCCCTCCGCACCCACCGGCCGGTCCGCCATGCCCGATTTCTCCGGCGCCCTGCGCATCTTTGATCTGGTGGCCCTGCCCGACCTGCGCCTGGCGGTCGCCGCCGGCGCCGAGCACCTGGACCGGAGGGTGGAGGCCGCGCACGTGTCCGAGCTGCTCACTCCCGGCCACTGGCTCCAGGGCGGCGAGCTGCTGATGACGATCGGCCTGCTGCTGCCGATGACCGACGCGGCCTGCGCCGCGTACGTGCGCGACGTCGCGGGCGCGGGCGCGTGCGCCCTGGTGCTGGGCCTGGGTCGGGAGCTGCCGCACCAAAGCGCGCCCGAGCCGTTGATCCGGGCCGCCCGCTCGGCCGGCCTGCCGCTGCTCACGGTCCCGGACGAGGTGCCCTTCATCGCGGTCACCAAGGCCGTGTTCGAGGCCCGCGCCGCCCGTCAGCGGCTGGCCCTGGAGCACGCGTTCGAGGCGCAGCGCCGGCTGACCATCGCGGCGGCCTCCGGCAACGGTGTGCTGGCCACGCTGCGCGCCTGGCGGGCCGCGACCGGTGTGGACGCGATCGTCGCCGACCCGGTGGGCCGGTTGGTCGCGGACAGCCTGGCCGGTCCGCCCGAGGCGCCGGGCGCCGACGGCTCGGCGGACGCGGTGGCGCTGCTGGCGGCGAGCACCGACCTGATCCGGAAGGTGGCCGCCCGGGGCCTGCACGGCAGCGGCAGCAGCAGCGACGCACAGGGTGTACGGGTGGAGGTGCAGCCGTTGGGCGCCCGGCGGCTGCGCGGGCTGCTGGTGCTGGCCGGTCCGGTCGAGTCGGCGGCCCGACTGCTGGTGTCCGGCCTGGTGTCGCTGCTGTCCCTGGAGCTGGAGCGCCGGCACCTGGCCGACGAACCGGTGCGTCGGCGTCGGGCCGCGCTGCTCGGTCGGTTGCTGGCCCCGGGCACCACCGCCGAGCAGGCGCGCGACGTGCTCGCCGCAGCCGGGTTGGCGGCGCGGGAGGTGCGCGGTGTGGTGGTGGGCCTGGATCCGGATCCGGCGGACGCGGACACCGGGCACCTCGACGCGGCCGAGCTCGCGGCCGACCTCGCACTGGCCCTGCCCGGCGGCCTGGTCCGGGTGGCGGGCGGCGCGGTGGAGGCGGTGCTGGGCGCCCAGCTGGACGTACGGGCCATCCTCGGCCGCTTCGCCCCGGGTCGGGCGGCGGGCATCGGCCCGGCCGCCGCGCCGGACGCGGCCGGGTCCTCGATCCGGCAGGCGCGCAGCCTGCTCGCGGTGAGCCGGGCCGCCGGGCATCCGGTGGAGGCTCGGCACGGCACCGCGAGCAGGCTGCTGCTCGGTCTGGCCGACGCGCGCACGCTGGCCGGCTACGCGGACGCGGTGCTGGGGCCGATCGACGCCGCCGACCCCGGCGGCGAACTGGCCGCGACGCTGGCCGTGTGGTTGGAGACCGGCGGCTCCTGGGACGAGACGAGTCGGCGCCTGGACGTGCATCGGCACACCGTGCGCAATCGGGTGGACAAGGCGATGCGGTTGACGGGCCGGCGCCCGCAGGACGGTGACGATCGCTTCGATCTGTGGCTGGCGGCCCGCATCCGCCGTGACAGTCTGGGCTGAACCTCGCGCACCGCCCCGGGGCGCCGGTCGCCGCTACCGGGGGGCCGTGCTCATCGCAGCGCCGCCGGTGCGGACTCCTTCGACGGGGCCGGCGCGTTCGAGGTGTCGGCGCCGCCACGCGCCAACAGTCGCTCGAGCGCGAAGCTGCCCGACCCGAACACCACGATCAGCAACAGGGCCCAGCAGAACATCGCCGACGCCTCGCCACCGTTTTGGATCGGCCACAGATCCAGCTTCTGGTGCTCGGTGAAGTAGGCGTACGCCATCGATCCGGACGAGACGAACGCGGCGGCCCGGGTGCCCAGCCCGAGCAACACCAGCCCGCCGCCCACGAGTTGAATCACGGCCGCGTACCAGCCCGGCCACTCGCCGGAGGGCACGGTGCCGCGCCCGCCGTCCGGGAAGCCGAACAGCGAGGCGGTGCCGTGGCAGGTGAACAGCAGCCCGACGACGATCCGGAACAGGCCCAGTACATGGGGTTTGGCGGACTCGACGAAGGCGTGCGGAATGGGTGACATCGGACGGCTCCTGGGGGGACGGAGTGCGGGAGATTGGTCCAGACCAGTCTTGACGGGCCGTCCCGACAGCGACAATGCCGAGCTTCTCGATCGGCACAAAATGGCAAGTGGCCCGGGTGGACAGCACCCCACCAACCGGTGACCCTGCACCGCGCGCGTCCTCCCCCGTCGACCGCCGCGATCCGCCCCCACTCGGCGCGCCGAACCGCCCTCGGCGGCGAACTGCCGCCGGGGCAAAGGGCGTCGATCCCGACCGTGACAGTGACAACAGAGGCGGGCCGACACCCAAGTTTCGTTTGACGTCCGGTGGATTCGCAGGGACAGTGTGTGTGCGCACCGATGCGAACAGTTGCCCCAGCCGCAATCGGGCGCTTCCTGGTCGACCCCGCACCCCCTTGCGAGGAGTGATCCGTTCATGGGCGTTTTTGCGTCGAATGCTCGCGACCGAACGATCCCGGAACGGTCGGCGAGCTGTTCGAGGACGCCGCTCCGGGACCCGAACGCCGGTTTGCCGACCGCGAGTTCGGCTCGGGTGAACCGGCCGCGCCGCGCCGGCTAGCGCGTGCGCGCGTCCCCCGGCCGCCCATGACGCGCGCGCGGACGCCCGCTGATCGCAAGCCGGGGCCGGATCGAATCGGCGTTCACCGTACGGCGATCCAACCGCGTTCGAACCGGAAGCGGAGGCGCCGGTACCGCCTGCCCCGATCGCACCGGCACCCCACGAGCCCGCCGACGCCGGCGCGCCCGACCGCGAAGGGCCCGGGCATCGGGACCCGTTCCGATCACCCGCACCGTGCCAGGTCGGTCGCGCCCGCCCCCGACGGCCCGCCCCTCGCGAGCACCATCGTCGCGAACTCCCTCCCACCGACCATCCTTCAGGGATCACTGCCCGTGTTGCGATTACTCCGCCGTCCCCCTCACGTCGCCGACGCGACCCGGCCCGGTCGACCCCAACGACCCGCCCCGGCCCGCGCCGCCCGACGGGCGAGCACCCCCGCACACCCGGCGAACCCGCGCCCGTCCGGGTACGCACGATCCGGCCGGCCCGGCCGAAGAGGCGAACTCGGATGAAGATACGTCGCTCCCGCCCGGCGACCGCCGACTCGCCCGCGCAGCCCGCCGACTCCGCGCGGCCCCCGGTCGACTCGGCGCGGCCTTCGGTCGACTCGGCGCGGCCCCCGTTGCGGATCCGAATCGCCGCCCGGATTCGCCCCCGGGTGCGCGGCCTGATCACGCTCATGGTCGTCGTGCCCTCGGCGGGCATGGTCTTCTTCGCCGGATCCGCGATCCTGACCATGGTCGAACAGGCCCAGGCCGCCGACCACGCGCACGACCTGGTCCGGGTCTCCGCCGACGCCGGCGAGGTGGGGCGCCGACTCCAGGCGGAGAGCGCCGCAGCGGTGACCCTGCTCTCCCGCGGCCCCGGGCCGATCACCAGCGCCGACTACCGGACCGCGATCGACGCGAGCGAGACCGCCATCCGCCGCTACGAGAACCGGCGCCGCGACCTCGAACCCGCCTCCGCCGGCGAACGCGCCGCACTGACCGCGGTGGACACCGCGCTGCGCGGCCTGCCGGGCCTGCGCACCCAGATCGACCGGCGGGGCGTGGCCACCTCGGCGGCGGCCGTGCGCTACTGGGCCTGGATCGGCACCACCGTGGACCTGCGCGCCCGGGTCGCGCTGGACCCGGGCGTATCCACCGACATCGCCGCCCGACTGCGCGCGATCACCTCGCTGACCCAGGCCCGGGCCGCGCTGGGCCAGCAACAGGTCACCGTGCTGCGCTCGCTCGGCGCCGGACCACTGGGCGGGCCGGCACTCGAGGCGGCCTCCACCGCACGCGCCGCGCACGACCAGGCGCTGGAGGCGTTCGCGGTCACCGCCCCGACCGGCTGGCGCGACCGCCTCGCCCGGGCACTGGCCGGTTTCGAGATGATCCGGGTCGCGCAGACCGAGGACGCGCTCGGCCGCGAATCGCTCGAACCGGACGTCTGGCGCGCCGCGTTGGCCGAACGCGCGGACCGCCTGTGGTCGGTGGAGCAGCGGGCCGACGCCGACATCGCGCGCGAGGTGGCCGACGTCACCGGCGACCGGTGGTGGCTGGCCGGCGTCCAGGGCGCGGTGCTGATCGGTGCGGTACTCGCCGCCGCCGCGGCCGCGGCCTGGCTCGGCCGCCTGCTGCACCGGCGCCTGCGGACCCTGGCCGAGCGGGTCACCGAGATGACCCAGAAGACGCTGCCCGCCGTCGAGGCCGACCTGCGCCGCCGCGACGCGTTGGGCCCGCACGAGAGCGGTGCGGCGTACGCGGTCAAGATGCTCGGCCCGCAGCCGGACCGCGAGCGCGGCGCCGACGAGATCGCCGACCTGGCCCGCGCGCTGACCCGGCTCGCCTACAGCACGGTCGAACACAGCGCGTCGCTGGTGCTGGCCCAGCGCGAGTACAACGACGCACTCGGCGACGTCGCCCGACGCATCCGGGTGCAGACCAGCCGGGTCAGCAGCGCCCTGGACCGGCTCCAGGAATCCAATCTGACGGTGGATCAACTGGGCACGGTCTTCGAGGTGGACCACGGCAACGAGGGCACCAAGCGGCTCGCCGACTCGATCGCGGTGCTCAGTGGGCAACCGCCGAACCGGCTGTGGCCCGACACCCCGCTGTACGAGGTGGTCCGGGCCGGCGCCCAGCGGGTGACCAACTACGAACGCCTGCCGGACATCGCGTTCAAGGGCATCCCCACGTCCGTCACGCTCGCCGGCGACACGGTCGGCGCGGTGACCCAGATCGTCGGCGAGATCGTCGACAACGCGGCCCGCTTCTCCGGTCGGCACGAGGTCGAGGTCACCGCGGAGCGCACCGAGGCGGGCGTCCTGGTGCGCGTGCGGGACCAGGGCGTGGGCCACCGCGACCCGGAACTGCTCAACCGGCGGCTGCGCGCCGACGTGGACGCACTGCCCTCGCTGCGCCAGACCGGCCTGACCGTGGTCGCGCTCCAGGCCCGCCCGCTGGAGATCGCGGTGGAGCTGCAACCGGGCGCGGACGGCGGCACGGTGGTCGAGATCGTGCTGCCGCACGCGATCATCGCCTCGGTGGGCCGCCATCGACGCCGGGTGGAGCACGTCACCCGACCGGGCACCCCGCAGATCGGCCCCGCGCGCCCGATCGCCATCGGCGCCGGCGTGAACGGCCACGGCCCGAACGGCAACGCCGCGAACGGCGGCGCCGCCAACGGCAGCCACCCGCACGGAGCGGATCCGAGTGCGTCCGCCCCGGTCGTCGGCGGCCCGCTCCCCGCGAACTACGCGCCCGAGTTGACCGCGCAGGGCCTGCCCCGCCGCGAACGCCGCACCGGACAGGCGACCCAGTTCCGTCGTACCGCCCCACCCACCCGTGACATCGCGCAGGCCAGCGCCGCCGCCGCCTCGTTCGGGCGCGGCGCCCGCGACCTGCCCTTCACCCGGACCCCCAAGGAATCCCCATGACCGAGCCCGCCGTCGACCAGAGCGTGCTCGACGACTTCATGCGCCAGTTCGTGCACGACCACGCTCCCGACGTGCTGCACGCGGTCGCCGCCAGCGGCGACTCGCTGCTGGTGGCCCAGGCCGCGCTGCCCGGTCGCATCCGTACCGACGCCGCCGCGCAGGCGGCGTGGATCGCGAACGCGGAGAAGATCGCGTCGAGTGCGCCCGGTGCCCTGCTCATGCAGGACTACAGCGCCGACTTGATGGGGCTGGGCCCGGTCAGTGTGCTGATGTCGCAGGCCGAGCACGGGCTGCTGCTCACCATGGGCAACACCAGTCCGGGACCGGACGGGCAGGTGCACCCCTCCGCGCTGATCGTGGCGACCACCTGGAACGCCGACGTCGGCAACCTGATCCGGGCGATGCACGCGCTGATGGAGCGTGTCGGCCCGTCCCTGACCCCGCTCGCGCGCGGTCGCGGCCTCCAGCCGCAACCCGCCCGCATGCCGGCTCCCAGCCGGGTCTTCTGACCCCACGATCCCGGCTGCCCCCGCCGGGCGCCCCGGCCATCCGCCCGGGTCGTCCGGAGTATTCGCGCGCCCCGGCCCACCGGCCGATCCGGCGCGTCCGCCCCGCCCGGCACCCGCGCGCCCCGAGACCGCCTTCCACCTCGTCGCGTGAGTGAACCGGCAGCCACACCCGGAGAGTTCGAACCCCCGTATCGCGAACCTGCCGAGAGAGAGACCGACATGCGCAGCAGCACCAGTAGACGGTTCCGCAGCACCCGCGTCCCGCTGGCCATCGCCTCCACCGGTTTACTCCTGGTGTTGTCGGCGTGCTCGGGCAGTGCGGCCGGTGACGACAAGGGCAAGGCATCCGACGCCGTCGCCAAGATCGGCCTGCTCACCCCCGCGAGCGGTCCCTACGCCGCCGTCGGCGAGGACACCCGGGCGGGGCTGGAGCTGTACCGCGACACGCACGGCGGCAAGCTCGGCGGGCTCAAGGCGGAGATCGTGGTGCGCGACGAGGGCGCGGGCCCGCCGACCGCCGTCCCGGCCGCGACCGAACTGGTCAAGCAGCAGAACGTGTTGGCGATCACCGGCATCGTCAGCGGCGGCAGCGTGGCCGGTGTGCTGCCGATCGCGGCGGCCAACAACACGGCACTGATGGGCGTCGCGGGCCGACCCGAGTTCCCCGATCCCAAACTGACCGCGCACGTCTGGTCGTTCAACACCCAGTCCTACGAGGCCGGCGCCGCCGCCGGTCCCTGGGTCAAGGAACACGTCAACGGCCCGGTCTACGCGATCGGCCCGGACTACCAGGGCGGTTGGGACCAACTCAAGGGCTTCACCGAGTCGTTCACCAAAGCCGGCGGCACGCTGGCCAACCCGGACGGGAAGACCACCTTCACCCCCTTCCCGGCCACCCAGAACTTCCTGCCCTACCTGAACAAGATCGCGCAGAGCGGCGCCAAGGCCGTCTACGCGTTCTACGCGGGCACCGCGGCGGTCGACTTCGTCAAGCAGTACAAGGCCTCCGAGGCGGCCAAGCTCCCGCTGTACGGCAGCGGACCGCTGACCGAGGGCCGCCAACTCGACGCGCAGGCCGACGCCGCCGCCGGGATCACCACCTTCGCCACCTACGGCGCGGACCTGGACAACCCGGCGAACCGGGCGTTCGTCGCCGCGTGGCAGCAGCGCCACCCGGACCGCAGCCCGACCATCTACGCGGTCGCCGCGTGGGACATCGCCCGGTCGCTGGACACCGCCATCGCCGCAGTCCGCGCCGAGAAGAAGACGCTCACCCCCGAGGCGGTGAACACCGCGCTGGGCAACGTCGGGCAGATCGACAGCCCCCGCGGCGTGATGCAGCTCAACCCGGCCACGCACTCGCCGGTGCAGCAGTGGTACCGCTTCGAGGTGCGCAACGACGGCCCCAAGCGGGCCAACGTGGCGGTCGAGCAGCTCGCCGTCCTCGGCGGCTGATCCCGCCGGTCCCCTTCCCCACCGCTCCACCCACCCCAGGAGGGCTCTTGTACGCGTTCGCCGAAGCCGACGACATCACCTTCCAGTTGGAGACTTTGCAGAGCCTGCTCGACCCCAGCACCCGGATGGTGCTGGACTCCCTCGACGACCCGACCGGCCAGGAATGGCTGGAGATCGGCTACGGACTGGGCAGCATCGCCCGGGAGTTGTCCCGCCGCATCGGTCCGATCGGCGTCGTGCACGCCACCGACCTGGACGCGCGCCCGCTCGCCACTCCCGTCGACGGCGCGCCGATCCGCACCTTCCCGCTGGACCTGCGCACCGACGAACTGCCGCGCCGGCCCTACCGGGGCATCCACGGGCGACTGGTCCTGCTGCACATACCCGAGCGCCGGGCCATCCTGTCGCGCCTGGTCGACGCGCTGGAACCCGGCGGTGTCCTGGTCGTCGAGGACTGGTACTGCCCCGAGCCACCACGCGTCCTGGCCTGCGCCGACCCCGCCGACGAGAAGGTGTTCACCGAGGTCGTGGCGGGCATCCTGGCCGAACTGCGCAGCCGGGGCGCCGACCTGGAATGGGCGGCGGCGACCAAGGACGCGTTCGTCGAGGCGGGGCTGACCGACGTACGGGTGACCCGTTCCGACGCGGACTGCGCCGGACCCGGCCTCGCGCACCGCCTGTACGCCTGCAACGCCCGGCAACTCCGGTCTCGGCTCGCCGAGTCGGGCCTGGACGACGACATCCTGGACCGCTTCCAGGAGGTCGCCGGCCGGCCGGGCCTGGTCACCACCGGCTGGCGGCTGTATTCCACGATCGGCACCAAACCGGCGGCCGGCTGACCCGGGACGGCGCACCGACCTCGCCCCCTGTCGACGCTCCGACAGGGGGCGAAGTCGTCTGCGCCCGGGCACCTGCCCTCGAACGAGCCGAGGTGACGCTCTGTACGGCCGACAGGACAATCGGTGAACGGTGATCGTGCGCTCCGCCGGGGCCGGGACTACAACTCGCGCACCGGTCGGCCGGCCAGGAACGCGGCGATGTCCTCGACCGCGTCGGTGTACGCCAGCGTGTAGTTGCCCTGGGTCGCATAGCCGATGTGCGGCGTGAGGATGGTGTTGGGGGCGTCCAGGATCGGGTCGTCGGCGGGCAGCGGCTCCACCTGGTGCACATCCAGCGCGGCACCGGCGATCCGACCCTCGTGCAGCGCGGCGAGCAGGGCGGCTCGGTCCACGATCGCGGCCCGGGAGGTGTTGACCAGGTACGCGGTGGGGCGCATCAGGGCGAGTTCGGCCGCGCCGACCAGGGACCTGGTCCGCTCGCTGTGGCGCACATGCACGGAGACGAAGTCGGCGCGGCGGAAGAGTTCGTCCTTGGCGACCACCTCCACACCGAGTTCCGCGCCACGCTCGGCCGTCAGGTTTTGGCTCCAGGCCAGTACCCGCATCCCGAACGCCGCGCCGATCGTGGCCACCCGCGCGCCCAGTTTGCCCAGACCGATCACCCCGAGGGTGGATCCGGCGAGGTCCGACCCGATGCCGCACTGCCATCCGCCGGCGCGCAGGCTCGTCTCCTCGGCGCCGGTACGGCGGGCCAACTCGAGGATCAGCGCCCAGGTCAACTCGGCCGCCGGATGCGGCAACAACCGCGTGCCGCACACCGTCACGCCTTGCGCCCGGGCCGCCTCGATGTCGATGGCGGCGTTGTTCATCCCGGTGGTGACCAGCAGCCGCAGGCCCGGCAGTCGCGCGAGCAGCCCGGCGGGAAACGGGGTACGCTCGCGCATCGCGATCACCGCGTCGAACGGCGCCAACCGCTCGACCAGCGCCTCGGCGTCGGTCACGTGGTCGGGGAAGAACGCGACCTCGGTGCCTTCCGGCAGTTTGCACCAGCAGTCGAGCGCCGCGGCCGGCCCCTGGTAGTCGTCGATGACGGCGACCCGAAACACCTGTAGTCCCCCCGCGTCCGGCGACCGCCGGAGCGCGGATCACCCGGTCGGCTCGCCCGTCCGACCCTATCGGGCGGAGCCGTCGAGCGCGCCCAGACCCTTCTGCAGGTCTTCGAGGTTCATCACCGGCTTGACGCTCACCTTGGCGCCCATCGAGAAGAACGGCTCCGCGATGCCCGGCAACTGCGACGAGTCCTGCATGTCGAAGACCAACAGGCACGAGCGGTCGCCCTCGACGGCGGTGAAGTAGGCCGCCTCGGGGTGTAGTCGCCCGACGATCGCCTGGATGGTCTTGGCCAACGACCCGTCGGCGATCGCCCGGTTGCCCGCCTCGGTGTCCATGCGTGCTTGGAGGAACATGCGCATCGATCTCACCCGGTCTCGCGTACGGACCGTGTTCGGCGCTCACCACGGGCACTCATGAGGACTCGGTCGCGTACGCTTCCAGGCTCCTCTCGTGCGCCGGCGCCCGCAAACGCCGCGGACGGCATCGGCCGCGATTCGCGTACCGGTTCGGTGGTCGGGTATGCGAAAGGTATGAACGCGCGACATCGCGCTCCGGCCAAGCGCCCTCCCGGCAGCGAGGCGGCCCATCCACGCAGCGACCTCGCCGCACGCAGGGTCATGTCCAGGATCGCGCTGCCGTTCTTCGTGGTCGGTTGTGCGCTGTGCGCGTGGGCGGCCTCGACGGATGCCACGAGCGAGGTGCGCACGTTGTGGATCGTCGCCGCGATCGCGTGCGCGGTGACGGCGTTGATCGCCTGGATCGATCTTGTGGTCATCGCGCGGCGGATGCGCGGCGAGCGGACCTGGTCGGCACGAGACCGGTGAGCAGCGGCCGACCATGGGTGGGCCGACGCGCGGTGCGCCTGTCGATGGGTCGTTCGACGCGCTTGATCGGCGTTCCGCTCCGCGTGCCGCTCGGCGCGCGTGTGGTCGGCCTCCCCCTCGGCATGCCGACGGTGCGCTGTGTACGTCAGTGCGCCGCTTGTGCCACCGGGGGTTCGGCGCGGGCGGTGGGCTCGGTGTGCGCGGTCTCCTCGGTGTGCCCCATGCGCCAGTAGCCCATGAAGGCGATCGAGCGGTGGTCCATGCCGCGCTCGTCCTTGAGGTGGCGGCGCAGCGCGCGCACCCGACCGGCCTCACCGGCCAGCCACGCGTAACCGTGTTCGACCGGCAGGTGGGCGTCGCGGATCGCGTCCAGCAACCGGTTCTCGGCGACCGGTGCGTCGCCGCGGTGGATCCAGTCCACCCGTACCCCGGGCGGCGCCGCGAGATGTTGGCGATCCGCCTCGGAGGCCACCTCGACGAAGACGTGCCCGCGTGCGTCCGGCGGCAGCGACTCGACGATGGAACCGATCGCGGGCAGCGCCGCGTGGTCACCGGCCAGCAGCAGCCGGCGCCCGGCGGGCGGCTCGAAGCTGTAGCCGCCGTTGCGCTCGGCGGTCGGCCCGAGCAGCTCGATGGCGTCGCCGGGACGCGCGGCGCGGGCCCAGCGACAGGCGGGTCCCCCCGGCGCGTGCAGTGCGAAGTCGATGTCGATCTCGACCGGATCCGACCGGTGCGCGCGCACGGTGTAGGTGCGCTGGTACGGCCGGTCGGCCTCGGGGATCCGCGTCCACGCCTCGCGCCAGGTCAGGTCGTCCCGGGTGATCCGGGACGCGGGCCGGCCCTCGCGCGGCACGAAGAGCTTGACCCGCTGGTCGGGCCCGCCCGGGACGAAGTGCGCCAACCTGGGGCCGGTCAGGGTGATCCGGGTGGCGTTGCGGGTGATCGGCGTATTGCGGACCACGGTGAGCTGGAAGGGCCGGTAGAGCTGCGCCCGGCGTTCACGTTCGGTGGAGATTGGAACTCGCCCTCTCGGACACGGTCGGCCACGGACGACCCGAGACGATGTCGCGGTTAGGTTAACCTAACCACAGACTCCCGCCGGCCGCCGCCGACGCGCCGGACGAAGCCGGGAACTCCCGGGGCGCACCGAACGGCCCTGGGACCGACCGGATTTGGCCGGCAAGTATGCCTACCCTAAGTTGTGGGGCGTCCGGGTGGACGGGTCCGGATCGACGCTCCGGTCGATGTTCCCGTTCGACGTGCCCGGGTCGAGGTGCCCGGTTCGCCGTGTCCGGGTCGACATGTCCCAGGGGGAGCGATCACGCATGCGGCTGTACCTGCTCGCGCTCAATCCCACCGACTCGGTGACCGAGGGATTCCTGCCCGCCGCCCATCGCCTCGGACTGCACGTCACCCTGCTGGCCGACCCCGCGCACGCCGCGCGACACCGCGAACTGTGCGCCGCGCTCACTGGGGTGCGGGTGCTGGACTGCGACGTCCGCGACTTCCGCGCGGTGATAGACCGGATCTCGGGCGCACATCGTCCGGACGCGATCTTCACCAACAGCGACCACCTCCAGGTGCAAGCCGCCCTCGCCGCTTCCTACTTCGACCTCCCGGCCAAGGACTGGAAGGCCGCGCTGCGGACCAAGAACAAGGCCCGGATGCGCGGCCGACTGGCCGATACCGGCACGGACACCGTCTGGGCCGCCGAACTGGCGCCCGGGCAGCCGGTCGCCGACCTGTTCGACCTCACACCGCCGTATCCGTGCGTGGTCAAACCGCGCGAGGGCGTCGCCGGAGAGGACGTGGTCCTGGTCACCGACGACGCGGAACTGCTCGAGCGCTGCGCCGAGATCCAGGCCCGCCGACCGGCGGCGGCGCTGCTGGTCGAGGAGTTCCTGCCGGGAGAACTGCACACCCTGGAGACGCTCGGCGATCGGCACGGCATCCGGGTCCTGGGCGGCTTCCACACCCGACTGTCGCCACCGCCGTACTTCGTCGAGACACGCCTGGATCTGGTGCCCGAACCGCCCGCCGCGACCACCGCCGCCGTGCTCACCCAACTCCACGCGCTGGGAGTGGGTTTCGGTGCGTGCCACACCGAATTCGTGGTCCAGGACGGGCGACCCCGGATCATCGAGGTCAACTACCGTGCCATCGGCGACCAATGCGACCTGCTGCTGCGGGACGTGCTCGGCATCCCGCTGTTCGAGCACATCCTGCGCGTGCACCTGGGCATCGACCTGCCCGCCGACCTCGGCGCGCGCGCCGGCCGGCACGCCCGGGTGGACTATCCGTGCGCCGACCGTGCGGGCACCCTCACCGCGGGCCCGGACCGCGTGCGCTCCGACCCGGCCGGCGACACCCGCGTGGACTACCACCCGCTGCGCGCGATCGGCGAGCGACACCCGGTGTACGGGTCCAACCGGGACTACCTCGGAGTGCTGCGCACCATCGGCACCGACCGGGCCGCCGTCGACCGGGCCGCCGAGGACTTCCTGACCGGCCGGCAGTGGAGCATCACGCCGTGACCGAACACGCCGCCGGCGAACCGCCGCCACCCTCGGCCGGCGCGGACGCGCCGCTCGACGCCGCCGCCGGCGAACCGCCGCTCCACACGGCCGCGGCCCATCCGGCCGATGCCGCCTGTGCGGTCGACGGGCCCGGTGGCTTCGACGGCGAGCTGCTGTGTCGGGTGCTGGACACCGTGTTGCGCGAGGACGTCCTGGGCCTGCGCGGCACCGCCGTACCCGAACAACGACCGGACGGGACCTGGCTGCGACTGACCGCGCGGACCGGCACCGACGCGTTGCTGCTGCCGGTGCGCGCCGACGGGTTCCAGTGCGAGTACGCCGCCCGCGCGCCGCTCCTGGTGGCGTCGCGGGACGGCGCGCGTGTGACCGACACCGACCGACTGCTCGCGATCCTGCGGGACTGGGCGGATCCGCGGGACCGGTCCGGCTTCGACGACTTCGCCGAGGAATGCCGGCAGGCCGCCCGGGCCGGCCGACTGCTCGCGCACACCGGCCCGGCCGTTCGCGCCGGGCTCGCCGACCGGTACGGCCCGGACCCGAGCGCGTGGACCGGGCTCGGCTCGGGCCCGGCCCTGGACACGTTGGCCGCGCACGTCGACCATCCGCTCTACCCCACCGCGCGCGCCCGCTCCGGCCTGACCGAGACCGCGCTGCGCCGGTACGCGCCCGAACACCACCCGAGCTTCCGTCTGCGCTGGGCCCTGCTCCCGCACGACGCCACCACCCGCGCCGGGACCCTGCCGCCCTGGTGGCCGACCCCCGCCGACCTCGGCCGGCCCGACCTCGCCGGCAGCCATCTCGCCCTGCCCGTGCACCCGTTGACGTTCGACCGGCTCCCGGACCCGGCCGTGCCGACCGACCGGGCGTATCTGGACGTGCGCCCGACCCTGTCGATGCGCACCGTCGCGGTGACCCGCGACCCGGCCGTGCATCTCAAGCTCCCGCTGCCGATCGCCACCCTCGGCGTGCGCAACCGGCGCACCATCAAACCCGGCACCCTGGTCGACGGTGCCGCCGGCCGACGACTGCTCGCCGAGGTACTGCGCCGGGAACCACGCTTTCGCGACCGGGTGTTGCTCGCCGACGAACAGAGCTACCTGCACGCGGACCACGAACTGCTGGGCGTGCTGGTGCGCCGGCATCCGCCCGACCTGGAGCACACCCTCGTGCTGCCGCTCGCCGCACTGCTCGCCCGAGGACCCGACGGCACCCTGGTCCTGGACCGGGTGGCCGAGCGATTCCACGCGGGCGATCGATTCGCGCTGCTCGACGCCTACCTCACGCTGCTCCTGGACTGGCAGACCACGCTGTTCCGGTACGGCATCGCGCTCGAATCACACCCGCAGAACCTGTCCCTGGTCCTGACCCAAGAGCAGCCGGCTCGCCTGCTGTTCAAGGACAACGACGGCCCGCGCGTCAATCCGGCGCGCTGTCCGCTGCCGCACGGCGGATTCGAGGACGCGCGCACCTACACCGCCGACGACGGCCCGCTCGTCGACCTGTTCCTCACCATAACCGTGCATCTGTGCGCCGGTGCGCTCGCGTTCGCGCTGCCCCCGCCGGAGCGGGACCGACTGCTGCGGCTGGTGCGCGAGCGGCTGGCCGTGCTGGCGCCCCCGGAGCTGCGGCGCCGCGCACTGGACGGGCAACGATTGCCGGTCAAGGCGATGATCACCGCCGGCACGCTGCTCACCAAGGAGCGCTCCGGCGCGGCCGATATCAACAAGTACTACACGACCGGGCCGAACTACCTTCGTGGTGCGCAGCGTTCGACCTAGCGATCGACCGCGACCGTCGATCCGCCCGACCGTACACCGCGCACCGCGCCTCGCCCTCGAATCGTTGGAGTCGCCCATGCCGCTGCCGTCGGCGCAACCCCGAACCGACCCCGCGCACACCGGCCAGGCGCCACCCGCCCCGCCCACTGCCGATGAGGTCGTCGTGCACACCCTGCTCAACTGCCTGCATCGGGAGGTCTGCCGGCCGGAGGGGCGCAGCGTGGTCGAGCCCGGCGACGGCGGGCACCTGCGGTTGCACCTGGCCCGCTCGGGCACCCGGTTGCGGGTCCGCCTGCGTCGCGCCTCGCTGTTCGGCGACCATCGCTTCACCGGCCCGGTGGCCGAACTGCGCGGCTCCACCTGGCACGTGCTGACCTGGCCCGAGGTGGCCGAGCGCGTGCACGCCGAACTGGGCCTGCGGACCGGTGTGCGCAACGACGAGTTCCTGGACCAACTGGCGTCCAGCCACGCGGGCGTGCGCGCGGGACTGGCCCGCCGGAGCGCACGACCCGCCTCGCGCTACCTCGACTCGGAGCAGGCCCTGCTGTTCGGACACCGCTTCCATCCCACCCCCAAGGCGCGCGGCGCCGACCCGGCCGCGTGGGCGGCCTACGCGCCCGAGGCCCGGGCCGCGTTCCGGTTGCGGCATCTGGCGGTGCGCAACGAACTGGTGGCGCAGGAACGGCTGACCGAGTCGGCGACGGCCGTGCTGGACCGGCTGGGCCCGGTGCCGGCCGGATACACACTGCTGCCCGCGCACCCGTGGCAATACGAACTTCTCGCCGAGCACCCGCGCCTGCGGGCCGCGCTGGACCGAGGCGACGTGCTCGACCTGGGCCCGCGCGGCGACTCGTTCACTCCGACCGCGTCGGTGCGTACGCTCGCCGGCGCGGGCGCCTTCCTCAAGTTCAGTCTGAATGTGCGGATCACCAACTGTGTGCGCAGGAACGCCGCCTACGAACTCTCCGGGGCGGTCGCGCTGACCCGCGCGCTGGGCCCGATCCTGGCCCGAACGGCGGCCCGACGGCCGGACTTCGCGATGCTCGGCGAACCCGCGTACCGCAGCCTGTCGGCCGCCGTCGCGCCGGAACTGCTCGAAGGCTTCGGGGTGATCGTCCGGGACGGTCTCGACCCGCTGCTGCGGCCGGGCACGACGGCGCTGCTGGCCGGCGCCGTGGCCGCCGAGTACCCCACCGGGTCCGCGCACGTGTCCCGGTTGCTGGACGGCGCCGGGCCGGACGCGGTGATCCGCTGGTGGGACGACTACCTGCGGCTGCTGGTGCCGCCGGTGCTGGCCGCCTACTTCGAGCACGGCGTGGTGTTGGAGCCGCATCTGCAGAACGTGCTGCTCGCGGTGGACGACGCCGGCCGGCCCCGCCAGGTACTGATCCGGGACATGGAGGGCACCAAGCTGCTTCCCGGGCCGCACGCGGCCACCCTGTCCGCGCTGCCACCCTCGGTCGCCGAGCCCATGACGTACAGCGCCCGGCGCGGTTGGGATCGGGTGGCCTACTGCCTGCTGGTCAACAACATCGCCGAGTTCCTCGCCGCGCTGACCGACCTGTACCCACGGCTGGAGACCCGCCTGTGGGCCCGGGTGCGGGCGGTCCTGGCGGACTGCGCGACCGAACACGGCGAACCGCCGCCGCTGCGCGCGCTGCTCGCGGGCGCTCCGCTTCCCGCCAAGGCCAATCTGCTCGCCCGCTGGGAACGGCGGGCCGACCGCGAGGCGGAGTACGTCCGCATCCCCTCGCCGCTGGCCGCGTCCCGGCCCGACACCGCCGCCCGCACACCCGCCCGGAGCGCACGATGATCACACCGGCCGTACGGACCCGCGTGGCCGATCTGGACTCCGCCGAACTCCCCGCCTACATCCACGACACCACCCACCTGCGGGCACACGCGGCCTCGGTACGCGCGGCGCTGCCGGCGCGGGTCGAGCTGTACTACGCGGCCAAGGCCAATCCCGCGCCGGAGATCCTGACCGCGCTCGCCGGCGACGTGAACGGCTACGAGGTCTCCTCCGGCGGTGAACTCGCGCACGTACGGGCACATCTGCCCACGATGCCGGTCGCCTTCGGCGGCCCCGGCAAGACCGTCGACGAACTGACCGCCGCGCTGCACCTGGACGTCGGACGCTTTCATGTCGAGAGTCCGTACGAGGCGCGCCGACTCGTCGCGCTCGCCGCCCGGACACGGCCCGACCAGGACGTCGACGTGCTGCTGCGGGTGAACCTGCCGCTCGGGCCGGACGTCCTGCGCGGCGCGGCGCTCACCATGGGCGGCGATCCCGGACCGTTCGGCATGGACCCGGACGACGTGGAGTCCTGCCTGCACGTGCTCCGCGGACCGGACGCGGGTCGGGTCAGGGTCCGGGGCATCCACGCCCACCTGGCCAGCGGCCTGGACGCGGACCGCCAACTCGCCCTGGCCGAAGGCGTCCTCGCCTGGGCCCGCGACATCGCCGACCGGCACGGGATCACCCGGCCCGAGGTGAACATCGGCGGCGGAATGGCGGTCGACTACACGAACCCCGCCGCCCGCTTCGACTGGGCCCGCTTCGGCGCCGGCCTGGACCGGCTCGTGGCCGACCGCCCGGACCTGACCGTGCGGATCGAACCGGGGCGGGCGCTGACCGCCTACTCCGGCTGGTACGCGACGGAGGTGCTCGACCTCAAGCACAGCCGCGGTCGGGCCTTCGCCGTGCTGCGCGGCGGAACCCACCACCTGCGCACCCCGGCGGCCAGGGGCCACGACCAGCCGTGCGTGGTCGTGCCGACCACGAGCCCGTGGCCGCACTCGTGGCCGCGGCCGGAGATCCACCACACCCAGGTCACGTTGACCGGTCAACTGTGCACCCCCAAGGACGTGTTCGCCCGCGACCGCGTGATCACCGAACTCCGCGTCGGCGACCGGATCGCCTTCGCGCTGGCCGGCGCGTACGCGTGGAACATCTCCCACCACGACTTCCTGATGCACCCCCACCCGACGTTCCACTACCTGTGACCCACCCCCCGGTGATCCCGCCCGATGACCCCATCCGCAGCCCGCGGACCGGGTGCACCGGGTCGGGATCGGGGACGTCGCAAACGAGGACAGGCCGTAGGGTCGGCACATGCTCTTGTGGATCAACGGCCCGTTCGGGGGCGGCAAGACTCAGACCGCGTACGAACTGCGACGACGGTTGCGTGGCAGCGTGGTCTGCGACCCGGAGCAGGTCGGCTTCGGCCTGCACCGAATGTTGCCGCCGGCGCTGCGCGGCGACTTCCAGGATCTGCCGGCCTGGCGCCAGGGCGTGTTCGAGATGTTGGACCTGACGCTGACCAGGCACGACGGCCCGGTGATCGCGCCGATGACGGTGGTCGATCCGGGCTACTTCCGGGAGATCGTCGGGCGGTTGCGCGAACGCGGGCACGACGTGCGGCACTTCGCACTGCTGGCGGAGCGTGCGACGGTGCTGCGGCGACTGCGCGAACGCGGCTTCGGGCACGCGGTCCGGGTCGTGGGCGGCAAGGACGCGCCGCTGCGTCGGGAGAGCTTCGCGGTCTCCCGGCTCGACCTGTGCCTGGAGCGGTTGGTCGACCCGGAGTTCGCCGAGCACATCCACACCGACCACATCGACGTCGCCCGGGTCGCCGATCGCATCGCCCACTCGGCCGGTCTGACCCTGGCCCCGAACACCGACAGCCCCCTGCGCGGTCGGCTCCGCCGGGCCTGGACCGGTGTCAAGCACATCCGCTTCGACTGATCCGGGTGCGATCAGGCGGCGAAAGATCTCCTGGGCGTGATGCGGCGTCCGGTACTCCCAGGCCCCGAGCGCCCGAAAGAAGCCCCGCGGATCCGGCCGATCGTAGATGGCGTCGAAGTGGGGGCACGGAACGCCGGCGCCCCGGGGATGCGGCAAGGGTGCCCGGCGTCTCTACCGGGATGCGGTGGGGTGTCGGTCGGGGTTCGTTTCAGGTGGGGGTGGTGGGGTGAATCTGGTCGGGTGACCCATCGGCGAGGAGTTCCCGTGAGTACAGACGACACCGGGGCGGGCAGCCCCTCCGGCGCCTCGCCGGCGCTGGACGTCGAGCCGCACCCGCATACCACCACCGTGGCCGAGGCCACCGGGCTGCGAGTGGCCACCCGGCGGATCGCCGCGGCGCCGTCCGCGAGCCCGCGCACCTGGTTCGGTCGGGTCCTGGACACGCCGTTCGGCCCCCGGGTGCTCTTCGGCGATGTGTCCGGCGACCCGTTGTGCGCCCCCGACCTGACGGCGGACGTGGTCGCCGCCTTCGCTGCGGCGGCGCCCGACGTACCGGAGCTGCCCGATGTCGCGCACCGGATCGCCATGTCCCTGCGCGAGGATCATCTGCGCGGCCATCGCTCCATGGTGCGACTGCTGCTGATCGGCCACGTCGAGGAGGCGGCCGGGACCGGCTCGCTCGCTCTGGTCAATCGCGGCTACCCGGCCCCGCTCCTGGTCGTCGGCCGGCAGGTGCTCGGCCTCGAACCGGCCTTCACCACCCCGCCGATCGGCGCGCTGACCCCGGGCAGCCTGCGGCCGACGGAGCTGATTGTCGCGGCCGGCGGCGGCGAGCGCGTGTTGTTGTACACCGACGATCTCGCCGAGGCGTACGACGCCGCCGGCGAGCGCTATCCGGTGGCGCGGCGCGCGCCGGATCGGCTGCACGGCGCCTTCGTCGACGCGCTGGAGCGTCTCGCGGTCGACATCGAGGCCCATGTCGACGCGTCCTTCGCCGGCGACGCGGCGCTGTTCCTGCTGGAGGCCGAGCGAGCGGGCGGCTGAGCACGCGGACGGAGCCGGGCCACCCGTTCGGCTCGCCCACGGCGCGCCCGGGCCGCGCCGGGCCTAGCGTTCGAACATGGCGAAGACCTCGAAGCACGGCACGGCGGAGCGAGGCTCGCGGGTCACCATGCGGCAGATCGTGATCGTCGTGGTGATCGCGCTGAGCGTCTGGTTCGTCCTGGCCAATACCGGGACCACCTCGATCCGCTTCTGGATTCCCGAGGTGGAGGCCCCGCTCTGGTTCGTCCTGGCCGGCTCCTTCGTGGTCGGGGCGCTCATCGGATGGCTGATCGGGCGGAACCGCCGGCCCAGGTGAGCACGGAGCCCCGCGCCCGAACCCGCCCTACACCCCCGGCCCCCGCACCGTCGCGGACGAAGTGAGCCGCCCCACGGCGCCCGTCGCGCGTTGCGCCGAACCGTTCAGGTGCACGCCGTGCAGGCGGAGCTGGAACATCGCGTCGAAGCGGGCGTCGCCGTCGGCGAGGTCGATCGCACCCACCTCGGACAACCGGCGCAGCCGGTAGCGGAAGGTGTTCGGGTGCACGTGCACGGCCGCCGCGGCCGCGGTGACGTCGCCGAAGGTGTCCAGCCACGCGGCGAGGGTCTCGGTGAGATGCGTGTCGTGCTCGGCGTCGTAGGCGCGCAGCCGGGCCACCGGCCCCGCCGGTGCGTCGTCGGTGGCCGCGACCCGGTCGGCGACGTCGACCAGAAGCGAGGACACGTACACGTCGCACAGTCGGGCCACCCGCAGCGACGAGCGGCCCGAGCGCAGCACCCGCAGCGCGCGGTCCGCGTCCGCGCGGGAGGAGGGCAGGTCCACCTCGCGCGCGACGACCCGCCCGATGCCCACGACGGCCTCGATCCGGCCGCCGATCCGGGCCAGGAACTCCTCCGCCAGCCGGACCGCCCTGCCGTCCGACTCGGTGGGCAGGATCGCGTAGGTGAAGCCGCCGAGCCGCGCGGTGGCCGTGCGCGGGTGTACCGCCGCCAGGTGCAGGGCCAGCGCGTCCACGATCCGGTGTTCCTCCGCGGTGCGCTCCGCGGGTGCCGAGTCGCCGACCACCGCGAGCGCGAGCACGCACGCGGGCTGGTGCGCCAGACCCAGTCGGCCGGCCGCGTCGACCGCCGCGGGGCCGCCTTCGAGCACGGTGGCGAGCAGGTCGGTGCGCAGTCGGCGCTCGACGTCCGCGCCGGCGCGGCGGCGCAGCAGGTGCAGGGCGACCACCTTGGCCGCCTCGGTCAGCGAACGCTCCAACTCGGCGGACAGCGGTGCGCGCACCACGACCCAGATCGAGCCGAGGATCTCGTCGCCGGCCCGGACCGCGATGGCCACCCGGGGCAGGTCCGAGACACCGGCCAGGTACAGCGGCCCCTCGTTGCGGTACAGGGCGTGGAAGGCGCCGCGTTCCTCCAGGATGCGCAACATCTCCGCGGGTACCTGGCGGTCCAGGATGGTGGCGATCCGGGGTTCGTCCGCCTCGTCCTGACGGCTGGAGAAGGCCAGCACCCGCCCGCTGCGGTCCTCCACCGTGACCGGCCCGTCCAGGAGCGCGGCGATGGCGTTGACCAGCGCGAACAGATCACCGGCCGGTGCGCCGTCGAGGGTTTCGCCGGTCTGCGCGGTGCCCACCTCGTCCACCGCGAGCAGCGCCCGCAGCAGTGTGGTGACCTGGGACCAGGAGGCACCGGGGGTGAGCGCGAGGACGACCACGCCGGTGCTCGCCACGGCCGCCTCGATCTCGGCGTCCACCACGATGGGGCCGCGCACCACGACGGCCGGCGCGGCCAGGCCGGCCGCGCGGTGCACCAGGGTCACGATGGCCGGCGATCCGTAGACGGCGACGCCCAGGACCACCGCGCCGGGCGCGTGCGAGGGTTCGTCGTGCGGGTCGTGGATGAGCACTCCGGTGACCTCGCGGTCGGGATCCGGCTTGCCGGCCGCCACCTCGAACAACGTGGAGCCGAGGTCGTCGATGATGCGCCCGAGAACGGCGCGCGAATGCGCGGTCATCGGATGGCCACCGGCGCGGCGGCGAGAATGCCCGACGCTATTCGCGGCGGGCCCAACACGTTCACCACGTTCATGACACGGGGATCCAATCGGTCGACACAGTCCCCCGTCGGACGCTCCGGGCCGACCGCGTCTGCGCCGGTCACTCCGTGGCGGGAGTCTAAACGATCTTGTGATGGATGTCGTGGTCCATCGTGACGCCGGGTGCCCGTCCCCCGAGACCGGGCACCCGGCGCGGGGTCAGCGCGGGCGCGGGCCCCGACCGAGCACGTACCGTCCGTCCCGGGTGAAGCCGAGCACCACCCGGCCCTCGGCCATCAGCCCGCCGAGCACCTCGCGCAACGCCAGGCGCCAGCCCCGCGCCGCCGCCGGATCGGTCCGGCGCAGCGCCTCGATGTCGCGCGGCACCGCCACCAGCACCACGTCCCCGTCGGTCCGGCCCGGGATCGGCCGCTTGTCCGGACCCGTGTCCAGGCCGATCACCACCTCCCCCACCAAGGCCCCGGCGTCCACCGGCCCGGGTGTCCCCGCGCAGGCGAGGGCCACCCGGTCGGCGGTCAGGTCCCAGCCGGCCAGGATGCGATCGGAGTAGTCGTCGCCGTTGATGGCATCGGACATGGGCCCGTAGAAGTCGGCGAGGTACTGCGCGGGTACCGCGCCGAGCTTGGCCAGGTTGAAGTAGGCGTTCCGTCCGACCAGGGGGTCGAACGTCCAGGTGACCCGGGTGATCCCGCGGGTCAGGCACCACGCCCGCTGGTACACCTTGAGCGCGTAGCCCACCTCGCGTCCTCGCGAGCGTTCGTCGACGCCGGCGATGTGCGAGTGCAGGCCGTCGGTGGAGAGCAGGCCCACGCCCGCGCCGACCAGTCGATCGCCCTCGTAGGTGCCCGCGACGTAGCCGCCGGAGTGCGCGACCACGGTCATCATCTCGGGGCTGATCATCGGGGTGTCGGGCTGCCAGACGTGTTGGAACAGGGCGCACGCGTCGGACATCTCGACTGGCGTGTGCAGTTCGCGGATCTCGATCCGAGCCACGCGAGCCGCGCGGTCGGCCGCCTCGGCCGCGCGGTCGCGCAACGCACCGGGGTCGGGTTCGGGTTCGCGGTCGGCGCGGTACAGGTCGCCGCCGGTACGCGCCCCCGCCGGTGTCGGGGTCATCGGGTCGCGGCCTCCGTCTCCACATCGGTATCGGGGTCGACCGTCGCGCGTTCGGGCAGCGGCTCGCCGATCGTGGGCACGCCGGACAGCAGCGCCCGGGTGTACTCGTGTTCCGGGTTCTCCAGGACCTGGGCGGCGGGGCCGGACTCCACCAGGACGCCGCGGTCCATCACCGCGATCCGGTCCGCGAGATAGCGCACGACGGCCAGGTTGTGCGAGATGAACAACATCGCGAAGCCGAGTTCGCGTTGCAGGTCGCGGATCAGGTTGAGCACCGCGCCCTGGACGGAGACGTCCAACGCGGAGGTGACCTCGTCGGCGACCAGTACGGCGGGCCGGGCGGCGAGCGCGCGGGCCAGTGCCACGCGTTGGCGCTGGCCGCCGGAGAGCGCGTGCGGCAGGCGTCCGGCCACGCCGGGGTCGATGCCGACCAGGTCGAGGTAGCGGGCCACCTCGCTCGCCCGGGTCGCCCGGTCGGTGCGCGGCACCGCCTCGGCGACCGAACCGCCGATGGTCAGGCGCGGGTTGAGCGAGGCGAACGGGTCCTGGAAGACCAGTTGGATCGGTCGGCGCCCGGGCTTGCGGCCCTGGTCGACGCCGTCGACCAGGACCTGCCCCGAGTAGACGGGGACCAGGCCGACCGCGGCCCGACCCAGGGTGGACTTGCCCGACCCGGAGCCGCCGACCAGGCCGACCACGCTGCCCGCGGGCACCTCCAGGGACACGTCGTCGACGGCGGTGGAGGCGCCGCGGCCGCGGCCGTAGCGCACGGTGATGTTGCGCAGTTCGAGCGAACCGGACGTTGCGCTCCCGGCGGGGCCGGGGGCGGCTTCGGCGGCGGAGGGATCCACCGTGCTCGCGGCTTTCATCGTGCCTCCTCCAGTTCGTGGGTGACGGTGGTGATCGGGTCCCAGCACGCGACGCGGCGACCGGAACCGATCGATTCCAGGACCGGCTCCTCGGTACGGCAGCGGTCCGTCGCCCGGGCGCAGCGCGGCGCGAACGGGCAACCGACGCTCTCCTCGCCGGGCTCCGGCGGCCGGCCGGGGATGGTCGCCAGCGGGACGTCCCGGTCGGTGGTCATGCTGGGCACCGCGCCGATCAGCGCGGCCGAGTACGGGTGGGCGACGCCGTCGGCGAGGTCCCCGACGGGCAGTTCCTCGACGATCCGTCCCGCGTACATCACCACGACGCGGTCGCACACCTGGGAGACGACGGCGATGTCGTGCGAGATGAGCAGCAGTGCGGCGCCCGATTCGGTCCGCACGTCCCGGAGCAGGGCCAGCACCTGGGCCTGCACGGTCACGTCCAGGGCGGTGGTGGGCTCGTCGGCGATGATCAGCCGGGGTTCGCCCATCAGGCCCATCGCGATCATCACGCGTTGGCGCATGCCGCCGGAGAACTCGTGCGGACGCTTGCGGACCCGCTGTTCGGGGTTGATGATGCCCACCGCGCCCAGTCGGGACACGGCCCGGGAAAGGGCCGCCGCCCGTCCGGCGTTGTGGTGCACCTCGGCCACCTCGGCGAGTTGCCGGCCGACCGTGAGCGCGGGGTTGAGCGAGGCCATCGGGTCCTGGAAGACCATGGCCATCGAGGTGCCCTTGGGGGCCTGCTTGTTCAGGTCCCGGTCGCCGAAGCGCAGGGTGCCCGCGCTGACCCGGCCCGGGTGCGGGACGAGTCCGGCTGCGGCGAGCGCGGTCAGGCTCTTGCCCGAGCCGGACTCGCCGACGATGCCGACCGCTTCACCCTCGGCGACGGTGAGGCAGACGTCGTGCACGGCGGTGTGCCCGGGGAAGCGCACCCGCAGGTGGTCGATGTTCAGCAGCGCCGACTCGGCCGCCTCGGCGGGCCGTTCGGTGACCGGGTCGGCCGCGCCGACCTCGGCCTGCGGCGCGGTACGGCCGGCGTTCGCCTTGGCGACCACCTCGCCGATCAGGCCGAAGGTGATGCCGGTGAGCACGATCGCAAGACCCGGCCCGACCGCCGACATCGGGTCCACCATGACCCGGTCGAGCTGCTCGTTGAGCAGGCGTCCCCAGTCGTAGTCGGGCGGTTGCACGCCCAGACCGAGGAAGGACAGGCCGGAGAAGGCGACCAGGATGCCGGCTGCGGTCGTGGAGACGAACAGCGCGACGGGTTCGGCGATGTTGGGCAGGATGTGCCGGACGATGATCCGGAAGCGGCCGACGCCCAGGATCCGCGCGGCGGCCACATAGTCGGTGCCGGCGACCGAGGCGGTCAGGTTCTGCACGAGTCGGGCGGTGCTGGGGGCCGCGCCCAGGCCGATGGCGAAGGCGGCGGAGAAGGTGCCGACGCCGAAGATGACCGCGAGGAAGAGCACGAACAGCAGACCGGGGAAGGCGACGAGCAGGTTGACCGTCGCGGTGATCAGGCGACCGGCGCGGCGGCCGAGGACGGCCGGCAGGACGCCCAGGACCAGGCCGCCGACGACCGCGATGAGCGTGGCGAACAGGGTCAGTTCCACGGTGAGCCGGGTGGCCACCACCACGCGGGCGGCGATGTCGCGACCCAGGGCGTCGGTACCGAACAGGTGCTCGGTGCCGCTGTGTCGGCCGATCTCGTCGGTGTCGATCCGGTCGGCGGTGTCGCCGAGCAGCATGGGTCCGAAGATCGCCACCAGGGCGATGATCGTGCTCGCGACGGCGGCGGTGATCCCCAGCGGGGTGCGCAGTGCGAGGCGAAGTCTTGGTGCGTTGGCCATCTTCAGCTCCCGCGAATCGTGGACTGGGGATCGGCGGCGGCGACGGCGAGGTCGACCACGAAGTTGATCGTGAGCGCGGCGGCTCCGTAGACCAGCACGATGCCTTGGACGAGCGGATAGTCCTTCTGCAGGATCGCCTGGACGATGGTCATGCCCAGGCCGGGCCAGGCGAAGACGTTCTCGATCAGTACGGTCCCGGCCAGCAGGCCGCTCAGGAGCAGGCCGCCCAGGGTGAGCGAGGAGGTCAGCAGGTTCGGCAACGCGTGCCGCAGGTAGACCAGTCGGCCGGGCAGCCGCTTGGCGCGGGCGGTGCGCATGTAGTCGGTCTCGAACACGCGCAGCGCCTCCACCCGGACGATCCGCGAGAGTGCGGCGATCGGGGTGATGGCCAGCGCGAGTACCGGCAGGACGTAGGAGTCCGGGCCTTCGCGCAGCGCCACCGGGAACCAGCCCAGCGAGACGCCGAACACCGAGGCCAGGCAGACCGCGAGGAGGAATTCCGGGATGGCCACGATCGCCCCGGTCGAGGAGGCGAAGGCGAGTTCGCCGCGCCGGCGCCGGCCGTTGCGGGTCCACACGGCCATGGCCATGCCCAGCGGGATGGCCACCAGCATCACCAGGAGGAACGCGTAGATCGCGATCTCCATGGTCGCCGGGAGTCGGTCGCCGATCATCCGGGACACCGGGACCCGGGCGGTGATCGATTCGCCCAGGTCGCCGTGGAAGAGTCCGCCGACGAAGTGCTTGTACTGGGAGATCAGCGAGTCGTCCAGGCCCAGTTGCTCCTTGCGGGCGGCGACCGCCTCGGGCGTGGCGTTGAGTCCCAGGGCGCCGCGGACCGGGTCGCCGGGGACGAAGTGGATCATCGCGAAGGCGGCGGTGACCAGTGCGGCGAGCGAGACCACCAGGCGCCCGGTACGGCGCACGAGGAAGGAGGTCCAGGGGCCGAGCCGGAAGTCGATCACCCGGCCGGCCGTGGTTGCGGTACCGGCTGCGGTACTCATCGGCCACCGACCTTGCGAAGGGTGGTCGGAATGGGACCGCCACCGTCGAGTTCGAAGCTGTAGCCCCGAGCGAAATAGGGGGTCAACGAGTCCATGAAGGTCACCACATCGAGACGTTTGATCAACTCGGATTCGGCCGCGGTCCACTCGGGGCAACCCGAGGTGTCCGGCTTGGCCATTGCGAGAGCCACGAGACGTTTGAATTCGGGGTTGTCCAACGAACCGAAGTTGAGCCCGTCCGGTGGGGTGGCTCCCATGAAGAAGGGGAGGGCCTGGTCGGGTGTGGTCACCGAGAGCGGTGCCCACGCGACTTCCCACTGACCGCCCATCAGGATCGTGGCGTTCGTCGCGGCGGTGGTCGGCTGAGCGTTGACCTTGACGCCGAACGACTTCCATTGCTTGACCGCCAACTCGACGGCGGCGATGAGCTGGTTGCCGAACACACCGGGGTAGGGCATGGAGATCGACAGCTGTTTGCCGTCCTTGGTCCAGCGCCCGCCGGACTTCTTCCACCCCGCCGACCGCAGCGCCTCCGCGGCCCGAGCCACGTCGTGCCGTGGCAGGTGCTCGGTCACCGCGTCCTCGGTGCACGGCGGCGCCGCCGTGACACCGACGCGGGTCGCGGGTTGACCCTTGCCGCCGGTGGCCACCGCACCGATCTGCTTGAGGTCGAGCGCCTCGATCAGCGCCCGACGCACCAGGGGATCGGCGGTGACCCGATTGGCGGCCTCGTTGAAGACCAGCATCCCCAAGGGGTCGCGCTGGACCACGGACTTGACGCCGGCCGCGGTCAGCCGGGCGCGGTCGCCGCCGACGATGGGCGCGATGTCGATCTGTCCGCCGAGCACCAGGTTCGCCCTGGTGGATTCGTTGGCGAGGACCTTGAAGACCACTCGGTCGGGCAGGTCGGTGTTGCCGATGCCGTTCGGCCCCCAGGTGTAGCCGGCGCGCTTGGTGAAGGTGAAGTGGTCGCCCGGGACCACCTGGCTCAGTCGGTAGGGTCCGGTCCCGTCGGACGTGTGGCTCAGGACATCGGGGGACTTCATGGCGGTGGGGCACACCAGTCGCAACATCGCGGTGCCGCGGACCAGGAACGGGGCCGGGTCCGGGGTCTTCAGCGTCAGGGTGCCGGCCGCGTCGTCGGCGGTGGCGACGGTCCCGGGAGGCACCATCAGGCCGTACAGCGGCGACTTGTTGGCCGGGTCGGCGATGTAGGCGTACTGGGCCGCGATGTCGGAGGCGGTCAGTGCTCGGCCGCTGTCGCACATCACGTCGCGGCGGAGCGTGAAGGTCGCCGAGGTCGCGTCGGAGGTCCAATTCTCGGCGACACCCGAGACGATCCGCCCGTCATTGGCGACATGGATCAGCGAGTCGTAGGAGTAGCGGTTCATCGTGACCGCGGACGAGGTCAGCGCGGTCAGCGGGTTCATGTTGCCGGGGTCGCCTTCGATGGCGATCGTGACGGTGTCACCGTCGCCGGCACCACCATCGCTCGCGGTCCCTCCGCACCCGGCGGCGAACAGACCCAACGCGACGGCCGCTGCGGCCCCGCGTGGGACGCGTCTCATCGCGCGCCGCCGGCGGAACACTCGACGGCACCGTTCGCCGCGGCCGACTCGCCGACCGTCACGCGCGGAACCGCGCGGGTCATGTGCAGGAAGCGGGCCCGGTCGCCGTCGCCGAGGAAGGCGTACTGCGTGTGCTGCCCACCCTGCGCCTCGACCTCGATCAGCGTGCGGGCGTCGCGGATCACCAGCTTGCTGGTCTTGACCTGTTCGCCGAGCATCTCGGCGGCGGCGCCGAGCGTGCGCATGGTCAGTTCCAGTCCCTCCTCGGACTCGACCACGTCCAACGCCATCGCCTGCGAGGCGTAGCGGCCGACGAAGAAGCGCGGGTCCACCACCGGGGGCTCGGCGGGCGGTACCACGGGCTCCGGTACGCGCACGTCCGCGGTCGTCGCGAACACGTCGCGGACCAGGTCGTACATCACGGCCAGATCGCCGCCGTTGGTGAGGATCGCGATCGAGACGTCGCTCTCGGGGGCCACCCGCAGGATCGCGGCCTGGCCCATGGTGCCGCCGTCGTGACCGATGATCGGGCCGCCGACCCAGTCGAACAGGTTCCAGCCCAACCCCCACGCGCCGCCGACCGCCTCGATGTCGGGCACCTGGACCTGCGGCTCGCGCATCGCGAGCGCGGACGCCTCCGACAGCAGGCGGGTGCCGTCCGGGAGCAGTCCCCGGGCGATGTGCGCGGCGGCGAACGCGAGCAGGTCGGTCGCCGTGGTGGTCAGCGTCGAGCCGGCGGGCGCGTTGGAGCGCGGCATCTCCCACCCCGGCACCCGCACCGCGGTCCCGTCCGGCCCGGACACGTGCCCGATCGCCACCCGGTGCAGGATCGCCTCGTTCGCGCTGGTGGCCAACCGGCCCAGCCCCAGGGGCACCGCTATGCGCTCACGCAGCGTCGCCTCCCAGGTCTGTCCGGTGAGCACCTCGATGATCCGACCCAGCACGACGAACCCGCTGTTGCAGTACGAGAACATCTCGCCGGGTGCGAACAGTTGCCCGGCCTTCGCGGCCAGGTCCGCGACCAGCTTGGCCACCGCGTCGTCCCCGGGACCGTGGTCGTCGAACAGGTCGCCCTCGAAACCCGCGGTGTGGCACAGCAGTTGACGCGTCGTCACCACCTGTGCGGCGGCCTCGTCGACGAGCTTGAATTCCGGCAGGTAGGTGCGCACGGGGGCGTCGAGGTCGAGCACGCCCTCGTCGACGAGCTGCATGATCAGCGTCGCCGTCCAGACCTTGGTGATCGACCCGATCTGGAAGATCGAGTCCGGGGTCGCCGGGTACCCGATCTCCACGTCGAGCACGCCCGTGGCGGCCACGACCGTCTCGTCGCCCATCCGTACCGCGACACTCGCCCCGGGAATGTTGCCGCGCTTGGCCAGTTCGCCGAGTCGGGTCGCTAGGTACTCGGGCGTCGGCAGTGTCCGGGCAGCAGACCCGGGCACGTCGGATCGTCCCATCGTGGGATACCTCCTCGGAAGGCGGCGGCGAGTGCCGCAGAGGACGATCACGGTAGGCAGCCCCCGAAAACCTCGAATCGTCCTCGTGGACGAAGAACCGCCGCCGAACCTGTCCGAATCACCGACGCCGAGCCCCGGCCGCCTCGGCAATCCTCGGCAGAGGCGGCCGACGGTCGGCACACCGCCCGGCCCGGCGTCGGGCGACGCGCGCGTCGGGTCGCTCACGGGCAGCGCGACGAACGGGAGCGACCGATGGACGTGTACATCTCGATCGACATGGAAGGTGTGGCGGGCATCGCCACCCTGGATCAGATCTGGCGCGGGGGCAGCGGCTACCCCCGGGCGCAACACTTGATGACGGGTGAGGCGAACGCGGCGATCGAAGGCGCGTTCGCGGCGGGCGCCGAGCGCGTACTGATCAACGACAGCCACGGCACGATGGACAACCTGATCGCGGAGGACCTGGACCCCCGCGCCCGGATGATCCTGGGCACCCCCAAGGCCCAGTGCATGGCGCACGGCCTGGGCCCGCAGCACGCGGTGGCGCTGTTCGTCGGCTACCACGCGGCGGCCGGCAAGCCCGGCGTGCTCTCGCACACCTTCTCCGGCAACTTCACCTCGGTGAAACTGGGCGACCGCCACGTCACCGAGGCCGAGGTGATCGCACTGCTGGCCGCCCAGCACGGGGTGCCGATCGGACTGGTCACCGGTGACAACCACGTCTGCTCGGTGGCCGAGGGGGTATTCCCCGGCGTGGTCACCGCGCAGGTCAAGTCCGCCGAGGGATGGACCGCGGCGGACACCATGCACCCCTCCCTGGCTCGGGACCTCATCCGGGAGAAGGCCGCGCTGGCGGTCCGGAACGCGAGCGGGCTGCAAGCCCTGCCGATGCCCGATGAACTGGTCCTGGAGGTGGGTTTCCAACTCCCCCTGGCCGCCGAGTTCGCCGCCGCCGTGCCCGGCGCGGAACGACTGGACCTGTTGACCGTGCGATGCGCGGCACCCGATCCCAACGTCGTGATGGACCTGATCAACCTCTGGTACACGGTGGGCGCGCACGCGGCCGCCACCCACCTGCCGAACGTCGCCGCCAAACGCTGAACACACCCCGTCGAGCCCCTCGGGGCCACCCGACCACCCTCACGGAGCGAACATGATCACCGACCAGGATCCGGTCGAACCGGCGAAGAGCATCCGCGCCGTCTTCGACGCGGCCGAGGTCGAGGGCTTTCTGCACGTACGCGACCTCGACGGCGACGACGAGGTCTGTTACGGGTCCGACGACAAGGTCGTGCTCGCCTCGGTCTTCAAGATCCCGATCGCCTTGGAGTACGCGCGCCAGGCGGCCTCGGGCCGGCTGGACCGGGCCGGGCGGCACGTGGTCACCGACGCCGACAAGGCAGGCGACGGCATCGGCACCGACGGCTGCATGCACGACGTGGAGATGAGCGCGCGCGACCTCGCCGCCATGATGATGACCATGAGCGACAACGCAGCCACCGACGTCGTGCTCGGCCTGGTCGGCCGGGAGAACGTGCGAGCCACGCTGGACGAGTTGGACTGCCGCGCCACCGCGGTCACCGGCTGCAAGGAACTGCTCTCCAGCGTGGTGACCGACCTGGGCATCGACCCGGCTGCCGAGGACGTCGAGGAGCAGCTCGCCCGGGTCACCCCGGACCGCATGCGCATGGTGACCGTGCGCGACCCCGAGCGCACCGCCTCGACCACCCCGCGCGAGATCACCAAGCTGCTCGCCGCCATCTGGCGGGACGAGGCCGGGCCCGCCGAGGCCTGCGCCGAGGTGCGCGAGATCATGGGCCGGCAGATCTGGCCGCACCGGCTCTCCTCCGGCTTCGAGGACGAGATCCGGGTGTCCGGCAAGACCGGCACCCTGTGGGGTGTGCGCAACGAGGCCGGGGTCGTCGAATACCCCGACGGCAAGCGCTACGCCGTCGGCGTCTTCCTGCGTTCGGAGTCGATGGGCTACCGGCTGCCCCGGGCCGACGCGGCGATCGGCCGGGCCGCCCGCGTCGCCATCGACCACCTGCGCTCCTGAGCGGTGCCGCGCCCGGCGGCTCGTGCCCTGTCGCCGGGCGCGGCACCCCGCGTGTCCTCGCACCCCGGTAGGGACCCGGTGGGGTGTTCGAGGACACGCCCGGCACCCCGCGTCCCGACCCGGTTCGCCGTCCCGTCGGGTCAGGACGCGGGGTCGCCCGCCTTGCGCGCCACGTACACGGTGTTGGTCGCCGTACCGCCTTGGAGCGGGTTGTCGAAGTCGACCACGTGCGCGGCCGAGGCGGGGAACACCTCGGCGAGCACCGCGCCGAACTCGTGGTCCGGCGGGTCGTTCGACCACAGGGCGAAGACGCCGTCCGGATGCAGCCGATCGGCCAGCGCGCGCAGCCCGGCGGGCCGGTAGAGCGCGGCGTGGCTGGGGTGCAACACGTGCCGCGGCGAGTGGTCGACGTCCAGCAGGATGGCGTGGAAGCGCCGGCCGGGCGCCTGCGCATCCCACCCGCGAGGGTCGCCGGCCAACGCGAAGAAGTCGCCGAGGACCAGCCGACAGCGCGGATCGCCGGCCAGCCCCGCGCCCAGCGGCACCAGCCCGCGCCGGTGCCAGTCGATCACCTCGCCCAGCGCGTCCACCACGATCAGGCTGCGCACGCGCGGGTCGTCCAGCGCCGCCCGGGCGGTGTACCCGAGCCCGAGCCCGCCCACCACGACGTCGAGTTCGGCGTCCGGCAGGTCGGCCAGGCCCAGTCGGGTCAGCGCGATCTCGCCCGCCGTGAACAGGCTGGACATCAGGAACTCGTCGCCGAGTTTGACCTCGTACACGTCCTCGCCCGTGGCCGGATCCCGCCTGCGGCGCAGACTGATCTCGCCCATCGGCGTCGGCCGCCAGTCGAGTTCCTCGAAACGCGCGCTCATCCGTGCACCCTCAACCGTGTCGGTGCCGCTCTCCGGCGCCAGTGGGTGGTCTGTGGGTGGTCAGCCTATAGAGCGCGCGGGCCGCCGCCGACCAGGCGCGAGGGCTGCCCGGGGTTGGTGTGGGCCACCCGAGGCGGGTCCGAACTTTCGTCCGCGACGACGGTGCGGCCCACGACGGGCAAAGCGGAGAGTGACGGCATGCGAATGCCGGCGGAAACGACATCCGGAGCCACCATGACCGAGCTCGCGACGGGCCCTTCGAAGCCGCGCCCGCGCATCCGCGACTTCGGCCACGCGCCGGGCCTGCTGGCTCCCGGGATGTGGAACGCGCTCACCGACGTCCCGGGCGTGCGGGTGGGGCACACCACGCTGCGTGACCCCCGGGAGGGGTTGTACTCGGGAGTGACCGCGATCGTGCCCGACGCGCTGGGCAGTCACGGCCCATTGCCGGCCGGGCAGTTCGTCGGCAACGGCCACGGGAGGTTCGTCGGCGCGGGCCGCTCGGTGGAACCGGGCGAATTGGAGACCCCGTTGCTGCTCACTTCCAAGCTGTCCACCTTCCCCGTCGCGAACGCCCTGTCGACCTGGCTGCGGGAGCGGGCCGATCCGCCGCTCACCTCCGTGCTGCCGGTGGTCGGCGAGATCGACGACACGTGGCTGTCCCGGAACCGCCCACGCCGGGTGACCGCGGCGCACGTGTACGCGGCGCTGGACACGGCCTCGACCGGGCCGGTGCCGCAGGGCAGTGTGGGCGGCGGCACCGGCGCGTGCGCGCTGGGCTACAAGGCCGGCATCGGCACCGCGTCGCGCCGGGTGCCCACGGACACCGGCGAGGCGACCGTGGGCGTGCTGGTGCAGGCCAACATGTCCGGCGAACTACGGCTGGGTGGGCAGGTGTTGCGCCCGGCCACGCTGGGTCTGCCGACCGCCGGACCGGCCGGCGGGCAGGGCTCGTGCGTGGTCGTGGTCGCCACCGATCTGCCCTGCTCCACGCGCGAGTTGACCCGGATCGCCGGGCGCGGTGTGTTCGGTCTGGCCCGGGTCGGGGCCGCGTTCGCGCACGGCAGCGGCGACTACGCGGTGGCCTTCTCCACCGCGCCCGTGCGCGCCGCCGAGCCGCTGCCCTCGGCGCTGTTGGACACGGTCTTCGCCGCGACGATGGACGCCGTCGAGGAGGCGGTGCTGGACGCCCTGTTGGCCGCCGAGACGGTGCACGCGCCGTCCGGGCACAAGGCGTTCGCGCTGCCGCACGCGGCCGTGCGTCGCGCCCTGGGATGACGGACGCGACACCCCGCCGACCGGCCCGGGAGCGGGCCCGGCCAGGCCCGCCGGTCAGGGCCAGACGGCTCGCTCGTCCTCGCGCGGGGCGAACACCGTGCGGGTCTCGGGATGGTCGAACACCCGTACCGGGCGCCGGGCGTCCCACGGTTCCCAGCCCGGGTCGCCGGTCTTGGCGAAGCGCACCCACGCCGCGTGCATGTCGTCGGCCAGCCGCTGCGGCGCCGCGTCGCCGGTGAGGGCGCGCCAGTCGGGCGTCGCGAGGCCGTCGAAGACGAAGGGCAGCTCCATCGCGTGCGCCGCGCCCAGGTCCAGGACCGGGCTGCGCCAGCCGAACTCGTAGACGTAGGTGGACGCGCCGTGATCCAGTCGGGCGTCCGCGACCCGGTTGATCGGCAGTCGCAGCAACAGATCGCCGACCAGCGTGCCGAGCAGTTCACCGCGCGAGGCACCCGGCCGATTGGCCCGATACGCGGCCAGGATCCGGCGTGTGATCCGGAATTTGAGCCGCGCACCCGCGAACAGCAGTGCGCCGACCCGGTCCAGCATCCCCGTGGGCACGAACCACAGCCGGTATTCCTCGGTATTCGAGCCGAGCAGCAGTGTGATGTCCGACCCACCGCCGGCCTGCAGGGCCGCCATCGGCTCGACCGGCACCAGGTCCGCGTCGACGGCCATGGTGAATCCGGGGCCACCGGTCATCGGCGAGCCACCGGCGGTGACGGCCTGTTCGGCCGCGACCAGTTCGGCCGCGGGCACGTCCGCGAACGCCTCCCGGGTCGCCGCGCGACCCAGCCGCTCGGCCACCAGACGGGTGATCCGGCCGGCGCCCTCGGGCGGGAGCGCGCCGGGCATCCCGCTCTGCAGAATCGCCCGACCGAACAACGACGCGGCCTGCGGGTGGGCAACCAGGGCGCCCAGCAGGATCGATCCGGCGGACTCGCCGAACACGGTGACCTGTTCGGGATCGCCACCGAAGGCCGCGATCTCGGCGTGCACCCAGCGCAGCGCGGCGAGCACGTCGGCCAGTCCGAGATTGAGCGGCGCGCCCGCCAACACCGAGAAGCCCTCGGAGGCCAGCCGGTAGTTCGGCGCCACGAACACCACGCCGTCCCGGGCGAAGGCGGAACCGTCGTACCCGGGCAGCGCGTTGGCGCCGTGCGCGAGTGATCCGCCGTGCACCCACACCATCACCGGCAGACCGGCCGCGTCGGCCGGTGCCCAGATGTTCAGGTTCAGGTATTCGTCGCCCTCGACCACCACCGTCGGCAGCAGGTCGCCCAGGCCGCCCCGGTACGGCGCCTGGGGCGCGGTCGCCCCCATCGAACCGGCGTCGCGCACGTCCGCCCACCCCGGATGCGGGGCCGGCCGGTCGAACCGTCTCGGGCCCACCGGCGCGGCGGCGTACGGGATGCCGAGGAAACGACGCACGCCGTCCGCGGTGGTGCCGCACACCCGGCCGGCCGAGATCGACACCGTCGGGCGCCCGGACTCGTCGTTTGGGGAAACGTTCTTCATGGGCCATCCGATCCGCGGGGAGCCCCGCTCGACGATTCGCCAGATCGGGCGAGGGTAGCGAAGGGGTCGGCACACCGGAACGGTTGTTTCCCACTTCGGATTTTCCTCCCATTCTCCCGTCACGAAACAGGATTCGATGACACTGTGTTTTCGAGTCGACACCCACTGCGATCATGGCGGGGTGTCGGCCTCGTCCGCACGAGTCGACGAAGTGGGAAGGAACCGACGTGAGTTCTCAGGAACCGCAGCCGACCAGCCTCTACCCCGAACTGGACGAGGCGACCTTGACGCAGGTCGTCGAAGCACTGGAGACCGGGAACACCGGCCGACTGGCCCCCGCGCGCGTGACCGAGGTCCAGGAGACCCGGGCACAGGTCGAGTTCAGCAAGGTTCGGGTGCCCGGCGCGGGAGGCGACGAGCTGGACGGCGCGCTCTGGCTGCACCGGGACGGCCGACCCCGACCGTTGATCGTGATGCCCTCGCCATGGGTGAACCTGGGCTGGGTCGTCTACGCGGTGCAGGCGACCCGCTTCGCGCTCAAGGGCTACCACGTACTGGCCTACACCGCGCGCGGGTTCGGCGAATCCCAGGGTGAGGTCGAGGTGGCCGGTCTCGAGGACATCGAGGATGGTCAGGCGGCGATCACCTTCGTGGAGGGCTTGGTCACGGGCGAGTTGACCGGCGTCGGCTTCATCGGCGACTCGTACGGATCGGGCATCAGCCAGCTGGTCGCCGCCGAGGAGCCCAAGGTGGGCGCGGTGGTGGCCCTGAGCACCTGGGGTGATCTGGGCGAGGCGTTCTTCGAGAACGGCACCCGGCACCTGGCCGCGGTGTCCACGCTCCTGGGTGCCGCCGCCGACGCCCGGCTCAGCGAGACGACACAGCAGGCGTTCCGGGACGTACTGACCAACCCGGACCCACAACCGGCGCTGGACTGGGCGGTACCGCGCTCCCCGCACGAGCGCGTCGGAAAGCTCAACGAACGCGGCGTGCCGATCCTGTTCGCGAACGCGTGGCACGAGACGCTGTTCCCCACCAATCAGACGTTGAAGATGTTCAACGCGCTGACCGGCCCCAAGCGCCTCCTGTTGTCCATCGGCGACCACTCGGGACCGGAATCGCCCGGCATCATCGGGCTGCCGAACCGGATCTGGGAGGACGCGCACCGGTGGTTCGACCACCACCTCAAGGGCATCGCCAACGGCATCGATGCCGAGGGCGAGGTCGTCACACAGATCATGTGGAAGGGCCCGATCGAAGAGCGGCCCACGTGGGGCGCGGTCACCGGGCGCACCGAACGGCTATACCTGACCGGCCCACAGAACGGCGGCGACGGCACGCTCACCGACAAGGCGGGCGGCGACACGGACATCGTCTTCCGGTCCGGCGCGGACACCCCGGCCACCGTCGCAAACAAGATCATCTTCTCCGGCTACCCGGAGATGGCCGGCTTCCCCAAGGTATACCCGACCAACGAGATCGATCGGTCCCACGCGGGCGTGTGGGCCACCGCACCGCTACCCGTGGCGGTGAAACTGCGGGGCGTGCCTCGACTGCGGGTGACTTACACGATCGAGGGACCGACCCCGACGGTGATCGCACACCTCTTCGACGTCGACGCCGACGGCAACGCCCACATCATTACGCACGCGCCGTTCACCGGCCCCGAGGGCGAGGCGGAACGGCTGGTCGTCCTGGACATCGCCCTCCAGGCCACCGGCTACAACGTCCCGGCCGGCCACCGGGTACTGCTCGTGCTGGATACGTTCGACCCGTTCTACGGTGCGGCCCCCGTCGCGGGCACCACCATCACGGTCTCCCCCTCCGACGAGGATCCGTCCTACCTGGATCTTCCGGTGAGCTGATCGCGACCTCCGGGTGAGTCGTTCGCGCCTGCTGCCCGGCACCCGATGCGCCTCTCCGGTCGCCGCACCGGGTGCCGGACAGCCCCGTCGACCGACTCCCGGAATCATTCTCCGATGCGCGCAACTCACTTGTGTGGAACGGAGTTTGACAGATTTTGCCGGCCCTTCGAGCGCGCATTGAACGGAACGGGCAGACCGTGTGAACGTGTGCCGATCGGGCACGAACCCGGCGGCCAGGCGCGTCGGCGGTTCGCTCACCTTGCGGACACGCATCGCGAAGGTCGGATTCGTGGTCGAGGTCTACCTTCCACTCGAGGAGCCTCGATGAATCGCAAAACGGTGACGGCCGGGACAGTCCTGGCCGTACTCGCCGGATTGGCGGTCTCCACGACCGCGCAGTCGGCTTCGGCCGATCCGCCTTCCCCTCCCGGCTCGCAGGCGCTGGCGGTCTCCGCCGCCGACCGAGCCGCGACCAGTGGCTTGGACACCCTCGCCAAGGGTCCCGACGAGCAGTACGAACGCCAAGCGGTGACCCCCTGGGTCAACGGCCTCTACTCGGTCGCCTACGAGCGCACCTACCGGGGCATCCCGGTGGTCGGCGGCGACGCCGTCGTGCTCGCCGACGGCCAGGGCCGGGTCCGCGCGACCCAGTCCGCCACCAGCACCCGCATCTCGGCCAAGACCACGCCCACGATCGACGCGGGCGCCGCCGAGACCACGTCCAGGGCCAGACTCGCTGCCGTGGACAAGGTCGAATCGCACCGCCTGGTCGTCCGGGTCAAGGACGGGCAGAGCAATCTCGCCTGGGAAACCGTCCTGATCGGTCGTACCGCGACCGCGCCCAGCAGGCTGCACGTCTTCGTCGATGCGAGCACGGGCACGGTGCTCGACACCGTCGACGACGTGAAGGCCGGCACCGGCAACAGTCAGTGGAACGGGCCGAACCCGCTCACCATCGACACCACCGGCTCGGGCGGTTCCTTCTCCCTGCGCGACCCGAACCGTCCCGGACTGACCTGCGCGGACTACAGCAACGGCCAGGTCTTCACCAAGTCCACCGACTCCTGGGGCAACGGCC